>DIVY01000004.1 GCA_002422535.1 Caryophanales bacterium UBA6120 | reverse complement strand
TGAATTGGAATTTACAAATTATTTAATTATTAATAAAATCTGGAATCCAATGTATTATTATATGAGTTAATAAGATAATAGTTTGTTTAATATAAAGGAGAATATTCCTCATGTTTAAGGATAAAATACTATTAATTACAGGCGGCACCGGCTCATTTGGTAACGCCGTCATGAAACGTTTCTTAAATACCGATATTAAGGAAATCCGCATCTTTTCACGCGATGAAAAGAAACAGGATGATATGCGGAAAATTTATAAAGACGACAAACTTAAATTTTATATCGGCGATGTCCGCGATATCGCCAGTGTTAAAAATGCGATGAACGGCGTCGATTATATTTTCCATGCCGCAGCCTTAAAACAGGTGCCATCGTGCGAATTCTTCCCGCTAGAAGCCGTAAAAACAAATGTACTTGGCACTGATAATGTGCTGACCGCCGCGATTGAACTAGGTGTAAAGAAGGTTATCTGCTTATCAACTGATAAAGCCGCCTATCCGATTAATGCGATGGGCATCTCCAAAGCGATGATGGAAAAAGTATTCGTCGCCAAATCGAAAACCGTCGATCCCGAGAAGACATTAATTTGTGGCACCCGGTATGGTAATGTCATGGCTTCACGAGGCTCGGTTATCCCGCTATTCATAGAACAAATAAAGGCGGGCCAACCTTTGACAGTTACTAATCCCGACATGACGCGCTTCTTAATGAGTTTAGATGAGGCCGTCGAATTAGTCGTGTTTGCCTTCCAAAACGCTGTTGCTGGCGACATTATGGTTCAAAAATCACCCGCTTCGACGATTGGCGATTTAGCGATTGCTTTAAAAGAGCTCTTTGGCGTTAAAAATGAAGTTAAGATTATTGGCACGCGCCATGGCGAGAAGCTATATGAAACACTATTAACAAAAGAAGAATATGCCGTAGCTATCGACATGGGCGGCTTCTTTCGGGTCCCGGCTGATAAACGCGACTTAAATTATGATAAATATTTCGTCGAAGGCATCAGCCCGGCTTCGTTAGAAGGTGAATACAATTCACATAACACTGAACGATTGAATATCGAAGGGATTAAACAAAAGCTTCTGAAACTTGACTATGTCCAAGAACAACTTAAGGAATGGAAGAAGAAATGACGATTTTAGTCACGGGCGCCAAAGGATTCATCGGCAAGAACTTGATTGTTGTACTCAAAAATCGCCACGATAACGACATTTTTGAATATGATATTGATACTGATCCTGCTTTATTAGAAGCATATTGTAAGAAAGCGGAATTTGTCTTCCATCTAGCCGGTGTCAATCGTCCTAAAGACCAGTCTGAGTTCATGGAAGGTAATTTTGGCTTTACTTCCACGCTGCTGGATACATTAAAGAAACATCATAATACTTGCCCAATCATGCTTGCTTCCTCAATCCAAGCTGAACTTGATAATCCTTATGGTATTAGTAAGAAAGCTGGAGAAGAACTGTTATTTCAGTATGGTAAAGAGGTTGGCGCTAAAGTATTGATATACCGCTTCCCGAATGTCTTTGGCAAATGGTGCCGCCCTAATTACAATAGCGTGGTCGCCACATTTTGCCATAACATCGCCCATGATCTTCCAATTAAGGTCAATGATTCAAGCGTTTTGTTGAGTCTAGTTTATATCGATGATGTCGTAAATGAACTAATTAATGCGCTTGATGGTAAAGGAAACATGGTGGGCGACTATTACCGTGTCCCCATCACGCATTCGGTGCGACTCGGTTATATCGTTGAACTTATTAATTCATTTAAACAAAGCCGCATCAATGGTTATATTCCCGATATGAAGGATCCCTTTACCAAGAAGCTTTATAGCACCTATTTAAGCTACTTACCTGAAGACCAGTTCAAATATCCCTTAAAGATGAATGTTGACAATCGTGGATCATTCACCGAGTTCTTAAAAACAGAAGAGCGGGGTCAAGTATCCGTCAATGTCACTAAACCTGGCATTATCAAAGGCAATCACTGGCACCATTCGAAAAATGAAAAGTTTTTGGTGGTTTCCGGTAAAGCTATTATTAGATTCCGTAAAATCGATTCTAAAGAAGTAATCGAATATCAAGTGTCTGGGGAAAAGTTAGAAGTAGTGGATATTCCTGTTGGCTATACCCATAACATTGAAAATGTTGGAGATACTGATCTAGTTACTATCATGTGGGCGAATGAGCCATTTGATAAGGATAAACCCGATACATTTGCTCTTAAGGTCTAGTTATCTTAATTAATCCAAAAGATTTCATTTATTTTTATCTTCCACTATAGAGGTTTTTAAGTTGATTACATGTTTTTACTGGGAATAAAATCACTTTAATGCATTTTTTACAAGGGAATAAAACATAGATATTGCATGTTTTACCGGCAAATGTTATAAAGATGTCAGGTAATCATCATGAAAAGAAAAATTTATCAAACATTGCTCGAATGGAAAGAAAATGACTTTTTTCAATCATTATTGGTAAAAGGTGCCAGACAGGTTGGGAAAACATATATTATTAAAGATTTCGGCAAAAGAGAATTTAAGTATTTGTTGTACCTAAATTTCGAAGATCAACTCGATATGAGAAAAGCTTTTGACACGATGCCGAATCCCGCCGAAGCAGTAAAAACATTACAAGCTTACGGAATATCACAAAACATTTTCAGTATTGATGGAAATGAAACATTAATCTTTTTAGATGAAATTCAACTATGCAAAAGAGCATATTCACTCCTTAAACCACTCACTGAAATGAAAAAATACCGCATTGTTGCGAGTGGTTCAATGCTTGGAATTAACTTAAATAGTGATTTTCTTGATCCGGGTCCTTCAGTAAAACACATTGAGATGGTACCCATGGACTTTGAAGAATTTTTATGGGCAATACATGGCGAAACAATTAATAATATTGTTATTCAAATAAAAGATGACGTCCTAAAAGGAAACCTTATTAACCAAACATTACATGAAACGCTTAACAAGGACATTAAGGACTATGTTCTGGTTGGTGGAATGCCGCAAGTAGTCTTCGAATATATTCAAAGTAAAAATCTAGGGAAAGTATTTTTGAAACAAGAAGCAATTATTAATTTATATCGAAGCGATATCCAGCAATATCAGTCGACTCCAGATAACAAAATTAAGACACTAAAATGTTTTGATTCCATTCCTAATCAGTTTTCCAAAGACAGTCATCGATTCATGTATAACATGGTCGAAGAAAGCAAAACCGCCCGAGACTTTGGCAATGCCGTCGACTGGCTAGAAAGAACTGGTAATACAAGAAAATGCTATCATGCTGATCATTTAAAAGGCTCATTAATTGATGGCCAGGGATCTTTATTTAAGCTATACATGAATGACATTGGTCTATTAGTATGTATGCTTGGGCAAAATTATATCTACAAAATACAAAATGATGAACTGGATTTATTTAAAGGTGCGATATACGAACAATTATTAGCGCAGATGCTAATCGCTAAGAAAGAAAATCTTTACTATACAAGAATTGGTGATATTGAAATTGATTTCTTGAT
Organism: Caryophanales bacterium UBA6120; assembly: GCA_002422535.1. Taxonomy (GTDB): domain Bacteria; phylum Bacillota_I; class Bacilli_A; order RFN20; family CAG-826; genus UBA6120. The sequence continues at coordinate 48,385 of DIVY01000004.1, read as the reverse complement.
TGAGCATCGCGGGAAGATTTTTCCCATCGAATGCAAATCAGGTGGAAACACAAAATCCAAATCACTAAAGAGTTTTGTTGAGAAATTTAAGCCAATTAAGGCATTTAAGGTTTCATTAAATAACATCAATACATCGGATGCGACAATTAAGGCAATACCTCACTATGCATTTGCTTTTTTGAGTATTCAAGAATTAACCTCCTTATAAAATTAAGACAAAAATTGAGATTTAATAGAAGAATTGAAGAAGTAGCTACATGAGTATTAAGAAGTATTTACTAGATCAGCTCAAGAGTGGGTTTCCACTTGATGCCACTATTACCTTGAGCGAGGTTTATGCCTTAAATCCCCTTATAACTGAATCGGTCATTCGAGAAATGGTGGGACGACTCGTAAAAGAGGGAAGTTTATTAAAGGTTAAAGCCGGAGTTTTTCAATTTGCTAAGGAAGACAATCTATTTAATGGTGACCAAATCGATTTTTATAGTGCTATTGACACTCTTTACCTTTGGGACCGATCAAAATCACGTATTGGGTATAGGAGTGGCATTAATTTTGCTAATATGCTTGGTTTAACCACACAGACTGCAAGTGTTGACACTATTATTTCTAACGCTGTTTCTAACAAGAGAAGAGAGATTAAGATTAGTAATATTTGCGTGCGACTCAATGCCCCACGAACTACCATCACTGATGCCAATTACCGTTTATTGCAGATTTTAGATTTGTTAACTGATTTCAATGGACTAAGTGAATACACCATAGAACAAGCGAAAAGCATCCTTATTGAATACCTTAAAGACATTCGACTGAGTGATGAAGAAATAGACGCCATTACCACGAAGTATCCTCTAAAAACCCAATTAATTTTTGCAAAATCAGGAATTCAACTAGCAATTTCAACAATGCGGAAAAAAGAGACTTTCTAGAATAAAAGCGGTTATCGGATAAATAATTTCATTAACTTTGACTTATTGAAATTAAACGGATGTATTTTTAGTTTAATTTCATTAGTGAAAAGAGATTATCCAAATGGCTCGATCTGGCAACTATGCCCAATTAAACTAATTATCTAAAGTTTACCAGCCACGAGATATCTCGCATCTATGTAGTAAGAAGTAGAGATAGCAAAAAGATCTTTTACCCATTCACGTGCGCTCCCGCTTGCCCGCAATCGTGGGCGCGTTCTATATTTCACAGATACAATTAACTTCGCATAATGTATATTATGTTAACTAAGACACTTTAAAAGCACAATCTAGTCGTATTTATTTTAGATGAAGTAATTGTGCCTTCATAAGAAAAGCCATTAATATCGGAGAGTTATCCACAATTGATGGCTTATAAATATCAACTAATTAACTACTATATTACTATTACTCAAAGATTTCTGTGATTGGTTCACCTATTAAATTGGTGGTTTTTTTGATGTTAAAGTTATGTAAGATTGTATTTCCGATAGCGGCGAATGACTTACGATCGTCTAATTTTCTTCCTTTTGTAAAGAGTGAATTATAGATTAATAAGGGCACCATTTCTCGCGTATGATCGGTTCCCGAATGAAGCGGATCATTTCCGTGATCAGCCGTCACCATAATTAAATCATCATCTTTCACTAGTTTAAGTAGGTCGCCTAATAAGACATCAAATTCTTCAATCGCTTTCCCATAACCTAGTGGATTGCGGCGATGGCCATATTCAGAATCAAAATCAACAAGGTTAATAAAGCACATACCTTCAAAGTCATGATTCTTAATTTCTTCAATTGTTTTTAGCATGCCATCTTGATTGCTAATCGTCTTTTGCGTCTTGCTAACACCTTGCTTATTAAAGATATCGCCAATCTTACCAATACAGCTAGTCATATAGCCATTCTTCATTAATAAGTCCATAGCCGTGTCGTGACTTGGCGAAAAGGCGTAATCATGGCGATTAGGGGTGCGTTTGAAGGAATGTTTGTCCGCTCCGATGAAAGGACGAGCAATAATGCGCCCTAAAAGGTATTCAGGACGGTTACAAATTTCCCTAGCAATCTCACAGCAGCGATATAACTCTTTAACTGAAATCGTTTCTTCATGCGCAGCGATTTGGAGCACGCTATCGGCGGATGTATAGACGATTAATGAACCATCTCTTTTCTGCTCTTCGCCCAGGTCTTTAATAATGTCGGTGCCACTGGCGGCGTAATTTCCAATGACCTGATGACCGGTTTTTTCTTCTAATTCTTCGATTAATGCGTCCGGGAACCCAGTGTCTGTGAATGTCTTGAAAGGTTTCGTGGTCAAGATGCCCATCATTTCCCAGTGGCCCGTCATCGTATCTTTTCCGTTACTCGCCTCTAGTAAACGCATTGAATATGACTTTGGATGAGAAATCACACTACTACCTTTGATATTGGCTAAATCACCAATCCCTAACGCGTTTAAATAGGGTATTTGAAGGCCGCCACAGGCTTCCGCGGTATGGGCAAAGGTATTTGCTCCCTCATCGCCAAACAAAGCGGCATCCGGCATCGCTCCAATTCCCACTGAATCCATCACAATCACAAAGATGCGTTTAAATGTTTGTTTCATAAAGTTATTCCTTAACTATGGTAATTTTATCTTACTTACGCTTACTATACAAATCGAAGGCACTAAGAATTCTTTTTCGAGAAATATGAGTATAGATCTGCGTCGTGGCAATATTAGTGTGCCCTAACATTTCTTGGACGGCCCGGAGTTCCGCTCCATTTTCTAAAAGGTGGGTGGCAAATGAATGGCGAAGTGTATGGGGGCTAATAAGCTCGGTAATCCCAGCGCGTTTGGCGTATTTCCTAATTTGCAAAAAGAAATATTGCCGCGAAATTGGTTTACCAAACTTATTGAGAAACAAATACTTGCTATGACGGCCAATATTACGTTCTCTGGCTCCTTTGATATACTCTTTTACATAATCTAGGGCAAACTCTCCGATTGGCACGCGTCTTTCTTTATTTCCTTTCCCGTAGATGGTTACCAATCCTTTTTCAAAGTTGATTTGACCTCGTGATAAGGATAATAACTCAGATACTCGAAGTCCTGAAGCGTACATGACTTCAATCATCGCCTTATCGCGCATTTCATCGTCTTTTTCGCGATTAGGCGCTTCTAATAACTGCTCGACTTCTTCCATCGTGAGATAACTTGGTAAAAACACGGCTTCTTTTGGGGCATGAATCTTACTTACATGCTCCGAGATGATGCCATCCCGCTCTAGGAACAAATAAAACTGCCTAATAACGGATAATCTTCGATTGATCGTCCGCGCCGATTTGCCACAGTGTGACTGTAATTGCATGAAATCAGTAATATCGTGACTGTGAAGGTCACGAGTGTCTTGAATCCCCGCAAGTGTAGCCATGAATAACGTTAAATCGCTATCGTAACTTTTAATTGTTTCCTGACTTAATCCTTTTTCGACATAGAGGTATTGGATATACCGAGCCAGTGCTTCATTTATTTCCATGGTGGTCGTCCTTATGTAAATCGGAAGCGCGTAATAACTTCCCACTCTTCATCTTGCGATTCAGTTCGTTGATTAATAACCGCGTCTTATTCTTTTCAATCACTTCTTCATAATTGAATAACGATAATTGTTCAACCGCTTCATCAATCGGTTTTAAATCATGGATTTGAATACCCACGAGGCGAATTAGATTACCTTTATAGTTTTGGTCAAAGAGAAATAAGGCTTGGGAAAGGATGGTTTGATAGTCGTTAAAGTAATGATCCATGACTTGAGAGCGATTAATCGTTTTGAAATTTGTATCCCTAATCGTGATCTGGATCCCTTTAGCAAGCAAGCGATCTTCAATTGCCCGGGCACTTACTTCACTTGCGAGAGAATCAAACATGGCGCGAATCTCGTCATAGTCATTGGTGTCATGCATGAAGGTGGACGAATTACCAATTGATTTAGGATCAGATGGGGTTAAAACAATCGCATCATCGCCTTTACCATTTAGCCAATCGATTAAGACGAAGTAAAAGCGACCCAGTAATGGTTCTAACATACTTTGAGGTGCCTTATAGAAATCACCAATTGTTTTTATTCTCAATTCATTTAGCTTAGGATAAGTTTTCTTACCTACCCCATATAAATCTTTTATCGGTAGGGGAAATAAGATCTTTCCGATATCACGCTTCCTAATAATGGTCACGCCCAACGGCTTTTGATAGTCACTCCCCATCTTGGCCAAGAACTTAGTGGGACCCACGCCGATTGAGCATTTTAGTCCAGTTTCCTCGAGTAACTTCATTTGGATTGATTTAAAGTAACCCGCTGCGTCAGTTATTCCCACTAGTGCGGAAGTCATATCCACGAAGCACTCATCAATTGAGGCCATCTCTAAGATGCTTGAATATTTAGAAATAAACTCTCGAAATATATTTGAATACTTTTTATATAAATTAAAATGTGGTGATTTGATGATAAGGTTTGGACATAGTTCAAGTGCTTGGTAAGTAGGAATGGCCGCGCGTACACCAAATGGACGAGCTTCATAGGAAGCCGCGAGGATGATTCCACGTCGCCCAAGTCCGCCAACGGCCATCGGCTTGTTTAAAAGGGTGGGATCCACTAATTGTTCACAAGTGGCAAAAAACGCGTTTAAATCGATATGAACGATGACTTTGCTCATGTATATATTTTAACTTAAAACTTGGTTAACAATAAAAAAGAATAGATTACTCAGATCAATATTGTTAAATTTCATTGTTTCTCTTTAATGACCTTATTGGTAAGCAATAGCGCTACTTCTGTCTTGGGATTGTCGTTTGCTAATGATAGTTGAAAGGCGCTATTAGCGATTGCCTTCTTCATATTTTTTCGTGTAAGTTGAAAAACGTCCATAGTTTTTTCATAATGAGGAATAAATCCATTTAATGTGCTAAAAAGATGCTTTTTCGTCAATGGGTGGCCAAATCTTTCGAAGTGATTTAAAAACCATAACTCAAAGCAAGGATTGGAGATAATTAGGGTAATATCTTTGTCGTGTTTTTTTAGTTTTGCTCTTAGACTTTCAATTAATTTCATTTTATCGTGATCATCGTCACCATCAATGAAAATGTATGTTTTATCTTCATCGGCGCGATAATCGAATCGTGCGCGTTTCCGTTTTGTCGAAGCAATCATTTTCCTTGGGTCGGTGACACCGGTCGAAAAAGATTTTAGAATGAATTCACTATCACTAAGTGAGAAATGTGAAAAATATTGTTTTTCGGTTTTATTATTTTTCCTTCATACCCAAATACAAGCACACATTTCCGTTTATGAATTGGTCTGTTCATCATTTTCGGACTCACTCATTACTAATATTTCATCGATGCTGGGTGAAGTAAGGTAACGGCCGGCTAGGTATGATTTCTCGATACTTTCGGTCTTTCTGACTTGAAAGTCTTTAAGTGATTTAATATATGTTCCACAAGTTTTTTGGTCTTTATAGACAAAGTAAATTTGATCACGTCTCAGTAAATCTAAATCAAGCAATGTGGTCTCATGAGAAGAAAAAATTAGTTGGGAATAATGGGGGTTGATTGTTTCGTCTAAAAAGCAAGTTAAAATCAGTTTGGTCAACTCTGGATGAAGTGAAGATTCTAATTCATCAATAATCATGACTGAGGGTTTCGATAAGGCTGGATATAGGTGTTCCGCTAATATAATGATTTTTTTGGTACCCAAAGATTCCTTTATGAATTCAAGAGAACCTCCATCATGATCTAAAAATAAAGCATTCGTTTCATTAATAAAGCCCGGAATGTTTGCGATTACATGGGTCTTTGGTTTTTTTTCGACATGAATATTGTGAATATTGAAGCCAGCGGCTTGGAGCAATTTAATTGTGAATTTTTTTAATGATTCATCATTCATCAAATTCGTGGGGACAACGTCTACGAAACGATTCATTTCTGGGGAAATATTAATTAAACGCGTTGCAAAAAATTGGTATGTTTCGAATAGGTCAGCGACTTTAAAAGTCGCAAACATCGATAAAAAAGTGCGATTAGGTACAATGGATGATTTTAAAGCTTGCAAGAGTGGATGGTTTGAAGCCGAAGCGCCAATCGTTAGTTCAGAATCCATTTTTTCATTAGTGGTGCGTGAAAAAATTAGTGATGGTTTTTGGGAAGTCATCTTCTCCAATTTTTCATAAATAATCTTTTTCGCATCGTAGGTCACTAAATATTTGTAAGCGAACGCATCCTCATCATTTGAAGGAGAAAATTCAATCCCTAAACTGATTGGGGCAGACTTGGTCTCATTCGAAAACTCGAACGGGAGATATGGTGTAACAGGACCTATCGGAAGAGGAATAATTAATTCTTGTAATGCCGCGAACGCTCGTATGATGGTCGATTTACCAGATGCATTCATGCCATAAAACGCTACGAGTTTTAAAAAATTGGAATTTTTAAATTTGAACACATTCTGGTAGTATGTTTCATCACTTAAGCTTGAGGCTTGAAATGATATTTCTAATTTTTCTTTTATTGAACCAAAATTTTCAACGACAAATTTTTGAATCATATGTTAACCCCGGTACTTAATATTACAATATATAATTTACATATTCAATGTATTTATTCTAAATTTGGCAATTTTTGGCAAATAACCGTTTTATGGTTTTAATTTCCGTGTTTATTAATATGAAAAATATAGATTTATTGGGCGGAAGATTAATTCTAATAGGCTATAATTATTGTCGCTATTGGATTGCTTTAAAATCTTCTAGGAAGCAAAAAATGAAGATGAATAGATAAGGTAATAAAGCACTAAGAGATTGACGCAATTAGATCATAAATGGATTTGCTATCTACTCCGCAATATTCCATTTGCTCATTAATAGTCGCTTGTTTAATGAATTCATCTTTGATGGCAACGCCAGCAATATGACCTTTATATCCTAAATCGATAAGCGTGGACTTAACATTATTAACAAATCCAGAATAAGTAGCGTATGCATCATGAATAATGATGTGCTCATATTTAAGCGAGGATTCTAGCGTCTTCATATCAATTGGTTTTTGATAGATAGCGTTAATAACATCGACATTTAATTTAAGTGTTTCAATTTGGCTAATAACGCTCTTTATAATTGGGCCATAACTTATTAATAACACACGAGAGGAATCGCTATGTTTGATTGATTTCCATGTTCCAATCGGTAAATCGACGGGGACTGCCCCACTATTTTTAGATACATAATCACGGGGATATCTAATAGCAAATAAACCATCATGATTTTGGGCTTCTTTAAATAAACCCGCGGCTTCGTGAATATCACTAGCCATCGAAACGATGGTATTAGGAGTATTTATTAAGAATGCTTGATCATATAACCCTTGATGGGTATCCCCATCAGGTCCTACAAGTCCGGCCCGGTCAATTAATAAAAGTGATTTAAGGTTTTGCCTAGCCAGATCATGGCTTACTTGATCGAATGCTCGTTGTAGGAATGTCGAATAGATGGAAACGATGGGATAATATCCCGATAACGATAGGCCGGAAGCCATCGTCAGCGCATGTTCTTCAGCAATCCCTACATCAAATGTCCGACTGGGATAATTCTTAAAGATCTCATCAAGGTTTGATCCCCTAATAGTCGCGGGATTAATCAAAACCATCTTCTTATCCCTTCCCATTGCTTCATTAAGTAAATCGCTATAAAGATGGCTCCAGGATATTTGTCCCGGGTGGTTGACTTTAGGAAGGCCACTTTCAATCTCAAATGGGGAGACGCCATGCCAATAACCGGATAAATCAATTTCCGCTGGATGATATCCCTTGCCTTTTATTGTTTTAACATGGACAACGACAGGAAGGCCACTTCGCTTGGCATGATTAAATGCTTTTTGTAATGCTCGAAAATCATGACCATCAACGGGTCCAATATAACCTAGTCCCATTTGTTCAAAGAGGTTACTAGGAGATATGTAACTTGCAATTTTGTTTTTAAGTGACTGTGTAAATCTAAAAACAGTATAGCCAAACTTCGATTTAAACATCATTCGGCGATATGCTTCTTTATTACGTAGATACTTGGGAGAAAACCGGACGCGCTTTAAAAAGCGAGAAAAAGCGCCCGTGGGATAACTGATCGACATATCGTTATCATTGACAACAATGATGAGTTTACGTTTGCTGTGGCCAATTGAATTAAGAGCTTCAAACGCCATGCCATTAGCGATACTTCCATCACCAATCACGGCGACGATATCGCGTTTTTCTTTATTTAAGTCACGGGCGATAGCCATGCCATAGGCTGTGCTTAATGAAGTGGCGGCATGCCCCGCTTCAAAGTGGTCATACATCGATTCCTCACGTTTAAGGAAACCACTGACGCCTGTCTTAGTCCGTAGTCCTTCAAGACTTCTACCGGTCAATATCTTATGGGCATAGGCTTGATGGGATACATCAAATAGTAATCGATCAGTTTTAAAGTCAAAGGCCTTATGAAGGGCAATCGTCAGTTCAATCACACCAAGGTTACTTGAAAGGTGGCCACCAAAAATGGAAGTCTTGGATATGATTTCTTCCCTAATTGATTTAGCAACTTCTTGGAGTTCCAGATTGGATTTACCCTTAAGAAGCTCCGGCGACTTAATATCGGAAATATTTACCATTTATATACCAATTTAATACTATAAATATACAAAATGTTATTTTTCGACCTTAATCAAGGATTCGATCCGCTTTTCAGCATCGCTTAAAGCTTCTTCTAACTTCTTAATTAATAAACTACCTTCTTCAAATAAAGAAATACCTTCTTGAAGTGGTAAGGCCTTTGATTCTATTATCTTAACGATTTCATTCAATCGTTCTAATGCTTTTTCAAAATCAAATTTTTGTTCCATATATTAATCCCTCTCTTTAACAACGCTTTTAATTTTACCATGTTTCAGGGTCGTCGTAATATTATCTCCAATCGCCACTTGCAGACTGCTGGTGACGATGGTTCCATCTACCGATGTAACAAGCCCATAGCCACGATTTAGCACTTCATAGGGAGATAGGGCCTTCAGGTGGTCTTTGAGGCCACTCACTTGCGCTTTAGATGTTTCTAGCAAAGATTTAATGATGTTATTAAGATAATCCCTTCGATTTGAATTGATCATCTTGTATTCATTGAGCTTAACATAAGGATTAACAAGCTTTTCTTTTGTTTTATTTATCACTTGGTGATTAGCAAATACTAACTCGTTAAGGTAACCTTTAAGTTTTTCCTTAATAACTTCAATATCCTTCAAATGCTTATCGTACATTGATGAAGGTGTAACAAAATATGGCTTTTCTTTTAGTCTAAAGAACGCTAATTTTACGACATCAAGCCGATTAGTCAATGCTTCATACATTCTTTGTTCAAGCATATTGATCTCATAATTAATATCGCCCATGTCGCGCGTGGCAAGTTCGGCCGCTCCTGTGGGAGTGGAGGCTCGTTTATCGCATACAAGATCCGCCAGCGTGGTATTAATCTCATGTCCAATCGCTCCAATCGTAGGAATAGGAGAAGTGGCAATATGACGAACGACGGCTTCATCGTTGAATGCTGATAAATCTTCTTCTGAGCCCCCTCCGCGAGCGATGATGAGGGTATCCAGGTGGTAAGTATAGGCAAGGGATAACGCTCTTATGATGTCTCCAGGCGCGGTTTTTCCTTGGACTAGCGAAGGAAAGAAATATAATTGAGCAATTGGAAATCTTCTTCTTATATTTGTATACACATCTTTAAAAGCCGCACTATCGTTTCCAGCGATAATGCCGATGTTATTTGGGTATCTTGGTAACGGACGCTTTCTTGATGGATCAAACAGTCCTTCGGCTTCTAATTTTCGTTTCAGTTCTTGTAACTTGAGTAATTGAAGGCCCGCTCCATAAAGAATCATGTCGTCGACCACTACTTGGTAACGGCCCGTCTTTTCATACACCTTAAGTGAACCAAACACTAATACTTCATCACCATCAGTTGGTGAGAAATCAAGCTTCGGTCGGAAGTTAAAAAACATAACGGCTGATATTTGGGAGATATCATCTTTTAAGGTAAAGTAAAATGCTTTAGGATAACTTTTGAAGTTAGATATCTCGCCCTTAATTGTAATATTGGATAATAAGGAATTATTATCGAATAATTCTTTTACTAATGAGTTAATTTCTGAGATTGAATAAAACTTATTAGCAGATTTCATAGTACGGAATCCAAAACAGCGTTAATAAAGCGATAGTCGCCTTCGTCAAGATATTTCTTAGCTAACTTAACTGCATTATCAATGACAATCGTCTTATCAACCTTCTCGACATACCGATAATGAGTGACTGCTTGAAGTAGTATTGCTTGGGCAAGTCGATTAATGCGATCGAATTTCCAGTTAGGCATCTTCTTTTGAATATCTTCGATTATTTCATCTTTGTTAATTAAGGACTTGATTACAGTTTGCTTGATAAATAAATCAACTTCATCATAATTCATTTCTAAATGATTCGAAATTAATTTCTCGATATCAAATTCTATATCCATATATACATATGTCAAAGATTCATAGATTAGCATCATGGCAAGGTCTTGATTTTTGTTACGGGATATTTCCATTGTTAGTTCAATTGGTTTATATTTTATCACATAGCATGATGGCTCGGGGATAATTTTACGCCACTGTAAAGTGAAAAATGATTCAACGATGATAATGTTGCAAATAAAAAAAATGTAATTATTCAAAATAATCAACATTGCAAATTAATGCAAAACTTGTTTAGTGTTGGCCAAAGCAAATGTGATAGATGACGAAATAAACTATTTTAGTTGCTTAATGCACTCTAAGTCATTCATACAAAAATAGAGGTTTAGAATATTTTTATAAAAATTAATAATAAGGACAATTTCAATCCAGCTTCAAGGATAAACATATATTTCAAAACAAATCTTGTTCAATCATTTATCGGCATCATTTTGTTAATGTGGGTCTATTTGCAAATTTTGATCAAGCAATTTTATACAACACACACTTATCTATAGTTGGTGTTTTTGCTTGTCTTGGACTGTTATTTCCTTGCCAAGCTGTACCTCAATGAGTACTAGTTGAGAAATGGCAATTATTGTGTGTTTGCAACCAGCTTTCATAATAATCACATCTCCTTTTACTACTTTCCTCTTTTTGTTATCGACAATAGTGTGACCTTCTCCACTGACAACAACCCATATTTCATCGCGAAAATTGTGGCTATGGTAGTTCATGCTATCCCCAGACTTGATTGTGACCTTTATTGTCAAACTATCTGACCCGGCATCTAAAACGTGGTAACTGCCCCAAGACTTCTCTGCAAACATAATTTGCTGGTCAATTTTATCGACATAGGGCTTAATATAACTGGATTGTTCCTTATCAGAAACAAGAATGCCGTCAGGACTTGCACAAATAACAATATCCTTTAATCCCATCGCAAATATAGGAATCCCCAACTCATTAATTATATGGATATTTTCGCATGTTTCATTCATCTCGGCTTTTCCAACAAGGAATTCGCTCATCGTTTCAGTCAAGGTATTCCATGTCCCAATATCTTTCCATCCGCCCGAAAAACGAAGCACCTTAATATTTTTTTCTTTTTCTACAACGGCATAGTCAAAACTGATTTTTTCAAGAGTGTCAAACTTTAATAAAAGGTCATCATAATTTAAGAAATCTATTGATTCATGGGCTTTTTCTAGCATGTAACTCAATTTAAAAGCGAACACACCAGCATTCCATAAAGCTCCTTGTTCAATATAACTCTCAGCTGTTTTTTTATCGGGTTTTTCTTTATAGGTCAAAACTGAACTGACAGCATCTTTATTAGTGGGGATTATATAGCCATACTTTTCGCTTGGATAAGTCGGTTCAATTCCCATCAAAACTAGGTTTGCCACTCCCTTTTCAGCAAGTTTTCCAAGTTCTTCCAACATTTTAAAATAATCATCTTCAGCATATGGGTCAATCGGACACACAACAATTGATTCACTCCCTTCAACACCCTGGACATCGTGCAAATATAATGAGGCAAGGGCAATAGCGGGAAATGTATCTTTACGGCATGGCTCGACAGATATGCCAAAGTTATCTCCCAACTGATTACGTATTGCTGAAACTTGGGTTTTCGATGTGGCGATTGTAATATGCGCAGATGCATCAACTTTTTTTATCTGCCTATATACACGCTGGACCATCGACTCATAACTTCCATCTTCTTTTTTGAATATTTTGAAAAATTGTTTTGAACGGACATCATTTGAAAGAGGCCATAGGCGCTTACCAGAACCACCAGATAGTAAAATAATGTTCATTTATTCTCCTTCAATTATTTCTTTAATATTCTTTCCAATGTATTTTTCCACAAGTTTCAGGATATTTTTGCTTCGCTTTTTAATGAATTTACATGGTATGCCTGCATATACATTCCATGGACCAAGGAATTTATTAACTAGGCTCATTGCCCCAACAGCAGCGCCTTCTCCGAGGCTACCAGTGGGTAAAACTGTGGATCCTGTTCCAATCTGCGTATATTTTTCTAATCGCACCAGTTCACATTCATTATTAATACATATTTCCGGAATTCCAGGTCTTGCCGTCATTGCCTCACCATCGAAGTTATCGCTGCAAGCATAAATGTTCACGTTTGAGGAAATGCCTGAAAAGTCCTCAAAAATAATACGACCAGTTTTGCTGGCATGAAGTCCGCAATATGCACCGATATGAATATAATCATGCAATTCAATGTTACCAATGAGCAGCGCAAAATCATCAATCCTGACGTGATTTCCGATCACCATTTGAGATGCCCCATAGATACTGGCTTTTTTACTAATGAAAACATCATCTCCAAGTTTAGAAAAACCAAGATTTTTTAACTCTTCTTTCGAATAAAATCCTTGTGGCATAATTACAAAACCCTTCTGAGAATTATATTTATTTATAAAAGTTCCTAATACAATTGCAAATGTAGATAATCTGACTGTCCGTAAGTGTAATGCTCGATGGAAGCCAAAGCCCTTTTGCACTAATTTCCTCGCTTACAGGGAAAGAAAGATGAAAATAACCATAAGCAGGTTCCGAATGAAGTGGTGGATAGAAAACACGAGAACCTATTCCGTTTTCTTTTAAGTAAATCTGTAACGCTTCACGATTTTCGCAAAGAATATCGAAGAACCAAGGCGATGTGTTCTCATAATTTGTCTTTATTAACTCAACTCCAGGAATTCCGGTTAGTAATTTACCATAAAGTTGTCCCATCTCTTTTTTTCGGGCAACTCGGCTTGGCATCTTCTTCATTTGTTCAATTCCAATAACTGCTTGGAAATCAGAAAATTTGAAATTCCATCCTTTTGTGAGGTAATGATCACTACCACTGGCGTCCCGCCCAAAGTCTCTGATTTTCTTAATTTTATCTGAAAGCTCTGCATTATCGGTAATCAAAGCACCACCTTGTCCTGTCGTAATAATCTTTGGAGCACTAAAGGAAAAACTACCGATTTCACCAAAGCGACCCAAGTGCTTTTTTTCACAAAAACTTCCAAAAGATTGAGCAGCGTCCTCAATCAAATGAATACCGGATTTCTTGCAAAAATCAGAAAATTGTTTGATATTTTTCGGGTACCGCCCATTTATTGAAACAAGCATAATCGCTTTGGTTTTTTCAGTAACTGCTGACTTCATTTTATCAAAGTCCATGCATAACGTTTCACGATCAATATCAACAAAGACAGCCTTCGCTCCAATTAATTCTGCAGAGTTTGGCGTTGCAATCATGGTGTAATCAGGACAAATAACTTCGTCACCAACGCCAATTCCGACCGCCATTAATGCGGCTGACAAGCTAACAGTCCCATTAGCCATGATCCAACAGTATTTGGCCCCGGTGTACTCTTTAATCATATCCTCGAACGCCCGTGTTTTCTTAAACTCAGTGCCCCAACCGCCTAGGAGCATATACTCATTTAGGGCATTTCTTTCGTGTTCATCAAAACTCGGTTCCATTTGGTTAATAAAGTCCATTTCTTTCTCCTTTAATGATATTTAATTTTTTAAATTCTTCGTCTATCAATTTCCGGTCCTAAATATGGACCGTTCTTAATCTCAAGTACTGTTGTATCTTCTCCTTTTATTATGTATCCATGCCCACATTCTAGAAGAGTTAAAATCTCGCCTCTATTTACAATAATCTTGCAAATATAAGTTCCTTCTAAATCGTAGATAGTAGCCTCAATGCATCCGGTAATAACATATAAAACCTCATAGGTTCGGTTAATATTCCGTTCAACTTTATTGTGAACGTGTGCTTTTAGCTCCTTGTTTTTTTCATAGTGACCCCAAACACCGACTTGAATAAAATCCGAATCGTTAGAGAAAAAATTCAAACCAGGCTTAATATCATCGATTGAAATATATCTAGCAACGATGATTCCATTATTAATTATTTCTTTCATAAATTAAATCTCCTCATGGTAGATATCTTTGGTTCCATCAACTAATTCAACTGGTTTATCATACAATGCCAGAAGCAAACAATCTTCTGGAAAATGCATGCCATGAATTATGAAAGGCTTTAAAAAAAAGAAATCATTTTTCACAAAATGGACTATTTCTGTTTCACTACCTAATTTAAATGTGACGTCAACGGACCCATTGATAACGAAAAACGCTTCTTTAGAAACCTTGTGAAAATGCCCGCCCCTAAATACTCCTTTTTTGCTTTCAATCAAATTAATTTGTTGATATCCATCATTGACAAGTTGCATTAGTGTTCCACGTTGATCAGAAAATTGAAAATTAATATTCATCCTTTCAAATAATGACATTGCTATCCGTCCCTTTCTGAAATAATTGTCGCTTCATCTGGCCATTTTATCTTGAATCTTTCATCATTCCATTTATATGTGAACTGCTTGAATTCCCCATAGTACGTGGATTGTTTGTAGGAGTAAACGGCGACATCAGACATCACGTAATATCCATTCCCATACATTGGGGGAATATATAGTTGAAACTTATTTTCACAAGAAAGAATGAAAGATTGCCATTTACCGAAATCAGAAGACATCTCGTCACAATTCAGAATCACAGCAAAAATAGTCCCATAAACACATTGAACAAGTTTGTAGGTTCCCGAATCACCATGCATTCCTTTCAAAACGCCCTTAATAGAAAAAGAAATGTCATCTTGAATAAAAGTTGCAGATAATCCTGCGTTATTATATTCTCTTTGATTGTATGTTTCATAAAAATTGCCCCGCTTATCTACATGAACTGATGGCTTAACAAGATAAACTCCAAGTAAATTAGTTTTTTCAAATTGCAACATGCTAAAACTCCATAGCAATTAAGGCTTTTTCCTTCTTTGCTAGGCCCCTGTCGTGCCTGGCCATAATAAAAACGAGTTGGTCGAAAGATGTTTTTTGAGGATTCCAACCAAGAACTGTCTTGGCCTTAGTCGGATCACCCCAAAGATTGTCTACATCTGTGGGGCGAAACCATTTTTTGTTGACGCAAACAAGCATCTTTCCGGTTTTGCCATCAAATCCCTTCTCATCTAGGCCAGTTCCTATCCATTGGAGTTTTATGTCGTTAGCGGCAAATGCTTTCTCCGTAAATTCCCTTACTGTGTGCTGAACACCTGTGGCAATAACAAAATCATCCGGTCTGTCCTGCTGCATAATGAGCCACATGCATTCGACAAAATCCTTCGCATATCCCCAATCCCTAAGAGAATTCATATTGCCTAACTCCAGATGGTCTTGCATTCCTTCAGCAATACGCCCAGCTCCAAGAGTGATTTTTCGTGTAACAAAGTCCTCACCTCTGCGCTCGGATTCATGATTGAAAAGTATACCATTAACTGCAAACATCCCATATGCTTCGCGGTATTCTTTGACAATCCAGAAACCATATTGCTTTGCAACAGCATAAGGAGAATATGGGTGGAAAGGGGTGGTCTCATTTTGAGAAACTTCCTCTACTTTTCCGAACAATTCGGAAGTAGAAGCTTGATATATTCTGCATTTCTTCTCTAATCCAAGCAAACGTATTGCTTCCAATATACGAAGAACACCGATAGCATCGACATCTCCAGAATATTCTGGAACGTCAAAACTAACTTGCACATGACTTTGTGCTGCAAGGTTATATATTTCGTCTGGTTGAACATTTTTAATTATCCGAATTATTGATGTAGAGTCAGTCATATCTCCATCATGAAGTACAATATTTTCTTTGATATTATCAATTCGGCCAGTGTTTGAGATGGAAGAGCGGCGTATAATGCCGTGAACTTCATATCCTTTATCAAGTAGAAATTCCGCTAAAAAGGAACCGTCTTGTCCTGTAATACCCGTGATTAACGCTCTTTTCATAATTGACCTCCATGAAGTTGAATTAATAGCCTTCATTTGAAACAAATGACTTCGAAGGAATATTTCTACCTTGTTAAATATGATAACACAAAGAAATATCTTATATACCCATTGAATAATACTGTTAATGGTAATAACTTCTACCTTTAAAATAGTTTTGCTGTATTTTGATTTTTCATGGCTGACAAACATCTGAGAATATATTAATTGATAAATTTGCGCATAATTAAGTTATGACTTTTTTGTCCTTGACAATGACGTTTTGGCAAGATTCCAAATGTACAATAATTCATTTCGATTAAAGAAATAAGAGATGCCAGAATAAACTAAAGCGCCAATGAGGATTTGTAAAAACAGTAGAAGCCATAATGGCAAAGCTATTTTACCAAAAAAGAACACTGCGATGAACATGAAAAAGCCGATAATATTGGCCGGAAGAAAATCTTTCAATTGTTGTTTGAATGAATAAAAAAGCACCTTTTTATTAATAATTAGCGAAATAAATGCATCAATTAAATTGGCGACCACACAACTTATAGCAATGGCAGTTACGCCAAAAGGCATCGCAATAAAAAGAAGGACAATAAAAATCGACCTGTGAAGAATTTCGACAAAAAGACTTAACCCAGTACGCCCAATCGCATTATATGCATCTTGCTTGTACGCAAAAGGACCCAGAAGTAAAGAAAAGCATGCTATCTGCATGAAAGGTATACTGGCCGCCCATGTATCAGTTAACAAGAACAATATTAAAGGTTCAGCGATAGCCAAAAGACCAAATTTTATCGGTGCGCCCATTACGCAACTGATACTGATTATTCTCCGCAGTCCATTCCGCACATCTAAAACATTATCTTGATATTTGGATAAAAGTGGCAAGGTAACGCTATTAATTGATCCGCTAATACTCGTTTGAATGATGTCTGGAATCTGATTTCCTCTATTGTAAAAAGCAAGTGTCGCGGAATCATAACGTTTTCCTATAATCAAAGTACTTAAATTTAGTTGAATGGATTTTAGCAATTTTACCAGCAGAAGTTTTGAACTATAGGAAAACATATTTTTTACAGCCGTAAATGAAAACAACCATTGTGGATGCCATTTGACCAAAATACATGTTATGAGAATATTTACACTTACCGAAGTTAAGGAGGAGGCAACAAGCGCCCAAACTCCAAAGCCATTTAACGCCATAATAATTCCTACTAATCCTTGAGCAAATGTGGAAATTAATGAAATATAGAAATTTAAATGGAAATCAAGATTTCGGCTGATCAAAGATTTTTGTACTGAACCTAAAGCATTGATAATAAGCGAAATTGAACTAACCCGAAGCAATGTGGAGAGGCTTTCTTCCCCATAAAATGCAGCAATAGCCGGAGATGTAAAGAAGACAACGCCGTACAATACAACAGAAATAAAAAGCCCCATATAGAAAGCAGATGATGTATCAACATCATTTAGTTCTTTCTTGTTAATCAAAGCTGTGACATAACCACTCGAAACTAATACAAGAGCAAGATTATCAACAACCGCGACAATTGCAATCACACCAAAAACTTGAGGAGCAATCAAACGTGCCAAAACTATTTGAATTGCGAGCGATATCATTCGTGTTCCAATATTGCTCATCAGATTCCAGACGGCACCTTTGAAAGCTTTCTTTTGAATTACTTTTTTCTCCATATATCCTCAAAAAATGATAATAAAACTCTCTATGCCACGTTATCTGAAGAAGGGGTGCCAATATAACTTTGGTAGATAGCGCAAAGTTTTTTGTATTCGACACCTTCGTCATGCAAGGTTGACATTTGTCTCTTCGCTTTCAACGAAAGTCTCTGTGACTTGGCTGAATCCTTAAGGAGGCAATTGATGTTGCTTGCTAATTCGAGATAGTCATCATAACGATAAAGAATAGCATTCACTCCATTAATAACATACTCAGAAATACCTCCGACATTTGAGGCAATACAAGGCATGCCAAGAAGCATCGCTTCTTTCAATGAACTTGAGTGGTTTTCTAAAGCAGAGCAGAGTATGAAAACATTACAAGTCACCATGAAATCTGCCAATTGCCGCTGTGAAAGTGTTCCCAGCCAATGAACGTTTTTCTCAAGGCCAAACTTACGGATGAGGCGATTAATGTATAAACTGTAAGATGATCCAAATAAAAAACTGAATTTTGATTTTTTTTCAAGATTTTTGCCCGGAATGTTAAGGATAATGTCTGGATATTTTTCTTTAACAACTGAAAGGGCTTTTAGTAACATATGCAAACCTTTCAATGGGTATCCAGTAGCATTACAAATTAAATTTATAGTTCCTGAATTTTTAACATTCCACTCTTTTTCTGCAAAACAACGATTAATGTTTAGGGGTAAATTATGAAATGCAACGTTAGGAGCGATGTTGTGAACATGAGTTTTGCACCATTCATTTTCCACAATGACCCCATCGGCCATATTCATCATTTTTGCCTCAAAGATACTTCTTTTTTCATAAGAACGTTTTTGTGCAAAGATAGTATCACATTTGGCAAAATCGCGGATTGTTGTATTTTTAATAATCTCGTTAAATGTCATTCCTGCATAGTAATAGTAAGCAATTTCAGCGATGACGCCTTGCATATAAATTAACGTAGGAATCTTCTTATTGGGTGAAAAACGTTGCATTGCGAGTTGAGCACAAAGACCATGTTTGAATTCCGTGCCCCATATATGTATTAGGTCGGGTTTTTCATTATTAATGATTTCCATCCATGCTCTTTGATTTTTTACTTTATTTGGATTGTAGTGTGTTCTATTGGAATCTGGAACAAGATAGTAGGTTACGTTTTCCTCTTTTAATTTTCTTGTCTTGGTAATCTTCCCTACAGTTGCAATAACTATTTCATGCTCATTTTGTTTTTGGAATTCAAAAAGAGCGGCCTCAATCCAAAGTCCATTAGAGGTTCGACCATGAATAGCCTTGCTCAACTCACCAATTAACATATTAGTAATCCATAATATTTTCATTTCTGTTTCCCCCTCTTAATGTTGCTGGAACCGCTATAAATACGGCAAAAACAATTGTAGTTGAGTAAACAATTGGATTGAAAATTGCAAGAAGTATATACATCCCAAAAACAACCATAAGGACTGTCCGTGCATCAATTGTTTGCCCTTTTTTCGAAAATCCTTTGATGTATACACCCATAATTTTAAATAAATGCCACATGTAGATTGCAAACCCCATAAGTCCAAAACAAGCAAGCAAGTCAAATATCGATGAGTGATCACCAGAAACTGCTTCATTATTTGTAATACCGCCAAATAGTATGCTGGATCTAAAAGACTCCAGTGATGTTAGATATACCTCGCTTCGGCTAGAAACAGTACCAAAAGGTTCATTCGTTCGAATAGTTAATGATATGTCGTATAACTTACTGCCTAATTCAGTTGTTCCTCCAACAATATTCCGGATAAAAAGCAGAAAGTCAGCATAAACAACGCTAGGAATAATTAATAAAAGAATGGAAATAACCATGGCAGTAATAATTGAAATTGCTCGTTGACGAATGGAAAAATGAATTATAATCGCTAAAAATGCCAATAATAAGGCGGTTGTATAGTTGGAAACAAAAATCATTACCATGGTTAAGAAGAATAAAACCCACCAGACTTTTCGTTCTTTGTTTTCTTTTCGCATGTTGTAAAGGATGACTGGCATGAATAATGCAGATGCATAAATTCCGCTAAAATCTTTACATCCCCATCTAGATAACATTCTTGCAGTACTACTAAAAGTTAAACCTTGAGCAAGAATTCTTGAGGCTCCAGGAACGATTAAGTTAGCAATGATGGTTATAATTGTTCCCAAAAATAGCGATATTAGGACAGTATTTCTTATAAGAAGTGTTTTCTTGTAATCATATGAATAAGAGAGATACATCAATATTGGAAACATATACATTAAAGCAGTATACATATAATTGCCAAAAGAATAATGCCCGAAATACCATTCTCCAAGGATGAAAAGCGCGAGGTTAATAAAAAGCCAAAGTAAATATGGATATAGTAAATGTACCATTTGGCGAACGATACTGGGTATCCTAATAAGCATCCATAAAGCGATTATTGGATATCTTATATATATAGGTAAAGTTGTAATAGGAGAAAAGATCGGGAAAATAATCAAGACAATTAGCAACTTTTCCAAATTAAATCTTATTTGATTGCGAGGCATTATTCGCATGGTGGTTCTTCCTTGTTGGTTTTCTTCTTCGAATGATGCCGAACGGCTGTTACCAATCTTTTTATAAATGTTGGCGTAAAACGTCGATATACGGACACTATTAATTTTGGTCTACATGCTTTGCTGAAAATAACATGTTTAGCTGTTGATGAATATGAGTTGCTAACCAACTCTACGTAAATGAATTCGCGAACCGGATTCAACGCGACTGGTTTGGTCAAATGAATATTACCTTTGGCAACCATCTCAAGATTTTGAGGCCTGATGAAAGCCATCTCAGAACTCATCTCATCAAAAAAATCAGATCCTTGTTGAGTATTGATTCCAACAATTGAAATTCCTCGTTCTAGATAGTCTCCAAAAGTTTTATCCGCTCCCCAAAAATCACCAAGAGTGATGTCAGAAACACGTTTTGGTTTTGTATAAATACAGCTGTAGCAAGACGGACGCATCGCGATACCCCAAAAAAAGATAGTAAAATATGATGCAAATGTGGGAAAAATCTTTTTTATTTTCCCATTAACATTGATTTCAATATATGTGTGATGTTCAGCTCCCCAACCATTTTTTTCTTTGTTTCTGAATTCTAATTTTGTCAATTTTCCTTTGTGTTTTTTTTCAAGAAAATCTTTGTATGACTTAAGCAATAAACGGCTCGGGACACCATGACAAATGACATCTATTGTTAGCAATTTTGATGTGTCCTCTTTAGATAGAAAACTTCTAATGCCATCAACTTGACAAGGCGTTCCCGAAAAGAGTACCGGAAACCCTTCTTTTAACAGATCTCTCACTTCACGGAAACAGAGGAAGGAGTTGCTTTGCACATATTTTGCACCTTGCATTCGTTGAACTTCATCCCAATTGTTTGAACATATGTGTTCTGCTTGCATTTGTTCATTAAAAACGCACCCGCACACATACCCGCCCTTTGCCAGCATATTTTTAGCCAGAATACTAAAAACACCACCAGATGAACTCTTCTTCAAAATGATATCGTCTAGAATGGATGTTGCCATATACCGAGGATCACTTACTTGAAAAAATGAATTTTTTAAATTCACCGGGCAGACTTTGTCGCATAAGTGACAAGTAATACATTTATCAAAAGAGATTTGTGGATAAAAGAATCCTTCACTATCAGGGAGCATTTGAATACATCGGGTTGGGCAGATCGCTAAACAGGCCCCGCAGCCAGTGCAATCAACCTTTGCAATATTGTCGATCATTGTTTACTCCTTATTACTTCACGAATAAACGTTACCAATCTTTTCGCTTGGAAAACATTGTTTTTGTTAAAAAGTATAAAAGCCCGTGCGGATTCGCCCTTTTTAGATAGATCCGCTGCAGGAAAACCAAGAGTCTCAATAAGGCAATGACAAAATCCTTCTTTTGTTTCGGGTTCCAAAAAATATACGAACTCGTTATATTCAATTGGCATTCCAGGTAAACGAGTAGTCAACAAAGGAGTGCCCGATGCCATACATTCAAATGTCTTCGATGGGAAAGAGTATTTAACAAAATCAGCATTGGTTAACCTAGGGTTAACAAGCAGAAAAGCATTTCTTTGCTCTTCGTGGATTACATCAATGGTAGTTGCGCCAAGATATTCAACATTTTGATTTTCTCTTGATATTTTCGTCAACTCATCCATATAGTTTCCATTACCATAAATTCTAAGTATTGCATCGGGAATATTTGCTTGAATAAATGCTTCGACAAAGAGAGGAATGCCAAATTCTCTATGAATACCACCTGCATACAAAACCACCTTCTCCGTTTCTTCGTTTATCGGTTCTTTTCTTCCTTCAAAACCTTTTTCAATCATTCCTTCAATTACAATATATGGACGATTGTTTTGATTAACAACCGAGTTCATGTCTTGAGTAAGAAACATATACGAATCGTATGTTGCTAATAGTTTTAAGTTAATCATCGATAGCATTTTATGCTTAAGCAACGCCCATTTAGATGTTTTATCAATTCGAGCAAGTGATCTATGCATTGGCACATCTGTAACAATGCCAATTGTCTTTATATGTCTTTTCTTGGCAATTCTTCTTGCGACTGCACCAAGAGTTTGGTTGAGAACATCAACAACAAAAACAATTAATTCACCATCGCATCTTGAAAGGAACTTTTCAACTTCTTTTTTCGTGTTAAGGTAAGTGCTTATTCGTCTTTTTAGGCCACCAGAAAAACTCGGTATTACAAAACCAATCTTGCCTTCGTTGCAGGCTTTCCGCTCGAATTGTTTTAATTCTGGGAGTTTATAATTGAAAGATGGCATCGAAATGGCATTAACTGTGAGATCTTCATTTGCTGCTAACCCATTAATTATCATTAAATTGAATCTCTGTGCCTGCGGGAGTTTCTCAATCAAACCTTTTTGAAAATAATCATCGAATGTTCTTTGCGGACAAGCGCAGGAAAAGTATATGATGTTCAATTTTTCCATTTTTTTATTGCTCGTAAATTCTACCAATTGCGGCCAATAAATTGTTTTTCGATACCTTGATATTGTTCTGAAGAATTATATTCGAATATGAAAAATCGATGATCGGTGGAAAAGATTTAATTTCCTTTTCTGCCTTAACTATTTGATTTTGTAATCCGAGTTGAGAAAGAAAATCTATTATACGAGCATTTGTTGATTCATTTGGCAAAAGAGAATAGAAAGGCTTGTTGAACATTACGGCAAAAACTGTTGCATGAAATGAACTCGAGACGATACAATCAGCCTCCATTATAAGACCAAGCATCTCGTCAGGCGATAATTCAAGTAGCCTTTCATCACAGTCACATTCGTCTCTACGACCGCCAACTTGAATGACATGCATGTGTTTTTCTTTTGCTTTTTTGACCATAGCATTAATTAGTTCCGACCCCTTAATCATATAAAACAGAACGTAAGGACGCTTAACTTCCTTTTTTTTCATCAGAGATGTGTAGTCTTTTTTATCAAGAAGTAAGACAGGATCAACAGCATTATACAAATTATTTAATCCTCGATTCTTAAGCATCTCGACGGATGACCACTCACGTAAGCCAATACTGCGAAAATCGGAAATTTGGGAAACAAGAATACCAATTTCATCTTGTGAAAGATTATTTCTTCCAATGCTTGTGCCATATGACAACTTCTTCCCGTTTTTAACGAAAAGTAATTTGTATGCACCATCACGTCCACAAGGATGGTAGGAATTCCAAAGTTGATCGCCGCCAGCAATGAAAATATCTTTTTCAGTTGATTCGATAGTTTTTAAATCTTCAAAATTTGAAAATAATCTGTCAGTTAGTTTCATATTTATCTTTATAAAGCCTTCACTTTTTGCTCGAATTATCCTATTGGATTTATAAAATAGGATACTTTTAAAAAAGGCTTTTATCTTGCTTCTTCCAAACTTAAAGTAATTTGGTCTGTAGTCAATAATTTTACTATTAATTTGATTTTGTTCTAGAAAATTTTGTAAAGCAAATGCTTGTAATTCTGATCCGAAATTAGGAATGTGGTGGATAGTCAATATGTAGATATTCCCTTTCATGTTTGTTCCTCCATAACTTCACATAATTTTTGCATGATAACATCTGGATATAGTTCGTCAGAAAGGTTCTTTGCCGAAAAATATCCTGCAGTGGAAATGCACTCAAGTTTATCTTCCGTTTCGTTTGCTATCATAATGATTTTTTGTGCCAAATATTTAGCATTTCCAGCTGGGCAAAGATATCCATTGACACCATCAATAATAACACCATCTATTCCTTCATTTCTTGATCCGATAGTGATACAACCAGACGCCATTGCTTCAATATAGACTAAGCCAAATGTTTCATTATCAGATATCATGATAAAACAATCAGCGGAATTCATCCGTGAAAATACTTCTTCTTTTGTGAGAGATCCAAGAAGATGGCAATGCGAAGAAATTACTGATTTGTCGATGTGGTTTCGAATATTATCCCGGTCCGGACCATCACCAATAATTTGATATTCAAATTCTTGCAAACCGCTTATTGCTAGTGCGTCAATAACACTAATGATATTTTTACCCCTAACTAATCTAGAAACAGTGATGAATTTTTGAATATGTTTCCTAAAAGTGATTTCTTTTGAAAATAGCGAATTTGGGACTAGTCCAAACAGCATGAAGATCTTTTTAAAATCAAAAAAAGAAGCTAATTGCCTGGCTTGCAATGAACTTTTAGCCAAAATAAGTTTTGATTGACATGCGATGTTTCGCAACTTTCGATTATTATGCAAATATTTCATGTCTGAGCCATGAGGACTGAATACAAAGGTGGCATTAGGAAACAAACCGACAAATAATAATGACGGGTTTGCGAATTCTGCAATAACAATATCCGGGCAAATGTCTCTATTAGTAATTATTGAGTTCATCTTTTTCTTTGCGATAATAATGCTTCTTCGTGAAAAATTACCATGAGGAACGTACTTTTTAACAATAACTCGAAAAATTGAAACACCATCTTGTTTATAGTAATTGTCTCGTTTAATTTCGTCATTCCCTAGATAAAGTCTTAATAACCTATTTAGCCTTTTGCTGATACGAATTAATATACTTGCAATAAACGTCATAATAAATGGATATTTTCTTTCAAGGTGAAAGACTGTAACACTGTTACCTCGCTTAACAAAAGCGCGATTATACATATGCATATACTCAGAGTGGACTCGATTAGTAGAATCAAAGCATGGATATTGAGTTGTTATTAGTAATATGTTCATATTTCCATCACGGTAAAACATGACAAAATAGGAAAAAGTAACTCTTTATAGAAATTCGATTTCGATTGAAATTTTGACCATATTCGAAATTCCTTTATTCGAAGATTTTTTAGAAATGATCTTGTGAAATAAAATACTAAATTACTCAAATAATTATGCCCTTTCCATTGAATACAATCCATTCCCTTGGAATTATATCAATTGGTTTTCCATCAGCGAACCACAAGTGAGGCGCAATAATTATCTTATTCTCGTTCCCCATCAACCATGCTGCCCACCAATGAAAAGTGCTGTTTGATATTATCCCATGTTTACATGATGACATCAATTGTAGTTCTGCGTAATCGGGAAATAATTCCTTTTGCTCTCGAAAAACGATTTTGGTATTGTTACTATCGATATGCAAATTGTTTTTTACCCAATCATTATCATTTGTGAAAACATAAAAAACTAAATTAGGAATTAATTTACTGAGGTGCTCAACAGCCGAAGAATAATACTCTGGGGTACATGAATAAAAATGAGCTTTGGTGTGTCTCGTGCTCAAGTAGTCGCCTTTTCGAACACAAAGAGCCACAGAATTGCATTGTTCAATCTCGGTTTTTAAAGCCTCAAAGTTTGACCCGAACTTTTTTTTAAATGAGAACTCTTGTCTTAATTTATCACGAATTTTTTCTACATATCTCCATGATTGCCAATATCCGTCAATATAGTCGTACTTTAATAAAAGTTTCGGTTCGACAAAATCTCTGTTACGCTCAAAATAATACTTTTTATTTATCGTCTTTTCTAAAAATATTTTTATGCGATATTTTGCAGTATATGGTTGGGGATTCCCAAGTCGGCCAAGAATTAATATCTCATTTAGTTGCTTGCTTGAGGCACTAACGTAATTTACATTTAATTCGTTAAAATGTTCCAAATACTTTTCATAATCAGGGTGCTTAAAGTATGATGTATCAAATTTCACGTCTGATACACCATATTCTATCTGAAACATTCTTGCCAGGGCATATTGAAACATAATGTTTCCAAGGCCAGCTTTTAGTTTAATAATCATGTGTAGATTATCCAACTAGAGACGTTACATACAATAAAATCATAGTTTTTTAACAAAAGTCCTCTCTTGATTATCTTTTTCTTTATAGGGAAAATAGCCGTTTTTCTCATAAAATTTAATACCTTGAACATTACTCAAGTGTACTGTGAGTTGGCAAATGCATCTTCCTGATTGCTTCAATCTGTCTTGAAATCGATCAATAAGTCGTTTTGCAGTCCCATCTCCACGGAATTCAGGTAAAACACAGATTGAAAGCAAGTCGCCTCGTTTTTCTAGAGGAATCTTTTCCACTTCGGTATTTAGTATTTTAGTTTGAGTTTTTCGGGTATTGCGGAATAATGCCTTCCAAGCAAGTTTGTTTCCTGATAATAAAAGAATTAACATTCTTATACAGATTCTTAAAAAATTGTGTTTTAGGTATTTTTTTCTAAAATCCTTTTTTTCGCAAAAATAACCCATGCAAAAGCCGGAAATACCTAATTTTTCAACTTCAGACACAAAAAAGAGTTCAGGATTTTCCAACATGTATTCCTGATAGAATCTTTCAAGGAGATAACCTTTGCCCCCCATTTGTGTAGAAAAACTATCTGGGAAGCACCTAAAATGAACATTTACAATTGCTTTTATGTCTTCTAGAGTTGCCTCTCTTATCATAAATAACCTCAATTTACTTTCTTGATATGAAGTACTTTTAAAAATCCCCAATAACAAACGTGAAAAACCGACCGAAAGAAACTTAGGTGCTCAATCTTTCTATATAGATACCAATGATA
Organism: Caryophanales bacterium UBA6120; assembly: GCA_002422535.1. Lineage (GTDB taxonomy): Bacteria > Bacillota_I > Bacilli_A > RFN20 > CAG-826 > UBA6120. The sequence goes on along the minus strand of DIVY01000004.1, from coordinate 21,176 downwards.
TTTGATTAAATCAAATTTATTTCTTGAAATGCTATTTCGTCTAATTCGATATTTCATCAAAACTTCAGGCATTCCCCAAATATATTTTTCTTTTTTTAACATTTGAAGCCAAAGTGCATCATCGTTTCTTTTTCTGATATTTGGAACTTTAAACTTTCCTAGCACATTTACATTATACATAACCGTACTATTACCCACGGGGCAGTCTAGGAGCAACCGATTATAATCGCATTTATTTTTTGATTTAACGGACTTTCCAAGAATCTTACCTTCCTCATCAATCCGTTTATACGCCGTGCAAGTAAAGAGATATCCATTACTCTTCATGAATGCGAGTTGCCTCTCAAGTTTATCTGGCATCCAAAGATCGTCACTATCACAAAACGCCATGTACTCACCTTCAGCGAGATTCATCGAAGTAGTTCGGGCAATGGCGGCTCCTGAGTTGTTTTCCAAACGGAAATATTTGACTCGCGAATCGTTTTCCAAGTACTTCTCGACTATTTCTTTCGTATTGTCTTTGGAGCAATCATCAACGATGAGCATTTCCCAATTTTGGTAAGTTTGAGCTTGAATTGATTCAATCATTTCGCCGATAAACTTTGCGCAATTATATGTTGGTGTAATGATTGAAACTAGTCCTTCTATCATGAATTTTTCTCCTTTCTGCTTATTTAATCGAATATATTTTTCCACAAATTAAAAATAATGTCATAAACAAGATTTTTATGTCTCTCCAGAAAGAGAATTTTTCAATACTCTCGAGATTGAATTTCATTTTTACAGGCAATATATCTTCTACATAGACCTTATCAGGGTCTTCGGCTTCACTAAGCAGTTTGGCTTCCTGTGAAAAATAAATTGCGGAGAGTGAAGTAACTCCAGCGGGCATAAGGAGTGTTGCTCTCATCTCTGGACTATACGATGCAACATATTTTGGAACTTCAGGCCTCGTTCCCACAAGAGACATCGTGCCTTGAATTACATCAAGTAGTTGACTAATTTCATCTAGCCTGAACTTTCGAATAAAAGTCCCGACTTTCGTAATACGATTGTCATCTAAAAGAGTAACTAGCGTCCCATTCTGATCAGCCTCCTTCACCATCGAACGGAATTTATGGATTTTAAATTCAACTCCATACTTGGTTATTCGTGACTGGCGATAGAATATTGGTCCTGGTGAATCAATTTTTATTGCGACTGCAATAATCAAAAAAAGTGGGGAAAGGATGATTAGTAATATTATCGAGACAATCAAATCAAATAGGCGTTTAATCATTAGGCTGGCTCTTTTATGCTTCAATATATCGAAATATTTGCTAACCTCCGGAATTCGCATTGATTCAGGTAGATTGTCCCATTTGCAGAGCATCATCCCGTTATTTTCCTTCTATTTCAAATAATTCTGACAATGTTTGAGAGTAGCACTTGATCACATATTCTACATCATCATCGCTTAATAGGGTGTGTAGTGGGAGGGTGATTTCATTAAGGTATCGCATATAAGAATTGGGAAATCCTTCTATGTCATAACCGATAGCTTTGTATGCGGTGTGAAGTGGTAAAACTTTATAGTGGACATTGCAGGAGACACCCAGTTCGTTCATTTTGACAATGATATCTCGGCGTTCCTGATTGTTGATTGGTGTCCCATTTTTCTTAAAAACTCTGGTAATATATAGATGTCCAGTCGATTGATAATTATCGGTGTAATGGTCAAGTACTTCAACACCAAGAGGTTTGAAAGCTGCATCATATTTTTCAATAATCTCTTTTCTTCTGGCCAGCATTCCCGAGTAGCGCTCTAGTTGCGCCAACCCAATTGAAGCAGCTATATCTGTCATATTGCATTTGTACCAAGGCCCAAGAATGTCATATTCCCATGCTCCAGTTTGACCCTTGGCCAAAGCATCCTTAGATTGCCCATGCAAAGATAAAAGTTGTGCTTGATGGTATATTTCCTCATCTTGAATTCCTTCGATGCTTTTCCATACCATTGCTCCCCCTTCAGCGGTAGTGAAATTCTTCACAGCATGAAATGAAAAATTGGTAAAATCTGCAACTGAACCAATCATCATGCCTTTATAAGTGGCACCGAAAGAGTGCGCAGAATCAGCAACCACCACTATATGACCGATCGCTTTTTGTATTGGATTTGCGGGATGGAAAAGGTTCTTTTTCTTCTGAATAATGTCATAAATCCGCTCATAATCACAGGGAATACCACCGATGTCAACCGGAATAATTACTTTTGTTTTTTCTGTAATTGCAGATTCCAATGCTTCGTAATCCATTTCGATACTACCGGTTTTCATTGAGCAGTCAACAAGAACAAGGGACGCCCCAACATGAATAACCACAGATGCTGAAGCTGTATAGGTATATGCACTCGTAATGACCTCGTCACCATCTCCAATTCCTAAGACGCGTAAACTTGTTTCAGCCGCTGCGGTTTGGCTATTCAGACATACACATTTCTTTGTGCCAACCCAAGCTGAAATACGTTTTTCGAGTTCTTTTGTGCGAGGACCAGTAGTAATCCAGCCACTTCTCATTGCTTCCGCAACATAAGAGATTTCCAATTCGGAAATGTCTGGGGGAGAAAATTGGATTTTCCGCTCAGGTACATTCATAATATTTGTTCTTCTCCTTTTCGGCAAATAACCGACCTGTCGTTTTCTTTTGAACACCTAGTACGTGGGTAACATCTTCCAATCCCTTACTTCTTTCGATTATCAATAAGGTTTGTTTTGGTATCTAAAATGATCTTTATAGGTATTGCTTTTAAAATTAGTCTCGATTAAATAAGTCCCTTGTGTAAACTTTTTCCTTGACTCTTTCGAGGTCTTTATAATACCGATTGGAAACAATTACATCCGATTTCTTAATGAATAATTCAAAGTCTCTGATAACCTTTGATCCAAAATAAATACTTTCTTTTAGCACGGGTTCAAAAATAATAACCTCAATACCTTTAGCGATGATTCTCTTCATTACTCCTTGAATTGATGATTGCCTAAAGTTATCTGAATTGCTTTTCATTACTAGACGATAAATTCCGACAACTTTTGGTTTTCTAGCAAGAATCATTTCTGCAATATGATCTTTTCTCGTTCTATTAGCCTCAACAATTGCCGACATGATATTTTGAGGAACGTCTTTGTAATTTGCCAACAATTGCTTTGTATCTTTTGGTAAGCAATAGCCTCCATAACCAAATGAGGGATTGTTGTAGTGACTACCAATGCGTGGATCAAGACCTACCCCCTCAATAATATCCTTTGAATTTAACCCTCTAATCTCAGCGTATGTATCAAGTTCATTAAAAAATGCGACGCGCAAAGCAAGGTATGTATTTGAGAACAGTTTAATTGCTTCGGCTTCAGTGGATCCGGTATAAAGAATCGGGACATCCTTCTTTATTGCACCTTCAAGCAACAAATTAGCGAACACTTCTGCCTCTTTTGAATGGTCTCCGACAACGATTCGTGATGGAAAAAGACTATCATACAGGGCTTTTCCCTCACGTAAGAATTCTGGGGAGAAAATTATATTTATGCCGGGATGGTTTTTCCTTTGGGATTCAGTATATCCAACGGGAATTGTTGACTTAATAATGATTGTTGCCCTGGAACATGATTTGCTGGCGTCATCAATTGTTTGATCCACTGATGATGTATCAAAGAAATTCATCGTAGAATCGTAATTTGTTGGAGTGGCAATAATAACAAAATTCGCATGGTCATAAGCTTCTTCTTTTGATAAAGTGGCCTTAAGATTTAAAGGTTTATTGGTCAAATACTCTTCGAGTTCTTTATCGATGATTGGCGATTTATGGTCATTCACCATGTCGACTTTTTCCTTTATTATGTCCAGGGCCACGACTTCATGATGTTGGCTTAGTAAAACAGCATTAGATAGTCCGACATAACCAGTTCCGATAATTGCAATTTTCATGTTTACCTCTTAAAAGAATTCCAATATTTTTTCTTCAGGATAGCGGCTCAACGTCAACTTCTCTTTGATTCTATTTCTTCCCGCGTAACTAGCTATAAGTAATCCATCATGAGTAATACTTGCGATGACACTAGGAAGAGAAACATAAGTACCATAAATATTTTTTCCCTGTTTCGCCAAATCATCATCGACGATTGCTGGAACTTGAATCTTGAGATGAGGATTTCTAGAAATGGTGTGCATCAATATTTCAGCTACTTCGCCGGCACCATAGAGAATGATTGTTTTAATTCCCTTAATAGAAATGCCTTGGAGAAATGCCTCAATATTCTTTTGAGCTTCTTCATAAACAAGTTCGGAAGCATGGATATAACCAATATTAAGGACTTTTCGTCGCTCAATTCCCTTTGGAGAAACCAAATAGCTAACTGATTTAGAGTTTTTATGGATTCTTTTAATTAACTTTTCTGATTCGAATGTGTTAATAAAATCGTTGACTCGTGAAACCGGAACACCTAAAAGAGCGGCTATCTCTCGCTGCGTGATAGACGAATCCTTCTCAATCGCATCAAGAAGCAAATATTCCTTAAGTGGTGGGGTTGATTTAAAAAAATCTATTTTCATGTTTGTTCGTTATTAGAACAAAATAATTTTCGCTTATTTTGCACAATAATGCAAGTGGAAACTCTTATTAATAAAAAATCAATGAATTTATCACTGAAGGAGATTGTTTGATTGAATTTTTCGAATAACTAATATTTTTAATAAAGGGATACATCTTTTCCGAATATTAGATTGTAGCAATACAAAATTTCACATTAAATATTGATTTGTCCTTATAAGTCCTTCTTGGAATAACACTTGAAGATAGTCAATAGGGCAATTTTAATATCAAAAAGTATGTTCATGTGATTAAGATAATAGGAATCTAATTCTACCTTTCTAGAGATAGGTTGTTCTTCTTTTGATGATATCTGTGCCCACCCAGTTAAACCCGGATAAATACTGTTAACTCCATACTTATCACGTTCTTCTATTAGATCAAACTGGTTCCATAAAGCTGGACGCGGTCCAATTAGCGACATGTCACCTTTTAATATGTTGAATAGTTGAGGGATTTCATCTAGTTTTGTTCTTCTCAAAGTCATGCCTACCTTAGTAGTCCACTTGTCGATGTCCAAAAATAAATGGGTGGGAACATCTTTTGGTGCTCCTATTTTCAATGTCCGATATTTATATATTTTAAAATGCTTTTTATTTCTTCCAATTCTTTCTTGGGCAAAAATTATTGGACCCTTGGAATCAATTACAATAAGAATTCCAAGAAATAAAAAAAGCGGTAGTAAAATGATAATTAGCAAAAAAGACAATACTGTATCAAACACTCTTTTGAAAAGTTTGTAAAACATTATTTTGTTAAACTTTCTATTAAAAAGATAATTTTTCTAGTTGGTACAAAATCATTGTTTTAGAAATTCCTCGTTGAGTATATTAATTAAGATAACATCACTTAAATAATATTAACCACTTTAATATCAATCCTGAATGGTACTAGCTCAGTCATCATTGAAAGTGCTGTTGCTACTTCTTCTTGGATTGATAAGCAAATCTCATTGATATTCGCGGCCTTCGCTATATTAACCGATACCTTAACAGTTACTAGTCCTTTACTGATAGTAATTTGGATTGGATTCTGTAATAAGAAAAGCAATGACTTATTTTGATGGGATACCATGGCTCCCTTGACCTTATTCGTGGCTGTTTCCGCGATTTGGTAAAAGACATGGTTAGAGATACCCATGCTTCCAAGGTTAGAATAGTTATCGATATAGACGTATTGTGCCATTATAAGTCATTCCCTTCACTAATATAGTTATTTTACAGCATTGAAGGCTGCATTTGTGATTAAAAGTAACTGAAGTGTATGAATTTGTAGTAATAATTGTATCTTTTATGAGTTTAAAATATTAAGGAGCTTTTCAACAACTGCTTCAACACTAAAGCCAAAATGATTCATGGCAACTGCACCTGGAGCGCTTACGCCAAATGTGTCGATGCCGATCGAATGAGTGGCATATTTTCCCCATCCAAATGTCGATAAGGCTTCTAGTGTTACCACAATATTCCGATTATCACCTAATAGCTTCTTTTGATATCGAAGTGACTGCTTCTCAAATAAGTACATGGAAGGCATCGATACTACTCGAATATGGTAGCCTTGCTCTTCTAGTTTTGTTTTGACTATTAGTGCTAGTGATACCTCACTTCCTGTAGCAAGTAACACTAGGTCGATATTTTTACCACTTACATCACTTACAACATAGGCGCCTTTTTTGACATTATCAGCGTCAATATGAGCCATTAAAGGTAGCGCTTGTCTTGATAAGACGATCGCTGTGGGAGTGGAGGTTGAATTTAATGCTACTTTATAAGCACCCCACGTTTCATTAGCGTCGGCGGGTCTCATCACATTCAGATTTGGAATGCTTCTAAGCATCGCTAATTGATCGATTGGTTGATGCGTAGGACCATCTTCTCCTAAGGCGACTGAATCATGGCTGAATAAGTAAATGCTAGGAATATGTGATAAGGCACCCACTCTAATCGCCGGCTTCATATAGTCGGAGAAAATTAAGAAAACTCCTACGTATGTGAATAATCCTCCATGGAGTAACATCCCATTTTGAATGCAACCCATGGCGAATTCGCGGATACCAAAGTTGATATTGCGGCCCTCGGGGTGAGTAGCCGACATATCGAAGGCCCCTTTAACCCCAGTCATCACGCTTTTAGCGACATCGGCACTTCCGCCTACAAGTTGTGGCAGTACTTCATGAAGCTTTTCAAGAATGAATAAGGAAGTATTTCTGGTGGCGTCTTTATAAGATGACTCAAACTTAATATCAACCTTATCAAGGACACTTGAAATGTTTCTGGATATTCCCATTTCAAATTTTGCCACCTTATCAGGGAATTGTGACTTCATCGCTTTTAATTGACGATTATAGCGGTTGTATGAGGATTTTCCTCGTCTCCCAAATGTTTCCCTTAAGTGCTTCATCACTTCGCTAGGAACAGTGAATGGAGGATACTCATATCCAAACTTGGCTTTCGCCGATGCCCCATCTTCTATACCAAGTGGTGCTCCATGAACTTTGCTGGTTCCTTGGTTCTTCGATCCATAACCAATCGTTGTTTTCATGATGATAAGCGTCGGCTTTTCAACTGACTTCTTGGCTTTCTTAAGCGCTTTATGGATTTCATTAATGTCATTTCCATCCATCACATATAAGACATTCCACCCCACGCTTAAAAAGCGAAGGGGGACATCTTCAGAAAAAGACATCGAAAGCGGTCCATCAAGGGTAACATCGTTACTATCATATATCATGATGAGTTTATTAAGATGTTGATGTCCGGCAAAGGAAATCGCTTCTTGCGTTACCCCTTCTTGTAGACACCCATCTCCTAATAAGACATAGGTGTAGTGATTGATTAAGTCTAAATCGGGGTATAAGGTAGCTAGCGTGCGTTCTGCTATAGCCATGCCAACAGCTTGGGCAATCCCTTGGCCTAACGGACCCGTGGTGGCATCCACGCCTGGCGTATGCCCCACTTCTGGGTGGCCTGGAGTTCTACTTCCAAGTTGCCGGAAACTCTTTAAGTCGTCGATTGACACGTCATAGCCTGCTAAGTGAAGCATCGTATATAAAAGCATGCTTGCGTGTCCCGCGGATAAGACAAACCGGTCACGGTTGATAAAACTTGGGTGACGCGGGTCACTAATTAGGTGGCGACTGAATAAGGTATACATAAATGGAGCACTGCCTAGGGCCATACCAGGATGACCGCTATTGGCCTTATTAATGCCATCGATACATAGAGCGCGAATCGTCGCGATGCTTAATTGATGAATATCCATTATGTGCCCTCCGTTTTAATAACGATGCCAAGGTCATCAAGTTGGCTTTGATCAACGGGCGCCGGCGTCTTTTCAAGGGGTCCCACCGCGCTTAAGTTTTTGGGAAAGGCAATCACATCGCGGATGTTATCGGTGCCCGTTAAAATCATGACTAAGCGATCAAGCCCAAAGGCGATGCCGCCATGTGGGGGCGTTCCATAGTTAAAGGCTTCGATGAACCAGCCAAACTTCCGATTTATTTCTTCCGCACTCATACCTAACAAGGAGAATATCTTTTGTTGTAATGATTTATCATAAATACGCAGCGAACCGCCACCCGCTTCATAGCCGTTAATAACGATGTCATAGGCTTGCGAGCGCACAATTAAGGGATAGGTATCAAGTAGGGGAATATCTTCATCCATCGGCCTCGTGAAGGGGTGATGCGAGCTTACTAAACGTCCATCATCATTACCTTCGAATAACGGGAATTCGGTCACCCAAAACATTGATGTTTTCGTTTCATCAATTAATTTGAATTGTTTAGCAAGTAGATTTCGAAGCGCGCCCATCCCAAAATGGAATGTCTTAAAATCGTCACCACTTGTAAGGATTAAGGCATCGCCCTCTTGTAATTTAAGTTCGTCAATTAATGAAGCAGATAATTGATCGGTTAAAAACTTAGTGAAGGAACCACTGATGACACCATCAATCACCTTTAATACAATCGCGGGCTTTAGATTGAACTTCCGTAATTCAAGGTTAAGGTCATCAATCACTTTGCGTGATAGTGATGCGCCTTGTCCCTTTAAGACAATCCCTTTAATGTATTTAGCGGTTTGGAATGGCTCAAATGAGGATTTTGAGAGTAAGGAGACATCCACAAGTGGCAGGTCATATCGTAAGTCGGGGCGATCAGATCCGTAATTAATAACCACATATTCATAAGTATATTTAGCTAATGGAAGCAAGATATCTTGTCCTAATATATCTTTGAACAATTTTTGTAATACGGGTTCCATCAGCGTTAAGAATTCATCTTGATCAAGGAAACTTGCTTCGATATCAATTTGCGTGAAATCGGGTTGGCGGTCGGCCCGTAAATCTTCATCGCGGAAACATCGCGCCACTTGGTAATAGCGTTCCATGCCGGCAATCATTAATAATTGCTTATAAATCTGGGGGGATTGTGGTAGAGCATAAAAACTACCATGTTGCAGGCGTGAAGGTATTAAGTAATCACGTGCGCCACCAGGGGTGGAGAGTGTTAATAATGGGGTCTCGATTTCAATAAATTCCTGTTTGTCTAGGAATTCATGGAATGTTTTGATGATACGACTACGAGTAATCAGCTTTTCTTGCATGATCGGACGCCGTAAATCTAGATACCGGTATTTAAGCCGCGTATCTTCAAGGGCATCGGTGACATTATCGATAATCATCGGAGGGGTTGAGGCGCTACTTATCACTTTGAGTGAAGAAACCACTACTTCGATTGTTCCTGTCTTTAGATTTGGATTAGGAACATCCTTTTGTCTAATCGTTCCTTCTACTTGAATCACATATTCGTTTTTAACATCAGGGACGAGAGAGGGATCTTCACATATAAGTTGGACGATGCCACTTCGATCGCGCAGGTCAATGAATAATAGGGACCCAAGGTTACGCTTTCTGGAAATCCAGCCCACAAGCGTGACATGCTGCCCAACTTCATTAAGGGTCAATAAGCCATTATAGTGCGTTCTTTTCATACTTACTTATGCTCCTTGCACTGACATCCATCCTCGTTACACTCACACTCTTCCCCTTCGCATGTACAACTTCCGTCTTCACAATCACAGCCTTCATCGTGGTCATGGTGATGGTGATGACCATATAGTGATTGGAAGTAATTGATTAAGTTATCAAACTTAACTTCTTCTTGTATCTCTTCATCAAGATTCTTAACGGTGACCACTTCTCTTTTGCGTTCGTCTTCACCAACAATAAGCGCATATTTAGCACCGGCTCTCGTGGCCCGTTTAAGGAGTTGCTTAATACTTTTGGTTTCATAAGCCATATCAGTCGATAGTCCAGCATTGCGAAGCAAGGTGGCGGTCGCAAACGCATAGGGAAGCTGTTGTTCACCAAGTGGTAGCACATAAACATCCACAAGATGCGAGAAGTCCGGAGAAATATCAAGCTTATCGATTAAGGTGACGATGCGCTCTAACCCAAAGGCAAGGCCCACGCCTGCTAGGGGACTACCATTAAGCTCTTCGAGTAACTTATCATAGTGACCTCCCGCGCCTAAGGCTCCATAAGTCTTACCAACTTCATCACTAAGATGGTATTCAAAGACGACATGCGAATAATAATCAAGGCCTCGGACTAACTGCGAATCAACCTCAAAGGGAATATGATAATCGCTTAACCTTGTTAAGACTTCATTCAGGTACTGATGAGCCTCACTTGATCGATGCTGATCCATCTTGGGAGCGCCTTTCGCGAGTTCTTGGTCATGGGGAACCTTACAATCTAAGATGCGAAGGGGGTTAATCGCTAAGCGCTCGTTACAATCAGGGCACATCGTATCGATTAACGGCGTGAAGTATTCTTTTAACGCGCGCCGATAGTTATCGCGTGAGGTAGAATCGCCCAGACTATTCACCTTCACAACAAGATTCTTAAATCCTAATGCTTGTAAGATATGGGCTCCTAATATAATGGTTTCCACATCATTAAAATAAGAAGTAACGCCCACGGATTCAATTCCAAATTGATGGAACTGGCGGAACCTTCCTAACTGGGGCCGTTCATAGCGAAACGCCGGTCCTAGATAAAATAACTTAATCGGTAGATCGCTCGTTTTATCGAGTTTTTCAGTGACGATGGCCCGTAAGGCTCCCGCGGTCATCTCCGGACGTAACGTTAATGAGCGATTACCCTTATCCATAAAGGTATACATTTCCTTACGGACGATGTCGCTACTTTCCCCAACGCTTCTTAGGAATAGCTCGGTATGTTCAAATATGGGGGTATGGATGGGTTGATAACCATAGATGGTGGCGATTTGTTTCATTAAGGCGCTCACTTCTTCAAATAAGCGAGCCTGCGTCCCAATCATATCGTGTGTTCCTTTTGGTAATTGATATTCCATATGTGCTCCTTAATGAATCAACCGATGTATTTGATAGACACCAGTGATGTTTTGTAAAATATTGATAATGTCATTGAGCCGTTTCGCATCACTTACTAAGATCGTCGCCGTAATCGTGGTCTGCGCCGTTTGGGTGTGTAATTTAGCGTTGATCGCCGTGACCGGGACTTTATTTGAGGAGAAAGAATTCATCACATCGACAAGGAGGTTTGGCCGATCACCACAGTCAAGCGCGAGGTCGACCGGATAGGTATCGATATCGAGGTTTTCGTTCCAATGGACATCGGTGAGCCGCTGCGTCTCGGTCCGGATGTTGGGGCAATTCATGCGATGGACGGTAATCCCTTTGCCTTTGGTGATAAAGCCCACGATATCATCACCGGGAATCGGGGTGCAGCATTGGCCCAGGGTCACAGCGACTTTTCCCGCGTGAGGCACGATTACGGGCACCCGCGATAAATCCGCGGTCTTCTTCGACAAGTTCAGCACGAACTTTTTCTTGATATTGAGGAAGTCGATAAGCGCTGAAGGTTGCGGGTTCCGGTTACAGATACCGATGAACAAATCATCAAGTGTATCGAAATGGAAGTATTCGAGCACTTTAGGTGTATCGATCAAGTCCATCATCTCTTTTTCACTAAAGCCGCGGTCTTTGAATGAATCAAGACAGCTAGTGCGGCCCTTTTCAATCTTATCCTCGCGCATCAGCTCGTTATTCTTCTTCAACAACACTTTGCGGATATGATTCTTAGCCGAGCTGGTACGAACGATCTTCAACCAGCCTTCATTGGGACCAGGTGAATTTGGATTCGTCTTAATTTCCACGACATCGCCAGTTTTAAGGATGGTGTTTAACGGCACCAGCGTTCCATTGACAATCGCGCCAACGGCGGTATCGCCAACGCCTGTGTGAATCCGGTAGGCAAAATCAAGGGGAGTGGATCCTTTAGGCAAATCGATGACTTTACCCATCGGCGTAAAAATATACACAAACGATTCGAATATGTCTTTACTAAGGTTATCCATCACTTCTTTGGCATCTTCATTATCATCATCGGCGATATTGATAAAATCGCGGAACCAATAGAGTTTCTCTTCGATTTCTTTTTGTTCGTCTTTAGCGTTGTAGTTACGTCCTTCTTTGTAACGCCAGTGGGCAGCCACGCCAGTTTCGGCGATTTCATCCATTTCCTTGGTGCGGATCTGGACTTCATAGATTTGTCCATCACCGGAGACAATCGTAGTGTGTAACGATTGATAAAGGTTAGGTTTGGGCATGGCAATATAATCTTTGAAGCGGCCAGGAATAGGGGTGTATGTCGCGTGCACTAACCCTAATATTTCATAGCAGTGTAAGACCGTATCCGTAACGATACGAATCGCTAAAATATCGTATATTTCATCAAAGTTTTTACCAAGGTTATAGATCTTCTTATAGATGGAATAAATACTCTTGACGCGGCTTTGCATTTCAAACGGGATATGGTCGTTAAAAATGATGTCGGCAATGCGCTTTTTAATGTCATCAAGCGATTTTTGCCGGAATTTGTTTTTAGACTCTAATAGATTCGTTACTTGAACATATTTATCAGGTTCAAGATACTTTAAACAAATGTCTTCCAGTTCACTCTTAATTTGAAACATACCAAGTCGGTGGGCAATGGGAGCGAATATTTCGAGCGTTTCCCGCGAAAGGGCAATTTGGCGATGCTTTGGTAAGGCATCAAGCGTGCGCATGTTATGTAATCGGTCAGCCAGTTTAATGATGATGACGCGAATGTCACGGGCCATACCGATAAATATTTTACGATGGTCTTCGGCATGTTTATCGGCGTTTTCACGGTGCGATAGCTTTAATTGTTGAATCTTGGTTAGTGATTCCACAATCATGGCCACATCATCATTAAAGGCGGTGCGGATTTCTTCAATCGTGACATCAGTATCTTCCACCACATCATGGAGAAGACCGCTGGCAATCGTCATCGGTCCCGCTTGAAGACGGGCAAGAATATAAGCGACTTCAATTAGATGATGAATATAAGGTTCGCCCGATTTCCTAAGGATGCCCGTATGCTTCGAATCGGCAAAGTCATATGCCTTCTGAATAATCGCGCGATCAGCGGGATCGGTTATATAAGAAAAAAACACTTCTTGCACTTGCTCGAAGGTGTGGAGAACGTCAGTTTTTAGGTTAATGTCTGCCATAATAATTACTTTTATAATTATATTATAATCGGCCCATTTTAACTAATATTTATATGATTTTGCCTATTTTTTAATGAATTCGTGAACTGGCAAACTAAACGTAACATCTAAAGCAAAAGTTGCATTAAGTATGACAAATTGATTTTTTGGTTGTTTTCTTCGATGATTTACCTAGAAAGGCGGTGAATCTCATGGGAAAAAACAATAATCTTCAGTTCAATCTACCCAAAAGACAAATGTTAGAGACTTCATTGAATAAAGGGGAAACCGCAGTCATGATTGCAAGTTCACTTAACTTACATTCGACCAGTTTCTCACGCGCGATTAAACGTCATCGTCTGCTGGTCGAACGATCTGACAAATTATGCTTTTGTTCTACTTGCTCTCATCATTGGTCTTGCTCACTCCATTTTCGATGTGGTCACCGCACGTGCCAGCATCTATGTGATGGCTGCAAGTTTTTAACGAGTTGTGATGTCTATCTTCGTTATCCTTGCCGTACATTTGACCGCTACCCACATGTATGTAATGGTTGTTCATGCGAACTCAAATGTAAACTTCGTCGCTTTATCTATCACGCGGGTGTCGCGGATATGACCGCTCATGCTGCTCTGGTTTCTTCTCGATCTGGCTTCAACCTTCCACAAAATCAGTATGATCATTTGAACCAACTGATGTATTTCGGTCTCGTTGATAAACGACAATCGATCCATCACTTCATTCAGTCAATAGAAAATCAAGCCATGCCATTTGAAAAAACAATCTACCGTTATATTGATTCGGGTCAGTTTTCAACGAGAAACCATCATTTACTGAAGAAAGTGACCTTGAAACCACGTCAGAAGTCATTGTCGATATATGCCTATCCAGAGAATAAAAACATTAATCGACCCGGTCGCTTATTGAAAGACTGGCTTGTCTATCAACGCAAGTTCGCGATCATCGACTATTGGCAAATGGACTTCCTTGGCAAGCCACATGCTTCAAGTAAAGAAGTCCTCGTCCTGACCATCCCTGTCCTTAGTTTTACCTTGCTCTATTTGCTGGAAGATGCGACCGCTGCCAAAGTACAAGCTCTCTTTGATGCAATTGAAGCCAACCTAGGAACCCCCCTTATTTCAAAAAATTGTTTTCTGCGTTTTTATCCGATCGTGACAGCAAATTTAACGATTTCTTATCAATTGAATTTAATCCTTATGGCGAAAACCGCACGCACATCTTTTACTGTAATCCTTCTTCGAGCAATGAAAAGCCACATGGCGAAAACTACAATAGCCAGCTTCGTTGGTCAATTCCAAAATAGGCCATCTTGAATGACTGCGTTCAAGACGACCTTTACTTCCTGGCTAGCAATATGAATGCCCAGATGCTTTCTTCGATTGATGACACAACCCCATATGATTTGTTCCGTCAAATCAATGGCGAGGAAACACTCCAAAAACTTCATATTTCTTTCATTGCTCCCCAGGAGGTGACTTTTAAGCCTATTCACCGCTAGAGAGTTGCGTTTAGTCTGACAAACTGCGTTTAGTCGGTAAACGCATCACTTTTCGTTTGCTTTGACTCCCTTCTTTATACCTCTTTTTTTCATTTTTTGAAAAGAGGTTGCACACCTTGCTAACCTGACCAAATGCAGTATTTGCTTTTAAAAATGTTGCATTAAGTCTAACAAATATTCATTTTGCTTTAGATGTTGCGTTTAGTTTGTCAGTTCACGTATTTTAATCGTTTTTAGACATTTTTCTAGATTTTTCCATGGCTTGAACTCAATAAATATTTTTTCATTCGTAAATTTTGTTAAAAAGAAAAGGGACCGAGAATTTCTTTTCGGTCCCTCAAAACTAATATTGAATAACTAAATTAAGCGACTGGACCAGTCATGACATGCGTACCAACAGTGTGCGTTCCAGCATCAACTGTTTCATACGCGGAGAATGACCATTCAAGTGGGTTAAACGCATTAATGAAATTTACAGGTGTTGTCCCAATTGTGTAAGTCAGCGCATTAACACTTGGAGCGCCAATTGTTGGAATACGTGTAAGAACGACATCCATGGTATCGGCTTCACCATTAGCAAAATTAACTGTCCAAGCAGCGCCTGGATCATTAGCAGCATTAGCAGTCCCTGCTAATCCAATCGTGCCAAATACATCAATTAGGACGCCATTTTTAAATAAACCAAATGAATCATCGCCATTGAAAGAAGCTATTTGCGTTGAGGCGCCACTAACGTAGGCACCAACCCAACGTTGGGCTTCTGGAACCGCAGCGACCGCAGCTTTAATGGAAACATCCGTTAAAAATGAATCGCTCGTAGATTCAGGATCATCTTCTAAAGCCAAATGGAATAAGAATGTTTGCTTTGATGGAAGTGTTCCCGTTAAATTGTACGTCGCGGGATCGAGGGAATCAATCGGACGACCATTGGAGAATGTTTTTACGGTATAGACACTTAAATCAACTGTTTCAGCTGTAGGATTGTAGATTTCAAGAACCTTGTTGTTTGCAGGACCTTCAATGTATTCAGAGAAGAATAATTCGGTTCCAAAGTATTCAACATCTGGAATCAAGGTTATGAAAATAGCCCCATTGATAGTTGCTCCTTCCGAGGCTACCCAAACAAATTCGACTAAGTAATTGCCGGCTTCAACAATCTTAATGTTGCCTCCGGTTAAGTCTAACCAAGCTGGGGCTGGATCATCAGTTTCGACATTGGCTGGACCACGAGCGTAATCCCAACCAGAGTGGTCGGAACTAATAACTTTAAATTCGGCATTAGCTTCAAATTCAAAGGTGCCCTTATAGCTTTCGGAAGTTTCATCGTAGACTAATGCAAATGTGGTATCAGCGACGACCCATTGGGTTTCTTCAGTGGTACCCGTGATGGTGCCAACAAGGTGCCATTCGCCTGGATCTTCTTCAACGACGGGGACATTAACTGGATCACCAACGCGGGTAATTGTTAAGACGCGTGGGGCGACACCGGTGTTAAGTTCAATGTCATAGTTACCATCGGTTAAGGTTTTGAAGTTCTTGACTGCAAATCCGCCACCTTCACCATGAGTGGTCTCCGTATCGACGATGGTTAAATTGGTCGCCCCGGAAAATCCAAGTTGTCCGGGCCAATCGCCATTAAGAGTAATTGCCCATTCATCATTGATGAAAAGGTCGATTCCTTCAACGGTGAAGATATTTTCTTCAGCGTCTTTCACGAATACAAAATCATCACCATCAGCTGTCCAAGCAGTTTCTTGAACTGTGCCAACGATCCGATAGACGTTCGTATCGACCACGGGAGCTTCAGATGTCGTCTCGCTGGTCGTCGTTGACGTCGTCACGGTGCTAGTCGTCGTCGCACTAGTAGTGGATGGGGTGCTAGAAGCCACCGTTGAACTACCACATGCGCCTAACGCAAGCATCAACAAAGGTAATAGAATTAGTTTCTTTTTCATTATTTATTTTTTTCCTCCTTATCTATTACAAGATAATCATACTCAAGTAAAAATTGCTTGTAAACAAAAAAACTTATTTACTCATGTATAAAACCACTAGCAAAAAACACGAGTTCGCGTTTATAACGATATGTTTGCTGTTTCAGGGTCCCGATTAAATGAATGTGGTTATAATTAGCGACTTCTTCTCTTGAAATATTAAAACTTAATAGTTTTCGATCAAGACCAAGGGGTGTGGCGAGAAACCGGTCGTCTTTAATAAAGGAAAGGCTGCTCACCTTAATGTTTTTAATCATAAACACGGGGGCTTTATAATTTTGGCCAAAAGGGGCAAACGTATTAATCAATTCAAGCGTATCCCACGATATCTCACTTATTTCTAAATCTATTACCTTGGGAGCAATACTAGCGCTTCCGTTAGAAGAGAAGTAATTGATAAAACCTTGTTTGAATGCTTCAAACTTCGCTACTTCAATGGTAAGACCACCGGCGTTACTATGGCCGCCACCGCGTAGCATATGCGGTTCCAGGCTGCTAAACGCGGCGATTAAGTCATATCCAAGTGGGGTCCTAGCACTCCCAATTAGATGAGCAGGATTACTTTCATCGGGGGTGAAAACGACACTTGGCACATCATATTCATTTACAAGTTTATTGGCTAGTAGGCCAATTAAACCTTCCAATTCATTGGATAGATATACGATGGCTTTGGCGTTTTCTTCAACAACGGGTAATTCTAAAAACGCACTATTCATTAAGGCGCGTCGCTTTTTGTTCATTTCTTTAATCCAACTAGCGAGCGTTTTCGTTTCCGCTTCATCGCTACTTGTAAAATACTTAACTAAGCGGTTGATTTGACTATTTTCCACTAAGCGCCCAATCGCATTGATGGAGGGCGTGATTTCCATGGATATGATTTGTTCATCAATGATTCCACCATTGGAAGTCAATCGAGCAATCGGGAGATACTTTCCCTGATTAAGGGCATCAAAGCCGAGTCTTACCAGATCGC
This sequence comes from Caryophanales bacterium UBA6120, assembly GCA_002422535.1. Lineage (GTDB taxonomy): Bacteria > Bacillota_I > Bacilli_A > RFN20 > CAG-826 > UBA6120. Next base: position 3,509 of record DIVY01000004.1, on the reverse strand, counting down.
GATTCACTTCTAATAAGGGCATCATGTCACTAATGGTGGCAATCGTCGCTAACGCAAGGTGATAAGGCTCAACGTGGTCTAATAGCGCGCGCGAAAGAATAAAAGCCATTACCGCGCCACACATGGGGTAAGGCTGAGCTTGAATGAAGGGATGTAATATTCCGCCATTTCGAGGGATATCCGTCAATATTTCATGATGATCGGTAATAATTACCTCAATTCCATGGTCATAGGCTTTATTAATCGCCTCATGGGCATTAACGCCATTGTCGACCGTGATAATGAGGGAATAGCCCTTTGCGGCGATCTCCTCGACTTTATCGGCATGGATGCCATATCCATCTTGGTAACGATTAGGGATGTAGTATCCCACTTCAAAATTCAACTTTTTAAACGCATCGACCAAGATTGAAGTCGCTAAGACGCCATCGGCGTCATAATCGCCATACACCATTATTTTTTCACGCTTTGATAACGCTAGTTTGATTCGCTTGGTAATCTTTTCAAGATCGGGGAAATTGCTGCTTAACGGCAAATCTCCATAAGTCAAAGGGCGCCGCATATGTCGATACGTCGACAAATCAATTTGATAATATGTAAGCAATTTGTCAAATAATGACATATCGATATGAAAGAAAAGACAGCACGCGCTGTCTAATCGTTAATTCCAATAAAGATGGCTTCGGAAGGTTCGGCGGATTTTGGTTCGACTTTAGCTTGATGACGGCGCGGTTTCCGACGTGGAAGTTTCGCGTTAAGATTCCATTTGGCGAATATCTTCGCAAAGAAGATGCTAATCGGGCTTAATAGCGATAAGGTAAGGATTAAAACGATGCCAACGCCAACAGTTACCCCCGCGAAAAGCGGGCTCATGGGTGAAGGACCGAAGCCAAAGAAATTTAATCCAGCATAGAACATCAGGCCACCGACAACATAAATAATCGAGGCCGATGTGCTCACGGCTTTGGGAGCCAGCTCCAGCCTTGTCGCAAGTGGATCATCGCCTTTGGGGGCTTCGGCCATCATTTCTTTTTCTTTGGAGAAAATGACGATCGCTAAGAATAAACTAACAAGCGCCACTAAATACATCGAAAGACCGGCAATATTCAGGGTGGGCATCCTTGTAATCAAGAAGAACGTCATCGTCATCGCACTGCTTAAAACGGCGATGCTGAAGGCCGCAATCGTGCGCGCGATAAAGTAACGCACGGCAATATAGAGGAGGGCCGCGCCGATGCCCGCTAAAAGACCAAGCGCTAATTGGCCAAGATTTGGCTGTGAACTGATGACGGCGACTTGATGGACGCTCACCATCGAAACGGTTTCATCGGCATCAATCCCATAGACGACATTGCCTAATACTTCTTCAAGCGTACCGGTGTAATTGTTGACACCATCATCATAAACGGCATCTTCGGTGCCGACATAGTCATTTGTGGAACTGACGACATAGAAGAAATAGTTGACTTCGACTTCATCTTCTAGGCGCGTTAATTCATGGCGGGTAATTTCATCAAACGAAAGCGCTTCCCCATCGATTGTTAAATATTCAAGAATGTTATCTTCGACATACCCCGCACTTTCGATATCGCTGCGCTCAGTCACTTCAAAATATATACGGGAGTGGATATTGGTGACTGGCGTTCCTAATAGAGGTTGACTCGTTACTGATAAGAAGATCGTTAACGCCACTCCAAGCAGGGTGACTAAACCGGAGGCAATCCCAACGCGCGCTGCTTTTTTACCATAATTTAGATGGGCAAAGCGACCAAAATAAGTTTGTTTTTCTTCGTTTAAGGTGTTGGGAACTTTTTTGGCATCAACGGCAAAGAGCGATAACTTGTCATTTAATTCCGGTTCATTGGTAATAAGCCAGTTCATGCCCTTAAGGCCGACAAGGACAAAGATGAGGTTAGCAATCGCACCAAGCATGATATAAACGGAGAAGTTGCGGACTAAATTGCCACCAAGGATATACGTTAACAAGCCCACAAGTAAGGTCACGATCGATAAATCGATTAAGGGCCAAGTAACTTTGCGGCTCGCTTCGAGATTGGCTTTCTTTAAACTACGGCCTCGATATATTTCATTGCGGAGTTTATGGGCATATAAAATGCCACCTAGTAACGTTAATACACCAATGACTAGCATGGCAATAATCGTCGCTGATGATAACTGCATGCCAAGGAGATTGAACGCATAACTTGTTGTAAATATTGATGCTGCTGAAGCGGTGACGATTCCGACGGCCAAGAGGCGATAGAAATAGGCGACAATGCCGATGACAATGAGGGAGACCACGATTGATGCTAATAAAGTATTGGACCATGATAAACCAATGTTAAGGCCATATGATAAGACATTTTCAATGCTGGCGCTAACTGGAGCTTCAAATAGGAATTCCACGTCGTAGGCTAAGGGACTGGCGTTAAACAAATTGACAAAATGGAACGCCGTTTCATTGGCCTGCGCCACGGCGCTTGTGGGAAAAATGTTGTTTTCATCAGGAGTGGAATAACGGCTTAAATCAATCGCCGCGGTAATTTCGGTTTTGGCTTCTTCATCCCACCAAAGCGAGGTGTAGTTGAATTTCATAATTAACTTTTCAGCGACTTTTTGATTCGTTAAAGATTCTTCATAGGAATCGCCTTCAAGCCGATTGGCCCAAAGGAGAATGTAAGAAGCTTCATTAATTTGTTCGGTTGGTTCGCCACCACTAGCTTCTTCATCAATACGTTGGGCTTCAGCCACAATTTGATCGATGAAATAGGTGGGATTGCTTAAGGGGATGACGATATGCGGATATTGACCTTTATAGTCAACGCGGGCGGTCACGCCAGCAAACATCTCATCGCCGACGGCGCATACATCGGTCGATGTGCAAATAGAAAATTCGCCATCAAAGTTAAGGTAGGTACGAATACGTGCATAGGCCGTGTCGTTATTTTCACCTAAAGTGACGCGGATTTGATCGCGTCCTTCAGTTTCAATTTCATATTTGGTGACTAAAGCGGTTTCTAACCGTTCTTCCATCGTAGCGGCGATTAATTCGACATCGCCTGCGGGAATTAGGGCATCGACGTCTTCTTTATCGGTTAGGCGATAGACAAATTCGCGCCCATTAGCAAATTCGAGGTTCCCGCGAGTCGTCTGCACGACTCCCATAAAATTGAGCGCCATGCCGAGCACTAAACCCGAGGCAATAGCGATATAGGTAATTAAGCGACGCATAGTTATTCCTCCACCGATTGTGAACTATTTAATAAGCGAAAAAGCATTTGCCTTAATACTTTACTACTTTCGTAGTATCAATTCAATAAAATAATAACCCTTGTTTTGGCTCAAATTAACTATAATAACGACTCCTGATGTGTCCGTTTTAAATGGCGATACGCCTTCTCGGTGGCGACGCGTCCTCGCGGAGTGCGATTGATCATCCCGATTTGGAGTAAATATGGTTCATAAACATCTTCGAGGTTCATGATTTCTTCCCCAATGGCCGCGGCTAA
>DIVY01000028.1 GCA_002422535.1 Caryophanales bacterium UBA6120 | reverse complement strand
ATCAAATAAATCCATCAGGGACACTTCACCGTTTGATTCACCACTTTCAAATAAGCTCATGGGGTACATTTTTAAAGTTGATATTCTGGTTGTGCCAGTGTGCGGTGTCTCCACTGTTTGCGAAGAAGACCCCGTCAAGATATATAGTCCATTTATTCATTCATCATCAATGGATTTCCTTATCGCTCCCCAAATTCGTGGGGCATCCTGCCATTCATCAAATAATCGTGGTTTCGGTCCAATCAATAGTTTTGATGGTATGGTGTCCGCAACCGCAAGATATTCATCGCGTTTATCTTCGTCTTGAAACTCGATAACGCTCGCCGCTTTTTGCTTAGCCGTAGTTGTTTTTCCGCATCCCTTGGGTCCAACGATAAATGTCGCCCTAAATGACTCGAGCTTTAACTCCAATATTGCATCAGCAACTCTTGTTCTATATTTCATATAATTGTCCTTCGTCATTATAATAAGTCAACTTTACATATGTGTTAATTTTCATTTTACTTTTATGTCATGGTTGGCTTGCCACTTTTGTTTATAATCACTGATGATTAAAATAAAAATATCCCTAAAGTCTTTCTTATATTACTCGAGCTGAGTAATCGAAGTCTAACTTTTGGGGATAAGATCACATTTTTTGGTGGGGATGCTATTTCCTAAACTTTATCCTATTGCATTATGAATAAATGGCGTATAGAAGGTTGTTATTCGGTTTCTAATTTATGTCCGGTTTCTTATGGACAAATAAAAAAATATTTAAATTAATGTTGTTAAATTGATGACTTTTTATATTGGGAATATGAAGCATCCTTCGTCTATTGCGCCCCAAAAAGATTCATCCTCGAAACTGCAATTTATGTCTGTCTCATTCTCGTATAATTCATAATCTTTTCTATTATTTAATTCTTCTGAAACAACAATTTTTACAATGCCGAAATCTGCTGCGAAATTCATTTCTGAATCTATTGCCTCTTTGTTGTCTACGTATGCTCCCTCCGGAAAAAGAATGACTTTTGCATTTTTCATTTCTTCGCCTATTGAGTGTTTTTTACTTAGAGAGATACTCGAAAATTCTGGCTGACCGCTTTCGCCAAAAATGGAAAAACTAATTCCCTTTTTTTTGCTATTTTCCAACAATTTATAAAGTTTGTCCTTGTGTTTAGAATTCTTCCAGGTGACGCTGAGATAGATTTGATACATGGTGCCTCCCCCAATGTGAAACATTAGATATGTTATGTATTACTGAATGGTCTTTGAATATCAACTACCACAAAATGTTATTAACTATAGTAAACCCTACATTAGGCGCTTTGCCAAGTCATAATGCCACTGGTTAAGGGATGCCTTACAAGTTTTTTGCTGGTCGTCTTCTCGTGAATTGTTAAACTTTCATCACCGAATCTTCATCAATCTTGATTGTATGTTTTTTTACCATCTTTTTTATGACCGATTCGATGATTACTCTAATGTTGCTAGATACTGACGAAAAACCTGAATATTTAGCTATTCGAGAATATAGATCCTCAAATTTGATGTCTCCAACTTTTTCTACAATTTTTATAATCCCGTCGGCGATTTCCTCTTGATTGATATTGTTGAAATCTCGTCTAGTACTGTTCTCGGTCGTAGCTTTGAAGACAATGGGAGCTCCTGGATCAAGATAGTAACCTTCAGACAAAGAAATTGAACCATTATGTTGAAGAGATCTTAGAATAGGCATGACGTTTTCATCAACCACACTTGTGTACTTTTGCCTTCCCCAAATTGGTGGAACAATTTTCCTTAGTTCAAATATCGAAAGTGGTGATGTTTGCTTTATGATTTCAGCCAGCATTGGTCCAATCGCCAAGGAGGAACAATTAGTGGGGAGAATTTTCTCATAGTTGGGATATTCCGGGAAGTCTATTTGGCTTTCTTTTTTTATGCTAACTACAGTGGGAATTTGTTGGGTTGGTCTAGCTTCGGTTGTTTGCTGCTTTTCTCCTCGGACAAGAGACTCGAGTATTTGATTTAGCTTTTCGACTTGTTTTGCTTTGTTGCGAATCCAATCGGTAGACCATATCCTGTATATCGTCCAATCTCTACGCTCTAAAACCTCTTGTCGAATTCTATCTCGATCGCGAACAGAATGCGATGAATGATAAGTAGCTCCGTCACACTCAATTCCAAGAATGTAATTTGAATTATTCTTAGGATTGACTACGGCGAGATCAATGCGGTATCCGCTACACCCAACTTGCTTTTTGACAATATAACCATTTCGTGTAAGTTCGTTATATACGTCTTCTTCGAAGGGGCTATCAAAATGGGCAAACTCATCGAGAACATCGACCTTGAGGTCTTCGCCTTTTTCCGCATAAGTAAGGTAATGTTTCAAGAAGACCGCTCCGCGGGACTGCGTTCTGTTAAGATCAATATCTGAATCTTTAAGTGATGTGATGAGAATAAGAGACGTTTTAGCTCTAGTTACGGCGACATTAAGCCGACGGTAGCCATTCTGTTGATTGAGTGGCCCGAAATTGTGTGAAACATTGCCACGCTTATCGGGGCCATAACAGACACTTATGATGATTATGTCGCGCTCGTCCCCTTGTACTGTTTCAATGTTCTTAACAAAGAACGGTTCGGTTTCGTGTGCATTGAAAAAATATTCGTATTGATCATCATTTCTACGAAGCTGATTTATCTTCTTTTCAATGAGAGTCTGTTGTTCTACATTAAAGGTCACGATTCCAACGGTTTTTGTATTTCCGTAAGTGTTAATGATTTCCTGTAGGACTTCGATTACTTTTTCCGCCTCAGCCTCATTTCTTCGATCAACATATAAACCATCCACATATACATAGTTGATGGCCTCTAATCTCATCGGCTTAGTCGATGCAGGGAAAGTAACCAAGTCATTATAAATTTCTTTATTGGAAGGTCTAATTAATTCCTCGAATTTGCTTCGGTAATGCCATCTAAGTTTGATATTTCTGAGATGGCTTCCGGCCACTTCGAGAATAGAATCAAATCCTGTGGTGTCATAATTGTCTTCGCCGATAGATTCTTCTTCATCAACATTTTGAAAAAAATTTGTTGGTGGTAATTGCTCCTTGTCTCCTGCGATTATGAATTGCTTTGCTCTGAAGATGGCTCCGACTGCGTTCTCGGGACGGACTTGCGACGCTTCGTCGAAAATGACGGTGTCAAAGATGATATCACTTGTCCTTAGGTAGGTCGAGACGGACAACGGAGACATCATGAGGCACGGCTTGAGTTTGGTTATAAGATTCGGAATCTTACTGAAAAGCTGCCTGAATGGTAAAATTTTCCGCGATTTATTCGCTTCGGTGCGCAACGTTGCAACTTCGACGTTATATCCTTCAAGCCCATTATAATTTGGTATGCCGTCGATTATATTCGTTTCGACATTGGTGCGCGCCATTTCTTGAAGTGTGTTTTCTGCATCGCGATACCCTTTACGGACGACATCAAAACTGTCTCCGTTGAAATCTGGAAGTATTTCCTTTAGGTATTTATCAACAAGTAAAATATAGAACCTGCGAAGATAGGTCTCAAAATAATGGGAAGTAATGCCCGAGGTGATGATTGACTCAAAGAAGGGTAGTAGACCTTTCGCACCACCATCATCCATTATTCTATTAAACTCTAGATATGCGCCCATGCTAGCGCGTTTAGCTTGCAACAAGTCCAGACGATTAAGCAACTCTTTTTCGCTTTTGTCTTCAAACGTCCATACTACTGGGTTGAAGTCTTTTTGACACAAAGAAATAGTGTTTTTCAGTTCAATAAGAGATTTAGAGAATTCTTCGGCTTTAAGAGCTAAATCTTTACTGTGAATAATCGACTGCCCTATAAACGTCAAAACACTCCCGTCAAATTTGGCTCGTAATGAAGCGTTATCCGAATATAAGTTAGATAAGGAAAGGAAACTTCTATACCACTTCAAATCATAAAGTGCATTTGCGATTGAATCGGGGTCGTATTGGTCAAGTCTTTTACTCAATCTATTTATGAGGGCATTAGCTTCTATTCGATTTTTTTGAATCGAAGCAAGAAGGGTCATGTCTTCAAGAAGCTGATGATGTTTGATTTTCGGTGTTTTCTTGAACGCCAGCACATTTGTCCTTATAGCGCGATAATTTCTTGAAAATGCACGTTTCCAGACGCTTGCGTACTCTCTTAGCGTCCAGACGAGGCCGCCAGCATTTATTGAATCGATTCGCTTGTCATAATCCGTTAAAAGCCTCTCCTCTTGTTGCAACAATTGTTCTTTAATTGAAAACAACTGTTCATATATGTCGATATCAGCATCTAATTGCCGATTAGAAGTAATATCCTCAGTTATTCTTCTAGCGAGTAAAAGTTGATTAACAATCTTTTCCAATAAAGACCAGTTCTCAAGAGCCGACCGACCGACAACAGAAATACCCTGAAAAGCCTTGGCTTTGATTGAAACATCATTGGTGCTAATTGATAACGCTGATAATCCGTCAACAATCTCTTCCATCTCCGTGATGGATCGTTTTGCGTGAACAAATCCATGCCAAGGATGTTTTTCTGGGTAAAAGTCGACCCCTTTCATGGCTTGGTAAAACTCTCCAATCAATTTTTCTAATACGAAAAGGTGCTCTTCATTTATGTCCTCAATGTGAAATATTGGAAATTTCAGCTCAGGAAATTTGGCATATTTCAGCAACGAGCCGTAAAGTTGGTAAAGGTTCTTATTGATTGGTCTCCGTATTTGAAGGAGTTTGTTCGGATAATCAATCAACGCATGCTTATTGGAAACATATTTGCCAATCATGCCATTGCTGAAGCCATCTTCGATTCTTGTTGTTGTCTGTCCTTTATCGAGCGTATCCGACAACTCTTTTAACACTTCTTTTTTATCTAGTTTTGTATTGTGAATTGGCAAGGCATAATCATTAAGCCCAATCTTCTTCAAGTTGTTATAAACAATGTCAAGCGCCGCCTTTTTCTCGGCTACGAACAGCACTTTTTTGCCTCTTGCGATTAATTCAGTGATTATATTCGTGATTGTCTGCGACTTTCCTGTCCCCGGTGGCCCCTGAAGAACGAAACTTTTGCCAGATACCGCTGATTGGATTGCAATCTCTTGTGACGAGTCGGCATTCAAAATGTGATAGTAGGAAGATGGTTGTATAATGCCGTCAATTGTGTATTCATCAGGAAAGTCGTTATCAATGTCTGACTCTATCGCCGAACCAGAAATCTGCCGAATCAAAGGATGCTGTATGATTTTTTTAACATTTTCGTCGAGGTCTTTAACCATATTAATTTTAGAAAATGAAAATATGCCAATATCTATCTCATCTCTAATATTCCAGCGCTTATCGGCAACTCTTTTTAATATGAAGGATTTGTAGAATTCATATTCTTCGAATCCTGATAAATCGTTGGTGGTAATATCGTAAAAAATATCGAGTTTGAAATCTTGAATCATTTTTTGTATGAGCGCATCATTAAGAAGAACATCGCCATCGGGGAATGTCAATTTGAATGGGGCATCGAACGATTCTTGTGAGAGCTCTGCGCTCACAAACAAGAGTGGAGCCTTGTGTGAAATATCGCTGTTTTTGCTTTCAAACCATTCCAAATAACCAACCGCAAAATACAAAACATTAATGGCGTTTTCTTCTTTGAAGGAGGTGGCTTTCTTCATTAGATGGCGAAGAACCCTCCTTTGATTCAAACCATCATAGTTGGAAAATAGAAACCGCCCCTTTCTACGCTTCGAATATGCTTGGATTACCGGGGATAGTTCGGCAAATGTATACTTATCCTTTTTTAAAAGTTTGATTCCTTGAGGATAAACGAATTCTTCTTCATCAAGATTAACGTCTTCTAATTCCTCGTCTTCTTCGTCGTAATCAAATGGCTCGGCAAACAATGTTCCTTTGCTCGTAATGATTTCATCAAGAAACTCCTTGACGTTTGGAAAAACGACTTCGAGGGTTGAGGATGTTCTTCTTCTAAAGTTAATCGATTGGTTTCTCGCAGAAATATCGAGTAGTTTCTGTCTCCATATATCGATGTTTCGGGCGACACTTTTTTCGGTGCTTCCCGTTTCCGGCTCTACTTTATCACCTAATGCCAATAATTGTTCTGTCATGATTTTCTTATCCTCCTGGTGTTCGTTTAGCCGACCAAGGTGGATTGTATTAAAATACCTGGTCGATTATAAATATTTGAGATCTCAAATCAGCATTTGTTTCAAAATACTCTTATACCTTTAATGCGGTTTAGGATTTGTTTGAGCTCTTTTTAAAAAACGGAGTTTATTGTGAATGTATATTTGTTCTCGGAAGTTGGGCACGAGAAAATCGTACGTTGTCAAGGTAATATACTGATATTCTTGCTTTGCCAATAGTTCAATTAGTTTGGTTTCAAGCGCGACTTCGATTTGAACAGAACTCATTTATTAATGATACCATTTTCAAACAACCTAAAAAATATTGAATTTGCCAAAAAAAGCCCTGAAATTTCATGTTTGTACTTTTTTGATGTTTTCAACTTCATTCCCTTTATTCCCTCTATTCCCTCACTTTTGGAGAAGATTTAACCTAATAATATTCAAACGCTGGATTTTCAGTACTTTTGTTCCCAAACTATGGTTTTCCAAGCCTCTTCAGTACCCAAGAATGATAAAAACCCGTACTCTTATATTTCGCTATAAGAAAACCCCTTTCTTTAAGACATTTCTGTCCAGAGAAAGGGGTACATCATTTTTTGGTGGAGATGCTATTCCCTTAACTTTATCCTAGTCCGCAATCGAAGAAGAGCGGCTTAGACGGCATTTAACGGATTATTGTCAAGAGTGGCCCTATTTGGCGTTTTAAAGAATTCTTTTTGAGAAAACCGTGTCTATTATCCGTTTCGTATTTTAATTTATGAAGCCTGGTTATCTTTATAACGGTTGATTGTCCCGATCAATGGTCGACGATGTTTTCTTTCGTTCCAATTTATTCATCCGGATTGCCAGGAAGAAAGATCCCACCAAGGCAATGATCGCCAGCGGTAAGTTGATTCCAAGATGGTCGAAAAGAGACGGGTATTCATTAATCGCTTCATATAGGATTGAAAACGGGGAGGCTGCCAGCAGTCCTAGGACACCCGCGTATAAGGCAGATTGATGATGCGCCAATAGGTAATTGATGGCTTTTGAAAAGACCAGCAGCCCAAGGGCAAAACCGATGACGACGATTATAAGTGGCAAAATAGTGGAGGAAATTGGGGCGCCATCGAAAGAAATTATTCCATTAGCGAAATCCCGGATCGTCTCGAGTAAGTAAACGTAAATGCCAAGAGCCATCAGAACCAGGGAGCCGGATATGCCCGGCACGATCAAGGTCCCGGCGATGATAAACCCCACCAGGAGCAGGAATAGAATTGTGCCGATGTTCATCGAGACGATCTGACTTGTAGCCATGGGAAGAAACGGAACGGCGATTATCAGGCCAAAAAACACCAGGAAGAGTACCGCTTTCAGCCAGATTGAAACGTCCTTGCGCACTTTTGAAGCGATATCGGGGACCGACCCGATGATAAAGCCGATGAACAAGGCCGTGAATGGAAGCGGCGCAATTTCAATAAGTTGCATTAATAGTAGAAATGTCGCGAGCAAACCGACTAGCCCGCCGATGACAATCCAAAGTAAATCTTTGATTACGGCAAATGGATGCCGCACGAAGTCGGCGATGCCGCGCATGATGCGGGGATATATTCCAAGCGAAACCGCAAAAACGCCCCCGCTTAAACCCGGGGTCAGCATCCCAACTCCAACAACGAAACCCTTGACACATTCAATCAGAATCGTTTTGAATCTTACGACCATAATAACCAGAGCAATCCATACGCTGTCAGCACAGCGGCAAGCGTCATCGGGATGGCCACACGACCAAAGTCCCAGAATTTAACTTCATGCCCTTCCTTCTTTAAAATACCAATCCCAGCAATATTTGCAGATGCGCCGATCGGGGTTAGATTTCCGCCAAGTGTCGCGCCGGACAGCAACCCGAAATATAGCAAGAAGGGATTGACACCCATGGTTGGGGCAATCGCGGCCATGACGGGCAACATCGTCGCCACATAAGGGATATTGTCGATGAAGGCCGATAAAAGCACTGAAACCCAAACGGCGAGAGAAAACATCAGAAACGGGCTATTTCCTCCAATGGCCACAAATAAATTAGCGATGTCGGCGATGATTCCAACTTCGCCTAAAGTGGCGATGACCACGAATAATCCCATTAATAAAAACAAGGTATTGAGGTCAATTTTGGTAAGGGCATTTTTGACACGTCGCCATGATCGATGACGGATCAAGTCATAAATGACGGCGATAACTGCCATACCGATGGTTATATACCCGTTCGTCAGGGTGGGCTTGTTAGGAATGAACGAGGCGGTGATCAATAGGGCGATGATGCCCACTAGAAAGAACGACGGGACATAATCGTCGACGGGGACCTTCTCTTTGAGATGCATCGGCTGGTTGTATTTGCGGAATAGCACCATCATGACGAGCACCGTCGCCAAGGCTCCTGCCTGGACCACGAAGAAGGGGCCCGGCTTGCCTTCAAGCCAGAAGAAATCGGCGAACGTCATGTCCGCGGTGCTGCCGAGGATGATTGAGGTCGTATCGCCGACCAGCGTTGCGAAGCCCTGAAGATTGGCGCTGACGGTAATGGCCACGATAATGGAGACCGGTGACATCTTAAGCCGCTTGGAAATGTCGATGGCGATTGGGGCAACGATCAAGACGGTGGCCACATTGTCGACGAAGGCCGAAATGACGCCGGCAAAAAAGGCCAGGGCGATGATCGCCCATTTTACTGAGGGAACATGATTAATAATAAAATCAGCGAGGGCGGCGGGAGCGCCAGATTCGATGAAAAAGACAACCACGACCATGGTGCCTGCTATCATCATCAAGACATTCCAATCTACGGCTTGGATTAAAACGAGGGAATCGATCGCTTCCTGGTTTATGATCCCAAGCGTGAGAAATAGCAGGGCAACCGCCACGGCGATGTAGGCTCGGAATTTGGGCAATAATAACAATAAGATGTAAGCTATGATAAACGCTATGAGAACAATCGTTTTTTCCATTCGGGGGTTCCTTTAGCCATCCTGATTCTTGGTATCGCCACGCAAGTCATGACCTAATTATAAGGCCATCATCATCGATTATAAAAGGATTTTCGCGCGTGTCGATTCCTTTGGTAAATAAGCGCTTAATGCCGCAAATTCTGATTGGTGAACAAACCGTTAACCGTTCGTTGCCACTTTGAGATAATGAGGACAACCCAGACCGAGGCTGCGTATAATTATGGTGTTACTTTTCACGGCAACCAGAAAGAAATTACCAACCATGCAAACATTTGAAGACCTTTATCTTCGCGTTATGCAATCCAGCTTGACCAAGCAGACCGACTCCGTGTTGGATGCTTTGGGTTACGACCCGTATCACCTTGAGTGCGTGTTCAACCCCCAATCGAAACCCGAACGATGGAAAACCCATAATCCATACTGCCGCGAGAGCGGCGGGAGCTTTGCCGAATGCTTCTTCAATCATCTAAAACTCGACGGTGACGGTAAATACGCGCCATATCTCCCCAAAGAGAAATGTCAAGAATGTCTCGGCGAAGAATCCATGAAGAAACTTATCGCCTCCAAGGACGTCATGGCTACGCTTTCGGCCATCCATGACGGGAACCGTCCCGTTTATGCCTGCATCGCTCCAGCGTTCCTTTCCCAATTCGATGATATCGGCGATGCCCAGCTCCGGTCCGCATTCAAACAATTGGGATTTCAAGGAATGGTCGAGGTTTCCTTGTTCGCCGACATATTAACGCTTAAGGAAGCGCTGGAATTTGATCGCCGCATCGTGACCGAAAGCGATTATATGTTGACTTCCTGCTGTTGTCCTACCTGGATTTCGATGATTCGAAAAGCCCACCCGCAATTACTGGAACACATCCCAAAATCCGTCTCGCCGATGGTGGCGACCGGGCGCATCATCAAACATTTGGTGCCCAACGCCATAACCATATTCGTTGGCCCTTGCCTCGCCAAGAAAGTCGAAGCTCGTGAGGAAGACATCAAAGACGCGATTGATATCGTGCTGACGTTCCGTGAAGTCAAAGACATCATGGAAACCGCGAAGATCAATCCCGAATTCCTTAAAAAAGACATCCGCGAACATAGTTCCGCTGCTGGTCGCATCTACGCGATCAATCAAGGCGTCAGCGAAGCCGTTCAAATGACATTAGAAAGGCTGCGTCCCGATAAAACGATCAAAGTCAAAGCTATTCACGCCGATGGCGTGCTCGAATGCCGCAAACTCATCGAAGATTTGGAAAAAGGCCTAGTAAAAGCCAATTTCCTTGAGGGCATGGGATGCCAAGGCGGCTGTGTCGGAGGCCCTAGGGTTTTGATTGATCCATCCAGCGCCCGTGAAAAAGTCCGCGCTTATGCCAAATCAGCGCGTTACGCTACTCCCTTGGACAATCCATATGTGATTGAAATGCTCGCCCACCTCGATCTGCATTCCGTCGAAGAACTGCTTGATGACCAAAAAATATTCATGCGCTATTTTTAGCACAAAATTCACTTCTTCTATTTGGAACGGGGAACGACTAAACTGCTGTAATTTTATGTTCGATTTGAATTATTATTTGAAATGTGTAATTTGCCAGAAAAAGCCATGAAATTTCAAGGTTGATACTTTTTATCCTTTTCATTCTCTCAATCGGAACTGTGCGGTTTTCGGTTAAACATTTGTAAGAGTATTGTTTCTATTAGTCGATGGTAAATATTTACTTAATCTCGAGGTTTTCTATCTCTGACAACAAAAAGAAAAACTCCGTTGTTATTGGCCTCAATAAAGGTCTATACGGAGTATTTCAAAGACAGAATAGGATGGTTTTGGTGGAGATGCGGGGAGTCGAACCCCGGTCCAAAATTGGTCCTGCAATAGCGCCTACAGCTTAGACGATATTGTTTTTAATGGAGCCGTTCCATATCGACGAAACGAACGTCCCACGAGACCAGGGGGGTGTTTTCTACGCTACTAGTCGGTCAATAATAGCGCCTAGCCACTCTTGTTCCGCTACTCGATGTGTCAGTGACAAAACCCATCAAATGCGCGCTACGCCCGCAAGGCGGGACGATATGTTGTGCGATTAAGCCGCAGCGTAGGATAAGTTACTGTTGCCAGTTACTTGATTTCAGCGATAACGTCGCCACACGGCTGCCCCTACTGCCAGACACAACCCTGTCGAAACCAGTACATCCCCAAAGTTGCGCTCCTAAGAGCGACATTATATTAGCATTTCTGGAAGGATCTATCAATTGGAGCTTTTCGAAACGAAAGCGTTGTCAAAAGACGAGCATAAACATGTATCATAGAACATAGTTTTATCAAACGAATCAATGAAACGATAAGTGTCTTGTGAAAATCAAAAATTAATTCATAAACTTTTGTCGTAGGAGTTATAACAATGGAATTCCATCAACAACTAAAACGCCATCGCCAAATGGGAGTAAGGTAAAGGCATGCCTTCGCTCGATTTGTTAAAAACGCTAGCCTTGTTCTTCCATTCCTCAATCGATGAACTGTTGGGGGAGAAAGGATTGTTGCTCATTTAGAATAAACAAAGGCGCAACTACTGGATTGTAGCATCAATTTCCATTATAACAACCATAGCCACGGTCATCACAACGTCGCTATATGTGATTGAGCTGCGGAAAGCGGATCAAAACGAATATGTTCAATAAATCGTCTTCTTTACAAGTGTAACGCAGGCCGATAATAATTATAGAGTCGCCTATCAAAATCAATCGGGCAAGCAAGCGGTGTCGTTTGCCCAAGATCTAGTCGAATTTAGAAACCTCAATCGTTTCAACGATGACCTTGGTGTCAATGACTACGTTTATTTCGAACGGCATGGCCAAGAAGTAAGCCGTTTTCGTTTACTTGATAACGCATTATTGCCTTCGTTAAGAGGGTACTCTTAAACTCGATTTTCAACTGGCATCATGGCACTAACTGGATTTTAAACTCCAAATTAAAGACTGGCCATGTGGTGGCAGATGCCATTTTTGTGGCCGATACCAATGTGGATGGCAATTACTTATTCCTTCGCTTCGCCACGGAAACTAATGGTCCCTGTAAGCCGTCGTGGGAAAGCAAAGCATTTCGCGCTATTAACTATGGCACGAAAGTGGAGACATCCGCCGCCCCAACCATGAGCGATACTAACGCTTTCTATTCATTTTATTTCCCATATCCGGTCATTTTGAAAAATCAAGATTACCTATACGAATGTCAACTCGCAAACTGAATATTTCGCTTTGGACAATTTCTTGGTCGTTGGCTATACCATTTCCGTGGAGGAGTAAGCCAACACGTTCTTAAACATGCTGGATGACTCAAACAGTTGTCCGGCCGCTACTTACGATAACTTTAAGCCAGTCCACGACTACCTTGTCACGACAAAATAAGCGATGATGTAGGAACGTTAAGCGTCGTGGAAACATATTTACCAGGGATTACCATGACGCACCACACAACTTTGGGTTATAATGCGCCAACTGCTATGGATTAATGGGATATCATTGCCAGATTCCTTTTATTAGGTTTGGTCTCGTTATATTTCAATCACCACAAGAAACAATCGTAAATTAGACAAAAAAGGTAACCGCTTATGAACGGGCCCCGTTTTTCTTTCTTGATTATACGTTTTCAAAGCCGAAGTGAGCGTTAATAGTGTCGACATCTAACTCGAAATAATATTCACGGTATTCATATAACGGCACGGCGTCAAGCCCAACAAAATATATCTCTTCAGTTTCATAGGCAAAATACAAGTCATCTTCTAATTGACCAGCTACTGGAATCGTGTAAATCATCAAAACAATTGTGCCATATGTCTGAATTGGTGGTTCGCCATGAAACACATGTTTAATGTAGATGTCGTTAGGATTATCGATGAGCGATTGTAGTTTTGCCACGCCCCGATAAGCTAAATCATACATCTCTTCATTGTTGCAAGATGTCAAAGGAAACAAAACAACCAGTGGTAAAATAATTAGTTTTCTATTCATACGAATTGCGTTTTCTTATTAATGTTAGAGTGAAAAGGAAAGTAAGTAAATACGTGTTCATTAATTAATCATTTGTAATGAAATATCATTTACAATATAATTTACTAGTGCTTTAAGGATGTGGCTCAATGAAAACATTAAAATTAATATTCACCTCATTATTTAGAAACGATGCCGCCATGGAAGGACGCTTCCAAAAATGGTATTTTGCCGCCATTTTATTTATGCTGTCTGTAATTCTCGCAACATTACCATTATTCGTGAATACCGCCGGCACAAGCGGGTCTGATTTCATGAACTCTACACTCTATTCATTCGATGTTGGTATCCAACGATTCTCAGAAGCCTTAGTTACTAACGATGTCGACCTAGTCGTCACTGAAGATGGCGAATATCGCGCGCTTGTTAACGCCAACAATACTTATGAAACGGCGTTTAGCGATGTTGAAGGTGCCGCTAACTTCCATTATTTCAATTATAAGGATCATACAGATGCCACCAAGTTAAAGGTGTATTATCAAGGACAAGCCAGCGATGCCGACACTACGTTATTTCTCAACAACAAATTAGCGCTTCCAAATAGCGCTACCGAAATTAATCTCGATATCGTTTCGTTTGTGTTCTTGGCCAAACGCTCACTTTATGTCTACATTTATAACCCATCCGAAGTCGCCTCAGGAACAGCCACTGGCGCGGATTATGAAAGAGTTTTAGTGGGAGATTACCTTGCTCTGGATGTCGGCACCAACCTAAAGGATATGGTACGCATCGACGAATTCGGAAACCCGATATTACCACCGGTATCCCCTGATCAATACGCGGAATATCAAGCCAAAATCATCCGCAATTGGCGCATTTTTTTCGATAATAGCTATGCTAATAACAAGCAAGTGCTGCTTTGGACGACTACTTCCATCATGCTCGGGGTCAATACCTTACTCGGAATCTTCATGTCGCTTTTAATCTTCATCATGACGCGCGGCAAGACCAATCCTAACCGTACCCTTAAGTTTGGCGAAGCGTTTAAAGTCGGTGGTTGGTTATTATTAAGCCCAGCGCTTATTTCCTTAATCGTGGGATTCATCTTCCCCAGCTACGCTTCAATGGCCTTCGTGCTATTAGTTGGTTTGCGAATGATGTGGCTATCGAGCCGGACACTCCGTCCACCATTACAGCAAACTCCTGTTGCCAAAAAGTAATAAAATAAATCCTCGGGTTTCCGAGGATTTTCTTTATTTGTTATATTGGGCGCGTCTTAAACGGAACGTCTTCTTTATGTAACGAGCGATATACCAACTGACATACATGCCCGTAGCCCGCTCAATCGCCAATGTCCCAGCATTAGTTTTAATTGAATAGACAAAAATGCGTTTTTTTCGATCAATGATAAGGTCAACGGCGGCAAAGTCGGCCCCCACGGCATCACTTGCCGCTTGGGCAATCTTTTTAATCGGCCGTGTGATTTTAATTTGGCGCATCTCTTCAACAAGCTTGCTATCATCGTTATATTCGCGGTAGCGTTCCACGCCGACAATAACTTGCCCGCCAACAACACTGACACGAATCAAGCGACGTTGTTGCGGAAGAATATATTGTTGCGCTAATAGCGATTTTTTGCCAGCCTCAATCAGCACTTCCTTAAACTTGGCTTCGTCAGGCACTAAAAACACTTTATCGTCGACTGATTCAAACCGATCTTTAATTAAAAAGGGATATGGTAACTCGCTCATCATGTCTTTTACTTCTTCAAAATAGTTGAGCAAATTGACATTGAAGGTATACGGAAGTACGACCGTATGCGGAGTCGGCACATTATAGTTTCTTAGCGCTAAATAGATTAAAGCTTTGTCGCTACAAGTTGATATCGTGTGTTGATTATTGAAGATTGGTATGTGCGCTTCATCTTCTAAATAGCGGGCGACATGGATATCTTTATCCCAGAAAACAGCGAAGGCAAACCGCGAGGGGTTTTCTTCAACTAGATTGAATACTTTGATGTTGGAAACGGGCATAAGTCTTAACCCATTTTTTCTAAAAGCGGTTAAAAAAGAGGTGATTTCCTCTTGGTATTTTGCGTTGTCAAGAGCGATATTATAGACAAGCAGTCCTTCGATGGCCATGGCGTTATTCCTTCATATTATTGTTGCCGATTTACACTAAAATATCAACGACAAACGGGCGATTGCTTCAATAAAAGTTATAAATTGGATGAAGTCTCACCACTTCTTGGAATATTCCGAAACAAGGTGATGAATATGCTTATACACCTTTGCCGAATACATTGGAACTATTGACAAAGTAAAGTTTCAAATTGCCGACAACATCACGTATTTCCAAATATATATAATTTTCAACGCGAGTAATGGGGCGCATAAAGTCGAGCGTAAAGACAATCCGCTCGTTCCTTTTGACTAAACGCAGCATTTCTTCTATGATATAAGCAAGTTGCGCCGGTTCCCGTTCTTCAATGGCCAAAAGTTGCGAATAAAACGCTGGTTCGACATAAAAACGATGGCCATCGATTGTTTCAAACAAAGCGGAGTAGGGATTGGCCTTGTCTTCGATACGTTTTAAGTTATATGGTTCAAACATTTGCATAACTAATTACCAGTCATCAATATAAGATAAATGCTTCCAAAGTGCAAAAGAAAGGACTTGCAATGAGTCAAAACATTAAACTAGTCGTTACCGATATTGACCAAACGCTATTTTCTCATAAGCAAAAGAAGGTTCCTTTAAGCGCCGTTAAAGCGTTTAAGGCATTACAAGATAATGGTATTAAGGTATTTTTGGCCTCTGGTCGAAACCGTTACTTAATTGGAAAAATCGGCGTACTTGATTATGTCAAGCCCGATGGTTTCATTACGATGAATGGGGCTAACGCTATCATCGATGGAAAGATTATCTACCGCTACCCGTTGCCAGAAAATGAAGTCGATATGCTCATCAAGTTTTCAAAACGCTTGAAATTTGGCCTCACTTTGATCGAAGAAAATGAAGGGCATATTAATTATGCTGATGAACGCGTCATTCAAGCTCATGAAAAATACGGGACGCGCTTTCCGCAACCGCGGACATTCCCCGATCATTACGATCGTACGGTTTACCAAGCGATCGCCTTTTGCGATGAACTCGACGAATCGTTATTCTTGCCGCATTTATCGCTTTGTAAAAGCGCTAGATGGGATACTTACGCCGTTGACATCATGCCCAAAGACTCCGATAAAGCCAAGGGGATATTAGCGGTTCTTGAACATTTTGGTTGGTTGCCCGAAAATGTATTGGCGCTTGGGGACAATCCTAACGACATTGAGATGTTGAACTTCGCCGGCATTTCCATTGCCATGGGTAATGCAAGGCCCGAAGTAAAAGCGGAAGCCGATTATATCACCGATGATATTGATGAAGACGGTTGGGCTAACGCCATGAAGCATTTTGGCTTAATAAAATAAATTAACCTACTTGTGGTAGGTTTCATGATTCATGATTTTAAATGCCCGATAGAGTTGTTCAAGTAAGATAAGACGCACTAATTGATGGGGAAACGTCATATGTGATAATGACATCAGCTCATTAGCGCGTTTTTGTATAATTTCGCTTAATCCATAAGAACTGCCAATAATGTATGCGAATGTGCTGCGCCCCATCGTCATGTCTTTTTCCAATTCGATTGATAAATCTTCACTAGTTACCATTTTTCCCAGGCGATCAAGTACGATTACCTTGTCTAGCGCATGAATATGTTTCATCATCGCCTCGGCCTCTTTTGCTAAACCATCTTCTATTTGAGCGTTGCTTGGTTTGTGGGGGAGCCGATATTCTTGTACTTCCAAAATTTGAATGTTCGCAAATGGGGTCATCCGTTTAAGGTATTCATTAATCGCATCGCGATAAAACGTTTCTTTAATACTTCCAACACAAATTAACTTAATATTCATCAATCATGGCCACCGCTAACAAGCTCATATTGTTTGGCGGGAACAATCCTAATCTTGTCGATATCAATATATTTTCTTTGATAAATCTTCAAATGGGCTTTTAATGCCACTTCGGGATCATTGGCTTCTTCGGACAAATGGGCAAGGATGATTTCTTTGGTGCGATCACCCAAAAGTTCTGACATGTACATGGCTGAATCTTCGTTTGATAAGTGGCCAGTATCGCCAAGAATCCGTTGAATCAGCGTAAATGTCCGGTCGGTCTGAAGTAGCATTTTAACATTGTGATTGCTTTCGATAATGTAGTAATCAGCGTTTTTCATATATGACATGTTGGCGTTGCTTATATATCCGGTGTCGGTCATATACACAAGCGTTTGCCGTCCATCAAAAATTAAAAAACCGACTCCGTCATTCGCATCGTGACTCGTGGGTAATGGGGTAATCGTAAAAGTACCTAACTTAATCGATTTATAATGTTCTAATTCGTGCCCTTCGAGAAGTTCAACCGATCCTTTAGTGGCATACCTTTTCTCGATTGGGAGAAACTTTTGGCCCGAAGCGTGGTCACCATGATCGTGCGTAAATAGGGCAAAATGGATGTCATTAAATCCAATCGGGGTTTGCGATAGCCCCTCAAGAAGCCACTTCTTAGTAAGCCCCATGTCAATCAATAAATTAGTCGCGCCGTCGGTTATAAGCGTGGAATTTCCTTTTGATCCGCTAGCGATAATATAAAAACGCATGTTAGTCTTCGATTTCGCTTAGAGGTTCGTCTTTACGAATATCGCGGAGTTTCTTTTCAAAGTCATCGTCTGGCGTATCAAACCTTCCATAAGAGGCAAAGAATATTAAGTTGATAACGCCCGTTTTGCCATTACGGTTTTTAGCGATGCGGAGTTCCGCCAATCCAACATTTTCGCCAATCTGGGATAGAAGTGTTTGTTGCTTCTTGGCGATTTCTTCCTTCTTTTGTTTTTCAATATTAGACCTAGCCTTAATCGTGTTGCCAAAGTCTTTATAGTAGTCGTCGCGATAGAGCAATAATACGACATCGGCATCTTGTTCGATTGAGCCCGATTCACGAAGATCCGACAAGATCGGGCGCCGGTTTTCACGGCGTTCAACTTCACGTGACAATTGCGAAACGACAAGAATTGGAACTTTTAATTCTCGGGCCAACTCTTTTAGTTGTCGTGAAATATTGCTTACTTCAACTTGACGATTTTCAATTTTCTTTTCACCGGTGGTGATTAGACCAATATAATCAACGACAATTAATCCAAGTTTCCCTAAACGTCCTTTTAGTTGGCGCGACTTGGCGATGATGTCGATGAGTTTAATACCGGCGGTCTCATCGATATAAATATTGGCGTTTCCAACATTTTTGATGGCCTGTCCCACCGATGCTTTATCGCGCGGCGCTAAAAACTGGGTTCCTGTTTGAATTTGGTCGATGCTAACACCAGCATCAGTCGAAATAAGACGTTTCACTAAAGCATTGGCCGGCATTTCAAGCGAAAAAATAGCAATCGGTAAATCGTTATCGCTACGTCGGGCCGCGTGCATGGCGATATTAAGCGCCAGAGCTGTTTTTCCCATCGACGGCCGGGCCGCGAGGATAATCATTTCACCCGGTTGGAAACCATGGGTGATTTCATTTAATTTTTCATAACCGGTGTCAATACCAGTTACTTTTCTTTGCGAAGAATATATCTTTAATTCCTGCTCGACAATGTTGGCAATTTCTTCGGCTTTTACGAAATTGGAAATCCGTCTCTTCTGTGTAATCTCATGGATTTTGGAATCGGCACGCGCAATAAAATCGGTAATATCGTCGATTTCTTCTTCGTCATATTCTTTTCTGACGCTATCCATGGTGATGAGAAGTTCGCGCAAAATCCGATGGTCCTTTAAGATGCGGACATAAAAATCCATATTTGATAAAGAAACGACATTTTGCGTCAATTCCATCAAATAATCGACGCCTCCAATATTATCGAGTTCTTTGGTGTTTAATAATTCGTCGGCGACTGTTTGCACATCGACGGCAATATGTTTCTTAACAAGCGCGGTAATCGCTTGAAAGATGATTTTATGTTTGCGATCAGCGTCAAAAAAATCAGCTTCGCCTAGATCTCCCACGCAAGTGGCCAAGGCAACCTCATCAATCATCATGGCCCCAAGCACAGTCTTCTCGGCATTAATATTAAACGGAAGTGGGCGCGCCATATTATTTCTTCTCCCTTACCTTAACGGTAACCGTACCAACGACGCCTTTAAAAAGTTCAATCCTTAAACGAGTTATTCCAGCGGCATTAACAAGAAAGTGATCAATAAATTTGCGTTTGTCGAGCGTTAATTTATGTTTGCTCTTCAATTCATCAACGATTTGTTTGGTGGAAATCGTACCATACATGCGCCCATCTTCGGAAAAGCGCGCCTCGAATTCAAGCACGATGTCTTTTAATTTGTCAGCAATCGCCTGCGCTTCCACTTGCTTTTGGTGAAACTCGTCGGCGACTTTTTTCTTTTGCGTATCAACGATTTCTAAACCACGCTCAGTACGAGGAACCGCTAATTTATGGACAAAAAGGAAATTGCGCGCATAGCCATCGGCCACTTCCACGATTTGGTCTTTTTTACCGACATTTTTGACGTCGGCTAATAATATAACTTTCACTTGCGCCTCCTATTTGCTCTCAGTATTTTCAAGTCGCGCTGCCGGGAGATAAGTGTCGAGTGTTTCTAATAACTTCTTTTCGGCTTCTTCAATTGTTAAATTATTAAAGGCGCAGGCAGCGCTCGAAAAATGACCGCCGCCACCTAGTTTTTCGAGTAAGAACTGCACATTGACGGTATTGTCGCTACGAGCCGATATCCGCACTTCTTTGGTATCCGTCTTACCAATAACAAACGTGGCATTAATGCCTTTGATTTGAATGTTCATATTGGCGACTTTTGCTAATGTGGCGCGGTCGATAATGTCGTTAGGATCGGCAAGCGATAAAGTAATTCCATAATATGGCGTTTTGGAATTAGCCATGATTTTAGTGATGAGATTGTGTTCTTCAAAATCGTCTTTGAGAAAGGTATCGGCGAGGGTGTTATCGGCGCCGCATTCTTTTAAAAACATCGATGCTTCAAAAGTGCGCATGCCCGCAGTCTTGGCTCTGTAATAATTGGTATCAAGGAAAATGCCGGCGAGCATGATGGTCGCAAATGAAGAGGGGATAGAAATGCGGGGATTAGGCGATGAATAGCGCACAAGTTCGGCAATCAACTCCGAGGCGCTTGAAGCGCTTGGCTCGACATAACTATACACAGGATTTTCAATAAATTCTTCGGCCCGTCGATGGTGGTCAATGACCACAACTTTCGTTGCCTCTTCAAGCAATTTAGGAAACATCGTTAACGATGGGCGATGAACATCGGTCACAATTACAAGTGTGTCGGCTTTGTTAAGACTAAGCGCGTCTTTGGGGGCGACCGTCATCTTTTCAAGCTCTTCGCGTGAAAACATCATGGTCACCGCCATGCGCGTTTTCTTCTCGACTAATTTAGGGGTGTAAATAATTTTGTTGGGTTTTCCAAGGCTATCAACGATGGCTTTGACGCCAAGCGCCGAACCGAGCGCGTCGAGATCCATATCGGTGTGCGACATGATGATAACATTTTTAGCAGCTTTGATTAAACCAATCAGGCCATCGGCAAGCGAGCGAACCTTGACTTTGTTGCGGCGTTCTTGGGCTTGTGTTAAACCACCATAAAAACGCAGTTCTTCGCCATATTGGTTGATAACAACTTGATCGCCACCACGCGATATGGCGATATCAATTGCGCTATTAGCCATTTCATTAAGTTTTAAAATATCGTCTGGGAATCCATGAGCAAAGCCCATCGATAACGTGATGCTGACTTCGCTATCTTTAGTCAACTTACGAACGCGATCAAGCACCGAAAAGCCATCTTTTTTCATCTTGGAAAACGACTCATAACTGCATAGAGCAAAATAGGCATCGGCTCGATATCTCCGGAGCAAGACGCCATACTCTTTGGCGTAATCAAATAACGTATTGCGAATATTTAAAACGATATCGTTATTTTCTTCAATATTGACGGAATAGTCAGAATAATTATCGAGAATGATAATTCCAACAACTGGGGCTTGTTCCTTTGAATAGCGATACAATCCCTCATATTCTGTAATATCGCGGAAAATGTAAAGATGGGCTTCTTTAAGGTATTTAACTTCATATTCGCGCTTATTAACCTCAATTTTTACGCTTTTAGCGGGCAATTCTACACTCGAGAGCTCTTTAATCTTAGGGCTCCAAGCCGTAATATCGAGATCAATTAATTTGATTTGGCGATCTTCAAAGAGCTCATTCGTCCACAAGACGATTTGTTTATCGTCGACGACCACAAGACCAATCATGCCAAAGTTATAGGCTTCTTGAATATCGGTACCGATAATTTCGGCGGCTTTTAAATCGCTGCGCTGTCGTTGTCTTTGCATGGCGCCGACGGAAATCATCACAAAGGCAAGGTTTAAAACACTCCAGCCAATGATGGTGGCAATAATCGCATCAAGATTAAAGAAAAACCTAAAGTTATACCAATCGAATGAATAGAAAAGTGTCAGCGCAATTATAATTGCCAATTCCAGGGTAACGAATATTAATGCTGCTGTACGGATTTTTCTAAGTACTTTGCTCATTGGTGGCCTCGACTTGTCTTATTATACAATAATTTAAGTATTAAGATGGGAAAAAAGTCGTACTAGTACGACTTCGATAATTTCGGCGTTAAATTGATTTTTCATAAAATAAACCGTGTTTTGCACGGCTTTTATAGTTTATATTAGTCAATTGTATAGGGTAATAAGCTCATGAAACGCGCGTTTTTAATCGCGCTGGCGAGTTCTCGTTGGTAGCGGGCGCTGGTGCCAGTTACACGCCGGGGGGCGATTTTGCCATTGGGTGAAATGAAGCGCTTGAGCAATTCCACATCTTTATAATCGATGTAAGGAATTTTATTTTTTGTAAAGTAACAAACCTTTTTGCGTGGTCTGAGTTTTTTAAATGCCATAATTGGTTCCTTTCTTGGTTTTTAAAATGGTAAATCGTCATCGACGATGTCGATGGATTCGAGATTTTTGTTGTCATCAGCGGACGCGTCCTCGCTCGGAAATGTCTCGTTTGACCGCGTATCGTTATTTGTGCCTTTGGGCTCTAAAAACTGAACCGAGTCGGCCACGACCTCGACGACATTAATTTTTTTGCCTTCTTTATTCTCATAGGATCGTTGTTGTAAGCGGCCCTCAACACCAATAAGACTGCCCTTACGCGTGTATTTTGCCATGTTGTCCGCCGTAGTTCCGAAGGCTGTGCAGTTAATAAAACTGGTCGAGCGTTCGCTTCCAGCTTTGACACGGTTGTCAACGGCAACGGTGAAGGAGTTGACAGATGTGCCAGTAGCAGTCCGGCGTAAGTCGGGGTCTTTTGTTAAACGGCCGACAAGAACAACGCGATTAATCATGATGAATCCTCCTATGAATTAATCTTTATCGATTGTGACTAGATGTCTTAGTAACAGCGGATTAATCTTGCCAAGACGATCAAATTCATTGATGGCCTTCGCTTCCGCAGTAATCTTGAGCACGACGTAATAACCTTTGCGCTGGTCTTTAATTTCATAAGCCAGTTCGCGCGAACCCCATTCGTTGACATTGCGAATTTCGGCACCATTATCGGTGAGAATCGCGTGCAACTTGGCAATGGTTTCTTGCCGCGCAGCTTCATCAAGGTCATCACGTACGATGTACATGACTTCATACTTTGGCATAAACATACCTCCCTTTGGTCATTCTGGCTATCATCTTCTGATAGCAGAGAGTAAAAATATAGCCTTCACACTATACTTAAGAGATTATATTTTATATTACATACTTTGTAAAGGAACAAATGGCTCATCGAAGCTGGCCTCTAGTTATAAATAGTGGGGCCATTTAGCATATGGTAAATAATTATCGATCGCGTAACAACGGGAATAAAATTACTTCCCGAATCGATTGGCTGTTAGTCATCAGCATCACCAGTCGATCAATGCCCACACCAATGCCCCCAGCCGGGGGCATGCCATATTCAAGCGCTTCTAGAAAATCAACATCGACATCGCTCGCTTCCTGATCGCCCAGCGCTTTGGCGCGCACTTGTGCTTCGAATCGTTCGATTTGATCGAGAGGGTTATTTAATTCGGTGAACGCGTTCGCGTATTCCGATCCATCGATGAACAATTCAAACCGTTCCGTGAATCGTTCGTCGTTGCTCTTTTTGGCAAGCGGACTAATTTCGATTGGGTGACCATAGACAAATGTCGGTTGTTCTAATTTTTTTTCACAGAATTCTTCAAAGAATCCGTTAATAACGTGGCCATAAGTTTGTTGATGTTTTTCTAAGTGAACGTTATGTTGTTTGGCAAAGGCAAGCGCTTGTTCAAGCGTATAATTCTCAAAAAAATCAATCCCGGTTGCTTCTTTAATAAGCCTCACCATGTGGACTTTGCGGAACGGAGTCTCTAAATTAATGATCTTTTCGCCCCAAGGCAATTGTAAGGTTCCACTAACTTTAAGGGCGACTTCGCGAAATAAAGATTCCGCTAATTCAGCCATATCTTCAATGTCGCCATAGGCTTGATATGCTTCAATTGTTGTGAACTCGGGATTGTGACGCGTATCGATGCCTTCGTTTCTAAATAAACGACCAATTTCATAAACGCGTTCAATTCCACCCACTAATAGACGCTTTAAAGGTAACTCGGTAGCAATTCTAAGATAGAAATCACGGTCAAGGGCGTTATGATGGGTTACAAAAGGTCGCGCCGCCGCGCCACCCAATGTCGGTTGTAGCATTGAGGTTTCAAACTCGGTAAAACCACGATTATCCATGAATGATTGAATCGCGCGGATGATTTTGGCTCGCGCCATGGCAATTCGGCGCGCATCTTCGTTAACGATTAAGTCAACATAGCGGCGCCGATAACGTTCTTCAACATCAACAAGCCCATGAAATTTTTCCGGGAGTGGTCTTAACGCCTTGACGAGGTGTTCATATTTTTCCACTCGCAGAGTTATTTCCCCCGAATGCGTCAACATGACACGCCCAGTGGCGCCCACGATATCGCCTAAATCGGCAAGGTCAAATAAGGCGTAAACTTCTTCGCCAACGACATCTTTTTTTAAATAGCATTGAATTGTCCCTTTGCCATCTTTGAGATGGAAAAAACTTGCTTTGCCCATGCGCCGAATAGAAACAATCCGCCCCGCGATGGTAACGATTAAATTGGCTTCTTCAAGTTCGGATGCCGTTTTATTGGCACCCAAAATTTTAATGATTTCGCTATCGCTAGTGGTGATAAATTTATGACCAAACGGATCAATTCCTAATTCTTGATATTTTGCGAGTTTGGCGCGTCGCACCAATTGTTGTTCTTGTAACTCTTCCATGATTAACTCCTCATTATCTTTCATCATTATAAGGCTAAATGCCTTTAATATTTTTCAAATATTAGTAATTATCCAAGGCTTTATTGTTCATCGAGTAACGAATTCGTTTCAATAGAAGATCGAATTCGGCAAATGTTGTGATTTGGATTAACTGTGTTTTAAAAGGTTTCATGCCCGCATATCCATTTAAGAAATGGACACCAATGCCGCGCAGTTCTTTCATGGCAATCTCTTCGCCTTTAAGATTCACTAATTGCTTTGCAAACTGGCGAAGGTAACTAAGCTGTTCCTTTAGCGTCGCCTCAGGCAAGCGCTCACCATTTTTAAAGTATTGATGGAGTTGGGCGACAAACCGTGGCCGTCCTAAACCTCCGCGAGCAACCATGACCGCTGTTGCCTTTGTAATATCTAGCGCCCTAGCAGCATTATCGATCGAATTAATATCGCCACTTATGACAAGCGGGACCTTCATCTTTAGTCCTAAGTCTCTTATTTCTTCATGGCGAGCGAACCCTTGATAAATTTGTTTGGTAGTACGCGTATGAATAGCGATTAACGAGACCCCAGCGCGTTCCAAACGACTCACGACATCACGCACATTGATATTCTTATCATCGGACCCTAAGCGAATTTTAGCGCTGATAGGCTTGTCGCTGGCGTTTACTACTTGGCGCATCATTGCTTCAAGATCTTCGGGACGCGTTAGCCAACTGGCGCCCGCGCCATTGCGCATCACTTTAGGCATGGGGCAGCCTAGATTAATATCCAAAAAGTCATAAGGGATGCCTAACATTTGCAATTTGTGAATCGCTTTAACGAGATTATCTGTTTTTCCCCCAAATAATTGCACGCCGATAGGGTGCTCGTTTTTTCCAATCTCAAGATATTTTCTCGTATTGCGACTATCGTAGATGACGCCACAGTCAGACACCATTTCGGTGTAGAGCAAATCCACTCCAAAGCGTTTCATGAATGTGCGATACGCTAAAGTGGTGACTCCTGCCATCGGGCCAAGAACTACTTTTCCTGAAACTTTGATATTACCAAACGACCACATAAGAAAAAGGGAAGGCTAAGCCTTACCCTCCGTTGCATCATTTGCGGGAGCCGCTTCGGTTGGCGCCGGTGGCTTTTTGCCATTTTTGCCATTTGCAAGTTTGCGGTTTGTGAGTAAGTATTGAATTTCTTCTGAGGCAATTGTTTCTTTTTCAAGTAACGTTTCCGCTAAAAGAATCACGTCTTCTTTGTGTTCATTTAAAATGCGATGGGCTTCTTGGTGAGCTTCATCGATAATTTTGCGAACTTCAGTGTCAATCTCAAAAGCGATTTGCGTTGAGAAGTTTTTCTGGGTTGAATTATAATCGCGTCCAAGAAATACGGACGCGCTATCACTTTCATATTGAATCGGTCCTAACGATGACATGCCATATTCAGTAACCATCAGCCGGGCAATCCTAGTGGCCACTTCGATATCGTTTTGAGCGCCGGTGGAAATATCGGAGAAGAAGATTTCTTCAGATGATCTTCCGCCCAAGTAACCAACAATACGCGCTTGTAACTCTTTTTTGGTAACTAAGAAGCGGTCTTCTTCTGGTGTCATTAACACATGGCCACCAGTACGACCACGAGGTACGATTGTTATTTTTTGGACCTTGTCAGAATGTTTTAGATTAAGACCAATGATGGCGTGACCCGCTTCGTGATAAGCAATCGCCCGGCGCTCGTGTTCATTCAATGCCCGGCTTGATTTTGCGGGCCCGGCGATGCGGCGATCAATCGCTTCATCGATGTCTTCAATGAGCACTTGTTCCCGATTGACTCGAACCGCTAAAATCGCAGCTTCGTTTAAAATGTTTTCAATATCGGCGCCAGAAAAACCAACTGTGCGGCGTGCCAGATTATCAAAGTCAACTGATGGATCAATCTTTTTATTACGAGCGTGTACTCTAAATATAGCCGCCCGACCCAAACGATCAGGGAGGTTTACGGTAATCTGGCGGTCAAACCGACCCGCACGAAGTAAGGCTGGGTCAAGGACATCTTCACGGTTGGTAGCCGCGATGACCATGACACCGGAATTATCCGAGAAACCATCCATCTCAACGAGTAATTGGTTCAATGTTTGTTCGCGCTCGTCGTTACCGCCACCCATGCCAGCGCCACGTTGCCGTCCGACAGCATCAAGTTCGTCAATGAAAACCAGACACGGGGCCGTTTGTTTGGCCCGACGGAACATATCGCGGACACGACCGGCACCGACACCAACAAACATTTCAACGAAATCGGCACCCGAGATTGAATAAAAGGGGACGCCCGCTTCACCGGCAACTGCTTTGGCCAGTAAGGTTTTACCGGTTCCAGGTGGGCCCACGAGTAAAACGCCACGCGGTAATTTAGCGCCAAATTTTGAGAATTTTTTCGGTTCTTTCAAATATTGGACGATTTCCATCATTTCAGCTTTTTCTTCTTCGCAACCGGCGACATCGGTAAACCGAATTTTTGAGGTGTCTTCACGACGGGCCCTTGATTTATTAAAATCAAGCGCTTTGCTATTGGAGCTATTGACACTGGCGTTCATCCGCGAAAACAAGAAAAAGAATAACGCGGCCGATCCGCCAACGATTAGTAATGTGGGGCCCCAAATCTCGAACCAATTAGTCTGGAAGGCATTTTCAGACGTCCAAACTCCAGCGTTGTAATAGAAAGTACCTGGTTCAGCGCCCGGACGAGTGGCGAGCACTTGATCAACAGCATCTTTAATATATGTATTGCTCGTTTCGAATGTCGCCGTGAAATAAACGGTTTTGCCTTCAGTGTCAACGTATGTACCAGTAACTTGCGTAATCGTTTCTTTTTCAATGGTGGTGACTTGAGTAACTTCTTTAGTGTTCAAAAAATCGGCCAAATCCGTTTGACCAACCATAATTGTAGTGCCCGGGTTTTGAAAAAACACCAACCATATAAAGACGATAACAGCCACGCCCATTAGTAAATAGGGCAAGATGAAGCCGAATAATCCAGATTTTTTGTTAGGAGCAGTTTTCATTCGTTAGACCTCTTTGATAAATCCTTTTTCTTAGTATAAAAACTAAGCATAGTAATTATACATTATAACCCCGATTTTATTTAGCGAAATGTTCACTTGACATAAAACACCGACTTAGAAGAAACTACAAAATCCTTTTGATAACGGGGCACAAATTTGATGGTGCCGTGGCGATTAACAATAACTGGCCACATAAGGCGACGATGCCTGGGAAGTTTCCAATCGATGAATAGACGTCGAAGTAATCGAGGCGTTCCGTTTATTAGAATGCTATCGCCTGGAAGTGGGTTTCTTAACGTAATCGGGTAGTCATCTTCTTGAATCAAATCACGATGGCTCCCCGAGGTGAAATCCATAAAGAAATATGGCGTATCATCGCGAGTGGGCTTCGAATACAAATAAGCATAGTGGCTCTCGCCCGAAAAATAAATAACTTCCAATTGGTCATAACTTCTAACCAACCAATAGTTGCCTCGAAGATGCCTGCGCCAAGACGACATATCCTTTTTAGAGATTTGCGTTACTTCTTTAATTAATCCCTGCGATACAGGAAAACCTTTGACGTGTTGGTGGATTAATTCGCACAAGGACAGAAAGACAATTCTTGGTGAAGCGGAGTTTATAAAGTCAATTGGTAATTGCTTTTCTTTAATGACCTGGCGAATCTTGTTCACCGCGTGGATGGTCGCTTCGTTTTGAAGATCCGCCTCATTTAAAAGGCGATTAATTTCATCTTCTTTAAGAAGCGGTACCACATGATGACGAATGCGATTGCGTTCATAATTATCCTGCAGATTGCTTTCATCGATTGCAAAAGGCACGCTATGATTTTTACAATATTCAATTAGATAATTTTTCGAATATTGCAGCAACGGGCGAATTATTTTTGTGTCATTAATAACCGTGGTGGCGCAAATACCCATGCAAAAGCTCATCTTTTTTTGGTTTTGCTGCATTAATATCGTTTCAAGGTGGTCGTCTTTATGATGCGCAGTAATCACTCCTGCGGCCCCAATATTAGCGACAAGTTCGCTGAAAAATTGATACCTTTTTGTCCGGGCCCACGATTGAAAATTGCCCTTTGCTTTGGCACCCTTAAGGTCTAACACATATAAGGGGATATCAAATAGCAGACAGTATTGTTCTAAACCGCTTTGTTCGAGATTGGAGGCGGGGCGTTTATGGTAATTGACATGGGCAACCGCGATTTGATAATTGGATGCGCGCATCATATCGAGCATAGCCATTGAATCGGGCCCAAAGGAAACCGCCAATAAATATAATTGCGATTTATCTAAAAAGGACTCGTTCATGATTTGTTATCCTCAAGAATTTCGTACATTAGTTTTACTTCGTTCTTATTCTGCTTATTGACTAGCGATAGGACGTGAATCGTGATGTTTCTTTTTCCAAGGTGAAGTACTAGTTCGTCGCCTTCTTTGACTTCGTCCGCTGGTTTAGCCTTTTTGCCATTAATCAAAATATAACCGGAGTCGGCTACTTGCTTAGCAATTGTTCTCCGCTTTATAAGTCGTGATACTTTTAAATACTTGTCGATTCTCATTGTTAAAGTAATCAATCAAAATTCATCGGTTCGTTGGATGCCGATAATTCATCATAGACACTCATAATCATATTTAGCAAGTTTTCAAGATTTTCAAACCACTGACCTTGTTTTAACATACGGATTTTAAGTTCACGATTTTGATATTTAACCCGAATTATTGGCATCATCATTCGCGTACGTTCAAATAAAACCGTACCGGCGCGATTCAACAAGATAAAATCACGCGACAATTTAATATCGACAAATTGTTGTGTTTCTTTGAGATTATCAAACGCTTTGTGTTTTAAACAAAGGTCAATCTGGCGATTGCGCAGTAATAAATCAACTTGGTCAGGAATTCGTCCATACAAATCACGAATATAAGCGCGGATTTGTTTTAAAGCATCAAGCGAAGTGGCGCGATCGATTTCTTGGTAAAGCTCAATCTTATCGGGATTATCGGCGTAATTTTGGGGAATATAGGCATCAATCCCTAAAGTCAGTGGTATTTCAGGAGGCGGAGTTGCTTGCCCGGTTTGCTTTTCGACGATAGCTTCATTTAAAAGACGTAAATACATATCGATACCGACCGTATCGATAAAGCCGGCTTGCTCTGGACCCAAAATATCTCCAGCGCCTCGAATCATCAAATCGCGTTGAGCGATCTTATAACCGCTGCCAAGCTCTGTAAAATCTTGAATTGCCTTCAAACGTTTAGATGCTACTTCCGTGATTATCTTATTTTCACGGTATAGTAAATAAGCGAAAGCGATGCGATTGCCGCGACCAACCCTTCCCTTAATTTGATAAAGTTGCGCGAGGCCAAAATTTTGCGCGTCTTCAACGATAATGAGGTTGGCATTTGCAATATCGATTCCATTTTCAATGATGGAAGTACAGACAAGAAGATTAAGATCCCCGCTATAGAAACGCACCATGACATCTTCAATGTCATCGCGGAGCATTTGTCCATGCACGATTCCAATGCGAGCAGAGGGGACAAAACCTTGCAGTTTTTTGGCAATGCCATCAATCGTGGAGACATTGTTGTGTAAATAGAACACTTGTCCTTGTCGCCCCAATTCGCGTTCGATCAACTCTTTGATAATCGGTTGGTTGTACGCCATAACGTATGTTTGAATCGGCATTCGGTGAATGGGTGGCGTATTAAGTTGCGACAGTTGACGAATGCCAAGCAGCGAAATTTGCAAAGTTCGCGGAATCGGGGTGGCTGTAAGAGTCAAGACATCGACATTCGACTTGAGCTCTTTAATTTGTTCTTTTTGTTCAACGCCAAATCGCTGTTCTTCATCAATTATGAGTAAGCCTAAGTCCTTAAATTTAATTTCTTTAGAAAGGAGGCGGTGCGTCCCAATGATTAAATGCGTTTTTCCGGCGTTAATGTCGTTAATGTATTTGCGTTGGTCGGCTTCGGGGATAAGCCGCGACAAAATGGCAATATTAACTCCATAAGAAGCAAAGCGATCTTGAGCGACCTCAAAATGTTGGCGCGCAAGCAGAGTGGTCGGGCATAAGAAGGCGACTTGTTTCCCATTTGATATCGCTTTAAAGGCAGCTCTAAACGCGACTTCTGTTTTCCCAAAACCGACATCGCCACATAATAGGCGATCCATCGGAAGCGGCTTTTCCATATCCTCTTTAATTTCTTGCAATGACTTTTTTTGGTCATCGGTTAATTCAAATGGGAAGCGACTTTCAAATTCATGTTGGAAATGGTCATCAGAGGAAAACGCAAATCCAGGAACGCTGGCGCGTTTTTTATAAAGTTCAATTAAACGATCGGCTAAGTCATTAACACGTTCTTTAATTTTCTTCTTGGTGCGTTCCCATTCAGTCGAATTCAGACGATTTAGTTTCGGAGCCGCTCCTTCTTTGCCAGAGAAGCGCCGTACGAGATTAAATTGCGACAATGGCACGTATAAAACATCGCTTCCGGCATAGGCAATATGTAAATAATCCCTGTGAATTCCGTCTATTTCGATTGTTTTGATGCCGACAAATTGGCCAATACCACTAGTTTCGTGGACGACATAATCGCCTGGATGCAATTCTTCATAAGATTTTAGAATCGCTGCTTCTTTATAACGATTCATGAAGCGCGATAGTTTTGAGCGATACCCAAATAACTCGCGACTTGTTAAATACGCCAGATGCTGGTCTGGTAATTCAAATCCCTCTTCAAAGTTAAGCAAAGTGATGCCAAGACGTTTTTTTGGTAATTCGATTCCTGTTACTTGCTCATAATCGATATCGGCTTGTTTAAGTCCTTCAATAATGGTTTCTAGTTGTTGCGGTGTCGCCAACGCAATTACTGTTTTTTCGGTTTTCTCAATATATTGCTGGATGAGCGCGACGCTATTTGACACATTCATCGAAGCACCAACAATACCATAAACAGGCAAGCTAATTGCCCGCTCGTCACCTGAAAATGGTTGATTAATTAAAACCGGATGGTGTTCACCCAAAATACGATTAATGTCGCGATACATCGCTAAGTGTGACATTAACTGGCCGTGCTCAAATAGTTCGCTAAAATATGTTAATGCCTCTTCTTGAAGAAGGTTGTTAGCCGTTTGAAGTTGTTCATTATTAGCAATTAATACTGTCGCAGAGGGACAATAATCAAGGATGCTAAAATATCGCGTTTGCGCATAACCTAAATATTTATATAGCGAGTGATGATAATCAAAGTTTTCAAGACGAGTCAAATCCGCTTGGGTTTTGGTTCTAAGGTGTTCAAATGCTTCATACCCAAGGATGGTGCGATCGTCTTCGAGTTGCTGGGCGATTTTATATCGAAGATTATTGATATCGCCATTAGTAAAAATAATGTCACTAGCTGGCAGAATTTTGATTTCGGCGACATCTTGAAACGACCCTTGGGTGGCAATATCAAAGTAACGAATGCTTTCAAGCTCATCGCCAAAAAACTCCAGACGGATTGGGTTGGGTTCGTTAACAGAGGCGATGTCAATTATCGCCCCTCTAATCGCATATTGGAGCGTTTGATCGACTTTATTAACGCGATAATAGCCGCTTTGGGCTAACTGACGCTTTAAAGCCTCAACATCATAAGTTGCTCCGACCTTAAGCGCAATGGTTTGTGAAGAAAAATATGCGGGGTCGGGAAGAAAGCGCATGACGGCCGCGGCATGAGTAATGGTGATGCGCGGTTTGTCGCTTAATAGTTGATCCATGACATAAAGCCGTTGCGCCATCATTTCTTTGCTGGCGGCAATCGCTTCCGCTCGCAATAATTCATCGACGGGATAAAATAGACAAGTATCCTCACCCACAAACGATGTTAGTAAATCATAAATGCGCTGCGCATTATAAATATTAGTCGTCACAAGCGTTATCGCCTGCGGTTTACTTAAAAAAGAGGCGGCCACAAGTAATGAAATCCCTAAAGTATCGTCAACACTAAAACGCCCTTGCTTCTTTGCTAAAGCGACAACGGATGGATGTGTCTTTATGAGTCCAAATAAATTATTCATTTAATTAAAATGATTCATCGCATGATTGAAATCAAACTTCAAATAATCAAGGGTGGCTTCTGCACCTCTGACGATTGTTTCCTCAATTAATAGCGCTTCTTCCTTGCTTGGTTTGCCTAACACGTAATCAACGCCAGAAAATGGTGGTTTGCCGATGCCTAGACGTATGCGTTTAAATTGATCGGATTGTAAGTTGTCGATAATATTTTGGACGCCATTATGAGAACCACTGCTACCATTTAACCGAAGGCGTAGCACGCCGGGGTCGAGAGCCATTTCATCATATATAACAAGTAAATCATCCATTTCAATCTTAAAATACCGCATGATGTCGGCCACGGCGGTGCCACTCAAATTCATAAATGTGGTCGGTTTAAAAAAGATTACATCTTGTCCTAAATATTTTACCTGAGCAAATTCGCCTTTAAACCCGACTTTATCGATTGTGATACCAAGCAGATGGGCAATCTTATCAATCACTCTATATCCAAGGTTGTGTCGTGTTTTCGCGTATTTTTTGCCGGGATTGCCTAATCCTACTATCAATTTCAATGCGATTTTCCTCGCTCGAAATTATACCACATAGTGATATACTAATAACATTGACGAATTAATTGGCTACCATTGCAAACATGATTAAATATCTCAAAAAAAACGCGCAGCTTTTCCTTAAAGGAATGGCCATCGGCACCGCCAACATTATCCCAGGGGTAAGTGGTGGTACCATTGCTTTTCTTCTGGGAATCTATGATGAGATGATCGAGGCAATTGCCGGCATCAAAAAGCATTTTTTAAAATCGCTTTCATTTCTTCTTCCTGTTCTTTTAGGAGCCTTACTCGCCATATTGGCATTAGTGTTTCCCATCTCCTGGGCGTTTGACCATTATCCGCTCCCGTTGGTCACCCTCTTCGCGGGCTTAATCATCGGTGGCCTTCCTTCATTATCTAAAACGATTAATCATCAAGGTTCCCCCATTCGTATTGCCGTCTTGGTTATTGGTTTTACAATTGCCTTGTTGCTCGGTGTATTATCGGTTCTAACTTCGTTTGATGCCTCCTCGGTATTGGCAACACTTTCGGTTGGAAACGCGCTTATCATCATCTTTGTGGGCATTATCGGTTCGTCGGCCATGGTCATTCCAGGGATATCGGGATCGATGTTGCTGCTTGTCATCGGTTTTTATGCCCCATTAACTGAACTTATTAGTAACATGATGACCGCCTTGACTAATGGCACATTATTTGCCAATTGGACGCCAATATTAGTCATGGTACTGTTTGTAATTGGAATTGTGGTTGGCTTCTTCCTCATTAGTTTGCTGATGCAATTTTTGTTAGATAAATACAAGACGGCGACCTACTTTGGTATTATCGGCTTTATCCTTGGATCGCTAATCGCCCTTTATTATAACTACGAGGTGGTTGGGATGTATGCATCGCTTCCATGGTGGCACATTCCCATCGCCATTAGTTTTCTTGCGCTAGGAATCATTTCAAGTCTGGCAGTTGCAAGATATGGCGAAAAACCGCAAATAAAGCCTGAGTAGAAATAGTTATGGCTTGGGAATTTGATATTTTATATTGGATTAGTAATAACTTACATGGCGTTGATTTTATTAACCGTGTTGTACATTTCTTCACCATCTTTGGAGAATCCAGTATCGTATGGTTTGCATCGGCCATCGTCTTGCTCTTTATCAAAAAATATCGTCGTTTAGGAATTACCATCATTCTTGCCATGATACTTATCGCGGGCTTTAACAACTATATTTTTAAACCACTTGTCGCTCGTCCTCGCCCTTTCCTTGAAAATGAAGGTGCAGGCTTAGTGTCTTTCGTAGAAACTATATTCCATCCTGTATTCGTCGTCGGTGGTAAAGAGGTATGGGGCGTCCCCGATTCATATTCATTTATGAGCGGCCATTCCGTATCCGGCTTACTGGCCGGAACGATTTTCTTCTTATATGACAAAAAGAAATTTTGGCCGTTTCTTGTGCTGGGAATTTTAATGGGTTTGTCTCGTTTATTCTTGCTGGTGCATTATCCCACCGATATTCTCGCTGGTTTTGCCTTTGGCGCCATCATGGGCACGGGCGTTCATTTCCTATCCGCGTGGATTGGCAAAAATTTCTATGCGCCCGAGAGCAAAAACATAAATAAAGTAAACAATCAAATTGGTTGACTGAAATAAATTTAGTAATATACTTCTATTATTGACCAGTTGGTCAATATAAAATGCCAAGAACAGCCAAAGCAATTGAAATCATCAAGGTGAATCGTCGCGAACAAATACTAAAGTATGCGTTGCGCCTTTTTGCTTTGAATGGTTATGACGCCACTTCAATTAACGATATCGCTCACGCAATCGGGGCGTCTCACGGGCTTATTTATCACTATTTTGACGATAAAGAGGCCATTTTTACTACTTTGCTCGATTACTCGCTCGCTCTGAGTTTTGCACCGATTTTTCCTCAATTAAGCGAATTGCAATTGGCGCATCCTAAAGAAACGATGCACTCGATTATTAAACGCATCGTCGACGAACTAGAAAAAGATGATTCTAATTTTGGGTATTATTTTTATTTATTTCTTAATATGCGCTTTCAAAAGACGGCACCATTGCCACGATTCCATGTGCCCCAAAAAGATTTGCTGCCCTTTGGAATCATCACCAATTTAATTAAGGCGGGACAAACACTCGATTTATTCGCTCAAGGTGAACCCCGTGATTTAGCTATGATCTTTTTTGCGACATTAAGGGGCTTAACTTATGCGAAACTTCACGAAACTAGTGCCTATGTTTTTCCTTCCAGTGAAATGATTTTAAATATGTTCTTGCGAAAGGCGGATTAATATGCTCAAACTACTTCGATATCTTCGTTATACATGGTGGCAATTGCTTGTGTCAATCATGTTTGTGACATTACAGTCGTATTTCCAGTTAGAACTGCCCAAACAAATGGGTTTAATGACAAACATGGTTATAAATGGCGCCGAAACCAGCGATGTTTTACTTAAAGGCGGTTATATGGGCATTGTTTCCATTATCGTCGTTATTTGCGCCGTTGGCGGCGCTTTATTAAATTCCTATATCGCTTCGACATTTGGTAAAAACGTCCGTGCCGACATCTTTAAGAAGGTGACGACCTTATCACTAACGGAATACGAAAAGTTTGGCACCGCTTCGTTAATGACGCGAACTACCAACGATGTTCAACAAATACAAATGGCGTTGTTCATGGGCATCCGCATCATGATTATGTCGCCAATTATCTTCACAATTGCCATCAGCAACACTTTAAGAAGCAATGCCGTCTTAACGCTAGTTTTTGCAGCGGCAATTCCTTTAATCGTAATCGTATTATTGATTCCATTTGTCGTCGCTTATCCGTTATTCGACAAAATTCAAAAGAAAATTGATCGCGCTACTTTGGTGTTACGCGAGAACTTAACCGGTATTCGTGTTATTCGTGCGTTCAATCAACAACGAAGCGAAGCGCGGCGCTACGATGTCGCCAACCGCGACATGACCAACATCACGATGAAAGTTGGTCGCACGATGTCGTTTATCAACCCTGGCATCAATATCATTTTCAACATAACTTACTTGGCAATCTATTTTCTGGGTTTTGCCTCGCTTGATGGCCAATTAGCCACCGACCCCACTAATTTTGTTAATTTTGGTTCAATCATGGCCACGGCTCAATATTCAATTAATGTCATGAATTCTCTAGTTATGTTTGCCTTAATCTTCATCTTATTGCCGCGGGCTCGTGCTAGCGCCAATCGTATTAACGCCGTACTTGATACGAACCCAACAATTAGCGACCCCGCGCAACCGGTAACCACGACCACCGGAAAGGGAAAGATAGAATTCAGAAATGTGACCTTCCAATTCAAGGATGCTGATAGTCCCACACTTCAAAACATCAACTTTGTTTCAAAACCAGGTCAAGTCACGGCCATCATTGGATCAACCGGAAGTGGCAAATCATCAATTATTAACCTGATACCCCGTTTCTATGATGTGACTGAAGGTCAAGTTTTAATTGACGATGTCGATGTTCGCGATTTTTCACAAAAAGATTTACGTGAGAAAATTGGATTCGTGCCACAGCAAGCCTTATTATTCTCTGGCTCGGTTGCCGATAATCTTCGATATGGCCGCCAAAATGCCGATGAAGCCTTGATGTGGGAAGCGCTTAATGTCGCCCAAGCGGCCAAGTTTGTCGGTCGCAAGGAAGAAAAACTAGAATTCGATGTGTCCCAGGGCGGCAAAAACTTCTCTGGTGGGCAAAAACAACGAATTTCAATTGCCCGCGCTTTAATCAAAAAGCCCGAAATATATATCTTTGATGATGCCTTCAGCGCCCTAGATTTTAAAACAGACATCAAGCTGCGCCAAGCCCTAAAATCTTATGTTAAACAAGCAACCGTCATCATCGTCGCTCAACGCGTATCCACAATTATTGACTCCGACAATATTCTTGTCTTGCACGAAGGAAAAATCGTGGCTCAAGGCAAGCACGAAGCCTTGCTTCATAAATGCAAGATTTATCGAGAAATTGTCTATTCCCAACTAGATCCAGAAGAAATAGATAAGACGCTGGCGTTAAGCCAGCAAGTCTTAGCGACAAACGAGGGGGCTGATTAATATGGCAGGACCAGGAGCCCGCTCAGGCAACCGCACAGTTGAAAAACCACGTGATTTCAAAAAGACAATGAAACGCTTGGTTAAAGACTTCCGTCCAATGGCGGCGAAACTTGTTATCGTCTCTTTAATTGCCGTCGTTTCTGTGATACTGACAATTGCTTCCCCACTATTTATTCGAGATATCTTAAATAACATCGCTAGAACACCAGAAAATTTCTTCACAATTGATGGGCTAGGTTATATTATCGTGAATTGGATGGCACTCGTCCGTCAATTTGCAATCGTTCTTGTGTTTTATGTGACCGCTTCGCTATTATCGTGGCTTGGCGAGTGGATTATCATTCCCATTTCAGCCAAATATTCTTACAACTTGCGCAAGCGATTCCAAGCCAAAATTGATACCTTACCATTAAATTTCTTTGATCAACAAACATATGGCGAAATTTTGTCAAAAGGAACTAACGACATCGATACGATTGCCCGTTCCGTGCAACAAATCATCCATCAAGTTATTAATTCCTTGTTTATGTTAATTGGAACAACAATTGCCATGTTCATCAGTAGCTGGCGCCTTGCTCTTGTGGCCATGGCTAGTTTGCCCTTGACGATTGCCTTCACCATCATCATTGCCAAACAATCGCAAAAACGCTTCAAGGTTTATTATAAAAAACTTGGTATGCTCAATTCCCATATTGAAGAAAATTATGGCGGCTTCAAAATCGTCAAACTGTTCAATAAAGAAGACGAGGCGATTAAAAAATTCAACACGATTAACTCCGACATGGCTAAAGATGACCGCTTTGCTCAATTTTTCAGCGGTCTTATCTTCCCAACCATTCACTTTGTTAATAATTTAACATTCGTGGGTATCTGCGTTGTCGGGGGTCTCATCAATGACATCGGCAATATGGTAGCCTTCTTTGTGCTCATCTCGTTATTCCAAATGCCCTTCCAACAAATCGGCCAAATCGCCAACGTTATTCAATCATCCGCGGCCGCGGCCGAACGCGTCTTCCAAGTTTTGGATGAAAAAGAGGTTGATCCTGACCCCGCCGACGCTATTAAAGACACCAAACATTTAAAAGGTGAAGTCCGTTTTGAAAATGTCTGGTTCTCATATAAACCCGACGTTCCCTTAATTGAAAATATGAATCTAGATATTCGACCAGGCGAAAGCGTGGCTATCGTTGGTCCGACAGGGGCCGGTAAAACCACAATCGTTAACTTAATATTGCGATTCTATGAAGTCAACAAAGGACGCATCACGATCGATGGTGTCGATATCCGTAATTATAGTTATGAGGCATTACGAAGTGCAATAGGCATGGTGTTACAAGACACTTGGCTCTTCTCGGGGTCGATTAAAGATAATATTCGCTATGGACGCGAAGACGCCACCGATGAAGAAATTATCGAAGCCGCTCAAGCCGCCCATGCTCATTTCTTCATTACGACACTGTCGGGCGGGTATGACTTTGTTCTTAATGAAGAAGGCACCAATATTTCTCAAGGGCAGCGTCAATTAATCACAATTGCCCGCGCTATCCTTAGTCAACCCAAGATCTTAATTCTTGATGAAGCAACCAGTAGTGTCGATACGCGAACCGAAATCGTCATCCAAAAAGCCATGAACAAATTGATGCAAAATAGAACAAGCTTCGTCATCGCCCACCGCTTGTCGACCATTAAAAACGCCAAGACAATCCTTGTCATGCGCCATGGTCAAATCATTGAAACGGGAACGCATGAAAAGCTGCTCGCGCTCAATGGATTCTATGCCGATTTGTATAATGCACAATTCTCGGGAGCTAATCCACTCGCTCCCGTCGATATCGAGGCTTAGTTAATTAAAAAAATGATGTTCATCACGAGCATCATTTTTTATTTGTTAAGGGCGACGATATCAATCAACATCTCGTCGATGGTCAACCCCGCATGGTGCGCTTTCATTTCATTGTGGACAAGCTGGCCATCTTTTGTATGATCAAATGAATATCTATCGGTGGCAATGGCCAGAAAATCTCCGATAAATCTTTCAATCATCGGATGAGGAATACCTGGACCATACCATTGTTCGTTAAGAATCTCTTCTTTTGATTTTAAAATGAAATGGTGGCCATATTCTTTATTGAATAACCTCTTAAAAGCCCGCTCTTTTTTATCTTTTACAAAGAAATTAGCGGCTCTTGGTTCGTTTGAAAAAGGGTGTTCAAGAAGATTGAATAACTTCTTATTGT
This sequence comes from Caryophanales bacterium UBA6120, assembly GCA_002422535.1. Taxonomy (GTDB): domain Bacteria; phylum Bacillota_I; class Bacilli_A; order RFN20; family CAG-826; genus UBA6120. Next base: position 1,466 of record DIVY01000028.1, on the reverse strand, counting down.
CATCTTCTCCAATAAACTCAATATCAACTAATCCATGATCGGCAATAATAAGGAACAGCGTATTGGCATGTGACTTGCTCAGTTGCTCCACGCGCTTATTAATGTCGCGAATTATTTTGGTAATCGCCTTATGAGAAACGCCATAATCGTGAGTATCAAGATCGGGTTGAATCCAATAGCCGTAAACAAACTTCGGTCCGATAACGCGCGCCTCCTTATCAAGCATTTGAAAAAAGACGTCAATTGTTTCGGCGCCGTTTGGTTTGATTGATGGCCACACTGAAGTAACGTGCATCTCGGGATTTTGGCGTTTTATGAGCGTCATGATGTCATCATAATCAAGCATTTTTCTAATATCGGCGCCGTTCATTAAAGGCTCTTTTGTGATATTGTGGCGACCAGAAAATAAGTCGACGTTTGCATCGAACTCAGGAAAATATTGTGACCAACCAAGCCATCCGTTTTCAATTGGAAATTTTCCACTCAAAAAACCATTGGTGGCTGCCACCGTGGTTGGCGGGAAAGTTGAAGTCATCGTATGAATGCGATTCCGTTTCAGTAAGGCGCCTTTGGGAAGATGATTTTCAATAAGCGCTGTGCCCATGCCATCAAACAAAATAACAAACACGCGTTTATGGCCTTTTAAAATGTCATCAATCGCCGGAATTGATTCGTTGAATTGGGAAACGTTAAAATGCTTTAAAAGAGAATTAGAGAAGTTTACGATTGAATTTTTGGGATCGAAGTATTTGATTTTCATAAGTTATTATTAAAACATTAACACAAGTAAAAATTATTTCATTAAAAAAGCGTTTCGTGAATTGAATAACTAAACGCAGGTTGGACCGAAGAACGCAAATTTGTACGACTAAATGCAGTTTGTACGACTAAATGCAGCTTGCTAGCGATGTATCGGCTTCAGTTTCACTTCCTTGGGATCGATGCTTTTTATGTGGAGTCTCTCAAGCATTTCCTTTCCGAAGATGGACGCGAAAAGGTCGATGGGCGTTCGGTCATCGATCGAGGAAAGGAAGCGCGAGTTGAAATGAGACGAAGCCTCGTCCAGTTCTTCTTGCGTATACGCATCCAGAATTGCTTTTTTGGGGAACATCGCCCTCAGTTGCGAATTGAGGTTCTCCACGACGGCCTTTTGGTTGGAAGCGCCCGGATCGCAGAAGAAAATATGCGTTCTTTTCTCGCCGTTCCCGTCAATCTCCAGCGACAGGAAATCATCAAATTTGACATCCCGGTCAGTTAAGATCGCCGGAAAGATGGTTTTGAAGCCTTCGATTCCCAGCCGTCTTTCCAGATCGCCGAACAAGGAGATGACCGTGGCTTGGATGGTGTCTTGGCACCCATAAAGCAAAATGAAGGATAGGTCTGGGATTCCCAATACGAGGAGCTCCTGCCGACTTTGATGTGGCTTCCCCAAAAAATCCATCTGAACATGGAAGCGAGCGGCTCCC
>DIVY01000025.1 GCA_002422535.1 Caryophanales bacterium UBA6120 | reverse complement strand
TGCTTGATATAATATCTAAAGGAGAATGGTACCTATGAACTTATGGCATGATGTTAATAAAAAGCGGATTACCCCTGAAAATTTTATTGCTTGTATTGAAATATCGAAAGGCAGCAAAACAAAATACGAACTTGATAAGGAAACAGGCACGATTATTCTTGATCGGATTTTATTTACCTCGACTCATTATCCCCAAAATTATGGATTTATCCCGCGCACGTATGCCGGGGATCTTGACCCCCTCGATGTTTTGGTGCTTTGTTCGGAAGCGATTCAACCGTTAGCGATTGTGGAATGTTATCCAATCGGCGTCTTTAAAATGATTGATGGGGGCATGATTGATGAAAAAATCATCGCCATCACGAAACACGACCCCGTTTTTAGCGCTTATCATGACATGAAAGATTTGCCCGATCACCTCTTCCAAGAAATGCGCCATTTTTTCCAAGTTTATAAGATGCTTGAAGGCAAAGACACCTTTGTCTCGCAAGTTGAAGGAAAAGAAGAAGCCTTAGCTATCATTGCTTCGAGCATGAAAAATTACGAAGATCAATTTGAAAACTAAAAGTTTTTAAGTCGTTGCCATTTAGCTTTGGCAATTGTTTTGAAAATCGATTGGCCGGTCACATTGAACATCCCTTGCGCCCAGTAATACCACAAGTAATCAAGGAATCGACAGACGATGTCGAAGTCGCGACGCGGGATGTTTTTTTCTTGGAAATAGGTTGCTAGAAAAGAATCGATTAGGGCGGCATCATTAATATTGTTTTCGCTAATGAATGATGCTAAATCGAACAAATAGTGATTTAAGCCGGCATATTCATAATCAATGATGTAAATATTATCATCTCTAAATAGGATGTTACCACTGACTAAGTCGTTATGGCAAAACACGGCCGGACTTTGGGTAAATAAATGTTGGATATAAGCGATAATCTTTTCTTCATTTGGTCCCGAAGTCAGGATATTAGCGGTCTTTTTATACAGGGCATAACGTTTTATGGCATCAAATGGGGCGATATCGCCATTTGGAAGCGCATGAAGTTGTTTTAAAGCCTGAGCGACACTTTGTACTTGCTTCTTGGTGGGCGGCTTGCTAATGAATGTAGTATCAGGCAAAAACGAAGTCAATTTATTGCCACTTATTTGATCGAAGTGAAGCAATTTGGGTGTCAATCCTGTCGTGGCGACGAGTTTTTCCGCTTTGAATTCATTGATAGGATGATAAAATGTGTCAAACGATGGTTTTTTAATCCGTAACACATCGTGGCGATTTATTAAATAATTGGCACTATTAAGACCACCATATAAGGGTTCAATGGTCGTGACCCCCAATCCCGTAATTCGTAAATAGAGCGCTTTTGCTTCGTTCATATTATAATTTTAACAAGAAAATGACTTAATGTGGTTAAGGAGTTCCAATCATGATTCATATCGTCTTATATCGGCCAGAACTAGCTGCCAATACCGGCAATATTATGCGAACTGCCGCCGCGATTGGAGCGAAACTTCATCTTGTTGGTCCGTTTGCTTTTTCGCTGTTCGATCGCGAAGTTAAACGCGCCGCTCTTGATTATGGAAACATGCTTGATGTGATGACTTATCATAATTTTGAGGAGTTCTTGACAAAAAATCGCCATCCAGACACATATATGATTACAAGGTATGGATCGAGACTTTATAGTGATGTGAATTTTGTCGATAAAAGCGTTCTTTTTTTAATGTTTGGGTCTGAATCAAGTGGAATTCCTCTTGAAATATTAAAAAATAATGTTGACCGCAATTTACGAATACCCATGCAGCCAGCGGCACGAAGTCTGAATTTATCAAATAGTGTGGCCATCGTGGCGTATGAAGTTTTACGCCAAAAAAAGTTTGAAAATTTGGCCTTGCAAGAAACTCTTAAAGGCGCCGATTATCTTTGAAGGCGCGTAGCAGTGGTCACCACATCATACAAACGCTCATCGACTTTCAATAGGCGCATCGTTTTAAAATCATGCATAAGGACTTGACCGCTGTGCGCCCCTTTTTTTATTGTTTTAACTTGCGCATAATCAACTTCGCCCGTGGTTTGATGAGATAGAATTAATGCCAGCATCGCTCCGATTATTTTGGATTTCGCATCAATTTTCGTTTGATGCAAAATAATGTGGGCGCCGGGATGGTCTTTTATGTGAAAAAACCATTCTTCTTTTTGAGCAATCTTAAAGGTCAAATAATCATTTTGAAGTGCGTTTTTTCCAAACGAGAAGTGATATCCATCGATTGAAAAATGGTATGGAAGCTGTTTCAAGGCCTCGGTTCGCTTGCTTTTCTTTTCCCTCGGCAAAAGATGCCAATCGGACAGCAAATTAGTAATGTGTTCAATGTCGAAAATCGTAACTTGGGGCGATTCTTTAATTTGATTGAGAAAAGCAATTTCTTCATTAGCGAGGCGAATTTGTTCGCGGATGGGCGCTTGCGCTTGTTTAGCCTTGCGATATTGGCGATAGCGTATCAAAGCGTTTTGCTTAAGCGAATAACGCGGATCTAGGTTCAGATTAACCCCATCAAAATCAATGTTGTCAAGATGGCGGTTAAGATTTTCGAGTGTTAATAAATAGTCAGCTTCTACGCGCGCGTTTAATCGTACGTTCCAACTTGCTAAATCTTCATTTAGAAAAACCAATTTTTTCGTTAACAACTTAAGGCGACTATTAATTATTTTGTTGATGGGCTTTGCCCGTTCTGCAATGATCGATGTTTGGAGTGATGAAATATATGTTTCGATGGCAACTGCCCAATTGCGAATCTTTTTATTTTCATGTAGTAATGGTTTCTCATACGTGAATCCTGGAAGTAATGGTCGCGCTTGATCGATTCCAAATGAATGAAGCAACCAAATGATTTTTTGATCACGGGTAAGAATGAGATTGGGATGTTTTTTAAAAAGTTCGATAATTAGTTCATAATGGCGGATTTGAAAATCATCACCCTTGCGGTGTCCCTTTAGAATGATGATGTCATCAACATCACTAAAAATCACTTCATCAATTCGCATTTTTATGATGTGATGGCGTAATACTTCAATATCAGCCTTCACCAATAGTGACCAGTCAAGTGGGGGATCAATTGGGGTGATTAACGGTTCGCTAGGTTCGAGGCAAAGCGCCAGCATCATCGACTTTGTTTCTGAAAATACCAATAGTAGCGACTTATTAGTCAATTGGCGGATGTCGGCGATGTGAAGATTTGTAATTTGTTGTTTGATGTCATTTGCTAATTCGGCAAATGTTTGTGGAAGTGGTCTCATGAACATTAGTATAACATAGAGCCCAGTTTTCGTTGATTTGTAGGGGTTTAATCACATATAATAACTTTACTATTATGTTCAAGCGGAAATGCTTAAAAAAAGGCTTACTTATCATCATCAGCGGTCCCAGCGGTGTTGGTAAAGGAACGATTCGTCGTCAAGTGATGACTGATCGTTCTTTACGTCTTGTTTATTCTATCAGTATGACGACAAGAAGTCGCCGGCCCCATGAGCGGGAAGGTTTTGATTATTATTTTGTTTCGCGCGAAGAATTTGATAAATCATTAGCCCGTAACGAGTTCCTGGAATGGGCCGAATTTGTAGGAAACCGCTACGGCACACCTGCCACCGCTGTTGAAAAATTACGAAACGAAGGCATGAACGTCATCTTAGAAATTGAAGTCGAAGGCGCCAAACAAGTGATGCAAAAGGTGCGCGACGATCACGTGCTGACAATATTTTTAATTCCTCCATCGTTTGAAGCGCTAAAAGAACGGATTACGCGTAGATCAACGGAACCTGAGGCCATTATAAATGAGCGGCTTGAAAAGGCAAAACGGGAAATGGTCCTTCAAAACGAATATGATTTTGTCGTTTTAAACGATTCGGTCAAGCGGGCGAGCGCGGAAATACAAAAAATTATCCGGACGCGGATCCGCCAATTAGCTCACAACGAAAGTAAATAATATGTGGTTGCTTCAAGTCTTGATTGAACATGCATCGCTGCAGCTCGATCGGCCTTTTACCTATTGGTATGAGGGAGAATTGAGTTTCAAAAAGGGCTTTCGCGTCCTTGTCCCCTTTAACCATCAATCGCTGGTGGGTTATGTTCTTGACGCCGAAGAGCTTCAAGAGCCACTTGATAAATTCCAAGCCAAAGCCCCACATAAACTATTACCCATTGAGCAAATCATCGATCAGGAACCACTTTTGAATGAAGAATTAATGCATTTGGCGTTTGATATCGCCGCCTATAATTTTTTACCGCGTATCAGCATGCTTCAGGCGATGGTTCCTTCAAGCTTAAAACCGCAAAAATCGGCGCTTGGGGGCCCCCAAATCGCTTATGAAGCGATGGTAAAAGTGATTGACTCTTCCGAAGATGGATTAACATTAAAACAAATTGAGTGGCTCCGTATTATGGCAAGAGAGGCGCCTTTTTCGAAACGCGATTGCCGCTCACCTTCCATCTTAAATAACCTAATATCCAAAAAGAAGGTGGAAATATATTTTCGGGAACGTATGCGTTTAACGATGCCCGCTATTGACCATGACATCGCCCCCAAATTAACAAGCGATCAACAAGCCGTGGTTGATGAAACGTTAACTTCGTCAGATGCCATCTTCCTTCTTCAAGGAGTAACAGGAAGCGGCAAGACCGAAGTCTATCTTGCTTTATCCGAAACGGTTTTAAAACAGGGCAAATCCGTGTTGATGATTGTGCCCGAAATTGCTTTAACGCCGATGATGGTCGGCTACTTTTTAAAACGATTCCATGGGGAAGTTGCTATTTTACATTCGGAATTAACACCGGGGGAAAAATATGATGAATATCGGCGCATTGCCTCGGGCCAAGCGCGAATTGTTGTCGGGGCCCGAAGCGCTGTTTTCGCTCCATTGACGAATATCGGATTAATCGTGCTTGATGAAGAACATGTGGAAACTTATAAGCAAGATACGATGCCATTTTATCACGCTCGCGATGTCGCGATTAGGCGGGGCAAGTATCATCAGGCGAAAGTCATCTTTGGCTCGGCCACCCCATCACTTGAAACGCGGGCCCGCGCCTTAAAAGGCGTTTATCATCATTTGCGTTTGCCCAAACGCATTAACGAGCACGACTTACCTCGTACTGCAATTATCGATATGCTCGATTCCCGCAATTCCTCGCGTGAATCATCACTTTTCTCGCTGCAGCTTCGCGCGGAAATGACAGCAACTCTCGATCGTGGTGAACAAATTGTTTTGCTTATTAATCGGCGCGGGTATGCGCCAAGTCTAAGCTGTCGCCAGTGCCAACACGTGTTTAAATGTCCCAATTGCGATATTGCCCTGACCTATCACCACCACGATCACATGCTTAAATGCCATCACTGCGGCTATCTTGAAGCCTATCCAACTTCGTGCCCAAAGTGCGAATCACCATATTTTATTCGCCAAGGATTTGGAACTGAGAAGATTGTGGAAGAAGCCGCGCGCCTTTTTTCCACCGCCCGCATTTTAAAACTCGATTCTGATTCTAGTAAAGTCCGGCACACAATCAGCAAAACATTGAAGCAATTCGCCGACCATGAGGCGGATATCCTCATTGGTACGCAAATGATTGCCAAAGGTCACGATTTTCCCCTGGTGACTCTAGTGGGTCTTGTCCTTGCCGATATCGGTTTAACCTTACCAAGTTACCGCTCAAGTGAACGAACATTCCAGTTAATCACGCAAGCTGTGGGTCGCTCGGGACGCCGTGATCGACCGGGTACGGCCATCATCCAAACATACGCACCAGATCATTACGCCGTCGTGTTGGGAGCACGGCAAGATTATGAATTGTTCTTTCGCATGGAAATGCAACATCGCAAACTCGCGAATTATCCACCATACAGTTATTTATTAGCCGTTAATTTATCATCGCGAAACGAGGCGCTACTTGTGCAAGTCGCGGATACGATGGCCCACATGATTGCAGAAAAAATGCGCGATGATGTGATAATTATTGGTCCAAGCAGCCCTTATATCGCCTTTATAAACCAAATGCATCGGCGCTTGATTATCGTCAAATATCGCGATTATGAAAAAATCCAAAAGCCGTTGCACCAAATTGTTGAACTCATGAGCCAAAAGACACTAGTAAACTTTACGATTAATATCGATCCATACGATATTTAACGAATAGGAGAAATTCAAATGATTACCATCGCCATTATTGGTCTGGACCCGTTTATCGCCGAGCGAATTAGCCACGACATTCATGCACGTTTAGCAAAAATCTATGCGACGGATGACATCCTTGTAGCAGCTTCTGAAAGTTATTTATTTCATGATGGTGTCGACCAAACGGATTACCATGCGTTTATTCAGGTATTTGCCCCAAGCAAATTTCGGTTAACTCAAGACGAGGTCGCTAAATACTTGTTAACACTTATTCGCGAACATATCATCCATGGAGCCATACAATTTCATTATTTTGAAATGGAAGACCGCTATGCTACTTATGATGAATTATATCCCCGCTACGTGACAAGCGCTAATGCCGTCAAAGTTCAACCAATCGAGGCAAGTAAGGTCAGCGATGTCTTCCAAGGCGATATATTTGCTGAAGAAAATAAAAAAACAGCGAAAAGTCCCAAGAATAAGAATAAGTAAGGAGATTTTTTTAATTGCTAACGATATAGCGCGTAATAATTTATAATTATTATATTAAAGGGGTTGTGATTTTTATGAAAGCATTCGAACATGCTCGCGATATCTTGCTAGATATCATCGAGAATCAGCAACCATTTTCAGTCGCCATTAAACGGGTTTTTACCCAAACTCCCGTTGAACAACCACTACAACCACTTGTGCGGTCGTTGACCAGTTGCGAACTTCACCACCACATGTTACTCAATCATGTCGTCACTAAACGATATCCTGATTTAGCGCTAAAAGATCGCTTATTGATTCAAGTAATTCTCGGCAACAATGTGTTTATTAAACGAGTCCCATATCCCGAAGTGGCTATTTACTTACGCGATTTTATGGTGAGTTTAGGCATCGAAGAGCAATCAGTCGAACAATTTATGCTCGATACTGAGCCGGGCCGCCAATTAATTGGACCAGATGTCCCCACGAATACCGTTGAATATTTGTCGCTTCGTTTTAATACGCCGGCGTGGCTTATAACAATGTGGCAGAAACACTTTGGCATACCAAATACTTACAAGATTTTAAAAGCGAACAATCAGGCGGTGTTTCAAGCATGTCGCATTAATGATTTAAAGGCAAATGCCGATTATGTGCTGGAACACGATTCATACTTCATTAAAGGACCATGTCCAAATACCGTCATTTACCAAGGTCGTGAACCATTGAAACTGCGGCCACTATATAAGGATAACTACGTTTTTCAACAACGCTTAGCAGTCACCGATATCTTGAATAAATTTGATTTTTCAACGATGTTTGGCGATGTTTTAATCGTGGAAACGCGACCTAACGCCCTATATCTTGAGATTCCGATCGCCACGAATAACAAAAATCGCGTTCAGGTAGCGACGAATTCCATCGCTCGAAAATTAGACATTCAAAAAGCGATTGGCAGCTTTGGCCTAGCCAACATCGTCGTCTTCGAGAGCACGCCCAAGTTGTTAATTTCACATGTCAGCCATCCCCAAGATTTTGTCATTCTTGTAAGCAATTGCTCGAAGTTTGATCTCATCAGGTCACTGCCTGATTTCTTCATTCATTTTAAACAAGATAATATTGATGGACTAATTGCCGAACAAAAGGAAGCGCTCCATGAGTCGTCAAAATTTGTCGCCGAAGGCGGTCTTTTCAGCTATGGCATCAATACCATCAACAAAAAAGAAGGACAAAACCTTATTGCTAATTTCCTGTCGGAACATCAGGATTTCACCCTAATTCATGAAAAGCAATATTTCCCATTTGATGAAATGAATACCGCTTTGTACATGGCGATTATGAGGAAGAAAATAAACAATAAATGACGAATTTTTTCGACTTAACTTTTAATGCATTAAGCGACCATATGGTCGCTTTAAATCAAAAGAGCTATCGGGCGACGCAACTATTCGACTGGGTATATGCTCGTCGAGTCACTGAAATCGACGCCATGAGCGATATATCGAAAGCTTTTCGCGATGAACTTAAAACCCAGTTTAACTTTGATTTACCTACAATTCATGTGCGTCAAGATAGCGACGATGGGACGGTCAAACTTTTAGTAAAAATGTATGATGGCCATTTAGTGGAAACTGTGCTGATGCGCTACAACTACGGCCAAGTCGTTTGCGTTAGTTCGCAAGTGGGCTGCAACATGGGGTGCTCGTTTTGCGCCTCGGGTCTATTAAAACGGCAACGGAATCTGACCACTAGTGAGCTTGTGGGTCAAGTGTTAGCTATCAATAATTTGCTTATTGAAGAAGGACAAGGCAAGCGGGTCACACACGTCGTAGTAATGGGAACGGGTGAACCATTTGATAATTATGATCATGTGATGGATTTTATCCGGATACTAAACCATCCCAAGGCGTTTGCCATCGGCGCGCGTCATTTGACAGTGTCGACATGTGGCATTCCTGATAAAATCAGGCAATATGCCCATGAAGGACTTCAAATAAATTTGGCGATTAGTCTTCACGCACCCACCAATGAGTTGCGCTCCCGATTAATGAAAATCAATCGCGCCTATCCTCTGGAAGACCTGATGCCGGCCGTTCGTGAATACATCGATGTCGCTTCAAGGCGCGTGACGTTTGAATACATTATGATCGATGGAATAAATGATGGGCTTGAACAAGCCCAGCAACTCGTAAGTTTGATTAAAGGTATCTTGGCATATGTTAATTTAATTCCTTATAATGAAGTCATGGAAAATGGTTATCGGCGCAGTCCCGATCACCACGTCAAAGCCTTTCTTGATTATTTGACACGTAAAGGAGTAACTGCGACGATTCGCAAGGAGTTTGGCGCCGACATCGACGCCGCTTGCGGCCAATTGCGGGCAAAACACAATGAAAAAACATGGTAATTTCGCTTTTAAATCAGACATTGGCAAAGTACGTGAAACAAACGAAGATGTCGCCCTCGCTTTAGCAAATCGCACTGGCGATATTTTGTTACTTGTGTGCGATGGCATGGGGGGCCACTCTCGCGGTGATTTAGCCGCTAAAATGGCATCCGACTATTTAAGCGATGCCTTTAAGGCAAAGAATTCATTTTTTACGATGGGAACGGCGCGATTATGGCTTACTTACCATATAAAGCAAGCCAATCGCCTTATCTATGATGAAGCGACCCGCAATCCTAAAGCTAAAGAAATGGGGACCACGCTTACCGCTGTTTTACTCGTTGACAAACAAATGGCCATCGCTAATCTTGGCGATAGTCGCGCTTATATGATTGGAAAGGACGGACTCAAACAATTGACGGAAGACCAAACGTATGTCGATTATTTGTTTAGAATGGGCAAGATAACGCGCGAAGAAATGAAAACGCACCCCCAAAAGCATGTTCTTTTAAATGCCTTGGGCCTCAATCCGACGATTAGTTTTGATTTGCAAATAAAGGGCCATCAAGGGGAACGAATTATGGTTTGCTCGGATGGTTTGTATAATAATGTCAGCGATATTGAACTGTTAACCGTTTTGGTGTCAAGTGATACCCCGGCGCAAAAATGCGATTCGTTAATTCGCATCGCTAACGCCAATGGTGGTAGCGACAATATTGCGATTGCGTTATGGGAGCAAGGCAAGTAATGCGCGAACTTGAGTTAATTGATGAACGCTACCGCATCATCTCGGAATTAGGAGAGGGCGGATTTTCTAATGTCTATCAAGCTGAAGATATCATTACCAGAAAACTTTTAGCGTTAAAAATCATTAAAGAAGAAGTCTTAAAAAACGATTTGACGCTGGCTCGGTTTGAAAGAGAAGCGCGTGCTTGCGCCAGTTTGAACCACCCGAACATCGTCCGCGTCATCAATGTGGGCACTCACAATCATCGCCCCTACATGGCTAACGAACTAATTAAAGGGCGCACACTTAAGGATGAACTTGATATCCGCGGTAAGTTTAGTTTTAAGGAAGCTAGTGACATTATGTTTCAATTATGTGAAGCGGTGTCTTTTGCTCATTCTCATCTTGTCGTGCATCGCGATATCAAACCTAACAATGTGTATTTAACACCTGATGGCACGATTAAGCTTGGTGACTTTGGGATTGCATATTTTGAAAATTCACGGCGCGTGACCAAAAGCGAAGTCATCGTAGGCTCCGTTCACTATATGGCCCCGGAAGTATCGCAGGGCAAAACGCCGACGTTTCAAAGCGATATTTATTCCCTTGGTATTACATTTTTTGAATTAATTACCGGAAAAGTGCCATATGATGGAGCTAATCCCATCGCCGTCGCCATGATGCATATCAAAGAAAAATTCCCTTCACCTCGCAAAGTTTTACCGACGATACCTAAAGCCATTGACAAAATCATTATGACCGCTTGTCGCAAAAATCCGCTTGACCGCTACCGCTCGGTTTCCGAAATGCAAAAAGCGCTCAGGCAAGTACTTGATAACCCGAAGTCGTTTAGCCCACGACAATCATTTTTTGCCAAATTTTTCGGCTTTAAGACGGATGACTGATGGACGGCATCGTCGTCGCTAAATCATTTAATCAATTCATGGTATTGGCTGAAAAGCGCACTTTTCGCTGTCAGATGCCAAAGACTTTACGCAATAAACTCGTCGCTTGGCCAGGCGATTTTGTGAACTTCAATAAAAATTCACAAATGATTGAAGAAGTGTTTCCGCGAACGAAATTGTTGGCGCGCCCCCGAATTGCCAACTTGGAACAACTATTTATTGTCATGAGTATCGAAGAACCACTTTTTTCTTGGCCCCTTGTGTATCGCTATCTAAGTTACGCGAAATTTAATGACATCAAACCATTGTTAGTTATTTCAAAAGTTGACAAGATGCTGGAAAATTTAGAACCCTCATTTGAAGTGCAGTTGCGACATTTGAATATTCCGGTTTTTTACACTTCAAAATATAAAAACGATTCGCTTGATCGCCTTAAAGATTACCTAAGCGGCAAGATTTCGGCTTTTGCCGGGCAAAGTGGCGTGGGTAAATCATCGCTTATAAATGAAATTTGCCCTGATTATAAGCAAACGATCGGCACCTATTCAAAAGCGCTTGGTCGTGGCAGGCATGAAACAAAAGGTGTTACCCTATTTCCATTTGAAGATGGTTTTATCGCTGACACCCCTGGATTTTCTTCACTCGAACTTGAATTTGGAAAACGCGATTTAGCGATGGCTTTCCCCGGGTTTGAACAATTAGCGCTCGGATGTAAATTTCCTCATTGCCTCCACCAAAATGAAGCGGGTTGCCTTGTGATACGACATGTCAAAGATGGTAAAATACCACTAGAGGCGTATCATGCCTACCTCGAATTGCTCGCGCCGCTTCCTCATCGAAAGGAGTCTTATTAATGCGTACACCGATTATTGCCCCCTCATTATTGGCTGCTGATTTTTCAATTTTAGCCACAGAAATTAAACGCGTAAGTGATGCTGGGGCCACATATTTGCACTTTGACGTCATGGATGGCCATTTCGTCGATAACATTTCATTTGGATTACCGGTATTACAATCGCTGGCAACCAAACATCATCTGATTAACGATGTCCATATCATGATTGACGATCCACGGCGGTATGCGGCACGTTTTGTTCAGGCGGGCGCTCATATTGTCACGTTTCACTATGAAGCATGCGCCAATGAACGCGACATCAAATCGGTCATCGCCTCCATCGTCGGAACGGGTGGCTTACCAGGCATGAGCATTCGACCACGAACTTCCGTCGAAGTTCTGTTGCCGTTTTTAAAAGAGTTGCATCTAGTGTTAATCATGAGTGTGGAGCCCGGATTTGGCGGCCAATCATTTAATGAAGAAGCGTTCGAACGCATCAAATATTTGCGAAAATTCATCGATGACAATGGCTATAAAACTTTAATCGAAGTTGATGGTGGTATCAATGCGACCACGGGTCCACTAGCTGTTGCCGCTGGAGCCGATATTTTAGTGGCCGGTACGTATTTATTTGGCCATGACGATTTAGACGCGCGTTTCAAGGCGTTGGTGGCACAAAAATGAATCCATTTTTAATGATCATCAGTTTTTCGGGATCTCTTGTTTTTGGGCTTATCACAATTTTGATGGGCCGCATTTTATACAAGAAGAACACGTTGGAATCATATTCAATCCTTAATCGCTTCCCGTTTGAATTACTTTTAGCGCTGCACGATGAACAACGCCGGTTACTGCAAATCCCATTAGCGTTATTTGGCTTGTCAATCGTAAGTTTTTTCTATGGAGCGTTTTTTGTGAGTAACCTGGCGCTTTCATATGTCTTGGTCGCCCTCGCTTTGATCTTTTCAATCATTATGGCGTTACTCTTTTATACAAAGACGACCATTGTCGAACGTCATGTTCTTGTCGCTTCCTTGACGATGATGATATCGCTACTGCTGACTTTATTCACGGCATATTATGCGTTCACGACTCCCTTTGATAGCGTTTTTAGCCCCCTGCTTAAATATGGGTCGTTAATCTGCGCATTTTTGCAACTGGCGGTCATGATTAATCCCCAACTAAAAAATTGGGGCCAGTTGGTGGTAAAAGAAAACGGGGAAGCTCAAAGTTATGTGCGTCCCCGCTTATTCGTGCTTCCCGCCTCAGAATGGGTAACTTTATTTATTGTTATTTTGCTTGAAGCATTGACGCTTCTAGCGATTTTATTCTAAAAAAAAGTTGCCGAAGCAACTTTATTTGCTGACTTTATTAAGGCTCCGATGAGCGCGCGTTGACATGCGCACGGTCACCGATTTGCCGTCCACCATCATTTTATAGGGTTGTAAATTAACGTTCCATTTGCGGCGTGATGCTTGCAAACTATGGGAACGGGTGTTGCCACTTAGGGGGCCTTTACCGCTTGCTGGACATGTACGGGACATTCGTCTTCACCTCATTTCATGCTTTGCAATTTTATCATTAAATGATAATCGTTGCAACGATTTTGTTAAATTTTGATGTTGGGAAACCGCACTTTAAAGTCTTGTTCGCTTAACAAAGTGCAATGTTTTAAAACGGCATCATAAATTTTGGCTTCATAATCGAGTAGTAAGTAGCGGATATCTCCCGTATCGGTAATAAAACGCAATGTTTTTTTCTTATCGGTATAAGGACGATCGACAAAGACAATCTCTTCAAAGTGAAAAATGTAACTTTTAGTGAATCGATGTTGGATAATTCCATCCTTTTCAATCACATAATAACTTGTAAATATTCCAATGATAATGTATCCAAGCGTGGTGATAAGCCAGATGGTCATGATGAAATAGTGACTTGAGGTAGGGGGCCAAGCAAATCCGGGAATTATGTAAAAGAACACGCCAAGAATAAGGCCAAATATAATGTAGGGACGGGCGACGCGGATGGGGGGAATTTTAAGTTTCATGGTTTAAATTATACCACAGTGGCTGAGAGGGGGAAATATCGAAAATTATCAGCATATAAATTTATTTATATGATAAAATTATAAAGATTATAAGGAGGGTTGGGTATGAATTTGTTTTCCAGCGTGCCAGAAAACTTCTTTTCAATTTTGGCAAGCAAAAACAAAGATATTTATGCCCTCGCTCTTGATGTGCTCTATCAAAGTTTACAAAATGACGAGATGACCATCCGCAAAGATGATTTCATTCGCACGCTCCGCGACAATGCCGCCGAGTTAGTGATGCGCTTTGATTTTGAAGGGGAAGAAGATGACCTTGATTCATTTATTAACGCATCGCTACCAAGCAAAGCCGCCTTCATTTGCCGCCGCTTGGAAGAGACGGGTTGGATCGACATTGAAATTGATCCCGAATCATTTGAGGAACAAATCGCCCTACCAAGTTATTCAATCCAATTTATCACACTTATTCACGAGATCATTAGCGATTCCGAAAGCCAATATACCAGCCTTGTTCATAGCACCTATAGCGAGCTCAAACTCGAAGATGAAGAACGCGATGAATTTATGTATGCGACGTTACTTCGCGTCTATGAAAACACCAGAAAATTACGAACCGAACTCGTTACCCTCGGTCACTCGATTCGCATTTTCCAACATCGGCTCGGCCAAGTATTTTCCACAAATAAAGTGTTATCCGATTATTTTGATGATTATAAAACTCGTATTTCTGATCGCTTGTACCACCCTTTAAAAACATTTGACTCGATTTCAAAGTTTAAACGACATATTACCAATATTTTGCAACATTGGCTGCGCAGTGAAGATGTACGGAAACAACTTGTGGCCCAATCACTGATTTACACGCGCCATAAAGACAAACGAGAAGCCGAAGCGGATATCATTGAAAAGATCAACTATATTTCCGATATGTATGAGCAACTTGATGCCATGGTCGATGAAATTGACATCAAACATAGCGAGTACACCAAAGCATCGGCGACAAAGATTTTGTATTTAAATAATACCGATAAAACGGTTAAAGGCCATCTTGAAACCATCTTTAAGCATTATGGCGCGGCGGCGCTCACTGGCGAAGGGTTGTCAGGAATCTTAAGCAATATGCAAAGTAGCATTAGTTTGTTTGAAGCCGGCTACATCAATCCTGATTCATTAACACTGCCGCTCGTGCGGCAATATCGTCTTGACAGCGAACCACTTCCCATTATCGATTTTGAGGATGTTTCGCGGATGCTGATGGAAGGATTCCTAGATTCGACAAGAAATAACTTTACCGACGATCGCATCCTGGCCTTTATGAAACATGCCTTTGGGGACCGTGAAGAAGTCGCCATTTCCGACATTCCATTACCTGATTACGATGCCTTCATCTTGCTAATCTTAGCGACGGTCCATAAGGATTATCGGGGTTCGTTTTATGATATCCAAGAAGGGGATGGTCATGTTGTTTCCGGACCTTATTTATTACCAAATCTAACATTTGTGAAAAGGGAGAACTAACCCATGTTTGATGCTGAATTCCAAAAACTGGCAAGCGCCGATCAAACTGAATTCGCGCGCGTTGTCAATGTCTTATTGCTCAAGTCGTTTATCGTGCGCGATATGTTTGATACCCGGGAACGGGCGATGAAAATCAATCCTGATTATCGGTTTCTGGAACGCTTTTATGACCTCGTTAATAGCTATTTGAAATATGCGGGATGGACACTTGATAAAGATGTCCTTAACGGTGTTTTTACTCTCTCGAATAGTTACGAAAGCAATCGGTTACGCCTCGACCGCGAGACGAGTTTGCTGTTGTTCACCTTGCGCCTAGTTTATGAAAACGAAAAGAATCAAAGCACGCAAACGGGCGAGTCCATCTATATGACCACGCCTGCGTTAATCAAGACGATGCTTGATTATGGCATCACGTTGAGCGGTAAGAAGCTTAGTGGCCGTTTAATTGGACGCGGATTACGTTTCTTGACCACCCATAACATCATCGCTAAAGTCAGCGGTTCCTACGATGAAGGCAATGTTAGTTTCTATATTCTCCCCTCGATAATCTACGCCGTCGACAATGCCAAAATCGTGGCCATGGCCGAAGCGCTGGAACAACTTAAAACTTTGGAAGGCGGCGAGACTGACTTATGAAATTGCTTCGTAAAATGAAAATTATCAATTGGCACTATTTTTGGAATGAAACGATTACCTTTGAGCCAATTGTCTTTTTGACGGGTCCAAACGCCGCTGGCAAATCGACGCTTATTGACGCCATGCAGATTATCTTACTTGGCGATACTACGGGTCGTTACTTCAATAAAGCGGCTTCCGATAAATCAACGCGTACCCTCAAGGGATACTTAAAAGGCGAGCTGGGCGATGCTGAAGAAGGCGGGTTCAACTATTTACGGACAGGTCGCTTCACTTCGTACTTGGCAATGGAATTTTTCGATGACAAATCAGAAAAAAGTTTCACATTTGGGTGCGTGTTCGATTGCTTTGATGATGGTAGCGAAGAGCATCGCTTTTTCTTGCTAGAAGATAAAATCCCCAGCAATGAATTTATTGAAAACAAAGTGCCACTTGAATATAAAGCCCTAAGCAAGTTCTTTAAAGATAATTATCCCAACGGACACCGCTTTTTCGATAGCAATCGCCAATACACCGATACGCTCAAACGGCGGTTTGGCGGTTTAAAGGACAAATATTTCTCGCTCATCAAGAAGGCAGTCAGTTTCACGCCGATTACCGATATCGAGACATTTATCACCGAATATGTTTGTGACCCTCAGGCCAATGTCAATATTGAGCCAATGCAAGAAAACATCATTCAGTACAAGAAACTAGAAACGGAAGCCCAAACGATGCAAGTGCGCATCGATCGTCTTGAAGAAATTGAGCGCACTTATCAAGCCTATGCCGGACATAAAGAAAACTTCGATTTATTTTCATACCTCATCGAAAATAGCGAACTGCATATTGAGCAAGACACACTTGAATCATATATCGCGCAACTCCGCCAAGCCAAAGAGCGTTTGACGGGGATTGATATCGATTTAGCGGACGTTGCCAGCAACATTAGCGAACTCGACAAAAAGAAGTTCCGCCTCATCGCCGACCGCGTTAACAGCGATGCCTATAAATTGACCGATGAACTTCAAGAGACCAAAAAGACAACGACTCATAAATTAAAAACATTACAAGATGAAATTGACGCCATCATCAATAACCTTAAGCGTTATGCCGATAATTACGCCTCGATTGGCCAATTATTAGTCGAAAGTCTCACGCAGTTAGATTTTGATTTGCTTGACAATGAACGGGCCGATGATTTGCGACGATTGCTTGATTTAAGTGAACAGGTGGCCTCTTCATCGACAAAATTGCAGCATATTTCACTTGCTAACGTCATTGATATTAACATCGAAGAATTGAATACGTGGCGGGAGATTCTCACCAAATTCAAGATGACGATATCCGCGACTTCCGTCAATCTAGCCCGCACGATGCTGGCTCTTGACCAAGCGACTTCGACGCTACGTCAAGAAGAAGCCAACATGCGCCAAGGTGGTAAGCCTTATGAATTCGCCTTGCTCGCGATTAAACGCGAACTAACCTCACGCTTATCGGAAATCGCTAAAAAGGATGTCGAGGTGTCGATTCTTGCCGATTTAATCGATATCAGGCATCCCCTTTGGGCAAATGCCATTGAAGGTTATTTGCATAGCCAAAAATTTAATCTAATCGTACCTGAACAATATTATCTTGAAGCATATGATATCTTTAAAGCCCTGCTCGAAAAAAACCGCTACTACGGCACCCAATTAGTGGATATTGGGGCGATTATCGACCGAAAATATGTTGCGGAGGTAAATTCGCTCGCGGAAGAAATCATCACCGATCATGAAGGCGCTCGCGCTTACATCAACTTTTTGATTGGGCGCCTTAAAAAGTGCAAGACGCCTCAAGAAGCTCGTAACTCCGGCAATGGGATTACCCCTGAGACCGATTTATATCGAAGTTTCACAATGGGAAGAATCCATCCTAACACCTATAAGATTCACTTTATTGGACGGCGCATTAGCGAAGAACAAATGGCTCATAAACAACAAGAAATCGTCAAGAATATGCATCTGGCGTCAGAGCTGAAACAGTTAAACGAATCGGTGTCCAAAGCTAACAATTTGGAAGTTATGAACACGTTTGAAATGACCAATTCATTATCAACCTTAAGTCGCACCCGTGAAATTCGCGGACTTGAACAAACCCTGAAATATGTGGAAGGAGAACTTTCAAAACACGACCTCAGCCAAATCGCCAGTTATGATCAGCGCATCGCCGATATTGATGAAGATATCGCTGGGCTGAGGGCCGACCAAGCTTCTTTAAATGAAGAAAAGGGTCGTTTGATCAGTTCGATCGATATGTTAACGAAGGACAAAATTCCCGGCGCCAAGGTCAAAGTGAATGAACGGGTGCAGCGGTTAGAAACGGCTTATGACCCCTTTCTCGTCGCTGAAAAGGGGATGCCATTATTCGACCGGTTACGGCTTGAGGGCAAATCATACCTTGACATTGTAAGCGAATATCACACGAATTTAAGCAATGTCCAATACCTAGTGGGCAATTTATTCAGTCAACTCGTGCGGTTGCGACGCGAATACGTGCGCGATTATCGCCTGACACTCGACACCGAAAGCAGCGAAAACTTGCTTTACGATACCGAACTTGTCGAAATGAGAGACGTTAAGCTACCACAATACAAAGAGAAGATCGCCGATGCCTACGCCAAGGCTACTAAGCAATTCAAAGACGATTTTATTTCGAAGCTTCGGGGCGCCATCGATAGCGTCATCGATCAGATTGAAGATTTAAACGAAGCGCTTAAAGCAGCGATGTTTGGCAATGACTCCTATCAATTCACCGTGAAGCCCAGTGCTCAATATCGCCGTTACTACGACATGATTAAAGACGACATGCTCCTTGGTTTGGGCGAAGATGATTCTCCCTTTGTTAATAAGTATGCCGATGTTATGAATGACTTATTTAAACAAATCGTCGATATTGGCCGAGGCGACGCCAACAGCGCTATTTTAGAAAATGTCGCTAAATTCACCGACTACCGAAGCTATCTCGACTTTGATTTATTGGTGACCAACCAACAAGGCGTGTCGCAGCATCTAAGCAAGGTTATCAAGAAGAAGTCGGGTGGCGAAACGCAAACGCCATTTTACATCTCAGTGTTGGCCAGTTTCGCCCAGCTTTATCGAATTCAAGACACGGGCGAACTCGCCAATTCGATTCGGTTAATCATCTTTGATGAAGCCTTCTCGAAAATGGATCGGGGTCGGATTCAAGAAGCGGTCCGCTTATTACGGAGTTTTGGTTTTCAAGCCATACTTTCGGCCCCAAGCGACAAGGTCGCCGATATTTCTTCACTCGTTGATCAAACACTCGTTGTATTGAATAAAAACAATGCTTCGCGCGTCCACCTTTACGCCGAAGTCGCCAAAATGAATAAATCTATTTCCTAGTCAATAACCGGCTAGTGTTCTATGGTAAAATCAAAGTAATAATTAAAATTTATTTACGGAGGACGGCTTATGGGTAAGGAAATCGTCGCCATGTTGCTTGCGGGAGGAAAAGGGACGCGCCTGGAATCCCTTACGCGGAAAATTGCAAAACCCGCCGTCAGTTTTGGAGGAAAATATCGGATTATCGATTTTCCGCTTTCAAATTGCGCCAATAGCCGCATCGAGACGGTTGGTGTTTTAACCCAATACGAATCAGTCGCCCTCAATACTTATGTTGGAAATGGCGAAAAATGGGGCCTTAACGGCGTTCATTCGCTGACGGCATCGTTGCCACCGCGCCAAACAGAACAAGGCGCTGCTTGGTATAAAGGCACTGCTGATGCCATTTATCAAAATCTCGACTTTTTGGAAAGTCTTAATCCCGAATATGTTCTCATTTTGTCCGGTGACCATATTTACAAGATGAACTATCAGTTAATGCTCGATGATCATAAGAAAAACAACGCTGATTTGACAGTGGCTGTTTTAAATGTGACAGTGCAAGAGGCAAGTCGGTTTGGCATTATGACCACCGATGACAACATGATGATTACCAAGTTCACGGAAAAGCCCAGCAAACCAACTTCGACGCTTGCTTCCATGGGTATCTATATTTTTAACTATAAAGTGCTCAAGCAAGCGCTCGTGTTCGATGCTAAACAAGAAAAATCCGATCATGATTTTGGCAAAGACGTGATTCCCTATTTGCTTTCAAAGAAGAAACGGCTCTTGGCTTATCGCTTTGATGGTTATTGGAAAGATGTTGGGACGATTACTTCGCTTTGGAACGCCAACATGGATTTAATCGATGATGATGCGGCGCTGGACTTGTATTCGCTTGAAGATGATCTCAAAATCTTTTCCGAAGACACCCATAGCGTTCCCCAATATGTCGGGAAACAGGCCGAAGTCACCAATTCGATGGTCAATCAAGGGGCGATTATCCTTGGCCATGTCACTCATAGCGTCATTTTTAACGAGGCCGTCATCGAAGAAAACGCCACGGTCATCGATAGCGTGATTATGCCAAATGTCATCGTTAAAAAAGGCGCTTATATCAACCGGGCCATCGTTGCCAGCGCTGTCGTGATTGAAGAAGGGCGCCGTATCGACGGGGGCGAGGATATTTTCCTCGTCGCCAATTAGTGAGGTAATTTCATGAAAAAAATTATGGGTTTATGTAATCTCCACGCTCCAGTGACGCTCAATGAACTAACGCACGCGCGACCGATTGCTTCCACATCGTTTTTAGGGCGTTATGCCTTTATCGATTTTCCATTATCCAATTTTTCCAATTCGGGAATTGATGAAGTCGGCATTCTTGTCCGTAATCAACCCCGGTCAATTCTTAAGCACCTTGGCAGCACCAACGTGTGGAATACCAATACCAAGCTCGGATATGAAGCGATTATGTATAACGAAAAATTCGCTCATACCCAACAATACAATCACGACATTAATAACATCATCGCTAACGATTGGATTTTCTTTGATGTGAAACCGGATTTATTCGTGATTGCCCCGGCCCACATCATTTATCCCCTTGATTTCAATAAAATGATTGCCGCCCATGAAGCCACCGGCGCTGATATTACCATCCTTTATGCGGCCATTAATGATGGAAAAGTCAATTTTGTCGAGGGCGATCAGCTTTCAATTTCCAGCGAAGACCATATTGATGGGATGAACATTAATAAAGGTACCAAAGATCAAATCTTTGTCAGTATGGAAACATATGTCCTCGATATGCTTCGCCTGCAGCGTTTATTAGATATCGCAAAAGCGACGTCGGCCTTTTACTCGCTTCGTGACATCATCGCCTATGTCATTAATCACGATTGGAAAGTGATTGGTTATCGCCACGAGGGCTATGTTCGTCATTTTTCAAGCATGAAACAATACCGCGATCATTCGTTAGAACTATTAAATTATGATATTCGAAAACAACTATTCCTCGAAGACTGGCCGATATTTACGGTAACCCACGATACCCCGCCCTCCAAATATGGACTGCAAGCGCAAGTCAAAAACAGCTTTATTGCCAATGGGAGTCGCATCAATGGCAAGGTCAATAATTCGATCATATCGCGTAATGTCGTGATTGAAGAAGGGGCTGTCGTCAAAAACTCAATTATTTTTACCGATACAAAAATCGGTAAAAATGTGCGTGTCAATAACGCCGTCATCGATAAGCACGTGCAAATTCGCGAAGTAAAGGATATATCGGGAACTGAGCACGATCCCCTCTATGTTAAGCAAGGAGACCGCATTTAGTGAAAATATTAATGGTTTCTAGCGAAAGTAATCCCTATGCCAAGACCGGAGGTCTGGCTGATGTGGTTTATTCACTTGCCAAAGAATTGACGATTGAAGGTCATGAAATGACGATTGTTTTGCCCTATTACCAAGCGATTGCCCAAATTAATAATGGTTCGATGAAACTAATTGGTGCGTTTGACGTGTATATGTCGTGGCGTAAACAACATGCCGATTTATATCGCACTTATCATGAAGGAATTACTTATTATTTTATCGGAAACGGCTACTATTTCAACCGCGATAATGTGTATGGCTATTATGATGATATCGAACGTTTCGCCTTCTTTACGCTTGCCGTCCGAAACATGCTTAAATTCGTCAAGCTAAAACCGGATATTATCCACATTCACGACTGGCAAGCCGGCATGTTGCCAGTCATCATAAAAGAACAAAATAAGGACGATCCTTTCTATAGCGCGATTCACTTTGTGACCACGATTCATAATCCGGCGTTCCAGGGCTTATTTGATCCATTTTTGCTTGGTGATTTTTATGGATTATCCGATGAGTTATATCGGTCTGGCAAAGTGCGCTTTAAAGGAGCGACGAGTAGTTTAAAAGCCGCGATTATGTATAGTGACAAAATTACGACAGTATCGCCCACGCATGCCAAAGAATTATTGACTGAAGAGGGAGGGCATGGGCTTAACCATGTGCTCCAGTATGTTAGGGATGATTTTGTCGGTATTTTAAATGGCATTGATTATGAAGAATGGAATCCGCAAACCGATGGCGCTTTATATAAACAATATGGGTATAGCGATCATATCATCGGAAAACGCTATAACAAGGAACAATTGCTTTTAGCGCTAGGACTTGAAAAAACCGATGGTCCGTTATTTGGTTTAGTTTCACGACTGACTTGGCAAAAAGGCGTTGATTTGTTGATTGCGAGTGCCAGCAGCATCGTCGAGCAAGGTGGTTCTTTGATTGTGTTAGGATCGGGAGAAGCCAATGCCGAAATGGAATTCAATCGGTTGCAAGAACGCTTCCCTAATCGGGTATTTGCCCGGATTGGCTATGACAATGAATTGGCGCATCGCCTTTATGGGGCGAGCGATATCTTTTTAATGCCCTCATTATTTGAACCATGCGGCATTGCGCAAATGATTAGTCTCCGATATGGAACGCTACCACTTGTGCGCGCTACTGGTGGCTTGAAGGACACCGTCATTGGCTACGATGGCTCGAATGGAGAGTTCGCCAATGGTTTTAGTTTTGATGATTATACTGTTAGTGCTTTAAAAGATACGATTACTTGGGCAATGCAAACATTTAATGACCAACCGCTGCGCGAAAAATTAATCTATAACGCATTTAAAAGCCAAAATGATTGGGCGCAATCTGCGCGCCTTTACGAACAACTTTACAAATCGATTGAATAAGCCATCACCCATTATGATATAATGACACATATGATGGCTCCGCTAAGAAACGCGGCCACTAGAGAGCCTTGGGTTGGTGCAACAAGGCAACGCGTTTCACCTCACGGAAGTAATGCTATTACGGACCCCCGTTATCGGAACTTAAGCGCACAAACAAGATTTGTGAAATAAGGTGGTACCACGCGGAAGCGTCCTTTAGGAGGGCGTTTTTTTATTCAAAGGAGAATGGTATGAATTACGATTTTAAAAAAATCGACAAGAAATGGCAAGATAAATGGGATGCTAATCAGGTATTTAAAACGGATTTATATGATTTTTCACGGCCTAAATATTATGTGCTGGACATGTTTCCCTATCCTTCTGGGCAAGGGCTCCATGTCGGGCATCCCCGTGGTTATTTAGCAAGTGACATCGTCGCTAGGATGAAACGGATGCAAGGATATAATGTCTTACACCCGATGGGTTGGGATGCTTTTGGGCTACCAGCCGAACAATATGCGATTAAAACGAATAACCATCCAGCCACGTTCACCAAACGAAACATCGATACCTTTAGAAAACAAATCAAACAACTTGGATTAAGTTATGATTGGTCGCTGGAACTGGCGACGACTGATCCTGAATACTTTAAATGGACGCAGTGGATCTTTATCAAACTTTACGAACATGGACTGGCCTATGTTGATGAAAAGCCCGTTAATTATTGCCCCGAACTAGGCACCGTTTTATCAAATGAAGAAGTCGTTGACGGCAAAAGCGAAGTAGGTGGCTTTCCCGTTGTTAAAAAGTGGATGAAGCAATGGGTGTTAAAGATTACCGACTACGCCGATAAGTTGCTAAATGGACTTGATGAGCTTGATTGGCCCCCATCAACACTATTGATGCAACGAAATTGGATTGGTCGTTCTGAAGGAACGGATATCACTTTTAAGGTTAAGGATAGCGATCAATCGTTTCATGTATTCACGACTAGAGCGGATACATTATTTGGCTGTACTTACTGTTGTTTAGCGCCGGAACATCCACTTGTTAATGCAATAACTTCACCCCAACAAAAGGAAGCTGTTGCACAATATGTAACGCACACCATTAATAAAAGTGACATGGAGCGCACCGAGCTAAATAAGGATAAAACTGGTGTTTTCACAGGAGCTTATGCAATTAACCCTATCAATAACGAAGCGGTCCCCATTTATATTGCCGATTATGTGTTGGCAAGTTATGGCGGGGGCGCCGTCATGGCCGTGCCCGCGCATGATGAACGCGACTATGAATTTGCTAAAAAACACGACTTACCAATTCGCCAAGTCGTCGAAGGAGACATATCCCAAAACGCTTTTACAGGCGAAGGGAACCATATCAATTCGGACTTTATCAATGGACAAGGAGTGGAAGCTGCTAAAAAACTAGTAACTGAGTATTTGACTAATCGTGGTGTTGGTTCCCTTAAGGTCCAATACAAATTACGTGATTGGCTCTTTTCAAGGCAACGTTACTGGGGCGAACCGATTCCGATTGTGCATCTTGAAGCAACAAAAGAAACACGTGCTTTGAAGTTTTCTGATTTACCACTACTATTGCCAAGCCTTGAAGAATATAAACCAGGTGGCGCGGGATTATCGCCTCTTGCAAGCGCCACGGATTGGGTAAATACGACAATTGAGGGAAAACCAGCCTTGCGTGAAACCAACACGATGCCCCAATGGGCGGGTAGTTGCTGGTATTATCTGCGCTACCTAGATCCTAAAAATTCAAACGCCATTGCCGATCAGCGTCTATTGAAACATTGGTTACCAGTCGACCTTTATATTGGAGGAGCCGAACATGCGGTGCTCCATTTGCTTTACGCCCGTTTTTGGCACAAATTTTTGTTTGATATCGGCGTAGTTCCCACATCAGAACCATTCAAGCGCTTATTCCATCAAGGCATGATTCTTGGCGATAATGGTGAAAAAATGAGCAAATCGCGCGGTAATGTCGTCAATCCCGATGACATTCTCGATACTTATGGTACGGATTCACTACGTCTCTATGAAATGTTCATGGGTCCCCTGGAAGCGACTCTTCCGTGGTCGACGACCGGTCTTGATGGGTCAAAGCGCTTCATTGATCGGGTCGTGCGCCTATTTACCGAACCGGAATTCGTTGCGCGGTTTAGCGATTCCAATAGTGGTGAGTTGGATTACATTTACCACTACACCGTTAAAAAGGTCACCAATGATATCGACACCTTGCAAATGAATACGGCGATTTCGCAACTGATGATTTTTACAAATGATGCTTATAAAGCAGGATCGTTATATCGCCCCTATATCGAGGGCTTCTTAAAGCTGTTCAGCGTCATTTGTCCCCACGTCGGCGAAGAATTGTTTGAAAGTTTAGGACATGCCCCATTTATTGCATGTGCGCCGTGGCCCGTTTATGAGGAAGCAAAACTAATTCGTCAAGAAGTTACGATGGCGATTCAGGTCAACGGCAAATTACGGACTTCTTTAATCGTCGCTTTAGATATTGAAGAAGAATCATTAAAACAAAAAGTTCTTGAAGATGAAATCGTTCAAAAATTTGTTGGTATGGCGCCGATCAAGCGCTGGATCATTGTAAAAAACAAAATCGTCAATATCGTAATCTAACACTTAAGCATAAGAAAAGAGTTATGTAAAATCTAAGGTGGAGTAAAAAAATCATTCCACCTTTCTTTTTACAGTTTAGGTGAGTAGCGCAACTAAAAAGGTTGTCTCAATCATTGAAGTTCAATTAAATTAAGTGGTGACAAAAATAATCATTTCCGCTATTCTTCATAGTTTTACAATGGTAAATCAAAAATTCACAATTTTCCTCACTCTATTTCAAAGAACCTCAAATAGAAAAGAGCCGTGATATTTGCTATCACGACTCTCCACCATTGATTAACGGAGTCCTTTTTGTCTAATGGGATGAAGGATGTTATTCCATTCCCATGTCTTCGCTCATATCGGTGTAGGTCGCCAAATCGGTCGGGAAGGTAATGGTAACGGGTTCACTGAAGGCGTTTAGCTCTAAGGTGGTCGTCATATCGATGTCCACAATTTGTTCAAATGGGATTTCAATTTCGACCCAAATGGAATTTTCTTCGTCCCAATAACCATCATAATGGCTGTCTTGAATCGTAATGATGCCATCAAGTTGGACTTGGAAATATGAGAAGATGTTCCGTGTTGAATCGATGTGAAGTTCGAGGCGGAATGTCGTTAAATTAATTTGCGACATAATTTCATTTACTTGCGCGTCGATTTCAGCTTGAAGACTGGCATCGATGCTTGATGGAATCTCGGCTTTGGTGGAGCGCGCGATTTCAATCATGAATCCCTCAATGAGGTCAGGAAGATCAGCTTGGGTCAATTGATAAACAATGCGCAGTTCGTTACCAAACATCATGGCACTGGTGTTGGGCATCATTTCAAGGACCGGTAATAATTGTTCGATCATTTCATCAACTTCAGAAGATGGTAATTGCGATTCGGGTTCCGTCATATCGGGAATGCCAAACTCGGCGATGGTTCCAACTAAGCCTTTAAATTTTGTAGGCATCGGTTCTTCCGAATTCATTGCTCCAAAAAGTTCGCTATGAAGTGCCGTCGCCGCCGAAAAATCAACATAAGCGTATTCATTATCGTAATAAGCATTAATTTGTTGGTCGGTAAAGCTTTCGTCAACATATACTTCTTGGGAACCATCATAAGTGCCGGTAGCGTTAACGGTAGCTTCATTAATATTCACATTGAGGGCGGCTTTTGGAGCGGTACCCCAAAGATCGGATACCTTGGCGTTGATTGCTCCATCGACTACGACATCGACAGTTTCATCGCCATAACCATAATCATTATCATCAGAATCAACATCGACAGAAACAGTCGAATCGGTCGTCAGTGTCAAATCCAGTGATCCCTCGGTCATATTCGTCATGTTGGCCATCGTCCGCATCATCGTGGTATTCGCTTCTTCGGTGGCAATAATAGTACCGGCCGTCGAATTGCCAAAATCGCAAGCGGATAAAGCCCCAATCGCTAAAATCGTCAAAACATAAGTAAGTGTTTTCTTCATTTAAGTTCCTCCTTTTTTCTATCATTTTTATTATAATACTCTAACAACCAAAATTTTAAAATTTTGACAATGTTTTTTATATAACGATATATTGGCAAGATTAATAAAATATGTTATTAATTATATAAATCCATATAGCACGATACTTGCATGGCAAGATGGTAGCAGGAGAAATATGATTATAACCGTCGATTTGGGCAATACCGCCCTAACATTAGGCATATATAAAGATGACCAGCTCATAGATCGTTTTTCGACGATGACCGATGTCGGCAAAACAATCAGCGAATATCAACTTATCCTCCAACAATTCTTCGATACAACATCTTCTTATAAGATGGAATATGAGGCAATCATTATCTCGAGTGTGGTTCCCCCTCTTACTCGGATTATCGAAGAAGCTTTCCAAAACATGTTTGCGTGTCCAATTTTGATGCTGGGCCGAAAAATAAAGACGGGCTTAGCGATTCACACCGATCATCCTAGCGAAGTTGGAAGTGACCTTGTTGCTGCTAGCGTCGGCGGTATAAAAAAATATAATGCCCCCTTAGTTATCGCCGATTTAGGAACGGCCACGAAAATTATCGCCATCGACCAAACGGGCGCATTTGTGGGGGTGACAATTGCTCCAGGTTTATTAATTTCGTTACAAGCACTCGTCGGCCGGGCTTCGCAACTAGCGGATGTCAATCTTGAAATCCCCAAAAATTTGATTGGTCGTAACACCGCGAATTCTGTCAATAGCGGTGTTTTATATGGACATGCTGCGCTTGTAAAAGGATTAGCTAGTGGCGTCTCGCTTGAATTAGGAATTGAAAAGCCGATCGTGTTAACTGGAGGCTACGCGAAAGTGTTACTCCCATTGTTGCCCGATTTCATCTATGACGAAAATCTTGTATTAGATGGTCTTTATGAAATCTATTTAAAGAATCGAGGATAACGATATGAAAAACGCTAAAATTGTTCAAATGTCAATTCATGCGATGTTTATTGGATTAATGACCTTGATGACGTTTGTGCCGCAAATCGGCTTTATCGCCATCTCACCATTTGTCGCCTTTACCTTACTTCATATCCCCGTCTTATTTGGGGCCGTCCTGTTTGGATGGAAGAGTGGGCTATTCTATGGCGTTTTATTCGGGGCCCTATCTTTTTTCAGGGCTCTGATCTCCCCAGTGGGCTTCTTAGATGTGTTCTTTGTGGACCCACTCATATCGGTGGTCCCTCGTGCCCTGTTTGGATTGGGAGCCGGCCTTTTGTTCGATTTAACGAAATCAATCAAGAAAAATTATTTGAGTAAATTAGCGATTGCCGGTGGCAGTGTCTTGATGACGATTATCCATTCACTATTAGTGCTGGTGTTCTTAGGGTTAATTTACGGACCGACGATTGAAGCAGACGCCAACTTTGTCGGGCTAAACTTTAATACATACTGGCTCTTCATGGGTTTCATTATTTTGACGAATGGAATACCAGAAGCTATATTAGCGGGAATCCTGGTTCCGATATTGTCATTAGCCGTTTCACGCTATCCGCGTTTCCAGTTAATTATCGATGCTTTTAAACAGGAGAAAAAGTAGTATGAATCACCAATTCAAACATTTAGCGCTTCCTTATTTTGATATTGCGGACCAACTTCTTTTTGACTGGATCAAAATCAATTCCTGCTATGACGAAACCACCTCAAAAGTCGGGCAACCATTTGGGAAAGGCGTCAAAGACGCGCTCAATTACATTGGCAAAGTGGCTGAAAAGGATGGTTTTAACGTTGCTTATAACGATGGGTATGCCACCGAAATCAGTTACGGACAAGGGCCAATTATCGGCGTTTACGCTCATGCCGACGTCGTCCCTGTCAGCGGTTCATGGACCTACCCGCCTTTTAGTGGGACGATTGCTAATGGGCGCATGTATGGACGGGGCACCAGCGATGATAAAGGACCGGCAATGGCGGCATATCTAGCGATGAAACTATTAAAGGACAAGGGGCTAATCAATGGGTATACAGCGCGTCTTGTCATTGGAGGAAATGAAGAACGGGGAAGCGCCTGCCTTCATTATTACTTCCATACCCTGAAGAAACCTCAAGCTGTGGCTGGGTTTACTCCCGATGGCGAATTTCCGCTTATTTATGGGGAAAAAGGTATTTCTAACTATAAACTCGAAGGAATAGTATCACTTAATCCCATTCATCGAATCAATGCCGGTGTCGTCTCCAATTCGGTTATCGATCGGGCAGAAGCGATTGTTGATTATAATGAAAAATGGGAAACATATTTAAAAGCGACCAAACATCACTACGAAATTGAACATATTAATAATCAAACGCGACTCGTGATCTTTGGGAAAGCCGCCCATGGATCGCTACCAGAACTAGGTATTAATGCGGGTCTGATCTTGCTTGATGTGCTCGGCAATTTTTATAAGTTGGATTTTTTAACGAAACTAGCCCAACAATACCGCGATCCGTTTGGACACAATCTTGAGGCCTATTATGAATCGAAGTTATTGCACCATACCACATACAATGTTGGTCTTGTCAATTATGAGTCTGGCGTTTTTTCGATGGTGGTCAATTTCCGCTATCCAGAAACTGTCGATCTTGATGCCACGATTAACAAGATTGCTGGTCAAACCGACGTTCCTGTCACAATTTTGATGCGTAGCCATCCGTTACTATTTGATCCAAACTCTTCATTAGTGCAAATATTGCTGAAAGCCTATCAACAAGAGTCTGGCGATTTTAAAAGCCAAATGATGACGATTGGCGGGGGCACCTATGCTAAAGAAGCCCATAACATAGTTGCCTTTGGTTCCCATTTTCCCAATAAAGATGACCATATCCACGATGTCGATGAAAAGATTGATTTAGTCGATTTACATTCGAGCATCGGCATCTATGCGCGTGCCATTTATGATTTAGGGATGCACCATGCGCTTAAAAAATAAGAAATGGGCGCGCCCTTTTATTGATGAACATCCTGATTTAATACTGAATGAAACATCGTTTCTCCAAGCCATTTCGAGCGAAACAAGACCAATTTATCTAGAAGTTGGCAGCGGCAAAGGGCAATTTTTATTGATGATGGGCGCCAAGCAACCCGAGGCAATCTTTTTTGGAGTGGAGCGAGCCATACCGGCCATTGCCGTCGCTGGGAAGAAACTTAGGGAACAAGAACTTCATAACGTAAAGTTTGTCGATGCCGATATTGAAAGTTTACTGCCCTCGATAAATGATCAATCAATCGCGGGAATTTATTTGAATTTTTCAGATCCTTGGCCCAAAAAACATCATGAAAAACGGCGCTTGACCCATGAAAAATTTCTTGTTCAATTCATGCGAATCCTTAAGGTCGGGGCGTTGCTAAAGATTAAGACCGATAATGATGAGTTATTCGCATTTTCTCAAAAAAATGTTGAAAAACTTCAGTATAATATAATATTAAGCGAATATAGTTATTCGACGCCCGCAAGCGATGATGCGATGAGCGAATATGAACAAAATTTTCGCGCGAGCAATAAAATGATTCATCGCCTTGTCATTAGAAAGGATAAATAAATGTTAAACGATACCCAGAAGAAATACTTACGCGAATTAACGCAACTAAATGGAATTGCCGGTCAAGAAAATGAAGTCGCTCGTTATTTAAAAAATGAGTTTGATACACGCCGTTTGACATACGTAACTGATAATTTGGGCAGCATTTTCGCCCTTAAAAAGAGCAAAATGACCAATCCAT
Organism: Caryophanales bacterium UBA6120; assembly: GCA_002422535.1. Lineage (GTDB taxonomy): Bacteria > Bacillota_I > Bacilli_A > RFN20 > CAG-826 > UBA6120. Next base: position 5,994 of record DIVY01000025.1, on the reverse strand, counting down.
TTAAAGTGATGGTCGCTGGCCACATGGATGAAGTTGGCCTTATCGTTATCGAAATACTAGAACATGGCTTGATTAAGGGTCACGCCGTCGGCGGATTAAATACGTTAGCGTTGACGAGCCAACGGGTTTTATTGAGAACAAAGTCCGGCTCTTACATTCAAGGTACCATTGATGCCACTCCTCCTCATCTATTAAAGGACACGGAACAAAAGGTTCCTGAAGTTAAAAATTTATTATTCGATTTTGGTTTTTCCTCGAAACAAGATGCCCTTGACGCCGGCGTCTATATTGGGGCGATGATGGTCGTATGGGGGCCATTTGTCGAATTAAATGGGGGCCGTCGCTTGATGAGTAAAGCGTTTGACAACCGCTATGGTTTGGCGTTAGGACTTGATTTACTTGATGAACTAAATGATGTTGAATTGCCATTTGATTTATATATTGGAGGAACCGTCCAAGAAGAAGTGGGTTTGCGGGGAGCCACGACAGCTGCCCATATGATTTCACCTGATGTAGCTATCGTACTCGATTGTTCGCCCGCACGCGATAGCAGTGGCGATAAGACCCAATGGGGGCAATTAGGCGGCGGTGTCTTATTGCGGTATATCGATGGATCGATGATTGCTTATAAACCTTTCCTTGATTTTCAAGCCTCATGCGCTTTGGAAGCTGGCGTCAAGTCACAATACTTTGATAGCCCAGGAGGCACTGATGCGGGGGCGATTCATCGCAATAAAGATGGCGTCTTAACCTTAACCCATTGCATCTGCGCGCGAAGCATCCACACCAACTCATCAATTATTGATGTGGAAGACTATAGCGCTGCTAAGAAAACATTACTATTAATGCTACAAAAATGCGATCGTTCACTAATTGATACATTAATGGTCGCGCGTCGATGAATCCATCCTATCAACTGTTTTACCATCCCAAAGTGCTCGGTGATGTCTTGCTAGTCATGTTTGAAGCCGAAACAAGCGCTACGCATTTCATTACGCATGATGATGTCACGATTATTTATCATGATCAACGTTTGATCGGAGTAAATATATTTAAAATTCATGATTTAATAAGAATCCATGCGTTTGGTTTAATCCTCAACCCACCAGATGTGCTCATCAAAATTCTTAATGATAAATTTGCCAATGAAGCGATTGATATCTTTTTACCCCCATTCAAAAGCGGCTTTGTGGTTGGCCGTGTTATTAAAATGGATGCCTCAAAAATCATCTTGTCTTTGGGAGCAAACGAAATTAGCGCTAAATGTTATGAGCATCTAAAAATTGGCGACTTGCTTGTTGTCGCGCGACCAGGAACGATTTTGCCGACAGGGAAAATCCATAGTTTGACAGAAACACAGGCACTAATATGCACCGAATCGATGTTTGGAATTAGTGAGTTTGCCCATCCAATTATTGTTGAAACCCCATATCAAGAAGGGGAACCATTTTTACATTAGGAGGCAATTATGGACCTAGAAGTCACCTTGAAAGAAGCGGGAAAATTATCGCGTTTAACCAACCGAACATTCCAATTCGATCCAAAATTAGGGACGGGATTTTATGCGGCCAACTATTTTTTGAAAACAAATCAAATCGTGAAAAATTTGATGCCTGGGCACTCGGTTACCATGCAATTTTTTCAACGCTCTGATGACATCATGGTATGTGGGCTTGATGAGGCGATTGCCCTCGTTTACACGTTTGCCCATTATCCCGAAACATTGACAATTCAAGCGCTTGATGATGGCGACGTGATTTCAAGTGGCGAGCCAGTGTTGAAAATAACCGGTCTTTATGAAAATTTCGGATTTTTGGAAAGCATGATCGACGGAATATTGTCGCGTCGTACCAGTGTGGCCACCAATACGATGAAAGTCTTACGGGCCGCACATGGAAAACCGGTGTTTTCGATGGCCGACCGCCAAGATGATTATCACACCCAAACTGGCGATGGCTATGCTTCTTTTGTCGCTGGTATTCGCAAAGTAAGCACCGATGCCCAAGGGCTTTGGTGGGGTGGCAAAGGCATGGGGACGATGCCGCATGCCTTAATCCAAATATGCGATGGGGACATCAAATTAGCAGCAGAATTATATCATAAAACTTTCCCCGACGCCCCCATAACGGCCTTAATTGATTACAATAACGATGTTGTTAATGATAGCCTAATGCTAGCTCGTCATCTTAACGGGAAATTAGCGGCTGTTCGGATTGACACGTCAATGGCGCTCATCGACCATTATTTTGATGATAAAGATACGTCTGGTTTTGACCCCCATGGCGTTTGTAAGGAACTTGTTTTTGGTTTACGGCAAGAACTGGATAAAGCTGGATTTAACGAGGTTAATATCATTATTTCCAGCGGCTTTACATCAGAAAAAATCGCTAGTTTTGAAGCGGCCCAAACCCCTGTCGATATGTATGGTGTCGGTGGCGCGCTTGTTCCGCTAATCGTCAATTTTACCGGAGATCTAGTCAATCTTGATGGAAAACCACAAGCAAAAGTCGGGCGAACAGAAATTCCTTCAAAGCGGCTGAAAATCGTCTCCTTTCCGATTGTTTGATAGATTTAAATTTTCAAGCCTTTTCATTGATTTATGAAAACTTTCTTGATAAAATGAAAATATTCATTTTGGAGGTTTTTTTATGAAAAACATTAAGGACCGCGTGACGATTTACGAAGTAGCTAAAGCCAGCGGCGTCTCATTGGCGACGGTGTCCCGCGTCATTAACAATAACGATAATGTCACAGAAACGACGCGCATTAAGGTTCAAGAAACAATTAGACGTTTAGGATATAAACCGAGTGCTTTAGCCCGTGGTTTAGCGACTAACCGCACGACTAACATTGGGATTGTGATACCAAACGCCAATTATGTTTACATTGCCAATATGCTAAACGGCATGACTGATGAAGCCAAAGACAAAGGCTATCAATTGACACTTTTTGTCACCAATCATTCTAAAGATGATGCCTTACAAATGGTTGAAAAAGTAATCACCTCGCATGTTGATGGGGCCATTATCTTTGATGACGAACTTGATGTTGAAGAAGTCAACAAACTTAGTTCTTATAAGATTCCGCTTGTCGTTATCAATAATAATGTCATCGCTGAACGTGTCGCTTGCATCAATTTTGGCTACGAACATGCGATTCGCTCGGTAATAAATAGTTATTTTGAAAAAGGCGATAAAAAGATGTATTTTCTTCATTTGCATCATTCGGGTCGCTTATTACAACGCATCGAAAAAGCGTTTGTGGATACCCATGTGGAAGCGATGCGCGGCTATGGAATTTACAGTATTGAAGATAGTTATCGCCAAACATATTCCGATTTTATGGAAATTTTTAAATCAACGCATTCAGGATATTTTTTGGCGCACCGCGATAGTTTAGCGGCAGCCGTATTAAATGCCGCCATCGATAGCGGACTGCGCGTCCCGCAAGACGTTGAAGTTCTCTCCATTATTGGAACAAAATACGCCAGCATTCTTCGCCCTCATATTTCTTCATTGCATATCGATTTAAAAGAAGTTGGCGCTAAAGCCATGCAAATGATGACTGATCTATTAGGGGAAATCGAAATGCAACATGTCCATAAATTTGAGTCGACATTTGTGAAGCGCGATTCCACGCAATATTGAATTTGATAAATCGGCGCTAATCGCTTAAAATAATTATTGCTACGAACAAGATTAGTACTATCTATAGCGAGTTACGTTTGGTGGAAGGTAACGATGGGAATTACCCTTGGGAGCATGTTGTTGAAAGACAACCGTTACGATGCGTTAAATCGCAATGAAGCGGCCTTGTTTGAAGGCAACTAAGGTGGTACCACGTGCAAGCGTCCTTAGGGGCGCTTTTATTATTTAAGGGGGATGTATGGATTTATTTGAAGATTTACAATATCGCGGATTATTAAAGGATGTATCCAATTTTGATACGCTTAAGGAATTATTTAAAACTCCGCAAACGATTTATTGTGGTTTTGATCCCAGCGCTAGCAGCATGCACCTCGGTAATTTTGTGATGATTTCGATTTTGATGCGCCTCCAACGGGCCGGTCATCGGGTCATTGCTGTCGTTGGTGGTGGCACGGGCATGATCGGCGATCCCAGTGGTAAAAGCAAAGAGCGCCATCTATTAAATGAACTTGATTTACGGCAAAACACCAATGCGATTAGGGGTCAATTGGAACGCTTTATCGACCTTAAGGATACAAGTAAGGGCTTGTTAGTAAACAATTACGATTGGTTAAGCCAATTGTCGATGCTCGAATTTTTACGTGATTATGGCAAATATTTCACAATTAACTACATGTTAAGCAAAGATGTGGTCGCTTCGCGCCTTGAAGCGGGCATTTCCTATACGGAATTCAGCTATATGATTTTGCAATCGATTGATTTCCTAACTTTATTCAAACGATATGGCTGCCGCATCCAGATTGGGGGCTCTGATCAATGGGGCAATCTTACAGCTGGTCTCGAATTAATTCGAAAAATCCAAAACGAAGAAGAACAAGGAGCCGTTTTCACTGCGCCTTTGATTACCACAAGTGATGGCAAAAAGTTTGGAAAATCGGAGCAGGGCGCCCTCTATCTAGACGCTAGCTTAACTTCTCCGTACAAGCTATATCAATATTTCATTAATACAAGCGATGAGGATGCCATTCGTTACCTAAAAGTTTTTACATTTTTGAGCAAAGAAGAAATTGAAGAAATGCGTCAGTTGCATGCAACCTCACCCCATCTCCGCATGGCGCAAAAACGACTCGCCCTCGAAGTGGTATCCACGATTCATGGTGCTGCTGCCGCCCAAGAAGCGATTACGATGAGCGAACTTTTATTTGAAGGCCAAATTCGGCGCCTCGCAAAATCGCAACTCGAAGATGCTCTTGGTTCACTGACGAGCAACGCTCCTTCAGAGATTGATTTAGTATCACTACTTGTCCATAGTGGCGCCGCCTCTAGCAAGCGTGAGGCGCGGGAATTTATTAAAAATCGCTCCATCACCATCAATGGCGATATTATCGATGATGATAAATTCATCGTCAAAGGAAGCGCTGGTCTGTTTAATCAATACACGGTTATTCGCCGTGGCAAGAAAAATTATTATTTGATTAGCCATCGATAAATAAAACGTATTCGAAAGAGAAAAACAAGGTTCACGCCTTGTTTTTTTGCTCTAAGGATTGTTTTTGACTACAATAATCGGTTGTAGTATTCGACGATTTGCGATTCGTTAATGTCTTGGGGAAGTTCGCCACGTTCTGGGAATCTAATAAATTTTCCCGTTAGTTTTTCCTTGTCGATGGACACATAAGCAAGGGTACCCGCTACGGAGTCGAGGGCCGCTTTAATAGCGATTAAATCGTTACTTTTCTCGGCGATGGCAATCGTGTCGTTAATTGAGCAAAGATAGCTCGGAATATCGACTTTTTTACCATTGACGGTGATGTGGCCATGATTGACAAGTTGGCGCCCCATTTTCCGAGTGCGCGCGAAACCCATTCGGTAGACGAGGTTATCAAGGCGCGATTCAAGAATTTGCATGAACGCAAGACCGGTAACTTCACTACTTTTGACCGCGAGTGTGAACATGCGGCGGAATTGGCGTTCGTTGACGCCATACATAAAGCGGAGCTTTTGTTTCTCCAAGAGTTGTTTGCCATATTCGGATGGCTTCCGTTTACGAGCATTGCCGTGTTGGCCAGGCCCGTAGTTGCGCTTCACTAATTCCTTGCCGGTTTCCAGCGTGGAAAAGCGAAGACGTCGTGATCGTTTCCAATCAGATCCAGTAAATCTCATGGTATTTCTCCTTTACATCGCATGATGTAACGGGGTGATTCCAAATCCCGGATGTCCCAATAAATATTTCGCCTTAGAGCTTTGGTTACTTTATGCCGGTGGTTGGGACGTCGGACGGATCGTATCGACCTGCTGCCATACATGCTCAATAAATATAGCGATTATCGATAGAATTGTCAAATAT
>DIVY01000026.1 GCA_002422535.1 Caryophanales bacterium UBA6120 | reverse complement strand
TAAATAATTTGTAAATTCCAATTCAATTAATCCCATAAATTAATCTTAATGAAATAGCCGCCATGTTAAAAGCTTCTTGGTCGCGTTTTCTTAGTTTATTGATAAAGCGATACTTTTGGTCAATAATTGGACTTTGATTTGGACAACTTAGGGTAGTTTCGTTAGTAAAAATCTTGGCAATTAATAACATGATAGACGCGGAATACAAGACTGCCGCTTCTCCGTTGACGCTAATACCAAGTACATGGTTTTGCAATTTGTCGAATCCTTCAATCAACAAGCGATATTGATCAGGAAGATATTTTCCTTTCGATATGATTGCGAGGGTCGAAGAAAATGTATCCAACAAGCCATCCTTGGCCGTGATGGATAGGCCTCGATATCTAATTTCATCGTTAGCTATTTTCAAATATGATTCAATCACATCGAGGAAGTCGATTTCTTGCATTAAAAGAGCATATATATCAATGAATTGTTTGGCAACTTCAAGAGTTTTATTAATTAAAAGACCACTTTTTGATTCATATAGAAAGGGAATTCCTATCGTATTGGGTGCAAAAGCCGTTAATTTGTCACCTAAAAGAGAACCTGTCGAAGGAATTACAACAAATGCTGGATTTGTATCATCAAGCGAAAGGAACGCTGATTGAATCAAAACTTTTTTAAGGGTTCGATGACCATGATGCTCATATAAGACATCTAATAGGATACTGTTTTCCCGGTTTGTCATCGGTGATAAATAGACAAATCGGAAATGCCTCTTCAACATTGAATTTCTCTTAGTTCTAAAGTCTTCTTCAATTCGGATAAATGGGTGTGAAGTGCCATCTATTGGAAGATATTTTTCAATTAATAAATCTGGCTCAATAAGTATATCGATATCCGTAGAAAGACAATAGGGATTTGACAATACGAGAAGGAGCGAAGTTCCGCCTTTAAAAATGAAAGGAAGGTTTGACAAGGAAAGTAATTCAAGCAAACCGAAAGCAAAGACTGTCTTTTCTATAAGTTGAATATCTACTCGAGGATAATTGCTTTTAATGTTTTCTAAATGTGATTTTGAGTAGCTTTCTTGTTTTATCATTTTGAGAAGTCCCATTTTTCAAAAAGTGGCACTGTTTTTAATACTTTGATTAGAGTCTCTTCATTTTTACGTCTTTTAGCGTAGGCACGAGCGGTCTTCGGATTTATTAAATATGTAGTCGCTATTTCTTTAATCATCATCATTCGATCTTCATCGCTAATCATCAAGGAAAGTAAATCCTTTGATAATAAGTCAACGAGCAATTTCTCAATTTTTGGCCGATGATTTTGTTTGTCGATTGGTGATTGAGTTACTAGATTTTGGACAACAACAGTAATTTCACCCGAATAGAGAGTGAAATCATGCCAGGATGGTTCAAAAAGCAGTGGTACCGCTATTTTAGTTTTTAGATATTGAAAAAAAGATTCCGAATAAAATCTTTCAACCTCGATAAAAATAGTATTCCTTCTTAATTGATGGTTTAACCACTCGTTCAATATTATGGATTCATAGATAATAAACCGAATATTCTTAAATTCTCTTTTCAGCTTATCTTTTAATGAAATTGCATAATCGCTCACTAAGTTCGTGAGAAAGACTTGAATATTTTGCTTAATATAATGATCAGCATCGATCTTAGTTATTTTTTTATCTTTTTGAAGTTGAAAAAGTTTCCATCTAATCGAGCTTTCGCCATATTCAGGAGCTTCTTCTTTAATTTCTAAAACAATATCTTCTTTTTCTAATATTTCATAATCATTTATATTTTTTTCATTCATAGTGTTATCCCACCTAGATGATAAAACAAAAATAATGTTAATTAAATGTATTTTCACACTAAAATAATAAAGTGGGAAAATGCTCTTGATTCAAATTTTAAAATTTTTATACAGATTTATATATTAAATGGTTTTGCTGCGCTTTGGTTTGAAGATATCTTCCAGTTTGATGCGGTCCCGCTCTTCAGGAGAAAAGATATGGACGATGATGTCAAAGGCATCGACAAGAATCCAGCCAGATTCCGGTTTCCCTTCAATATGATGGAGCTTACCTCCGGCTAAAATGATTTGATGTTCCACTTCTTCTTTAATGGCGTCCATCTTCCGGGAGTTTCCGGCGGTACAAATGACATGGAAGTCCATTAACGGCGTTTTATCGCGGACATCGATAGTAATGATGTCTTCGGCTTTCTTTTCTTCGAGCGCGGTCTTAATGGCCTTCATGATCGGGTCAGTCTTCATGTTTATCCTCCAGATAATATTTGATGGCTTCGGCGGTTATATCGTATTTAAAGGGTTTTCCCTTTTCTTGATGGAATTCATAGTTAGCTTGTAATACATCAATAAAACCTTGATGATAATCTTTCAAACAACTTGCAATTAATGGTTTGGAATCAAAGCCGCGCAGGGGTTCAATCTTATCGGCGGCATACAAAACTTTTCCCAAGGGGTTCATCTGTGGTTTAGCGCTGGCATGATACCTAATCGCATCGAGAATTTCTTCATCAACAATACCAAATTCCTGCTTTGCTAATAATGCGCCCGCAAATTGATGGATGCTAAATAAAGGAGCGCTGACTAATGAAGGGTCAGCGGCCATAATCATCTTTTGACTAATGTTCTGATCGAGGTTTTTAGCAATATCATGCAAAAGGGCGGCTATTGTGGCTTTTGAAGCATCAAGTTGATTGGACAGGGCAATATCGTGAGCGAGTTTTGCCACCGACATCACGTGGAGAAATCGTTTTTTATCATAAAATGATTGAAGTTTTTTGGAAAAATACAAATTATGCTTGATGATATATTCAATGATTACAAATGGCATATCTAGTGATTGAAGGGCGCGAATGCGCGTCGAGGACACTTCAAACCGCTTCCCTTCCATAATCAGAAAGTGAAACCGCTCAATGCTTTGACGAGACAAGGGATAACCGGGTCGTCTATAGACGATAAATTTCGCTAGTTTGGCTAATTCATCGGCCTGTTTCCATTCGTGGAACACACTGGCGTGATCCGACCCAATCAAATAATATAGTTCATCGTCCGGAAATTGATGTTTGAAATATCGCACAGTGTCAATCGTATAAGCGATGTCTGGTTGCTCGATTTCGTAGGTGCATATTTTATAAGCTGCATCTTCAAGCGCCAAATTAATCATCGCCAGGCGGTGTTTAATGGGAGCCATATCCACCTTCCATGGTGGCTGTTTAGTGGGAATCAAATCGACCTCATCGATTAATAGTTGTCGCTTGACAATATGCAAAAGCCCCACGTGTCCATAATGGATCGGGTCGAAGGTGCCACCAAATAGTAAGATGCGCTTCATTCCGGCAGAATGATCTTCCTTTCGCGGAGATTCGGCTTGTATAAGACAATCTGCTTACCGATTGTTTGGATGATTTCCGCCCGTAAGGCACCCGCTAGGTCAAGCGCGAGTTCTTTTAGTGGCGTGGTTGCATTTTTAAGCACATGAACTTTAATTAATTCATGGGCGACAAGCGCTTTATTAAGCATGTCTAATAATTCTGGGGTAATTTCATTTTTCCCTATTTGGAATTTACAATCCACCTTTTGGGCTTTGCTTTTTAAAAAGGCTTTTTGTTTGGGGGTGACCATCGTTAAATTTTTGGCGCTTGAACGTACACCAATACTCCTTTGGGCGCTAACACGCGGATTGTTTGTTTGTTTCCGGCAAAATTAATCCATCCGAGTCCAACAATACCAATATCAAGACGGCCTTTATCGGCGATGGCGACTTCAAACGCTTCGAGGTCAGTCACCGACTTCACGATTTTGGAAGTGGGTCGCACTTTATTTTTGGTAACCAAGTTTTCAAATGTTTTATCGGCATTTACCAAGGCGCTTCGTTTAATTTCCACCATATTCGAAAAGTAACAAGTGAAGCCCGTTGTTTTACCTTTCATAAAATCAAAACGGGCTAGCCCACCGAATATAATCGATTGCTTGGCTGCTAATTGGAACGTGCGCGGTTTAATTTCAGTGCGGGGCACGATTTGGCGGATGACATCGCGCTCGACTTGGCTGATGATTGAGGTATCAAGGGCATACCCAGGCGTGTCAAATAATCGACTTGATTCATCGAGGGGAATTTCGATTACGCGTAATGTTGTGCCTGGGAAGGGTGAAGTAGTAATCATCATCGTCGTCGTATTCATAAATTGCTTCATGTAGGCGTTGACTAGCGATGATTTTCCGCTACTGGTGGCGCCAATCACATAGACATTACGTCCTTGACGCCGTTGTTCTAGATGAAGTTTTAGCTCGTCGATATTGTATTTTTTCAATGGGCTCGCGATGACGATTGAATCAAACACCAATCCGGCTTCTTCGGCTCTTCGCTTCACATATTCGCGAATCTTATCGTCTTTAACGGACTTGGGGAATAAATCGCGTTTATTAGCGACGCCAATGATATCGAGATTTTTAATTTTTTCATTTACTTCGGGAGAAAACGAACTATCGAACGAGAAGAGGTCGAGCACATAGATAATTAAGGCGTTCTCGCGCCGCGCTTGTTCAACAATCGTCAGAAATTCTTCGTTAACACGGGGTTCGTGCGGGGCGATATCTTCACCATAATGTTGCAATTTAAAGCAACGTTGGCATAACACGACTTCATGGCGCTCTAGATGTTTTTCAGGAACATAACCTGGTAATGTTTCATCAAGTGATTGCAGAATGATGCCACATCCGGGGCAGCGACGGATTTTTCTAATTTCAGTCATAAGCGTGACTCCAATGCGTTAATTTGTTTTTCTTTTTAAAGTGGGCGCGCAGTGGTTTATCGAAGAGCCGATTAAACCGTGTCGTCCACTGGTCTTCTTTGACTAACTTCTCGACTAATAACATCTTGATACCTAGATTATGCGCTACAAGGCTATCAGTTAATAGTTGATCGCCCACAAGGATTGTTTCATGGGGGACAAAACCATGACTCTTCATAAAATTGCGGAGTTTGGCTTTAAACGGTTTTCTCGTGCTACTTAGACATGGCACGCCGAGGTTGTCAGCATACGTGCGGACGCGAGGTCCCTTGTTATTGGAGATAATCAGTAAGTTATAACCATGTTTGACAAGTTGTTCAATCTGACTGACTGCTTGGGGGCGGGGATGTAAATCCTTGTAACTACCTAAGGTATTATCAAGGTCAATTAAAATATTTTTGATGCCGTGTTTAGCGTAAAAATCAACCGGCACTTCATATAAGGATGTGGCATGGAAGGTAGGGATGAAAGCTTTGAACATAAGTACCTCTATTTAATTTTATGAAAAAATTGAGTAATAATCTATATATTTACTATGTAAGGGTCGTTTTTGTATAATCAATGTATGAAAGAATCAACAAAACAGCAATTATTAGCAGAATGGATCATCATCAAACGCTGGGGCATTCCCGTGCTTGGCATGATTGCGAGCGCCGTCATGCCTGTATTTGGTTTTTGGATTGCCCTAATTGGCTACATCGTGTCCTATCCATTATGGAAACATGAGCCCAACCAGTATCATAACTTAAAAATATTCGCTTCGTTGGGGCTCGTCCTCAGCTTTATCACGATGATGGCGTTAATCTATCTAATCACCACCGGGGCTTTAGACGAAAGTGTCGTCGCTTCGCTAATCGCCCATATCATCAAAAATTGAGATTTGCTCGTATTTGCCGTTAGCGTCTGCTGCGCTTTGAGTTTCGCCGGCAACCTGATAGGTTTTTGTGGACTCTGTCACACTTTCAAGCGTGTCGTTATAAACGCCCTGGATATTTGAATTGCGTGGAAGCGGTAAATTTCTCTTCGCGTATTTGTCGCTTGGTGTGGGATGGAAGTCAGCGGTGCTGTAATCAAGCACCGTCTTATCATCCAGCAAAAGCTTGACGGAAATCTGTTCTTCTTTTTTCGATAGCTTTCTCACATAAATAAGGGCATGCGGTTCTGATTTAAAGGTCTTGTACACATATTGGACTTTGCCAAGTCGATTAGTGACCGCCACATAGTTATAGTCGAAGATGCGCCAATGGCCCGCATCGGTGACCATTAAGATCTTACCTTTTTCGCCTTGTTCATAGGCTAATAAAGCGGCCACATGGTCGCCACCTTTTAACGAAGCAATCGCCTTGATGCCACCGGCCTTGATGCCCACAGGTGTTAGTTCATTTTCATTGAACAAGGTAGCGTTACCTTTTTCAGTAATCACGAGTAAATCGCTATTACCAGTTAATATGGCGACGTCAACCACTTCATCGTCGCGCAGTAGCCGGAAACATCCTAAGGGCCGCGAATAACGAAGGGCCAAAAATTCCGATAACTTGGTGCGTTTAATCTGGCCATTGCGGGTCACAAAGCCAATATGAACATCTTCTTTAAATGATTTGATGAGAAAAGCTTTTAAAATCTTCTCGTCGGGATTAAGCGTACAGATGTAATTAATATGGCGTCCTTCATCCTTCCATTTGTTATCAAACATTTCATGAACGGGCAAGAAGATATAATTGCCAAGGTTCGTGAACGCTAATAGGTAATCCAGGGTATTCGCGTAAGTAACGCCCAATAACACATCGCATTCCTTCATGCCAGGAATGGCCGTGTCGCTACTCTTGTAACTCTTGATGGATGAGCGCTTGACATAGCCATCACGAGTAATGGCGATAATGACGTCTTCTTTGGAAATAAGATCGCGTTTATCGATGACACGTGTTGGAAATGGCTCTTCAATTACAATGGTTTGTCGGGGGGTGCCATATTTATTAGCCATCGCTTTTAAATCGCTAATGATGGTCTTATCAAGCTTTTTGGGGTCGCCAAGAATGGCTTCCAATTGCTCAATTTGCGCGTTAAGAGTCGCCCGTTCATCGATTAAGATGGTGACATCGGTATTCGTCAAGCGATAGAGTTGCAAATTGACGATGGCGTCTGCTTGAAGTTTGGAAAAGCCAAACAAATTGACAAGATTTTCAATCGCATTAGCTTTGTCGCTACTTTTTCTAATCGTGGTCACGACTTCATCAAGAATCGAAATGGCTTTAATTAAACCTTCGACGATATGTTTTCGGGCATTGGCTTTTGTCAAATCAAATTGCGATAGGCGCGTTACCACATCGACTTGATGGGCGATAAACGCATCAAGATAATCAATTAATGTCAATGTTTGGGGGTGCCCATTAACGATGGCGACCATATTCGCGTTAAAGGCGCTTTTTAATTCGGTGCGATTCATCAGATAAGTTTCAATGATTTCGGCATTGGCATCTTTGCGCAAATCAATCGCAATGCGAAGACCACGGTGATCGGATTCATCACGGACTTCCAAAATACCATCAATGACTTTTTTATAGCGAATTTCGTCGATGTCGCGAACTAATTTTGACTTAATCACACCATAGGGAATTTCGGTGACGATGATTTGGCTCATGTCATCGGAGTGGATGACTTCCATTTTAGAAATAATCTCGACGCGCCCACGCCCAAATTCATAAATATCTTTTAAGCCTTGATCAGCGACGATGGAAGCGCCCGTGGGGAAATCAGGGCCTTTGACAAATTCGAGTAAGTCTTCAACGCGACATTTTGGATGTGTCAAGCGATAAATCGTGGCTTCAATTAATTCTCCCAGATTGTGCGGGGGGATGTTGGTCGCTAAAGCGACGGCAATGCCGGTCGTGCCATTAGCATAAAGATTGGGAAAACGCGCCGGTAGCACAATTGGCTCTAGTTGCGAATCGTCAAAAGTTAATTGCATATCGACCGTTTCTTTTTCGATATCGCGCGTCAATTCTTCCGAAATTTCCGCTAACCGCGCTTCGGTATAGCGGTGCGCGGCGGGATTGTCGCCATCAATCGACCCATTATTGCCTTGAAAGTCGATTAAAGGAACGCGATATTTCCATTGTTGCGACATATGGGCCAACGCTTCATAGATTGAACTATCGCCATGGGGATGGTATTTTCCCATGACTTCGCCCACCGACGATGCGCATTTGCGATAAGGTTTACGGTGCAGATTGCCACTGTGATACATAGCGTAAATAATGCGCCGTTGCACAGGTTTTAGCCCATCACGAGCATCAGGAATGGCGCGGTCTTGAATGACGTATTTGGCATAAGCGGCATAGCGTTCGCCCATTAACTCTTCAAGTGTTTGTTCATTAATCGTTTCCACTACAGGTGGGGCAACGACAATTTTCTTTTTCTTAGCCACTTGTAATCTCCTTGATAAAAGGATCCTTTAAGGTGAAGTCGACATTTTCTTCAACCCACTTTTTCCTTAAGGAAGCGTCTTTTCCCATTAAGATGGAAACACGTCGCTCGACCACGAGCGGATCTTCGATGCTGATTCGAATTAATGTTCGAGTACTGGGGTCCATCGTTGTTTCTTTTAATTGATTGGCGTTCATTTCGCCTAACCCTTTAAATCGGGAAATGCGGTATGGAGTACCGATTTTCTTCTTTTGTGTTTCGAGTTCCACTTCACTCCAAGCGTAAGCGAACTTGGCACTATCAGTTTCCTTAGATACGCGATAAAGCGGTGGCACGGCCACATAAATCATGCCTTTTTGGATTAAAGGGCGCATATAGTGATAAAAAAATGTCAGTAGCAGCGTTTGAATATGGGCCCCATCGGTATCGGCGTCGGTCATGATGATGATTTTTCCATATTTGGAGTCGCTAGCCTCAAAGTTCGCCCCGATTCCCGCCCCAATCGTGTTTATTAATGTGGCGAACTCCGTATTCTTCAACATTTGTTCCATCGTGATGCTATCGGTATTAAGTGGTTTACCGCGCAAGGGCAAAATCGCTTGATGCAACCGGTCACGGCCGCTTTTGGCAGTGCCACCGGCCGAATCACCTTCGACGATAAATAATTCATTTAACGGATAATCTTTGCTTTGAGCAGGGGTCAATTTATCAGACAAGATCATTTCTTGTTTGACTTTTTTACTGCCACGAGCTTCTTCTTTTGCTTTTCTAGCGGCTATTCTAGCATTTTGTGAATCAACGCACTTCTTAATTAAGTTAACGGCAAACTCTTTATTCTCTTCAAGGTAATACGTAAGTTTGCTATACATGACATTTTGCACGACCGCCATGGCATCAGGGGTCCCTAATTTTCCCTTGGTTTGCCCTTCAAACTCAAGTTTTGCTTCAGGAATCTTTAAAGAGACAATCGCCGTTAACCCTTCACGAATATCATTGCCATCAAGTTTGGTCTTCGACCTTAATAAATTATTGCCCTCGGCATAATCATTGACCGCTCGCGTTAAACCGGCTCGAAAGCCAAATTCATGCGTGCCACCATCCTTTGTCCTTAAGTTATTGACATATGATAACAAGCTTTCGTTATAATCTTTAAAGGCGTATTGGAAGGCGATTTCCACCTTGATATCATTGCTATAATCTTCGAATAAAATGACGGAATTTAGCGTATCTTTATCAGCGTTTAAAAGTTCAATGTATTCTTTTAATCCGTTTTCATAATAAAATTGCTGCTCAAGATTTTGTCGTTCATCCCTAACCACAAAGCGGACCTTCTTCAGTAAGAATGCCGATTCTTGCAGGTGATTGCAGATGGTGTCCCATTTAAAATCGATGGAAGAGAAAATCTTGGCATCGGGTTTGAAGCGGACGAGGGTACCATGGCGCGTGGTTTTGCCAAGAATTTCAAGGTCATTTACTTTGTGGCCGCCATTTTCAAATCGCATATGATAGATATTTCCATCGCGATAAACGGTGACATCAAGAAATTCCGATAAAGCGTTGGTAACACTCGCCCCAACGCCATGGAGACCACCAGCCGATTGATATGATTTATCGGTGAACTTACCACCGCTATGCAAAGTAGAAAAAACAAGTTCTAATGCCGATACCTTGGCTGTTTTATGAATGCCAGTCGGAATGCCACGCCCTTCATCTTGGACAGACAAAGAGCCATCTTTATGAATCGTGACAGTGATTAAATCGCCATAACCGGACATCGCTTCATCAATCGCGTTATCAACAACTTCCCACACTAAATGATGAAGTCCGGTGGTGTTTGTAGAACCAATATACATTGCCGGACGCTTACGAACGCCAAGTAATCCTTCTAAAACGTCGATACTATCTTCGTTATAAATCGGTTTTTTTTGTTCTGCTATCAAAATACAATCTCCAATAAATACATAAATACCGATAGAATTATATCAAAGATATCGTGCTTTTGGCAGGAAAATATAATATTATGATATCATTCGAAAAGGTGATTAAACGATGATTTTTATTAAGATTGGAACACTAATTATTGCACTCATCTTCGGTTATTTAATGGCCTCGTTTCCAACAGGGGTCGTGGTATCAAAACTCTTCTTCCATAAAGATATTCGCCAATATGGTTCTGGCAATCCTGGGGCGACAAATGCTGGGCGCGTATTTGGAAAAAAAGCATTCTTGATGGTCGTGTTTGGCGATGTCTTTAAAACAGTGGTTCCCATTTGGGCCGTAACGCTGATTATATGGAAATTTAACCTTTACGATTACACATGGATTCCTTGGGTCAGCTATATTACCGCTTTAGGATGCACGATGGGCCATTGTTATCCCATCTTCGCCAATTTCAAAGGTGGCAAAGCCGTCAGCACCTTTGGAGCATTTGTTTTTACGACAAATTGGGTTATTGCTCTCAGCGGTATTGCGGTATTAATAATCGTCGTTCTCATCAAGAAATATGTCAGTCTTGGATCGATGATTGCAAGTGCCTTCTGCGTTGTTGCTTCATTGCTACTTCTAATGCCTGGTTTTGAACGCATCGGCATGTACCCGTTGATGGAATCAGGCATCATCTATTCAATGTTTTTGATAGTCCAAGCGGGCTTCCTATATTGGCGCCACCGCACAAACATCATACGACTATTAAATCATCAGGAAACTAAAGTTAAATGGATTAAGTAATTATTTAGTTGTTTTATAGTGTTTATTGGTAAAATAAAAGGCATTTTGGACGAATGCCTTTTTTTGCTGTAATAAACTATTGTTGTTTATTGATGCTGTTGATCACGGAGCGAACTTGCGCTTCTGAAGGTTTGCGGCCCATAGACATAAACATCGCCCGGATCATCTTCTCATTAATGGGCGGGTTCTTGGCGAGCTCTCGTTTAAAGAACCACCGTGAAATAAAGAATCCACCGACAAGCCCGCCAATTAAACCGAGGCCAAGATATAAAACCGATTCCCAACCAAACGCTAATAATACGATAAGCATATAAATTTTCCTCCTTGTTTAGGCGCGACCATCATAAGTACCATCGTCGGTACGTATCATAATCGTTTCGCCTTCATTGATAAAAAGTGGCACGCGAACTTTTAGACCCGTTTCTAGCAAAGCATCTTTCATGGCTTTATTAACGGTATCGCCACGAATCGCTGGTTCGCATTCGATAATTTTTAGCGCAACCTTCGAAGGTAAACTAAGACCAATGATTTCGTCATCATAAGACATGATTTCGACTGTTTCATCGCCGCGAAGAAATTGTTTTTCCCATTCAAGATGTTCTTTATCGATTTCGATTTGTTCATATGAGGATTGGTCCATAAAGACAAGATGAGTACCATTGTCATATAAAAATTGCATTTGCTTTTTGTCAAGACGTACTGTTTCAATCGCAGTACCACCTAAAAAACTCATTTCGGTAACCGCGCCAGAACGCATATTTTTAACTTTAAGTTTGACCACCATTTTGCGCATCGCCGTTTTATTAAGAGCGATGTCGATCACTAAAAACAAATTGCTTTCATGAGTGAAGTAATTGCCAGGTCGTAATTCGGTCACATTAATCATGTGTTAGTCTCCTTTATCTTAATTTGAAGTAACGATTGAATTCCAGTTCCTTGCCAATTGTCGATTTTGGTCCATGGCCTGGGTAGATAGTGATGTCTCCGGGTAAGGTTTGGAGCTTTGCGAGGCTACTATTAATGGTCCGAAATGAGCCAAGTGGCAAATCGCTGCGTCCAATACTTCCTTTAAATAAGGTGTCACCCGTAAAAAGAACTTTTTGTTCTTTTAAATAATAACAGACACTACCCGGGGTATGAAATGGCGTATGAATCGTGGCGATGGCAATGTCAGCGATTTGTATCGTCTCATCACTATAAAATGGCTTAGGTTCAATCGCATAATCGCCCGCAAACTGGAACATTTCCGCCCCATTGAGCCGCGCATTATCAAGCATGATAACATCGGCTTGATGGACGTAAACGGGGATGCGATACGCTTTTTGAAGGAATTCAGCCCCATTTATATGATCGAAGTGACCATGAGTCAACAACATCGCGAGTGGTTTCCAGCCGCGATTGCTTATTAAAGCGGCAAGGCTACTACCATCACTTCCTGGATCAACAATGATGACGCGTAAGTCATCAATTAAAAAATAAGTATTGGCAAAATCGGATGGATACGCTATCGTTTCAATCCGGAAATTCATCAATTAGTTATTTCTTTTCTTTATGAATTGTCATCTTGTTGCAACGCGAACAAAACTTTTTGATTTCCATCCGATCGGGGTGGTTCTTCTTATTTTTGCTGCCCAGGTAGTTCTCTTCACCGCAGATGGTGCATTTGAATATAAAATTATCACGCATAAACTAGTGACCTCCAATATTTGCTTGCCTATTTTATCATAGATAAAGGTAGTAATCTATATAAAAAAACGATTAGTGAATGTTATAATTAGCGAAACAATGATGAAACGCACCGAAACTAAACCAATCTTCATCGCTGGCCTGCAACTGGGGGGGCTCAATCGCGTTTTAATCCAATCGATGTCTTCAATCAAGACGTCTAAAATCGAGCAGGTCATTGCTCAAATTAACGAATTAACCGACCTGGGTGCTGATTTAATGCGGGTTAGCGTCGTCGATGAAAAGGACGCTCGGGCCATTAAAGCAATCAAACAAGGCATTCGCATTCCCCTTGTCGCCGACATTCACTTTGATTATCGATTAGCGTTATTAGCAATCGAAGCCGGTGTCGACAAAATCCGTCTTAACCCCGGAAATATTGGGACGATTGATAAAATTACCAAAGTTGTTGCCGCTTGCAAACAAAAGCACATCCCCATTCGCATCGGCGTCAATTCAGGATCGCTTGATACTACGATTCACCAATACGATGAGCATTATACGGCGAATAAGCTCGTTAGCTCCGCTCAAAAACACGTAAAAATTCTTGAAGAGCTTGATTTTCGTGATATTGTCATTTCCCTTAAAGGCAGTTCCGTCCTTGAAACGATCACCGCCTACCGCCTTGCTAGCGTTACCTTTCCATATCCACTTCATTTAGGAATTACCGAAGCCGGCATTAAAGATATCGGAGTCATCCGATCAGTGGCCGGTCTTGCACCACTTCTTCTCGAAGGAATCGGCGATACGATTCGCATTTCACTAACCGATGACCCCAAAGAAGAAATTATCACCGCCAAACGCTTGCTTCATGATATTGGTTTATACCCAAATTACCCCACGCTCGTATCATGTCCAACCTGTGGTCGTACCGAAGTCGATGTCCAAGACATGGCAAAACGAGTCATGGCTTATCTTGAAACGATTAATAAACCTATCACCGTGGCCGTCATGGGTTGCATCGTCAATGGACCAGGCGAGTCAAAAAATGCCGACCTCGGCCTCGCCGGCGGACGTCAGCATTGGATTTTGTTTAAACAAGGCAAGATTATTAAGACCGTTACGGCATCCGAAGCATTTGCTGCCTTAAAAGAACAAATTGATCAATTTTAAAAGGTGTCTTTCCACCCAGGAATCAATTTTTGCTTCTTGAGCATGGAAATTTCTTCTTTATATGGGGGGCGGTCGCCAATCCAAGGCGTTTCTAGAATTTTGGGAATGCCAGCAAGACGTGGATGATGGACATATCGATTCAGCGTTTCAAACCCGATTTCCCCATATCCAAGGTTTTCATGGCGGTCTTTTTGGGCGCCTCGAACATTTTTAGAATCGTTAACATGTAATATCTTAAGTTTGTCTAGTCCGACGATTCGATCGAATTCATTCAACACGCCATCGACATCGTGGACATTGTATCCCGCATCATTTATATGGCAAGTATCCATGCAAACACCGAGGCGTTTTGGAGCAGCGCAATGGTCAATAAAATAGCGAATTTGTTCAAATGTACGGCCAAGTTCGGTGCCCTTGCCGGCCATTGTTTCAAGGCAAATTGTGACATTGGTACCATCTTGCGCAAGTACGGTGTCTAAACCCTCGACGATTTTGGCTAAGCCCGCTTCATCGCCAGCGCCAACATGGGCACCGGGATGTAGCACTAATAACCTGGCTCCAAATGCGGCGACACGTCGAAGTTCCGTAATTAAAAAGCGAATCGCCATTTCAAAGGTCTCTGAATTAACAGTATTTCCAAGATTGATGATATAGGGAGCGTGAACCACAATTTGTTCGGCGATGATATCGCTTGTAGCGACTAATGCTTTTCCTTCTTCGATTTTAAGCGCTTCAACGGGTTTCCTAAATGAATTTTGCGGGGCGCCAGTATAAAACATGAATGTGGTCGATCCATATCCCAGCGCCTCTTTAACAGCGCCCAAATAATACTCGGGAGCATTCATGCCGACGTGACTTCCAATAATCAATTTATCCATGCTAGTTCTCCTGCTTGTCGATTGCTTTAAATCGTCGATCTAATTGTGCGCGGACTTTGCCTTTGATGGCTAAACGTTTATGACGACGTTTCACTTTATCAACGGCAATTTTCACTTTTTTCTTATATCCGGGTTTGACCGTTGTCGTCCTTGTTTGACGGATGGCCTTTTGAATATCGCGATTAAGTGACACATCTTCGATTTGACCTTTATCGCGGCGAGGCCGTTCATTTTGAATGGTTAATTCCCCATTTCGCAACATCCAAAAATCGAACTTAACGTGATATGCAGCCAGCTTTTCTAATGAGCTTTCAGGTTCTCGGGCATAGAACAGAAACGAGTCGCCCGCATTTTTATAACGACCAGTACGACCAGCGCGATGCATATAAAATTCAATCTGCGGAGGTAAATCAACGCTTAAGACATCGCTAACGTCAGGTAGATCTAATCCACGCGCGGCCATATCCGAACAAACGATGACGGCAAACTTGTTTTCGCGGATGCGACGGATCATGGAAGCGCGCATGCGCATCGGCAATTCTCCATGTAAGGTGCCCACATTGTAACCTTGATGCATTAAGTGATCATATATTTCTTTAACAGTAGCCACCCTGCTGGCAAACACTAGCATCAGGTAAGGGCGCCGAAGATCGATAAACGAGGCCACCATTTCAGGGATTGGTTTAAATCCAATGTCTACAAGGTGATGTTTGACTCGGAGCGGGGCGATTAATCCCGGGTCTTGGTCGATGATAAAATCGGGATTAATGAACTTTTTAATCAGTGGTTCTAAAGCTTTCGGAAAGGTAGCGGAAAACGCCAAAATGTGTGGTTTTTCTATTTTAGTAATATATTGGTCGATAATCGGTAAAAAACCAGCATCGACGAGCATGTCAGCTTCATCAAGCACGATTGTTTGGACCCGATGAATATTAATCTGGCTATCTTCTGATAACTTCATGAGGCGCCCGGGCGTGGTAATCAATAGATGCGGGACATTGCTGGCGGTCAATATTTCAATCTCACGGCCACCTGTGGCTAATGTCACTTTTAATTTAGGGAAAGCTACAATAATCGCGCGCGCGAAGTTATAGGTTTGACGCGCTAGTTCACGCGTTGGCGCTAAAACGATGACTTGCAAACCTTGGTCTTCCGCTAGTTTATCGATTAAAGGAATTAAGAAAGCATGGGTTTTGCCACTACCCGTTTCCGCTTTAACGATCATGTTTTCGCCTTTTAATACTTTTGGAATAACTTCTTCTTGAATGGGAGTCGGCGAAATATAATGAAGCTTTGTGAGAACTTCAACCATTGGACTAGATAAGGCAAAACTTTTAAAAGATCCCATAAATTACCTAGTCCTTATTATACACAATGCAGAGTTGTTTTACTTATGCTAGAATAATTGTCGATATGAATGTATACGTCACCAATCCCCATGGTTATTGCATGGGCGTCGTCAATGCGATTAAGATCGCTGAACAAGTAAAAAGCGACCATCCCCATAGCCCCGTGGCTATTTTAGGAATGTTAGTCCATAACGAAGAAGTCATTCAAAGATTACAGAAAAAGGGCATTTTTACTCTTTATGACACTAATAAAAGCCATAAGGAATTATTACAAGAAATTAACCCTTCCACAATTATCATTTTTTCGGCGCATGGACATGGCAAAGACCTTGAAGACATATGTAACGCTCGCAACATCGTCTATTACGATGCGACTTGTTCGCGTGTCACCAAAAACCACGATTTGATTCGTCAAGCCTTAAAAGAAGGGCAACAAGTAATATTCATTGGGAAAAAAGGCCACCCAGAGACAACGGCATCGGTCAGTATCGATTCACGCATCATCCTATTGGATATCAAAGAACGATTTGATTATCATAAAGCCGATTTATTAAAACCAACATTTGTCCTCAATCAAACAACATTGTCTTTCCTTGAACTTAAAGCGATTCATCAAGAACTTGAGCGCATCTTTGATAATATCGTTATTAATGAAGAAATATGCTCAGCGACGAGATTACGGCAACAAGCGGTCATCGATATTCCCGCCCATGCCGGCTTAATTTACATCGTCGGTAGTTCATACTCGAGCAACACCGAAAAGCTCGTTGAAGTGGCTAAAAAGACCCATAAGAACGCTAATGTGTATCGCATCGATAACATCGATGACATTCATCACTCGGATTTAGTCGGTAAAAAACTTATTGCCGTTGGCGCTGGCGCCTCGACACCGCCGGAATTAACCGAAGAAATCATCGCCTATTTGCGAAAAATCTAAATGACTTGCGCTTCCACCTGATGGGGCGCTTTTTTTATTTCTAGGCTTCCGTCAATTGAAAGGAGGATTTTTTCCATTTGTTCAAGAAAAAGCGATTCAATTTCGTGTGGCAGATCCAAATAGTTATAGCGAGCATTGATGATGCGGCGCCGCACATGATGGGGAGCATCGCCCGAAATAAACATGTCATAATTATCTTCAATGGCGTTTGTAAAGTATTTAGCGCCCCCACCACCAATAATGGCGATTGTCTCCACAAATGGCCTTCCATAGGGAAGGAGGAGCCCAAAGCTTGTTTTTAATTGCTTTTTAGCGTACCGCGCCACCTCTTCAGGCGCCATTGGATGCGGCAAACGCCCTCCCCGAGCCATGGGGTCACTATGTAATGGGCGGATCTCCGTTAACTCTAACGCTTCGGCGAGGGCATCATTCATCCCTCCATCGCCACGATCAAAATTCGTGTGAAAACTATAGACGACAAGGCCAAGGCGTTCCAAATCTCGCGCTAACGCTTCCTTAAGGGGATCATTTTTGCGAATATAGCTTCGCGTTCCGAAAAGAAAGGGATGGTGTGTGATAATTAAATCGGGTTTAAAGGCTTGAACTTCATCGAGCAGCATGGACTCGAAATCAAGCGCCAGATAGATCTTTTGGACTTGTTGTGGTAATTTACCCACCATTAAACCGACATGGTCATGATATTCCATCGCGTATTTTTTTGGAAACCGCTTTGCCAATTTCGCTAAAAGACTATTTGTTTTGATCATAATGCTGTAACCACGCCATTTCTTTTTTTAACGCAGCAATTCGCTTTGCGGGAATTGGCTTTTTGAGAATACGGTCAATTTCTTCAATTCGTTGTCTCATTTTTAGAAGTAATATGGGAGATCTCGTTTTTAGATTAATTGGTCCCCAGCTTAGTTCTTGTTCACGGTATTCGGCTATGCCGGGCTCAAAACGTAACAAATCATAAAATTGATAATCCTCGGCAACAATTGTTTCAGCCACAATCATAAAACCAAGTTGCGAAAGATTGCGGCGCACTTCATAAACTTGTTGGTGCGGTCCCACGATAATGGAGGAAATATTATCTAGAAAGTGGGTTCCCTGTTCGATAATTTGGTTGATGAGGAGACCACCCATACCCGTAATAATCAAGGTGTCGACGTCATCGGGTAAATTGGTAAGGCCATCGGCCTTATAAACTTTGATGCGTGGCTCATGTTCAAAGCGCTTTTCTAAACGATGAAAGGGACCTGTTTTATTGTCGGTGGCATATCCTTTAATAATCTTGCCACTTGATAAAAGCAAATCGAGCACATGGCCATGGTCACTGCCGATGTCAACGGGTGTGGCTCGTGACGGCACGAGATTGGCGATGGCCCTTAGACGCTGACTAATCGTCATATTAAATATCGCGATAATCGCCTAAGCGTTTGGCGCGCGTCGGATGCCGTAATTTACGGATTGCTTTGGCTTCGATTTGCCGGATGCGTTCCCGCGTAACCCCAAATTCATGGCCGACTTCTTCTAGGGTACGAGGCCGATTGTCATCGAGGCCATAACGTAGCCTTAACACGCGTTCTTCACGGTCGGTAAGATCTTGCATAATTTTATATAGTTCTTCTTTTAACAGCACCTGCGTGGTGTGTTCCATCGGGCTTGTGCCCTCTTTATCCTCAATGAAATCGCCAAGGTGCGAATCATCTTCTTCGCCGATAGGTGTTTCCAAACTAACTGGTTCTAAAGCGATGCGTTGGATTTCCCGAATGCGCTCCGGACTCATTTCGCCATTAAGCTTCAGCGAAATTTCTTCGGCAGTCGGTTCGCGACCTAGTTCTTGGACAAGTTGCCGTTGCACTCTCGTCATTTTGTTGATTGTTTCGACCATATGAACTGGAATACGGATGGTTCTGGCTTGATCGGCGATGGCCCGTGTAATCGCTTGACGAATCCACCACGTAGCGTAAGTTGAAAACTTAAATCCCTTGGTGTAATCGAACTTTTCGACCGCTTTTATAAGACCTAAACTGCCTTCTTGAATCAAATCCAAAAAGAGCATGCCCCGACCGACATAACGTTTGGCAATGTTAACCACAAGCCGCAAATTAGAATTAATTAATCGTTCCTTGGCCTTTTCATCGCCAGCGATAATCGCTTTGGCAATTTCGATTTCTTCGCTTGGTTTTAATAAATCGACTTTGCCAATATCTTTTAGATATATTTTGACAGAATCATTAATCTTGATGTCGCCCGCGGAAAAAGCATCAAACCGATTGATATCGATATCTTCATCTTCAGATATTTCATCTTCATAATCCGTTTCAAATAAATCGCCTTCGACAAAATCAGCGGTTTCCGCTTCTTTGATCTTGGTTTCATCAACGACCAGATTATCGATGTCTTCGGCTTCTTCGACGATGACGTTAATACCCTTGTTTTTGAAAAATAAGACGAGTTTTTCGGTATCCTCATCGCTTAAATCAAGATGTTCGATCGAATCGAATAGTTCATCTTGAGAAATGAACCCTTCAACTTCCGATTTCTTTTGAAATCTTTTTTTAATCATGTCCAACGATTCGATTTCTTCGACTTCATCTTCGATGATGATTGGTTCGCTAATCTTTTCGATTAAGGCGTCTTCGCCCACGATAGTTGTTTTTTTCTTAGCCATATATACTCCTCTACGTCTATTTAAGATGACGTTTCTTTCTAATTTTATTGAATTCGGCGCCAATACGCGCCTTTTCAGCTTCGTCTTTGCCTTCAATCGCCTTTTGGTATTGCTGATTGAGGTGGAAGGCTTCGCGCTCAGTGGTAATTGTGTGATTGATTTCTTCAAGAAGCGCTTCCGAGCATTGGGGATAGTTCTTTTCGAAAGCAACCGCGGTAACTTCTTTGACAATCGCTTCTTTTTTTTCGCTTTCTAGCGATCCAATCGCCGTTAAGAGGCTATTGATGGAAGGCAGTTCTTCATCCGCCGAGCGTTCGACAATGAAATTGGCGATTTGGCGGTAAATATCATCAAAGAAATATTCGATTTTGGTTTTATAAAATTCAATTGCCCGCGCGTCGGTAAGCATGAAATAGAGCAATTGCCGTTCGGCTAGTTTAAACCTAGATAAGTAGCGGGCCTCCGGTTGAAATCGTTTATACAAAGTCTCAACGTCATTAAGTTGATGATTAACGCGGTATTCACTGACCATCGCTAGTAAAGTGTTGGGGTTGAATGACGTTAGTTTACCGAGTTTCTTCGCGTAATCTTCTAACTCAAGCATTGTTTGGGAAGCCGCGAGCAAGGGAACCATTAACTTGATTAAATGCGCGCGTTGCTCTGTAGTTTTAAGTGGTAACGAACGCATGTAATATTCCATCGCAAATTCAAGCCGATTCGCAAGGTTATTTAAATATTTCTTTAAGGCTTCAGGTCCATCAGAATTTAAAATCTCGTCACTATCGCGCGTATCGCCAGCATTCATGACAAAGCGATATTTTAATTTGGCCCCATCGAGGCTATTAATCATCTTCATCATCGCTAACTGCCCCGCATCATCGCCATCCAGGCAAATGCGTAGCTCGACATCCGGCATCCGCAACATCGCTAAATGATTCTTAGTGAAAGCTGTTCCCATTAAAGCCACTGCGGCATCGATTCCCACCCTGGCCAAAGCGATAACATCCATGAAACCCTCGACGACGTATAAATATTGGAGATGGCGCGCTTGATCACGTGCGAAATGGAAGTTATAAAGGATGTTGCTTTTGATGAATATCTTCGATTCGGGTGAGTTAATGTACTTAGGGCCTTCAGCAGCGCCCATCGTTCTGCCCGAAAAAGCGACGATGCGCCCGTATCGATCAAAAATAGGGAAGATCAATCGTCCCGCAAGGCGATCTTCGGCCCCTTGATTAATCGATATAAGACCAAGCTGCTCCATCATGGAGCGTGAATGACCCTTATTTAATAAAAATTGAATCAAACCACGCCCATCGGGTAAGCTATAACCAATTTCAAAGCGGGAAATCATCGCTTCATCAAGCTGGCGTTCATGCAAATAATCAAGGGCGACTTGGCCTTGATCAGTTGTTAAGCCAAATTTATAGTATTCAAGCGCGTCTTTCATGCAATCGAAATATGGTTGAAGTTCGGGATTAGTGACGGAAACGCTCGCGGTCATGCTTAAGCGTTCATCGGTATATCCAACGAGGTCCGCCACTTTACGCGCCGCATCATAAAACCCCATCTTTTCATACTTTTGCACAAACTGGACGGCGTTGCCGCCTTCGCCACAAACAAAGCATTTAAATATTTGCTTATCGCGACTTATTTGAAGTGAGGGATTCTTATCATCATGAAAAGGGCAAAGAGCCACAAAGTTACGCCCTTTTTTATTGACGGTGATGTAATTGGAAATAACATTAACCACATCCGTCCGTTTTAATAAGTCATCAATAATC
Organism: Caryophanales bacterium UBA6120; assembly: GCA_002422535.1. Lineage (GTDB taxonomy): Bacteria > Bacillota_I > Bacilli_A > RFN20 > CAG-826 > UBA6120. The sequence goes on along the minus strand of DIVY01000026.1, from coordinate 13,784 downwards.
GTTTTGTCAAATGCCACGCCGTGGTTCCTTTACTTTTTTAAAACTAAATAAAGACTAATAAAATACTTTAACACGCAAATACTTAATAAGTTCTTCAATCGGCATCCGAATCTGTTTCATCGAATCGCGTTCGCGAATCGTCACCGATTGGTCAAGTGCCGTGTCAAAATCAATCGTAATGCAAAAAGGTGTGCCGATGGCGTCTTGGCGCCGATAACGTTTGCCAATACTGCCAGTTTCATCATATACGGCGTTAAAATGTGGATTGATGATTGCCAATATTTCCTTTGCCTTTTCGCTCAGTTGCTTGCTTAATGGTAAGATGGCCACTTGATATGGGGCGATGGAAGGATGCAGGTGCATCACGACACGCGTATCTTTTTCCAATTCTTCTTCCTCATAGGCATCGGTCAGCACCATTAAAGCCAGACGATCGAGTCCAAGTGAAGGCTCGACGATACAAGGAATGAACTTTTCGTTCGTTTCGGGGTCAAGGTAATCAAGTGGTTTGCCCGAATATTGTTGGTGCTTCGTCAAATCGTAATCACCGCGATCGGCAATACCCCATATTTCGCCCCAACCAAACGGGAATTCATATTCAATATCGCTTGTCGCCTTGGAATAAAACGCCAATTCCTTGGGATCGTGGTCGCGGAACCGTAAATTCCCCTCAGTGATTCCTAAACTTTTGAGGAAATGCAGCGCATACTCTTTCCAATAGGCGAACCATTTTAAATTTGTGCCGGGAGCACAGAAAAATTCTAATTCTAACTGCGTAAATTCCCGGGTTCTAAATGTAAAGTTACCAGGCGTAATCTCATTCCGAAAGGCCTTACCAATGCTGGCGACGCCTAGAGGCAATTTGCCTCTTGTGGTCCGCATGATGTTTTTAAAATTGATAATGACGCCCTGAGCTGTTTCGGGGCGAAGATAAACTTGCGATTGGCTGTCTTCCGTCACCCCAATATGCGTTTTGAACATCATGTTAAATTGTCGGATATCGGTGAAATTATGATTCCCACAGACGGGACACTGAACGTTGCGCTCATTTATAAAGGCCATGAGTTCGGTTTGATTCATTTTTCCGGCATCAACGTTGGGGAAGGCGCCTTCTATCAATTGATCGGCCCGATAGCGACTTTTGCATGACTTGCAGTCGATTAAAGGATCATGAAAGGTCGCTATGTGACCTGTGGCTTCCCAAACCTTGGGATTCATCAATATCGCGGAATCAATCCCGACATTCATCGGGCATTCTTGAACGAACTTCTTCCACCATACTCGCTTTAAATTGTTGATGAACTCGACACCAAGAGGACCATAATCCCAGCTATTGGCCAGACCACCATAAAGTTCCGAACCTTGAAAAACAAACCCATAGGTTTGCAAGTGCGTGACAATTGTTTCAAATTTGACATTTTTCATAAAAAACTCCCATGACACGGGCTGTGCACGAGAGCAATTATCTCTATTTAGTGATGTTTTGTCAACCAACTATAAGTGTATTAATTTATGAATAATTGGACACTTTTTAGCTGTTGGTCCGTCATATTTTCATAATGGCTCCCCAATAATTTAATAATAGCAACCATGACTTTGTTATCGATTGAAACATGTTCGAGTTCTGCAAAAGATATGAGCGAGATTTGACGAATCGCATGGAGTTCCACGGCTGGAAGTAAGGTGGTCGTGCTTTCGTTAATATGGCGCCGGCAAATGAAGCCACCCGCACTTAAATCGAGGCCAACGATGTCCTTTTTGCTACCGCAAACGACGCATCCCTCGAGGTGCAAACCCCAGCCGAGCAAACTTAAGAGTCGCTGTAAATAAACGGCGGTGACGATACGCCCCTTCGATGAATTTTTACCGGCATTAACGACATCCATCACAAGCGCATAAATATCGGCTTCTTCTTGATCGATGGAAATATGGACAAGCGTTTCCTTAATTAAACCAAGAAGGGCATGTTGATCAAGAGTGGTATAGTCAAAGCCAAGATAACTAATAAGTTGCGCATGGTTTAAACTCAATCCTTTTTGAGGTCCTTCATTAATCGAGTATTTTCCATAAGAAAACGGTTGTAAGGCGCTATAATTCACACTTTTTTGATCCATAACCCGGCGCGCAAAAAAAGAGATTAGGCCATCACTTGTAAGTAAGCGAACCATGGCATCATGTTCTTTTAGGATAATAACATCAATGATGATGCCTGAAACTTCCATTAATTAAAGCCAAACTCCTTAAGACGAAGGAGGGAATCACGCCACTGATCTTCGACGCGAACGAAGAGTTCTAGATTAATATGCTTGCCATATTCAGTTTCCAAATCATGGCGCGCCATTGTGCCAATCCGTTTGATCATTTGGCCACCGGCGCCAATGATCATCCCTTTTTGCGAATCTTTTTCAACGATAATCGTGGCGTTGATATTTCTGGTATGCCCTTTATCTTCGATTTTTTCAATCGTCACGGCGACCACATGGGGTATTTCTTCTTTAGTTAGCAGCATCACTTTTTCGCGAATAATCTCGCTCATCGCGAAAGCTTCAGGAAAGTTGGTGTAAACCTCGCTTGGAAAATAAGCCGGTCCTTCCGGAAGCATGTTTTTAAGCGTTTCGACGATTTCCCACAAATTATGGAGGCGAATCGCCGATATCTCGATTTGTTTGGCGTTGGGCAGCCACTTGCCATAAATTTCTTTAAGTTTCGTCACTAATGGATAAGTTGTGGTATCGATCTTGTTAAACACGACAATAATATTTTGATAGTCCTTGATTTTTTCAAGCAAAAACGTATCCCCTGGGCCAAAGGGAAGGCCACTATCGACAACTAGTAAAATGGCATCGATGTCTTTTAAGGAAGCATAGGCCATGCGATTCATCGATTCGCCAAGCCGTTGGCGCGGTTTATGGATGCCCGGAGTGTCGACGAAGACGATTTGCAGGTCCTCCTGATGCAAAATGCCTTGAATGGCCATGCGCGTCGTTTGAGGTTTAGGAGTAATAATGGACACTTTTCGCCCAATCAACGCATTAATCAATGTTGATTTACCAACATTGGGCCGTCCGATAATTGAAACAAATCCGCTTTTCATCTTTTTTATAAATCCGCTGGGGTAAAGGCTTCGGGGAGAAGGCTATCGACCGTGCGTTCGACGATTTCGCCCTTTAGATTCGCCAAAAGAATAATGCCATCCCGGGGAAATAATTCGCTAATGACTTGCCGACATGCCCCACATGGAGCAATTGGCTTTTTGGTATCGCCAATCACGGCTAGACCAATAAAATCATCCTTTTTATAGCCATTCATCATCGCATGATAGATGGCATTGCGTTCTGCACACATGCTAAGCCCATAACTAGCATTTTCAACATTGGCGCCATGAAATACCTTGCCGTCTTTAGTAAATACGGCCGCTCCAACTTTAAATTTTGAATATGGCGCGTAGGCCCGATCGCGAGCAACGCCCGCTTCGATAATTAAATCGCCTTTTTTCATCATATGTCCCTCTTTCCTAAAATCGCCGTCTGTAAGGCGATCATTTGTTGTTCTTGTTCGTTTGTCTGGTGATCATAGCCGCATAAATGGAGTAAACCATGGACAAATAGAAATGACATTTCTCGTTTTAAAGAATGCCCATACTCTTGGGCTTGCGAAATCGCTTTTTCGGTGGAAATGACCAGCGCTCCTAAATTGATGAAGGGGGCGTTTTTAATTGATGGTTCGCCTTCCACTTTATCAAGAAAGGCAAAACTTAAGACATCTGTCGCCTGATCGATTCCGCGAAATTGCTTGTTCATCGCTTGAATCATGTCATTAGTAACCAGGCTTGTTTCCAAAATAACGTTGTCGCTAATCTTTAAATATAAAAGCGTTTTCCCCAGTAACGCGGTGAATAATTTTTCATACTCATCAAATGATGGGTCGATGTGATTGATAAATTCGAATTCCATAGTTAAATCGCTCCATCATTTTATCATATTGGGACGATGTTTCACGAAATGAAAAGCGAATATAGCAATTGGTCGTATTCATGGTGACGGGTGGTGGTCCCCAATAGTCCTAATAAGTTTTCAAAGATGAGATAAAGACTGCCTGCCTCAAAGAGAAAATAGTTTAAATACACTCTGCCATTAAGGGCCATTAAAAGGAGCGTGCTGACGACCACAACAAAGGCCATCACTAGTTTAACAAGCAAGAATATTTGACCATATCGATAGCTTAATCGGTTGATTTCGCGCATATTCTCGAGAACATTGGCCTTGTTTCTAAATAGCTGTTCCTCTAATTTTCCTAAATTGGTGACTCCACGATTTATATGGGGGTAAACCAAAAATTGATAGCCTACCGCCAAGAACAATATCAATGAAATAAAAAATGATTGCCGCCAATCGTTAATGATTAGGAAAAACGATAACACGGAGGAAATCAATAAATAATTGACAGTTTGTATGGGCACATTAAAATGCCAACGCTTCAGCAAAAAGAATTGGTGCAGTTCCTCAATTGATTCCATCAAACTAACGTGATGTTCATATTTTGAATCGAAATCTTTCATTGCTCTAAAAATAAGTGATTGCTCCAAAATGAATAAAAAGGCGGCCATACTTAAAAATAATAACGGTAATCCGAATACAGATTGGGTATCGATAAAATAGAGTCCTAATAGCAGAAAAAGGATACTCAATACATAACTTGTCGTATTCCAAATCTTCCTAGACGAGTTAATAGCAACGTAATCTTCGCGTCTTAACCGCTTTTTATTGAGGTTGGAAACCACTAAAACGGGTCCCTTCAATTGAGAAATTAGTGGTTCCTCTTTAACTTTATGAGGCGAGGTAATCCCATCATAAATGATGAAGTGGCCACAGGAATATGATTTTATGACGATGTAATGCGGGAGTCCTTGCACTTCTTGAATGGCGACATAGGGAAATCGCAGCGTTTTATAGCGCTTAATATCACTGATCCGATAGCCATCAAGCGACACGCCATATTGGTTGCCGTACCGCACCAAAGCGTTTAAAGAAGCATGGGGAGCAACCGATTCTTTCACATGCAAATAACGCTTGTCATGGCGCAGTAACATCAATAAGTGCCGCATGGCGATATCGCCACACTTCGAGCCCTTCGTCTGTAATAAAAAATGGTTCATGCACTATCTAATAGTGCGCAAAATAAAAAAAAGACCCTAAGGGTCTTATTCTTTAATAATTCTTTGCGCGGCGCGCTTCTTTGATCTTCATCTTGCGCTTGACGCCCGGTTTGAGATAAAACTCACGTTTCCGAGCTTCCTTGAGAATGCCAGATTTGTTAACTTGTCGTTTGAAACGACGTAGGGCTTCATCGAGCGATTCATTTTCGCGGACTTGGGTTTTGGCCATGAGGTTCACCTCCTTCTTAGTGTAAGTTAGCAATAGAATTATAGGCAAAGTGATGATAAATAGCAATAAATTTAGTATTTTCCGCCTTCGGCTTGCCGACCATTCATAATCTTAACGCCAGAACTTGTTCCAATGCGGGTCGCGCCAGCTTCCACCATCGCTTTCACATCCTCGAGAGAACGGATCCCGCCACTGGCTTTGACCCCAATTGTGGGGCCCACAGTTTGTCGCATTAGTGCTACGTCGGCAATGGTGGCTCCTCCGCTGGCGAATCCCGTTGACGTTTTGACATAATCGGCGCCAGCCCCCACAGCCAGACGGCAAGCGCGGACTTTTTCTTCATCGCTTAGTAGACAAGTTTCAATGATAACCTTTAATAAATGGCCCGCGCAAGCTTGCTTAACTTGGGCGATTTCGCCTTGAAATTCGATATCAAGGCGTTGCTTTAACATCGAGATATTGATGACCATATCGATTTCTTCAGCTCCCGCTTTTATGGCTGCTTTCGTTTCATAAACCTTGACACTCGTAAGCGTTTGGCCAAGCGGAAAGCCAATCACCGTACAAACTTTGACATTACTGCCTTTTAAATTAGTGGCGCAGCGGCTGACAAAATGGGGATTGACACAAACGCTCGCAAAATCGTATTGCTGCGCTTCCGCGCATAATTTATCGATATCAGCATCGCTGGCATCGGGTTTTAAAAGCGTATGGTCAATTAACTTATTAAAGGTCATAATGTGATCCTTTCAAACTTATTTTTCGCCTTTTTTGCCTTGTTCAATTGCCAATTTGGCTTTGTCTTTATTCGCCTTGGTTGGTTTTACAACTTTGGTTTCTTCTTTGGGTTTCGCTGTTTTAGGGGCCTTTGTTTTCTTCCGGGTTTCGTCTTTCTTGACGGCCTCTTTGTTCGCTTCTTTGACGATGATTGGTTTTCCATCGTAATAACCACATGTTGGGCATACGATGTGCGATTTAATCATCGCGCCACAATGGGCGCAAGTAACTAAATTGACGGCTTCCAACTTAAAATGCGTGCGGCGCATTCTTTTCTTAGTCTTTGACGTTCTCCTGAATGGTACTGCCATAATATTCTCCTTTATTAACCTTTGAAATAATAACGATGTTATCGCATTTTGTCAATCTTTTTTTTACATCATCTAATATATTTTTCGACCTTGCTGGAGCTACCATCAGCGCGATATTTAATCGCGACAATTTGGCCTCTAGTCAGCTTGTCTGTGTCAATATGACCTTTTAAATAATTTGAAGAATGACCTTCAAACACATGAAGATGCTCGTTATATTGTTCGATGATTATTTCAAGCATGGCTCCCTCAAACCGCCACGCATACTTTTCTTCTAGTTCATTTGATAACGTCAAAAGGCGATGGACGCGATCCTTTTTGATGTCCGAAGATACTTCATCTTCAAATTGGTAACTTGCAGTGCCAGGCCGCGGTGAATAAGGAAACACATGGATTTTGGCAAATGCTAAATTTAGCGCTAGATGATACGTTTCCATGAATTCGACTTCGGTTTCTCCAGGGAACCCCACGATAATGTCGGTAGTGATGGCAATATCTGGCACTTTTTCATATATCTTTTGAATGATGCGCGCAAACTCATCGCTGGAATAATGGCGGTTCATCCGTTTTAAAATGTGAGAACTGCCGCTTTGAAGCGGAATATGCAGATGACGCGCCAAGCGCGAGTCAGTGGCCAGCATTTCCAAAAAGCGATCGGTGATTTCGCTGGCTTCAATGCTGGAAATCCTGAGCCGATAGAGATGCGGGAATGTATTTAATAAATCAGCGATGAGATTATCGAATTTGTAATGATCAAGATCGGCGCCGTATCCCGCTGTATGAATCCCTGTTAACACAATTTCATGATAGCCATGATCTAATAGCGTTTTAACTTCACTAAAAATATCTTCTTTACGGCGCGACCGTAAGCGACCACGCGCAAAAGGAATGATGCAATAGGAACAATAATTATCGCAACCATCCTGGATTTTGACAAAGGCGCGGGTGCGGTCGGTATAAGTAGTCACTTCTAGTTCTTCATATGTCCAACTTTTTGGACTAGCCCCGACTTCGTATTGAGGGATGCCCGTTTCCAAAAATGTTGTTAACAAATCGGGAATTAGGTGACGATTTAATGTTCCAACAACGATTTGAACATTAGGGAGGTGCTTCAATAAATCGCCATCCAGCTGGGAGTAACATCCCATTAGGGCAATCGTAACTTGCGGGTTGTTGCTGACAAATCGTCGAATTATTTGGCGCGACTTCTTCGCGGAAACGCTGGTAACACTACAAGTATTTACGATCACGATATCGGGGTTAATTTCATCATAAGAATAACCACGGCCTAACATTAAAAGTTTAACAGCCTCTGATTCATAGCTATTGACCTTGCATCCAAGCGTAAAAACCGCAAAAGATTTCATAATCGATATTTGCGCCGTTCATCATGAGCATGGCTCTTTTGCCATTTTTCTACTATATATTTACTAATTAATTCCTGTTTCAATAATTGAGTGACTAATTCATCACGATTGTTATCAAAGTAAGCATTGACCACTGGTATTAAACGATCAATGATTCTTTCATGGTCTGGTTGGTCCATAAACCGATCAAATAGACATATCTTCACATCCAGTCCGCCTTGCTGATTAATAAATAACAACTCTCGATAATCAAGATGATAGAACGCCATTGAGGTTCGGTCACGTCCCAATTTAATCAAAGTTGTAAAATTGGAATCGAACAATGAAAAGTTATATGTTTCAAACGGATTGATGATCGAACTTGAAAAATCCTTGATTAACTTATCATATGGATAATCAAATAATTTATCGGGTTCTTTGGCATAGAAATAATTCATCGCGCGGTTGAAAATTGGTACAAAGATATCAATCTCGTTTTCTTTGAAGCTGGGCAAATCAATTTTTTCATTAAGCATCTTAATGCGAACGTCGTGATGATGGATGCGACCATGCGTAACAATAGCGTCACGCCCATACTTATCGAGCCGTTCTTCAATTGCTTTTTTATTAAGAATGCTTCTAATAATAATATTAGCCTTAACAAGCGAAAAACTATCTTCCAAATTGTATAAATCAAGAAATACATTATAGTCGATCAAAAGGTGGCGCTGCGCAATGAAAAATTGATACTCTTCACTATCGCTTAGTCGTTTCTCTTTTTGGTTTGTTTTTAATAATTCAAATAAGCGCATGATTTTTAATGTATCCTAAGATGGCGATGGCAGAAATCGCTGCTGTTTCGCTTCGCAAAATGGTGTTTCCTAATGAAATCGGACGATATCCATGCGCAATCGCGTCTTTGACTTCGTCAAGTGCAAAGCCACCTTCGGGTCCGATAATAATACTAACATCGTCATGGATTGATATTTTTACAGCAAATGGAGGTTTCTTTACTTCGAATTCACTAGCGATAAGTTTTTGGTCAAATTGTAGCTTTAACACCTCTTCAAATGAAGAAATGAATTTAAGTGATGGTATCGATAATCTTTTAGCTTGGGCACTTGCTTCTTTCGCAATCGTTTGCAGGCGTGCAAGTTTTCTTGCGACATCCTCATCTGACCAGCGGGCAACGCTGCGCTTACTCATGAAAAGAATGATTCGCTCGACGCCAAGTTCGGTGGCTTTTTGAATGACGAGATCGAGTTTTTCGCCCTTGGGAAGCGCATAAATAAGCGTTAAATTTAAGGGGTCTTCAGTCTCATATATTTCGTCAATGACCTCAATTATTAGTGGTTTTAGTTGTTGGATCTCCGCAACAAAAAGTTTGGCGTTGAAAACTATTTCAAGTTTATCGCCAATCCGGGAGCGCATGACATGTAATAAATGATGTTTATCATTCGTAGTTAAAACGACCCGACCAGCATTAATGGTGGCAAAATATCGCGTCATATCACCTCAAAAGTTCGTGATTGCCGTCTTTGAAGTCGCTCTTCAAAACGATATAGATGCCAAGTCCAATTTGGGCAAGTAACACCATACCAATCAAAATGTACAGATAGAATGATCCTAATAAAATTGCCATCGCAATGAAAATAATGGCCGTAAATAACCACCATAAGCCGACGCGTTTATAATTCAAATAAAAAAAAGGGGCACCGCTAAAGCCGACGAAAAACGCCAATAGGGCGGCCAGTTTTCGACTTTTTTGCCTGATTAACTCGAATTCAGGGGCGATGGGATTATAAGTATCCGTGTAGTCTTGGCCCGCCATGTTTAAAGGTTCGCCAGCTGGATTGGGTTCATGGCAAACAGGACATTCTTTCAATTGTTGTTCAAGCGGCGTCCCGCACTTTTTGCATGTAAACATGAAATCACCTACTTCTTTCTTATTATTGATTATTTACAACAGCAAGTAAATTAAAAAGTGCTCCTGGAGCACTGATGTTGCTTAAGTTTTAAAGAATTTCTTAAAACGGTCAAACATCGATTCGGTTTTGCCGCTTTCCTGTTTGAATTCTTCGAGTAATTCTTTTTGCCGTTTGCTCAAATTGGATGGTGTTGCCACTTTTAAATGGACATATTGGTCGCCTTGATTTCCTCCACGCAGATCATTGACGCCTTTCCCTTTGAGTTTGAGAACTTTATCCGGCTGTGTTCCTGGAGGAATTTTGAGTGAGACATCGCCATATACGGTGGGAACATCAATGTCGATGCCTAATGCGGCATCAACGAAAGATATTGGTACTTCTAAATGAATATCATTGCCATCGCGTTTAAAGAACTCATGACTTTGGATGGCCACTTCAATGAAAAGATCGCCATTTGGCCCACCTTCTTGGCCCCGTTCACCTTTGCCCGAAACGCGAATTTGTTGGCCGCTGTTGATGCCGGCGGGAATATTGACTTCAAGATCGGTCCGCACATGGTTATAACCTTTCCCGCCACAAGTGGGGCAAGCTTTAGTAATCGTTTTGCCCTTGCCACCACAGGTGGGACAAGTATTTTGCGTTTCCATCGTACCTAGTATCGTTTGTTGCCGCGATTTAACAGTTCCCGCACCATGACATGTCGCGCATGTATGGACGTCACTGCTAGAATATGCGCCACTGCCCCCACACCGGGTGCATTGCTCATCATAAGTGATGGGAATCGTCACGCGCTTGCCTTTAATCGCGTCCATAAACCCGATTTTGATACGCATGAAGCTATCAGCACCTCGCCGCGGGCCACTTGCCGCCCGAGCGCGGCGACTACCACCAAAAAACGATCCAAATAAATCGCCTAAATCGACATCTTGGAACGCGCCCCCACCAAATCCTTGGAACGGATTTTGTCCCGCGTTCTGGTCGAAGGCGGCGTGTCCAAATTGATCGTAAGTCGCTCGTTTTTGATCATCGAAAAGCACATCATAAGCTTCTTGCACTTCCTTAAACTTCGCTTCGGCATCACTGGCTTTATTAACGTCAGGATGGTATTTTTTAGCGAGTTTGCGGTAGGCGGCTTTGATTTCATCTTTGGAGGCGCCTTTGGAGATGCCTAATATTTCGTAATAATCGCGTTTCGTGGCCATTTAGTTTCTCAGTTATTTCTTTTCGGTAAAATCAGCATCGATGACATCGTCATCCTTTTTGGTTTCTTGACTTGCTTCTTCGTGTGGTGCTCCGTTAGCGGTACTCGCCTGGGCGTTAGCCATGTATTCAGCGGCTTTTTCGAGATCGCCGATTTTATTACGCAGCGTTTCGATGTCGTTATTCTCAAGGGCGGTTTTCAATTCATCGCGGAGTTTTTCAGTTTCTTCTTTTTGCTTCGGATCGAGACTCGCGCCTTTTTCAGTCAATGCTTGGTCAATGCTATTTAAATATTGCTCAGCCTTATTCTTTAGCTCAACTTCTTCTTTTCGACGTTCATCAGCTTCACGGTTTTCTTCAGCTTCCCGCACCATGCGGTCAATTTCGGCTTTGCTTAAACCGGTGGATCCGGTAATCGTAATTTGTTGTTCTTTTTGCGTATCGAGATCTTTAGCGCTGACTTTAACAATACCATTGACGTCGATTGAGAAGGTAACTTCAATGCGCGGTTCGCCGCGACGAGCGGGTTTAATCCCATCTAATTTGAAATGTCCTAGCAATTTGTTGTCGCGCGCCATCGGACGTTCGCCTTGGTAGACCATAATGTCGACGGCCGGTTGATTATCAGCCGCCGTTGAGAAAATTTGGCTCTTGGTCGTTGGAATCGTGGTATTGCGCGTAATTAACGGGGTCATCATTTCCCCAAGCGTTTCGATGCCCAATGTTAACGGGGTAACATCAAGTAAAACGACATCTTTGACATCGCCTGACAGGACGGCGCCTTGAATGGCGGCGCCGATGGAAACGGCTTCATCGGGGTTAATCGATAAGTTCGGCTTTTTGCCCATAATGCCAATGACGAGTTCTTGGACGGCCGGCATCCGGATTGAGCCGCCGATTAACAATACTTCATCGATATCATTAGCGGTTAAATTGGCATCTTTCAAGGCCTTGCGGATGGGTTCTTCCGTCCGTTTTAATAGATGTTTGGTCATATCTTGGAATTTAGCGCGCGAAATCTTCGTTTCAAAGTTGATCGGGCCGGCGGCAGTCTGTCCGATAAATGGTAACGAAATGACGGTTTCTACTTGTCCTGATAATTCAATTTTGGCTTTTTCAGCGGCTTCTTTGAAGCGTTGAAGCGCCATCTTGTCAGTCAAAGTAACGCCGTGTTGGGCTCTAATTTGTTCTTGAATCCATTTGGCCAACACATCGTCCCAGTCATCACCGCCGAGATGATTATCACCGGAGGTGGAAATAACTTCAAACGTTCCATCGCCAATTTCAAGGACGCTGACGTCGAACGTGCCGCCGCCTAGGTCATAGACGAGGATTTTGCCCGCCTTCTTGGATTCAAGCCCATAAGCTAATGAGCTCGCGGTCGGCTCGTTAATAATCCGCATGACTTCTAATCCGGCGATTTGACCGGCGTCTTTAGTCGCTTGACGTTGCGCATCATTAAAGTAGGCGGGAACGGTGATAACCGCTTTTTTAATTGGTTGCCCAATCGAGGACTCCGCGTATTTTTTCATGTATGCTAAAATTTTTGCCGAGATTTCTTGGGGTGAAAAGTCCTTGTTCAAAATTGAGATGTGGATTTTTTTATCGGTGCCCATCAATCGTTTGACCGATAAAACGGTGTCCGGATTAATGACGGCTTGCCGTTTGGCGGCATCGCCAATAATTTCTTCGCCGCTTGCTTTAAAAGCGACCACGGATGGGGTGGTGTTATGTCCTTCGGGGTTGGGGATGACCTTGACTTTGCCATCTGGTTGCATGTAGGAGACAACGGAGTTCGTTGTTCCTAAGTCGATTCCAATAATTACTTCTTTTTTCATATGTGCTGTTCTCCTTTTTCTTTCTTTATGCATCAAACTGTTTAGAGTCTGTTTCTGCCTTGGTTTCTTCGTTTTCTTCTGGTGTCGGTTCCGGTGCCGGCTCCGCCGGTTTTTTCTTGCTGACGACAACCATGCTCGGCCTGATGAGGCGATCTTTTAATTGGTAACCGCGCGCGATGACGCGGACGACGAGGTTTTCTTCCCCATCGCTAAATTCCGTGTCCAAAGCGTGCATCGTCTTATAATCGAACTTGGCGCCAATGGATGGGGTCACGTCTTTAACACCCTCGCTATCCATCACATTTAGTAATTGTCGGTAGATGTGTTCAAATCCGACGAGAAAGCGTTTAAGCGTTTCATCATCGCTTTTCATATCAAGGGCAAGCTTGAATGAATCGAGAATCGGAATTAAATTTTCAATAAAGCCGGACGCGCGGTATTTTAGCGATTCTGATAAGGTGCGTTCATTTTGTTTTCTGGCGTTTTCCATATCGGCGAACACCATGTAGTATTTGTTTTTCCACAATTCGACTTCCGCAGTAGCCGCCTTTAACTTTTCGTCTAAGATTGCCTCTTTCTTAGAAATCTTTTCTTCGTTCACTTGTTCAACATTTTTATCTTTCTTCGGTACCATAATCGCTTACCTTTCTTTCTTAAAGTGTTCTTCTAGCATCCCGGCGATGTATTCAAGCGCGCTCACAACACGATCATAGTCCATGCGCGTTGGTCCAATGACGGCAATTTGCCCCTCGGGCCGGCCGGGGATTGTCAATTTGCTGGTGACAATCGACACATCGTTATATTCTTCACCGACACCACCAATCTTAATCGTGATATTTTCGCCATCTTGGGAAACATCCCGGAAGATTTCAGGCGAATCCAATAGCGAGATAAGATGGCGCAACTTTTGGGCATCATTGCTAAACTCGGGTTGCGAGAATAATTCGTCTTGTCCATAAGTCCGTAAACGGTCATTAGCAAAATGGAGGAACGCTTGCGC
>DIVY01000017.1 GCA_002422535.1 Caryophanales bacterium UBA6120 | reverse complement strand
ACCATTTTTTAAAAAATAAACTCCCAGACGGGAGTTTTTTGTTTTAACGTTTTCGTTTGATCGATTTATTTACTTGTCGTTTAGCCGTTTTAAAGATGCTTCTTCTTATGGGAGGAATAAGGAAAAACACACCACCAAACACAATCAGTGCGGATACTCCAATGATTATTTGAACCATACTTATTTGGACATCAATCGTTAGTTGCGCACTACGAGTCACTTCTTCAAGCGTAAGGGAAAATACTAACGTATGGCTTCCCAGCTTATTTAGTCGCAAGTCGGTTTGACCTACGATCGAGAGTGAGAATGAAGTGACTAATTCACTCGTGTCATCGCTATATATCGCGGACACCTGATAGTCACTCGCCTTAACTTCATCAAACAAGTAGAATTTTTGCGTGGGAATTTTTAATGATACAGCAAGCGAGTCGAAGGTAATAACAGGATCTGGATCCGGATCGGGGTCAGGATCGACACCATCACCCACGGATGAACTACCAGGAAGGATTGAGGCTCCATCGCCTGTATATTCAGGGTCGTAAGCAATTTCGGCCCATTCGGGATGATCGATAAATGGATTGCGGTTACCTTGGTAATTGTTATATAGAAGATTATTGCGGTGGATTTCATATTCATCAACTGGATCAAGTTCGTGCCACGCTAATAAAGTTGCTAAGTCTCCGGCGAGTCCCGGTTGACTAGCGGAAGCCACGATCGAGGCGGGAGAACCATTGACAAGTGTCAATTTAGGATGGAGAACATCGACATAAGTGAAATAACGAGCCGGCATGTAAAACATTGCTCGCGCGATATCGCCTTTATATTCATCGAGTGGTTCAAATACTTTTTGAGTGCTACCAGTAATGTAGCCGTTACGACCAACATAAGTTCCATAGTCGTTATTGACACTTGTGATACTTGAAGTTGGCGTGGCATAGTTATAGTTACTATGGGCTTGCTGATTGCCTTTAACATCAGCGGGCCACAAGGCGTGAAAATCACTTCCAGCGCCACCATCGCGTCCAAAGTTTCCTAAAGACTGGGCCCAAATATGTTCCTTATCAAAACTGACACGACTCGCCCCATCGTTTTTGAAGCGGTCAGCCGTTTCTTCACTATCATTATAATCAGCATAAAGCTTATGAATAAATGGATTGTCGGTTGTGTAGTTGAAGGCCGTTAACTGTTCTGGAGTCAGCGGGCTTAACTCCCAGTTACGGTCAATAATCTTATAGATTGTGCGATGCGCGTCTGAATCGTAATCGTATTCGTTATGATCTTTGATGCTGTTGTTTAACGCGCCTAAGAAAATATCTCCTTGTAATGAAGCAACACCATCGTAGTACGCGTTGACTTGTTCATCATTCAAATCGGTAACATTGATATTTGTCGGCATTGGGGAAAGGGCCTCAACCTCATAAACATCATGCTTATTAACAAGCGTAAACATTAATGAAAAAGTTAAAACG
The DNA here is from genome assembly GCA_002422535.1 of Caryophanales bacterium UBA6120. Classification (GTDB taxonomy): domain Bacteria; phylum Bacillota_I; class Bacilli_A; order RFN20; family CAG-826; genus UBA6120. The sequence goes on along the minus strand of DIVY01000017.1, from coordinate 93,614 downwards.
ACAATTGTAAATCCAATAAAATGTTGTTTCTTCAATTTAGTTAATATATTCCCTTTAACCTTGAGATAACTATAGCATAGATACCGCCAATTTCAAAAAATATGGCGTTTATACAAGGTTTTTGAAACGATTTAGTTTTTTACAAAAAAATCTAATCATTTAATTAACCATATTTGTAAGAATAAGCGGTTTCGACCCATCATTCGTTTTTTAAGTATTCACGAAGGATTTTTGAACATAAAAAGCGAAGATTCAATCCACTAACTTCAAAACTATAAGAGAAACGAAGGGGCCGGACACTGACTCCATTAACAGTTGGGTACCACAATCCAATCGGCATCAATAATGATATCTTAGTCGACAAATTATGGTAAATTGACGTAAATTTAGAAACCAGCATCATTGTTGGGGTCAAGCTGATTCCTATCGCATGATGGTTCATTCATTTCCTTTTTAAATATGACGACTCTACATGCCTAAAGATATTCAAGATATGTGTTTAATTGTGAAAAGTTATCCATCGCTCTGGAAAAATTCGAGAATTCGATGTGCATTTACTTCAATTAAATCAGGTTGAAACAGTTTTCGCCCTACTTTATAATGGCATTAGCAAAACGATTGCTAACAATGGATCAAGCACCTTTAACACCAGCGGGACTGGCATCGTCCGTGTCTATGTCCTTTCCACTTCATTAACGCTCGCACCGGGCGATATTTTCATAAGGATCAAATATCAAATAGGAGAAAAGTATATGAAATTCGACCACAAACGTTTATTAGCCTTTCTATTTGTCTTCGTCGGTTATGTTTTCGCCACCATCATTGGACTAATCATCTTCTCCTACTTTAGGGATTTGCAGTATCATCCTATCCTGGCGATATTCCTCGCGGATATTGGGATGACGATTTTCATCTATATCATCGGTCTATTCGTCAATAACGCCTCGATGTATGACCCCTATTGGAGTGTCATCCCGATGCTTTATGGGCTTTTATATATGTTTGGATATCGTGACTATTCAATTACCACGATTCTAATTAATATTGTGATCGCCCTCTGGTCATTAAGATTAACGGCCAATTGGATGTATACCTTTAAGACGATTAAAAAACAGGATTGGCGTTACGATTACTTGAAAGAAAAAAGCGGGCCATTTTACCCCGTTGTTAACTTATTTGGAATCCATCTTATTCCCACCTTATTCGAATTCGGGGCACTATTACCAGTGCTGTTCGTATTTGCCAAAGCGCCCCAATTCAATATGTTAATGATTGTGGGAGTGGTTATTAGTCTATTAGGTGTTTTATTAGAACTTGTCGCCGATATTCAAATGCAACGATTTAGAAATCATAATAATAATCCGCGCGCCCTCATTCGCGATGGATTGTGGAAATACAGCCGTCATCCAAATTATCTTGGTGAAATTACATTCTGGTGGGGGCTATTTGCGATTGCTATCGTGGCCTTGCCGAGTATGTGGTATTTGGTGTTTGGTCCCATTGCTATGACTTTAATGTTCCTGGTTATCTCGATTCCGATGGCCGAACAACGTTACGCTCGCATCAAAGACGGGTTCTCTCAATATGTAGAAGAGACACGCATGCTCTTCCCTTTGCCGAAAAAATAATCATCTCGCGGGTATCTTTTGATGTCCAGTGGTATAATATTTTTCGGTAAATAATTATGATTACAATTGAAGATCAAATCATTGCGACAATTGACAAAATCCGTCCCTTTGTCCTGCGCGACGGGGGCGATGTTCAATTTGACTCCTTTATCGATGGAATTGTCTATATCAATATGCTCGGTGCTTGTGTCGGTTGTTCACTGATTGACACCACAATAACAAGTGGCATTGAAGTCATCCTAATGGAAGAAGTTCCTGGAGTCCTTGGCGTTAAACTAACTTCCGAAAAACCAATAAAATAAAAAGTGGCCGTCGCCACTTTTTTCTAACCAATATAATCCGCGGGGTCCAGTGTCCCGACATCTTGCCATTTGTCTTTTATTAACTCACGAACATACTCAAATGTATTAATCGCCGTCGCGGGATTATGAGGATATTGCGATTCATCGCTAAGGAATTTTTCCGTTAAATAATTTATGGCGATGATTTTATAAACTTGGGAGTCTTTAATCGCGACTCCGCCATCTAGCGTCATCGTGAAGTCATTGGCACCGGCGACATAATTGCCTTGATTCAACCACCATTTAAGTTGAACTCCCGTCACTTCCACAATCATTAGTTCATTATCAAACGGGAACACTTTATAAATGTCACCATAAGTAACGGTGCCTTGGGAAATCGTGTTACGCACGCCACCGGTATTATGGAAGGCGACTTGCGCCCCTAGTGTGGAACCAAACGAAAGCATTTCTTTCACGGCTAAATCGCCTAGCTTAGCTTTTGAAAAGTAGTCGCTTGCGGTTCCTAACACTTCATTTTTAATGACATTGATTTCTTCATCAAGGTATTGCTGATATAAAGCGGCCATCGCTTCATCTTCCCCTAATTCTTGGTTGATAAGCGAAGTATCGTTTTCATATGTGACTAATGATAATTCATCGGTTGCATATGTGTATTCGAATTGGACATGGGCAACGGCTTTGCCGTTATAAGCGGCTTGAAGTACGGGAGTGCCGCTGACAAGGCGCTTATATGTGTCGTGAGAATGGGCATTGAACACGACATCAACGTAACTGGCGACGTCACTAGTGACATCGGCGTCATGATTTAATAAGACGATGGCTTTTGCTCCCATAGAACGAAGGTAAGTCGCACTCGCTTCAACGATTGGGCCAATTGGGATGAAATCATAATCAATGACATTGGATGTTAGAATGCTGCTTTCAAGTGTCGAACCAATTGTGCCAATAATACCGATGCGGACCCCAGCCCGGTCAATCATGGTGTAGGGAATGGCAAAGTCGGCTAGTTGTCCTGTTTGTTTTTCAAAAATATTGGCGCTTAATAAAGGAAAATTTGCTCTTTCGGCATTGCTTTCAATCACTTCCACGCCCCAATCAAATTCATGATTGCCAATCGTCATCGCATCAAAGCCAATGAGATTCATCGCGTCAACCATAAGACGACCACGAGTTATATTGCTATCAGCGGAACCTTGGAAAAAGTCTCCCGCTGCTAGAATGATGGTGCCATCAGGATTTGCCTCTTGTTTCAAATTGAAATAAGTCGCTAAGCGATTGATTCCAATTTCACCACTAGCGGCATTATATTCTAGCGCTCCATGGAAATCGTTTAATGAATAGAAATCAAGCCGAGTGACTTCGTTTACCGGCGTGGTAGGCCACGCGGGGTCAATGCTTACATCTGGGGTAGAAAATGAATAATTTACTTCTGAAGGTTCGCTTGAAGTAAGACTTGATTGACAGCTTGTGACAATCATCAATCCTGTCAGAATAACTAATAAGCCTGGTAATTTCTTGTTCATAGTGACTCCTATTGATAATCGGATGGGTTAAGCGTACCCGCGTTGCGCCACATTTCGGCGACAAGGTCGCGCACATAAGCATATGTATTAAATTCGCTGAAGACATCATGAGGATAATAATTAATGTTTTCCGATACATAATTAATGGTAATTATTTTATAGGTGGCACTATTGACGATCAGTTGCCCCGTTGCTTCAATCCGATTAGACGAATCAATCCCGGCCACATAGCCACCATTACCAAGCCATTCTTTCAATTCATAACCGGTCAATTCAAGCACAATCAGGTCATTATCAAAAGGAAGGGCTTTATATACATCTCCATAAGTAACCATACCCGCGGCAATTGATGAACGGACACCACCCGAATTATGAAAAGCGGCAATTGCGCCGTAAGTTTCTCCAAAATTTAACATCGCTTGAACAGCTAAATTTCCAATATTGGGGAAACCAAAATTACTTGTGGCTGTGCCAATTACTTCATCTTTGATCGTGGCGATTTCCTCATCGTAATAGGTTTGATATAAACTAGCCATGGTCACATCTTCTTGGTAGTCATCATAAATAATATAATCATCAACGCCATAATCAAGGACGGTAACGATATCTGATGAGCGATTATACGATAGGCGCGCTGTGGCGACCGATTTTCCATTGCTACGCGCTTGAAGTAAGGGAACGCCATTACTCGTCGTTGATTGGAGTGAGTGGGAATGGGCGTTAAACACAACATCGACATACGATAAAATTTCTGCGGGGACATCGGCATAATGATTTAACAAAATCGTCACGTGCGTCCCAAGATTTTCAAGTTCATTAGCAGCGCTTATTACATGGGTTGTAATGTCTTGAAAATCATAATCGGCCACCATCGAAGGCATGATCGAACTTTCGAGAGAAGCGCCAATCGTGCCGATAATTCCAATGCGCACGCCTTGGCGTTCAATCATCGTATAACTATCGGCAAAATCTGCCACCTCGCCACTAGCGCGTTCAATGATATTGGCGCCTAAAAATGGAAAGTCGGCCATATCGCGATTAGTGCGAATATAATCGGTGCCCCAATCAAATTCGTGATTGCCAAGCGCCATCGCATCAAATCCAATTAAGTTCATGGCATCGGTAACAAGGCGACCTTTCGTAATATTGCTATCGGCGGAACCTTGCCACATGTCCCCACTTGAAGTGATGATTGTCCCTTGGGGATTATTCGCCTTTTTAACTGAAAAATAACGGGCCAGACGACTAATGCCGGGTTCATCGTTATCGGAATTATAGGCAACCGAGCCATGGAAATCGTTAAGATTGAAAAAATCAAGATTCGTTATTTCATTGATTGGTTCGCTAGGAAATAACGAGGTCGATTCACTAATCGTTTCACTAAAATAACTTGAAGTCGTGGATTCGCTAATAGTGGAAGACTCACTAAGGGAAGTGTTTTCAACGCTAGTTGTAGAAGTAGTAACTTCACTATTTGAATCAACCAGTGATATTGTTTCCATCGATGTGCTCGTTGATGACGGAAAATATGAATCACAAGCCGATAATATTATTGGAACGATAAGAATAGTCAGAAGTTTAACAAATTTGCGCATAGTTAGGAGTGTCCTTTCAAAGCAAGATGTTTTCGCGGCGGTTTACTATTATATACCCGTCGCGGTTATAAACATCGCTACGATTATAAGTTAAGCGCGCGCCTGATGGGGTCACAAATAGACCTCCGGCTTCTTCCACGATTATTTGACTGGCGGCCGTATCCCACTCTTTGGTGCCACCAGAGCAGCGATAAGTTATTTCTGCCAGTCCTGACGCGATGCGGCATGCTTTCAAGCAACTGCCAAATGTCGCCGTATGTTTAATCTTATCCCGATGTTTTTCGACTAAAGCTCGTTCTTTTTCGTTAACATGGAAGCGAGAGAAAAGCACGGTCAAGTCATCGATTTTGTCATTCACGTGAATGCGTTTAACGCCTTGGGGGGTTTGCTTATAGCTACCATGACTTTTCGAGGCAAAATACACTTCGTTTAACGCGGGAAGCATAACTACGCCAACAACGATTTCATGCTTATAACTAAGAGCGATATTTATGGTGAACTCGCCATTTTTAGCAATAAAATCCTTAGTGCCATCAATCGGATCAATAATCCACACATAGTCATTATTTAACCTTGTCAAATCATCATTTGATTCTTCCGTTAAAAAAGCATGATTGGGAAACGTTGACCTTAAGTAATTACTAATAATTTCATCGGCCGCTTGATCAGCAATAGTCACGGGAGAATCGTCTGATTTAATGGTTACTTCAAATGGACGCGCATATATTTCCATAATCGTGCCAGCGGCAAGCGAGGCCGCCGCAAGCGCTTCTTGTAATTCCATTTCCCACATAATCAGGCATGCTCTCTTAATTTTATAACTAATTCATCAATTACATTGGGAATGAGAGTCTTGGATTTTAGGAGGCAACCACTAGCCTGTTGATGCCCGCCTCCGCCGAATTTAGAGGCGACTGCTTGAATATCGATGCCATCACTCCGTATTTCACAGCGATAGCCCTCCGCGCTTTCGGCAAAAAAAGTCCAAATATGGTAATTTTTGACTTTGGCCAATAAATTTACCTTGGAACTGGCCCGTTCGGCTGTGATTCCTAAATTCTTTAACTCATCAGAGGTTAAAATTACATAAATTAAGCCCGCATCATTCGTTTCATAATGCTGATAGACATAACTTTGAAATGCCATTTGCTCAAATGTTTTTTCATATAGGATGCGGTAAATATCTGGTAGTGTGGCTCCAAAGCCAATCAAATCACTCATTAATGAAAATGTCTCACCAGTTACTTGTCCAAACAAGAAGCGTCCCGAATCGGTGATTAATCCTAACGCTAAAGCGTTCGCGCCCATTGGCGTAAGTTTCATATGATATAAGCGAACAAAGCGAGCAATCATTAAGGAAACCGCCAAGGCGTCGGTATCAATCCAAGCGTGATGTCCAAAATCATAAACGGGAATATGGTGATCGATTTTGAAAACGCATTGCGCCATCTTAAACCGTTGATCTTCAATCCGGGGAACATCACCAACATCAACGACGATGGCTAACGAAACGGCGATAAGTTCATCAGAAACTTGGTCCATCTCTGAAATTAATTGTTTAAACGGAACGAATCCCGACCCAATCGCAAAAACTTGTTTTTGAGGAAAAGTCGCCTTGATGGCGTCTTTAAGACCAATTTGGCTTCCATAGCAATCACCATCGGGAAAAACATGGCCAAAAATAGTGATGTTGTCGTATTTTTTAATTAAATCGAATAATAGAGAATGGCTCACAAGCAAACTCCTTTGGTTAATAAAAATCCTTGGACGAGCCAAGGATTTATTATAACTTATTTTGCTTGTCCGGTACAACCGAAGACATCGCATTTAGCTTTGACCACCTTGCGAATCGCTTCTTTACCGGGACCGATGATTTTACGAGGATCGTAGACCTTCGCGTCTTTAGTTAAGATGGTACGGACTGTCGCCGTCCATTCTTGTTGTAACTCGGTATTCACATTAACTTTAGCCGTGCCCCGTTCAATCGCCATCCGGAGTTGGAAATCAGGGATGCCGGATCCTCCATGAAGGACAAGGGGGAGACCGAGTAATTTGTTAATGATGTCCATCTCTTTGAACCCAAGTTTTGGTTCGCCTTGATATGGACCATGGACCGAACCAAGCGCTGGCGCTAAACAATCGATGTTGGTTTCTTTGACGAGTAGTTGGCATTCAGAGGGAATGGCGTACATCGTTTCAGCGACGACAAGATCTTCTTGACCACCGACGCGGCCAAGTTCAGCTTCCACCGATACGCCACGGGCGTGGGCATATTCGACCACTTGTTTCGTGATGGCGATGTTTTCTTCAAGCGGATAGTGCGAGGCATCAATCATGACGCTCGTAAATCCAGCATCAATCGCCGCTTTGCAAATGTCAAATCCTTCACCATGATCAAGATGGAGAGCAACAGGGACTGTAATTTTGCGGTCTGTTAAAATTCCTTTGACCATACCGACGATGACATTAAAGCCACCCATGTATTTGGCGGCGCCAGAACTTACTCCCAAAATAACGGGCGCTTGTAATGCTTCGACTTCATCTAAAATGGCAAGGGTCCATTCCAAATTATTGATGTTGAATTGACCGACCGCGTATTGCTTTTCGCGGGCTTTAATCAACATTTCTTTCATACTGACTAATGGCATATGTTTGTTCTCCTTTGTTAAGAAATTTTATTCTTCTTCTTTTAATTCGATATCGTCAATTTCTTCTTCGATCTCTTCGCCAAGAAGCTCTTCTTCCGGTTCTTCAAATGGATCGATTTCTTTTTCTTCTTCGATGTCTTCGACTTCGCGGAAGACGCCACGCACATCATCATATAGTTCTTTGAACGAATACTTAATCCGTAAATCCCACATATTGCCACCGAGAGCGACAAAGCGGCCATCAAGCGTTAAATTGGTATAAAAACGCGATTTGCGATCGATGGAAGTTTCCGGTAACTCCTTGAGTACTTCATGCCAGATATCATTAAATGACACGGGTTCGCCCCGGGCAACGACAAACTCATGAGCGACGTCTAACATTGATTTTTTAGCCATATCTAATCCCCTTTGATTACATTCTTGTTGGTGCGCTAACGCCAAGTAATTCGAGGGCATTAGCAAGTACGATTTGACTAGCTTTAACTAGTCCAAGTCGCGCCTGTGATAAAGAAATATTTTCTTTATCGACAACACGACATATAGTATAGAAACTATGGGTCAAAGTTGCAAGTTTTTGCACATAATTAGTGATTTTATAAGGTGCCTTAGAAATAGCTGCATCGCTAATTTCTGACCCAAAGCTCGCAAGGTGGCGCAATAATAATTTTTCTTCATCGGTGCTGAGTCCAATTCCAGCTTCATCGATGCCAATGTCCGCCCCAGCGCTTAATAAACTCGATAATCGCGCATGCGCATACTGGGCATAATAGACAGGGTTAGCATTGCTCGTGGTGACCGCTAGATCCATATCAAAATCAAGATGGGAACTCGCCGCGCGCGCCACGAAGAAATATCTAGTCGCGTCAACGCCCACTTCATCACAAAGTTCTCTTAAAGTAACCCCAACACCGGTCCGTTTGCTCATTTTGAGTTCCTGACCATCTTTAATTAAACGCACCATTTGTAAAATCTCGACCGTTAAGGTGTCGCTAGGAAATCCAAGCATCGATAAGGCAGCTTGCATCCGAGAAATATATCCATGATGGTCGGCTCCTAAAATATCGATTAAATAACGATGATTGCGCTCCGCCTTATCAAGGTGATAGACAATGTCGGGCAAGAAATAAGTATAACTACCATCGCTCTTAATAACGACCCGGTCTTTATCATCGCCGAAAGTGCTCGTCTTCAAAAAAGTCGCACCATTTTGTTGATAAACATACGGGTCAAGCTTTTCAAATACGCGCTTAATTTTATCAGTCGTTCGAATCGAAGTCTCATGGCTATAAACATCAAAGTTTACGCGGAAATATTCCAGATCCATTCGAATGCGTTGTAATTCGCGCTTAATGCCTTGTGCTTTAAAAAAGGCTTCATCATATGAACTAACATATTTGGCGCCAACTTCTTCTTTAATCGACTGGGCAATTTCAATAATATCTGCTCCATAATATCCGTCTTTTGGTAAATCGCTTGAAACATCAAAGGCTTGTAGATATCTAGCATAAATGGACTTCCCAAGATTATCGATTTGCGCGCCAGCATCGTTGACATAAAACTCTTTCGTAACTTTAAAGCCGGCTTTTTGCAATAATCGGGCAATGACATCACCCAAGGCCGCCCCGCGAGCGTGACCTAAATGCAACGCCCCGGTCGGATTGGCACTGACAAATTCGACATTGACGGTTTGTCCTTTTCCAATATCGCTACTTCCGTATTTTTTCCCGGCATGAATAATTTTCTGAATGATATCACTCATATCTTCCGGTTTCATGAAGAAGTTAATGAATCCCGGACCGGCGATTTCCACTTTTGAAAAAACATCAGGATCTAGGTTAGCAACGATCTTTTCGGCAATTGTTTGAGGAGCGGTTTTTAATGTGCGCGCTAATTGCATGGCGACATTAGTGGCGTATTCCCCATGAAGCGGATCCTTACTAGTTTCAATGACGATATCTTCAAGTTTTAGCGAAACGCCAATTTTTTGAAGCGCTTGCAACACTTTTTGTTTGATGTTAATTACAAAATCCATGATGATTCCTTTAAATTAGGTGTGTCTGCTTTTCGATTAGAACGACGCATTGCGCCTCGCCGGCTAGTCCTTGACCGATATAACCCAATCCCTCGTTTGTTCCCGCTTTAATGGATATTTGATCAGGCGCCAATGAAAGAATCGTGGCAATGCAAGCAATCATTTGGGGAATATAGGGATTTAATTTTGGTTGTTCCATCGTGATTTGAATATCGATGTTACAAATTATGAATCCGGCGTCGCGAACTTTTCGATCGGCGTATTTAACAAAATATGACGATGATTGATCTTTGTATTTCATATCGGTGTTTGGAAAATGCGTTCCTAAATCACCAAGCGCTAAGGCGCCAAGTAGTGCCTCTGTTAAAGCGTGAAGCACGATATCGCCATCCGAATGGGCTTCAAATCCACGTTCAAATGGTATAAGAATACCTCCGATCCATAATGGTCGATCGGGGACAAGGCGATGGATATCGCGACTAGTGCCAATCCGATAAGTACTCATACATTAAATTTAAAAAACATGACATCGCCATCTTTGACGATATAATCCTTCCCTTCAAGGCGAATCTTTCCCGCTTCTTTCAGGGCTAATTCGCTTCTATATTTAATTATATCATCATAATGATATACTTCCGCTTTAATAAAACCACGTTCGAAGTCGCTATGGATGACCCCAGCGCATTGGGGCGCCCGCATGCCATGATTAAATGTCCAAGCGCGGCACTCGTCGGCCCCGACGGTAAAGAACGTGCCCAAATTCAATAATTTATAGGTTGCCATCACTAATAAATCAAGGCCCGACATCGTCGCCCCAATCGACGCTAAGAATTCGTTTTGTTCCACCGGATCAAGGGAAGCGATTTGAGCTTCGATTTCACATGAAATTGGAATCATCACCGCTTTATGATTAAGAGCGTAACTATTAAGTTCTTGATAGGCGCTTGTTTCTTCAATTCCCGCCCGTTCATCTGCGCCAACATTAGCAACATAGATTATCGGTTTCATCGTCAAAAGATGCATTTCTTTATGTAAAAAATCACCTTCAAATTTACTATAATTACCACTACGAGCAGGCAATCCAGCATCAAGTAATAACTTGGCCTTTGTGAGCGCTTCAACTTCGAGGACAGCTTGTGGGTCTTTGCTCGTCTTCGCTTTTGTGCCCACGCGATCAAGGCGCCGATTGACAGAATCGAGGTCGGCAAATACTAGTTCGAGATTAATAATCTCAATATCCCGCAACGGATCAATAGTGGTCTCAACATGAATAATATTGGGGTCGGAAAACACGCGTACGACTTCCACAATCGCGTCGCATTCGCGAATATGACCTAAAAATTGATTGCCAAGTCCTTCGCCTTTGCTCGCGCCTTTGACTAGACCCGCAATATCGATAAACTCAATTGTGGTAAAAATGGTTCGATCTGGTTTGAATAAATTTGACAAGGCCGTCACGCGTTTGTCGGGCACTGCAACAACACCTGTATTCGGATTTATCGTTGCAAACGGATAATTAGCAGCCTCGACATTTGCTTTCGCCAAGGCGTTAAAAAGCGTCGATTTCCCAACATTTGGCAGCCCTACGATACCTGCTTTTAATCCCATTTAGATTTCCTTACTACCGATAAATTATAAATTGTTTTCTTATTAGAAAAAAGTCGCCGTAGCGACTTTTCTTTGTTTGAAGTTAACTGTTGATTAAACTTTTTTAATCTTCGTAGCCCGAGGACCACGATCTGTTTCTTCAACTTGGAACTCAACTTCTTCGCCCGGTTGGGCGGTTTTGAAGTTGTCCATGACAAGTTCGCTGTAGTGGAAGAAGACATCTTTGCCATCTTCTGTGCGAATGAAGCCGTAGCCCTTGTCCTTGTTGAACATTTTGACTGAACCTTTCATCGAAACCTAAACCTTTCTGAATTTTGCTTCGTAAGCATATTAATTTTCGCTTACTGAAATACTATACAACTTATCCAAATCAATTACTACAAATTAATCGATTAAATTCAAATATTAGCAATTGTGAATTTTTTTAGTGTCACTTGGTTGAATATTATTAATATTCCAAACATCAAAATACCCAACGTAATCATGATGATTGTACCCTGATACGGAAAGATAAAATGCCACGATATAACAAAATAATCGGTTAGGATTCGTTCAATTAATGTAGCGATAACCACTAATTGAATCGTGGCCATGGCTAGAGCAGTGCCCAAGATGATAGCTAACCGCGCGACCACTAATTGGCGCATCTGATTGGGGGGTGCTCCCAGCTCAAAAAGCAAACGCCGATCTTTTTCCATATCATGCCACGATAAATGAATTACATAGGAGGCCAGTAAGACGGCATTTAAACTGCATACACTTGCTAATAGAATGATGCCGATCGTTATTTTTTTACTAATTTCATTAATTGATTTTCTCATTTCTTTTTGAGGGTATCTAACTTCATAATAAGGAAATGTACTGGTAAGACGCGCGCCGATGGCCGACATGTGCTCTTCTTCGGTTGAAAAATAGGCAAGACGAGGCCTTAAAAAGGCGCTCGATATACCAAGGCGGTCCCTAAAATAGTTGATCGACCAAAACGGACAACCATAAATCGCCAGACGCTCATCAGAAATCAGCGCGGTTATCTTTGAAGGATAAACAGCAAATTCTGATATCGTCTTTTCATCGCTTGAGAAATTACTGAATCTCGTTCCAATAAATAATGTTTTATCGATGGAATTCATATTTGGAAAGAAGTGCTGCGCTAGTCCCGAAGATATGGCTATCTCTTCGGTGGTCATTGGTTGATTTCCCGTATAATTCCTTTGTGGAAAAGGCAATAAACGAACCGAACTTTGAGATTGATCTTTAAAGTAACCACGGGCGCTCATTGAGGGAAGCGCTGATAGATTGTCACCGACAGGAGCAAAGGTCAACCAATCAATTATTTGCTCCATTGTGTCCATTGATGAGGTAAAAAATGTTTCATGGGCAAAACCACCAAACATGGCTTCCGGATATACCATATAGCCACCATCAGTAGAAATAATACAATCACCGAGATTCGGTTCCGCCCTCACCATATAATGGATATCGGGAAGCGGCAAAGTCAGATAGGGATCGACGAAAACACCAATCCGTCCAAGCGGACATCGACCATGCCTTGAGCAAAATGACGAGTAGTCCACTTCAGATACATAATCAAAGCGATAACTTGAAAGTGTCAAGTCGCAAACGATTTGTTCCATTAACAAATTAGGTTTGCTTGTAATTAATGTAAAGTATTTTCTTAAATACCATGGTCGTGCTAATCCCCCTTCAAGATTGGTCGTGCCGGGTAGGCGCATTGACGTTTCAAACAGCGATTGATTAAACAGATGATGACTATGGATTACATGTGGTTGTTCGGACTCATAAACTTGTGCTAAACGCCACATTTGTTCATCTTCGTAATCCCAATCGCGATTGGATACTCCTAGGCCAATATAAATATTCCGTGTGTTAAGTATCGAGTTTATCGCATCAGGTTGACTTGCGCAATATAATTTTGCCGCCAACAGATTCATATCGGTTTCTGGAAGCGCGAGGGCAATTTCATCGAGCTCTAAAGTCCAAGGATTAAGATTCAAATCTTGAAATAATAAATATTGGCTGAAGAGGCGCGCAGTAAAACTGGGTAAAATGACGATTGGTCCAACATCGCTAATAAAAACATCATTGCGATCGGTAAATAAGGTATCCACGTTCGTGAAATAGGAGACGCCCACGCCACTTGAATAATCGCGATAGCGGTCCTTAATGGCAACCACTTCATCATAATCGGCCCCGTATACACCATCAAGATAACTAACTTGTGAAGAGGGCGCTGTTATTTGCATTCCTGAATCCCCGACCATTTGCGCAAGCGTTCCCATCATTTTCGTCTCAATTGAAGTGGTGAGATGAGTCCCTGTTCCCGTGCCTAGCAAAGCAACAAACAGCATGATTTGTCCGGCAAGATGACGCCATTTATGGCTTTTGAAATCAAGGAGGGCGTGACGAAAGCAAAATGACCATGGAAGATGGCCGAATTGTTTGTTTTTCAGGCGTTGATCGATAAATTTTGGTCCCCATTTGGAGTGGTGATTTATGGGATGGGAATTTAGATGCCCATCATCCATTTCGTAAATATCATCGCAATGTTTGGCTAACAAATGTATATCGTGACTGACAACGATTAGAAGCCGCTGCCCTTTTAAACGATTGAACATATCAAATATTGCTTCCTTATTAGCATCATCTAGCGCCGCCGTTGGTTCATCAACTAGCACAATCCGTGGTTGCCTAATTAAAGCGCGGGCTAACGCGACTCGTTGTTTTTCGCCCCCGGAAAGATATTTGACACGTTTATTTTGATAACCATCCAACCCAAGGCGTTTCATCCATTCATTTACGTGACGAAGGATCTTTTTTTTATGATTTATCCCCGCAATATGGAGCGGTAGGGCGATATTCCACGCTACCGTTTCTTCTTCAAACAACCGATAGGATTGATATAGTAGACCAATATGTTGCTGGCGGAACTCTAAGCGTTCAAGCACATCCATTTGATCCAGTTGACAGTCATTGACACTTAAGGAGCCATCAAAATCAAGTAATCCCGCCATAATTTTTAATAACGTACTTTTGCCACAACCAGAACGGCCAAAAATACCAATTAAACCTTTGCGGGGAAAATGAATATTAATATCCTTTAACACTCTATTATTTAAAAAACTTTTCGATAATCCTTTTGCCTCAATCAGCATCCCGCAACTCCTCAATTAAATTTTTTGAGGCCAATGACCGCATCACTAATCTCGTTGTTATTTCACTAGTGATAAACACGATTAAAAAGATTAAAATCGGCAATCCCAATACGATTTGATGATATGACTTCCAAGGAACTGCAATAATATTGTTAAAATGCACGATTTTGGCAAACAATTTATTTAACAAAGGTTGCAACACTAGCGTCACTAGAACAGATAAAGCACAGGCGATTAAAGCTTGAAATCGTCCAATGCTTATAAGTAGATGTTTTAATTGCTTAAAATTAGTTCCTAATTGCCACATAATGGCCAAGCGTCGCCGAAATATTGCCATAATGTGCACCATCGTAAGCATCATCATGATGACACTAACAAGGGCGCTTATGGCGGTGAAAAAGCTAAGTCCCAAATTAATCGTGGTCGTCAGTGCACCTAAAATTTCACGTTCTTGAATATAAGCGCTCGACCAAGAATAACGTTCATCTTCTGGCAAACGATCATACATGTCTTTAACTTGTTCATCGTTTGCTAAGATAAGCATGTATTCAAGGTTGGTGATTGCTTCAAATGGTGTCGCCATCAGTAAACGGCGATACCAGCTGATTTCTGTTTGTAACGCTGCTGATAGGTTTGGCAAAACCTTGTTATCGAGCCATTTTTTAGCAGCAAAGTAATCATAAAAGACAATCGCTTCCTGATTGAAACGGCGATCATCGATTTCCTTGATCTTCATAAATTTGTGATGAATGTCGAAGGCATCCCGAATGACGCGTTCATCATCCAAAACAAATTTTGTTTCCAAATTTATTTGATAATCTATTTTTAAGGAATTTTCTTGGTCTAGGCGCTTAGAACATATAATATCCGCGGCTGGTTTATTCATATAAATCGTGTCAAACGATGAGTTGTCAAATAATTCATCTATGATCAGTGGTATCAATTGGACGCTTGTCAATGGTTGACCATCAACAAATAATGTTCCTAATTCTCCAAGCAAGCCTTTGAAAGAAACGTCGAGATAACTTTCTGGAAATGAAGATGCTACCTGTTGGGCTTCACTCATTAAGGGGCGCTCATAACTTATTAGATTTAATGGTGTGTTTTCAAGAGGAAGGACATGTTGTGTTCTGAAATAAAAGATGCGCGCGTCGGCTGTTTCAAGCGGTAAATCACGGCAAAGATTTGAGGTGCCCTCCGCCATTCCAATCGTTAATATAGTCGTGATGATTCCCACAACTAACGAGATAAGCGACCACGTTAAACTTTTTCGGGCGAGCATCATAAATTTCCAAAGAAACGTCTTTATTATTGCAGGTGCTTTTTTATGGCTGGCCTTACATTCAAGCGCGGGAGTTATATTAATTACTTGGTCTTTGACAATCTGACCATTGTCCATATCGATAATTCGATCGGCATAACTTAGAGCCAATTGGCGATCATGAGTAACAATGATCACTAGTTTTTGCTTCGAAATTTCTTTCAATGTTTCCATTAGTAAAACACCATTTCGCGAATCGAGGGCGCCGGTGGGTTCATCACCTAGGATGATTGGACTTTTCTTGGCGATTGCGCGCAATAGAGCGACGCGCTGAGATTCTCCTCCTGACAATGTCTCTACGGGGCGATTCAATAAATGCGCGATGCCAAAAGTGGCAAATAAAGCCGGAATTCGATAGCGCGCTTCATCAAGTGAATAGCCATCATTTATTAAGGGCAGCAGGACATTATCAAACGCGGAAAATCCTTCCAGCAAATAGAAATGTTGGAATAAATAAGCAAACGTGTTTTTATAGTGACTTTCAATGTGACGATTAGAAAACTCACTTGTTTTCTTCCCAAATAACTCGTATTTGCCACTAGTGGGTCGATCAAGCAAGGCGATGATGTTCAATAATGTGCTTTTGCCACAACCCGATGGACCCATAATCACGACTAAACCGGATGAATTAAATGTTAGATTAACATTTTCGAGTGCTTTGCATGCGTTTGGCCCCGAACCAAAAACTTTTGATATATGAATCAGTTCAATCACGAAATAAAACTCCTACATATTAGTAGGAGTCTTGTTATTCTTTTGGAATATCAGGGCTTACAGTCACGATTCGTTTAATGCGTTTGTTAAATAAATCGCGCGTCATCATCACCACATGGCCGCAGCCTTGACATGATAACTTAATATCCGCTCCCACTCTTATAATTTTAAATAGGCGACTATGAGTGACACATGGATGCGGACGTTTCATCTCGACGATATCGTTGAGCCCGTACTTTAAATTGGTTACCATGGTTCATCTTGCATCTTGACAGCGCCGGGAACTTTTCCCAATCCTGGCATCGTCATCACATCGCCAGTAAGCGGAATAATAAAGCCGGCGCCAGCCGATAAATCAACTTCACGAATGGACACCTTAAATCCCGTCGGCGCATTAAAAACCGTGGGGTCATCTGTCAGTGATTGGGGCGTTTTTGCCATGCAAATGGGCAAGGAGTCATATCCTAATGAGCGATATTGCTCGATCTGATCCTTTGCTTTTTGGGAGAACTCAACACTTCCCGCGCCATAAATATCCTTGCAAATCTTGACTATTTTATCTTCTATCGAGAGATCGAGGGGATAAAGAGGCTGATAGTGAGACTTCGTGGTTTCTAATATTTCAATCACTTTCGAGGCAAGAGAAAGCGCGCCTTCGCCCCCTTTTGTAAAGGCGTCATTAATCGCAAAATGATACCCTTCTTGATATGCCCAATCGGTTAAAGCTTTTATTTCTTGGGGAGTATCTGCATCAAATTTGTTTAAGGCAATTATGGATGGAACTTGGAATTTCTTGATATTGAGTACATGTCGTTTTAAGTTCGCCGTTCCTGTTAGTAAGGCTTCGACATTTTCCTCTTTAAGGTTTTCCAAAGCGACGCCTCCATGCATTTTCAGCGCCCTGATTGTGGTGACGATTACGGCAGCGTCGGGATGTAAGCCACCAACTCGACATTTGATATCCATGAATTTTTCGGCACCTAAATCAGAACCAAACCCGGCTTCGGTGACAAGTATTTCGCCAAGTTTAAGTCCCATTTTTGTGGCCGTTAACGAGTTACAACCATGGGCGATATTAGCGAACGGTCCTCCATGAATAAAAACGGGATTGTTTTCGAGTGTCTGCACAAGATTTGGTTTAAACGCCTCGCGCATTAATTTCATGATTGCGTGAGAAATTCTTAAATCCCCAATGCGAACGGGGCGTCCCTCAAATGTATAGGCGACAATAACTTCGTTAGTGCGCTTTTCGAAATCATCGGCATCGTCGGCAAGACACAATATCGCCATCAATTCACTAGCGACCGTAATCATAAAATGGTCGGGTCTAGGCGTACCATTATTGGTACCACGGCCAACTTCGACATCACGCAGGGCCCGATCGTTCATATCCATGACGCGTTTCCATACAATATGATGAGGATCAATACCAAGTTCATTCCCTTGGAAAATGTGATTATCGATAATAGCGGAGACAAGATTCACTGATGAGGTAAGACAATGGATGTCGCCGGTAAAATGCAAGTTAATATCTTCAGATGGCTCAACACGGGCAAGTCCACCACCGGTAGCTCCCCCTTTTAAGCCGAAGACGGGACCAAGAGAAGGTTCTCTAAGCGCCAAGACCGCTTTTTTGTTGAGGCGATTGAGTCCATCGACAAGAGCGATTGAAGTCGTGGTTTTTCCCTCACCAGCCTTCGTTGGCGTGATGGCCGTAACTAAAACGAGTTTTCCATAAGGCTTATGCTTCAATGTTTCAAAAATTTCGGGGTCTACTTTTGCTTTGTAGTGACCATAAGGAAGCAGATACTGCTCCGCAATATTAAGTTTCTTAGCGATTTCATTAATTCGTTTTAGAGCCATGTTCATTACCTCGTAATTATTTTATCAATTATATAGTTGGCAAGCAAAAGACCTGCTGTCGAAGTAACGGCCATGTATGAAGCAACTGGTCGCGCTTTCACACGTGGCATTTCTTCGGAATAGACAACCGGGACACGATTAATGTTGATGCCTAGTTGTCGTAAATCATGCCGTAACATTTTTGCTAATGGGTCGCCCTTTGTCTCGCTTAACATTCCGATTTTAACTTTAGTGGGATTAATTCGATTGCCCATTCCTAGACTTGTGATTGTCGGGATTCCATTAGTTTGCCCATAAGCAATTAGCGCTTTCTTCCCTGAAATATAATCAATGGCATCGATAATAAAGTCAGGTTTGAATTGATTGAAGATTTGCATTGAAATGGAGTCAATAAAGTCAGTCGAAGTTTCCATAAAGATGTCGGGGTTAATCGCTGTGAAACGCGCGTAAGCGCAAGCAACTTTCTTTTTGCCAATGTCGTCTGTTGTATAAAGGATTTGGCGATTAAGGTTTGAAGGTTGCACAAGATCATGATCAATTATTAAAAGATGCTTGACACCACTTCTAACAAGTGTTTCCGCGCAGGGACCACCAACGCCGCCAAGACCAACAATGACAATTCTTGCTGCTTCAATTGCCTTGATTCCTGCCTCCTTAAAAAGAGGTTCTAAGCGTGATAATCGCTCATTCATGGAGGTGAAACTCCCTTAACAAAAATGCTTTGGCTTCTTCTTTAGTGTCAAACCAATGCATCGGTAATTGGCGATTAAAAAAAGTAAATTGGCGTTTAACATAATGGCGCGTTGCCGTTTTAATATCGGCGATGGCCTGTTCAAGTGTACATTCATTTTTTAAGTAAGGGAGCACTTGTTTGTAACCAATCGCTTGAAGCGCTCTGGCCTCAAGCCCAAATTGAGCCACAATCGATTTTACTTCTTCAATCAATCCTTTTTGAATCATCGTATCAACGCGCGCATCAACGAGCGCATATAATTGGTCTCGCTCATACTTTAGACCAACAAATAGGGCGTTATATAAAAGGTTTGGACGATGAAGTGCCAGGTGTTCACTTTTGGAACGACCGGTTCGCGCATAAATTTCTAAGGCGCGCATTACGCGCCGACGGTTATTTTGATGGACCGTCATCGCGGCTTCGTTGTCAATTCGCTTTAATTCGTCATAAAGTTGCGCGTTTGTTAGGTCTTGGTAATTGCTGTTTGTCTTTAGTTCCTGCGGTGGAAAGACATAGTCATATAAAGTCGCGCGAATATAAAGACCACTTCCGCCGCACATGATAATCGGAATCTTTTGTTCGCTCAATTTAGAAATGATCGCGCGCGTGGCGTTTTGATATGAGGCGACATCATACCCCTCACTGGGTGCCACGATATCGAGTAAATGATGTTTTACTGCCGCTTGTTCTTTGACAGTGGCCTTATTTGTTCCCACATCCATGTACTTGTAAACCTGAAAAGCATCGGCATTAATAATTTGCCCATTAATCGCCTTAGCAAAAGTCATGGCTAATGATGATTTGCCGCTGCCGGTTGGTCCAGTAATCACATAAATCATTCAAAAACCCGTCCGTTTGAACATTTTTTCTAAATCATATTTTGAAAACGATACGATGGTAGGTCGTCCATGAGGACAGGTGTAAGGATGTTGGCAAGTTAGCAATTTATCAATCAGCGCCTGCATTTCTCCAATCGATAATCTTTGATTAGCTTTTAAACTACGTTTGCAGCTTTTCATGGCAATTGCTTCATCGCGAATTTTTAATGGATCGAATTTATCTTGATGCAATACATCATCAAGCAATTGTTCAACATATTGGCGCTCATCAAATTCCTTGGCCCAAATAGGAATTTCGACGACTTTATACGAATGGATGCCAAATGGTTCAAGGAGTACGCCGGTTTGTTTTAACACTGCTAATCGTTCGGGTGTAACTAAAGCATCTTCACTGGGCTTCATGTCGATAATCAGGGGAACAATTGGTGAAATTATATATTCATTTATTGAAGCAAGATGTTTAAATTTTTCATAATTAATACGTTCCGCAGCGGCGTGTTGGTCAACTAGCACAAAGCCGCCATGTTCATCAACAGCGACAATATAAGTGCCATGCATTTGGCCAATCGCCTGGAATACTAATGACGGCTTGATATTTTGCGATTGGGCAATTTCATCAAAGGAATATTGGCCATAAGCGACTTCTGTCTCCAATAATGATTGTGGTTCATCGACGATTGATCGTTCATTTCGATTTAGCCCTTCTTTATTTAGTGGCGCCGCCGCCAAAAGCGGCGTCCCGCTTAAAATGGTGGGAATTAAATCAAGCAATACCTGTCGTAATGCTTCTTCTTTTGAAAAGCGAATCTCGCGTTTGCTCGGGTGCACATTGACATCGACGAGGGCGGGCTCAATTTCAAAGTTTAAAACGACAAACGGAAAACGCACGGGGGCTAAAAAGTCGCGGTACGCTTCAATGATTGCCGTTTGCACTTTTGGCATAAAGACGCTTCGCCCATTAAGAAGGGTGACGATGTAATAGCGATTTGACTTGGCAATATCGGGTTTCCCAAGATAACCAGATATTTTAAAATCAGGACAAACAAAGGTTATGGGGAGCATATTAGTCGCCGACATGGCTCCATATATATTGAGGATAGCTTCAAGTTGCTGGCCGCGTCCCGTGGTCTTAAACTGTAATTTTTCATCAATCGTGAAGGAAAAAGCGATCGAAGGATGAGCAAGAGCAAGACGGGCCATGACTTCTAAGCTGCTCGCGTTTTCAATATAATCGGATTTCAAATATTTAAGACGCGCTGGGGTGTTATAAAACAACTCAGCAACGGTGATCGTAGTGCCTTGCTTACTTGAAGCGTCACGACACTCAATTTCATCTTCAAACGCGCTGATTTCGCTGCCAACGCTCTGGCCATCACTTGTCAACATGTGAAAACGACTGACGGAAGCGATTGAAGGAAGCGCCTCACCACGGAAGCCGAGCGTCTTAATTCTAAATAAATCAAACTCGGTCGATATTTTACTGGTAGCGTGGCGCTTTAACGCTAATTGGGCATCCCTTCGATCCATCCCTTCACCATTATCACTAACGATGATGTTGCGACGCCCACCATCATATAGCGCCACTTCAATCATCGTCGCCGAGGCGTCGATACTATTTTCCACTAGTTCTTTAATAACGCTACTAGGACGTTCGATTACTTCGCCAGCGGCAATCATGTTTGATAACGATGAATCTAATAAATTAATCTTGCCCATACTACTTCATCTTCTTTTTAAAATCATATAAAAACCTCAAGGCGTCCATGGGCGTCATCGTTAAGGGATCAAGCGAAGCAAGTTCTTCAACCCAGGGATTGTTGATTGGTTCTTCAGCCTCCATGACTTTATTGGAAGTCGGGCGGCCATTCTTTTCGAGGCTCTTAAGTATCTCTTTGGCCCGGTCAAGCAAGGATGGGGGAAGATGGGCCAACCGCGCCACATTAATGCCATATGACTTATTCATGGCGCCTGAAGCAACTTGATATAGGAACGTCACCTTGTCTTTTTCTTCGGCAACCAATACCTGAATGTTTTTAAGGTTAGGAAGTTTGGCTTCAAGTGTCGTTAATTCATGGTAATGGGTCGAGAAGATCGTTTTGGCACGAATCTTAACGGCGATGTATTCCATGATTGCTTGCGCGAGCGCCATCCCATCATAAGTGGCGGTGCCCCGACCAATTTCATCAAACAAAAGCAAGGAGTTGCTGCTCGCGTGTTGTAAGGCATAATTTGATTCATTCATCTCCACCATAAATGTCGATTGGCCACTGACAAGGTCATCACTAGCGCCAATCCGCGTAAAGATTTGATCAAACACCATTAAATTTGCGGACATGGCCGGAACATAACATCCAAGTTGCGCCAAAATCACGATTAACGCCAGTTGACGCATATAAGTGGACTTACCACCCATATTAGGACCCGTAATTAACAAAATGTCGGTATCCTTATTAAATTCAATATCATTAGCGACATAACGATTGACTTTCATGACCTTTTCAATCACGGGATGCCGGCCTTTTACAATATTGATGAGGCGATCATTGTTAAATGTTGGCCGCACATAGCCATTTTTACTTGAAAGCGTCGCCAGTGATAATAAAGCATCTATTTCCCCGATTTGATCAGCAAGATTTTGAATAACTGCTGTTTCATTGGCAATTTGTGCTCGTAGCGCTAGAAACAATTCGTATTCGAGGGCTTGACGGCGCTCTTCGGCGTGCAATATCGCTGCTTCTTTTTCTTTAAGTTCCGGGGTAATAAACCGTTCTGATGTCGTTAATGTTTGTTTGCGTTCATAACCAAATTCGCTTTTAACATATTGGAGATTGCCTTGGCTGATTTCAATGTAATAACCGAATACTTTGTTATAACCGACTTTTAAATTTTTGATGCCGGTTTTTTCCCGCTCTTGCAACTCAAGGTTACCAATCCAAGCTTGCCCACCACGCGCAAGGTCAATAAGTTCATCTAGTTCCTGATGATATCCTCGCTTAAAGATGCCGCCTTCTTTGATTGAAAGAGGCGCATCTTCATCCAGCGCCTGTTCAAGCAATGCGAAAGTATCATCCATTGTTTCAAACTTATCAGTTAATAACTTGAAATTTTCTTCGTCGATTTTGGCTAAAGCAAGTTTCATGGAAGGAAGTTTTCCAAGTGATTGCTTTAACTGCAACAAATCACGACCATGGGCATTACCATAGCCGATACGGGCGATCAATCTTTCAAGATCATAAATATCGGCCAACAATTTTTCTAGTTCATCTTTTACGATGAATGAATTAATTAAGGCAGAAATCATGTCTTGCCGCTTGGTAATCAGTTTAAGGTCGGCGCTTGGATGGGTGATCCATTGCTTTAATTTACGGGTTCCCATCGCTGTTTTGGTATCATCAAGCAGCCATAAAAGCGAACCGTACTTCTCTTTGTTACGAAGTGAGCTTAATAGTTCGAGATTAGCGGCGCTAAAAGAATCGATCTTTAAAGTGGCGCTGGCTTTGAAAAGAACGGCCGCCTTTAAATATGTCAGCGCCCGCTTTTGCGTTTTTTCTAAATAATGCAATAACCTCGCAATGGCCTTCATTTGGAAGCCATCGTTAATTGTTACTAAAAGCGCTTCGTAATCAAGCGGAACACTTTCATCATCTTCCCGCGAAATTAATAGCCGTCTTCCTTCAAGCAATGATGATAGTAACACTTCATCAAAGCCACTAGAAACCACGATCTCCTTTGTCTGAAGTTGCTCAAGTTCGCTTTGAAGCGAAAATAAGTCGTGCTCGATGTTGGCCACAGCTAATTCGCCCGTGGTAATATCGGCGTAGACTAGGACATAGTAAATACCGGTATCTTCAATCGCGCAAATATAGTTATTATCGCTTCCATGAACATCAATAAATGCTCCGGGAGTGATGATTTGAATGACATCGCGGTCAACAATTCCTTTTGCTAAAGCCGGATCTTCCAGCTGTTCGACAACCCCGACTTTATAACCGCGGTTGACTAACTTCGCAATATAACTTTTAATAGCATGATGCGGTACCCCGCACATCGGTACTTTTTGCTTCGAACCGGCACTTTTTCCCGTCAAGACAAGTTGTAGTTCTTTTGAGGCAATTTTCGCGTCATCAAAGAAAAATTCATAAAAGTCACCAAGACGAAAAAGAATCAAGGTGTCGGGATGTTTTTCCTTGATGGTTAGATACTGCATCATCATCGGCGTGTAAGGTGTTTTCATAGCAATCGCTTAAGAAATAATTTTATCATAATCAAGTGATAAAACGCGCTATTCAGTCGAGAGGATATCCACAATTTGCTCTAATAAGGCATGAACCTCGGCTTTTACTTGCTTGTAGTTGACGATCAGCGGATGGCTATCGTATGTTTGCTCCAATTGCAGATATTGTTGCTTTTTAACGAAATACTGGGCATCATCATTGATGGCTTTGGCCATTTCTTGTTGCGCATCGCGTTTTTGTTTATCCAACTTCATCAAATCGGGATCATTTTGAATTTGGTCGCGCAAACTAAAGAAAGTTTTGACTTCTGGAACATCGAATAGTCCCTCTTTTAGTTCGAGTAAAGCTTTTTCAAAGTCAGTCATTGATTAATTCGCCTTTGAATGAATATAAATGCGATTCCACTATTTTGACTTTGACAATCGCGCCAATCAAAGCGCTAGAACCAGAAAAATGCACGAGCTTATTGCCTTCGGTATATCCCGATAACACTCGTTTATTGCGCTTGGAATAGCCATCGACGAGCACTAATTGGGTCGTGCCCACTAGGGCATCGGCGTGGTGCCTCGCACTTGCTTCGACGGCAATGAGTAACCGGTCAAACCGTTCATGTTTAACGCTTGTTAAAACATCATCTTTCATGCGCGAGGCTGGCGTTCCTTGCCTAGGTGAATAAATAAATGTGAAACATCCATCATACCCAACTTGCTCCACGAGCGTTAACGTATCATTAAATTGCGCGTCTGTTTCATTGGGAAACCCCACGATAATATCGGTGGTCAGGGCGATATCGGGCATCTTGGCGCGCATTTGCTCGACCAGCGCTACATAACTTTCGCGGGTATAACGACGCCCCATTAAGCGGAGCATCGCGCTATTGCCGGATTGCACGGGTAAGTGAATCGCTTTCATGATATTGGGGTATGCCGATATCACTTCGATCATAGACGCGGAAAAATCCCAGGGGTGGGAAGTAGTAAACCGAAGTCGTGGAATTCCAGTTAACGCAACATCTTTTAATAATGAGGCAAAATTATAACCATCATGTTGATCTTTGCCATAAGCGTTGACGTTTTGCCCAAGTAACGTGATTTCTTGATATCCTGTGGCCACTAATTGGCGGCATTCCGCTAAAATATCTTCTTTAGGTCGTGACCGTTCGCGGCCACGCGTATAAGGTACGATGCAGTAGGTGCAAAACTTATCGCAGCCATACATGATATTGACAAACGCCTTATAACGATGTAATCGTTTTGCCGGCATCGTTTCATTTGATGATACAGGGATGGATGGGACATCGATGAGGCGGTTGCGCGAAACATATACTTCATCAAGCATGTCGAGTAGTTGGTGGATGTTATGGGTGCCAAACATTAAATCGACATGGCGATGCTTATCAATTATCGTGGAGACGATGTGCGCTTGTTGCACCATGCAGCCCCCAATGGCGATGACGATATCCTTTTTCGTCGATTTAATCCCTTTAAGAACACCAATTTCTCCAAACACTTTGTCTTCGGCGTTTTCTCTAACAGCGCATGTATTCAGGATGATTAAATCAGCGTCTTGTTCCTTGTCAACGCTAGAAAAGCCCGCCTCTTCAAGCAAGCCACGCATTGTTTCTTCATCGCGGACATTGGCTTGGCAACCATACGTCCGAATAAAATACGTTTTACCTAAAGCCATCGCTTTTAACCGTTCGGGTACGGCGATTTCATCATGAACAATCGTGACGCTTTGATGCAAACGGGACCGCGCTTTGCTAAGGTCGGGCATTTCTTTGATAATGATTGCCATTAAAGTTTCTCCACTAGATATATCGGCGTGATGTCGATCGTGTGACCAGTCGTCTCATCGATTTGTAATAACACCGCCGAAAATAGCGCCTCTTTTTGTTCATCAAGGGTAAAAACCGTCTTTTCTTGATGCCACAATTTGGCGATGATGTTCTCGGCCTTAACCCCAAGAATGCCATGATAAGGTCCCGTCATCCCCACATCGGAAAGATAACCAGTACCACCACTTAAGATGCGGGCATCGCGCGTTTGGACATGCGTATGCGTGCCGATGAGGGCGCTAATAGATCCAGCAAAGGCATGGGCTAGGGCGTATTTTTCGCCCGTCGCTTCCGCATGGAAATCGACGATATGAATATCGGCCTGCTCCTCGGTTTCGATAATTTTTTTGAGACTATCAAACGGACTAGCTACTTCTTCGCTCATAAATGCTTGGCCTAAAAGATTAGTCACGCGGATTGACCAGTCGCGATCTTTAAAAATCATCGTGCCAATGCCTGGATATTCGTTCATGAGATTGTATGGGCGAATTAGTCCATTAGCCCCATCAAGATACTTTCTAATTTCCGATTTGGCGTCATAATGGTTTCCAAGCGTAATACAATCAACACCTTCAGCGATAAGAGCATCGTAGTGATGTTCAATCAATCCTTTGCCGTGTGTGGCATTTTCACCATTGGCGATGACAAAATCGGTCTTGTATTTTTTTATTAGTGCGGGAAGGTGAAAAGAGACGGCTTGCCGTCCCTTTTGACCCACAATATCGCCAATAAATAGAATTTTCTTCATGTCCTACTTGGCGGTTTCTACCGCGCGATATTCCCGGATGACCGAGACCTTGATTTGGCCAGGGTAAGTCATCTCAGTTTCAATTTGTTCACGGATGTCATGGGCTAATTTATAAGCAGCGACATCATCGATTTTTTCAGGTATGACCATGACGCGCACTTCGCGTCCCGATTGCATCGCATACGATTGGGCAACGCCTTCGTGTGATTTACAAATCTTTTCAAGCTGTTCAAGCCGCTTAATATAATTTTCAAGTGTTTCGCTTCGAGCACCAGGTCGGGCTGCGGATAAGGTATCAGCCGCAATCACGAGGTTTGAAATCACATATTTGACATCGACATCGCCATGATGGCTTTCAATCGCGTTGATGACGACATCGGGCTCGCCATACTTTTTGGCAAATCGAGCGCCGAGTTCGACATGGCTCCCTTCCATTTCAAAGTCGATTGCTTTGCCGATATCATGGAGTAAACCAGCGCGCTTGGCCAACGTTTGATCAAGGCCAAGTTCAGCGGCCATAATGCCGGTGAGTTTAGCGACTTCAATGATGTGGTCATAAGCGTTTTGACCATAACTGGTCCGATATTTCATGCGTCCCACAAGCGTTAATAACTCGGGGTGAATCGTTGGTAAACCAAGGCGGAATGCCGCTTCTTTTCCAGCGGTCTTGATCGATTCATCAACTTCTTTTTTAGCTTTTTCAACGACTTCTTCAATCCGGCTTGGTTGAATTCGGCCATCTTTAATCAGCGTTTCTAATGTCTTGCGCGCGATTTCGCGACGGATTGGATCGAAACTGCTGACGGTAATCACTTCTGGGGTATCATCGATGATGAGGTCAACACCTAATAATTGTTCAAGACTGCGGATGTTGCGACCTTCACGACCGATGATGCGACCTTTCATTTCATCGCTTGGAAGGGCGACGACGCTGACAGTGCGTTCGGTCGTAAATTCTTGTGAATAGCGGTTGATGGTAATGCCTAAGATTTCTTGCGCTTGCTGGAGCGCCGTATCCTTGGCTTCATCCTCTTTATTTTTGATAAAGATAGCAATTTCTTTGCTTAGTTTGTTTTCAACGCGGGTCATGATTTCACTCTTGGCTTCGTTGATGGACATTTGTGATACTTTTTCTAGTTCCGCAATGATCGAATCGAGTTTTTCTTGAAGTGTCTTCTCTTTCTTTTCGATTTCTTTGACACGATTAGACAATGATTCGGATTTTTCTTCGAGCAAGTTTTCCTTGCTGATGAGGGCGACGTCGCGCCGGTCGATACTTTGTTCGCGTTGCAGCAATTTGTTTTCAGCGGCAGCAACTTCCGCTTTTCGTTCCTTAATTTCGCGCTCGGCTTCTTGCTTCATCTCATAGGTCAACTGTTTGGCATCTAATTGACTGTTTTTTATGATATGTTCGCTACGAATTTCAGCGTCACGGATAATCTTTGTCGCTTGTTTCATCGCCTTCTTCGCTTTGAAGAATGGCACGAGAGCGTAAATGACTAATCCGGCGCCAATGCCGACGAAAAGCGCGATAATTATGAGGGCAATCGAGAGCCCGGTATCCATTGAAGATAGAGTAACCATAATTATTTCCTTTCGTGGTTAATTGGTCGTGATGACCCGACCGATAAATTACTTAAAATGGCAATTGCCATATTACCCAAAAATCGTTCCGTCCAAAAAAAACGGATTTCTCTAATTATGTGTTACAAGCAAAGCTTGAATTAATGGAGGCGATTTTTGAATTTATATTAAGTATCTATTGATACATAAATACAATAGCAAAAATTGTCATAAAAACCAATAAAAACCAATCGAAAGTGTTGCTAATTAAAATAGTCAATCAAATGGTTTATGAAAACCACAATTTGATGGCGCCAAGGTGCGTATTGGAAGCGTTAGTCATTACGAGTTCACCTTCAAGATAATAGCGACAATTGGGTGTTGGCATCTTGGCGCGATAATTAGCCAAATCGCCAATTACTTCGGGATACACTTTCCCGCAAATCCAGCGATTGGCGGTTTTCAAGCGTACCCTCAAGCACTTCTTCATCGCGTTCAATCGTAAAACGCTAGCGAGCATGGGTTCATAGTTAAAAGCGATGCCGCAGCGTTTTTTATCATCCAAGCGCGATAAAACGTCTTCAAGATCTTTTAAAAATCGAGATGAATCGCTATTTATTTCTTCGTAAAAGAAACCATTTGTAAGTAAGGATTGTTCTCGGTGTTCACTTCATGAACTTCTTTTGAAGCGATTTCTGAATAATAGTAATTGGTATAACCTTCCGCTAACCACGGACGAATTAATGAAAATTCGTAGTGATATGTGATGAATTTGCTTTCCGTAAAGAAATAACAAACCAAGCGGCAATGCGACGTGCGCCGTTTTTCATCACTGCCAACGCGCGATAAAATTTCGATGTCTTGATATTTGGTCGTCTCGACAAAGTCATAGTAACGGATGGTTTTCAGACCATCTTTGGCAACAGGTGTGATTTTAAGTTGCTCAAGGGCCATCTTTTCAAACATGACCACGGCATTCCGCACTTGCTTATCGATAAATCCATCCTTAATGTGAACGCGAAGCGGAAATATTGCGCCAAAGGCGATGCCAATCAATAAGAAAACGCCGGATAGTATATAACCGATTAATGTATAGGGATTGAGTCCGCTAAAAGTGACATATCCAAGGCCACCAGCGACTAGAAGGAAAAAGATGAGCCACCACACATTGAATTTGCGTGGATTCTTGAAGTATAAATAGTTTTTTTGATAATCCATGACGTAACCTCGAAGTTATTTTATCATGCTTACACCATCTTGATAATACTTCCTGTAATAAAAAAGAGCCGTGATGGCTCTTGTTAGTTAAATGGTCTCGCCGGTTTTTATTTGTCCGATGAGACGATTCAATAATTCGGGGTTGTCTTTGAGAAATTGCTTGGCTGTTTCTCGTCCTTGCCCCATCCTTGTTCCATCGACTTCATACCAGGAACCCATTTTTTTGATGAGACCTAGATCGGTCGCTAAATCAAGCACTTCGCCGGTCTTCGAAAAACCTTCCCCAAAAATAAGGTCGACTTTGCATGATTTAAATGGAGGTGCCACTTTATTTTTAACAATCTTAATGGTGACAGAATTGCCAATGATTTGATCGCCTAATTTAATCGCTTCCGCGCGACGAATATCGATTCTAACCGAAGCGTAGAATTTTAACGCACGACCGCCACTAGTGACTTCGGGGTTACCATACATAATGCCAACCTTTTCGCGCAATTGATTAATAAAGATAACTGTACAACTAGATTTATTTAAGACGCCGGCAAGTTTGCGCATCGCCTTGCTCATTAACCGCGCTTGAAGGCCAACTTGATTATCGGCCATGATGCCATCGAGTTCCGCTTGGGGGACAAGCGCAGCCACACTATCGACAATAATGACATCAATTGCCGAAGAATGCGCGAGCATTTCCACGATTTCAAGCGCCTGTTCGCCATTATCGGGTTGCGATAAAATCAGTTCATCAATATTGACTCCGAGCCGTTTGGCATACACCGGATCAATCGCGTGCTCAGCATCGACAAACGCCGCGCGGCCACCGCGTGCCTGGGCCTCGGCAATCGCATGGAGGGCCAGAGTTGTTTTACCACTGGATTCAGGACCATATATTTCCACGATTCTACCTTTTGGATAACCGCCTACGCCAAGGGCGAAATCAAGAGCGATCGAGCCTGATGGAATCGTATCGATATCGGTGTTCGGTCGTTCGCCAAGTTTCATGACGGCGCCTTTACCATACATCTTTTCAATCGCGCGTAGCGCTTCTTCTAAAGCGACTTCTTTCGCATTCGTTTCTTTTGCCATAAATATACCTTCCTATTAGTTAATATGGAGTTGATTTCAAAATTAGTTAAGCGACTTGCTTCAATAAAGTATTTTCTAATTCTTCAAGGGCACGAGTAACACATGCGCGCCGTATTTGGGTGCG
The DNA here is from genome assembly GCA_002422535.1 of Caryophanales bacterium UBA6120. Lineage (GTDB taxonomy): Bacteria > Bacillota_I > Bacilli_A > RFN20 > CAG-826 > UBA6120. The sequence goes on along the minus strand of DIVY01000017.1, from coordinate 62,827 downwards.
AGTTCCCGCAGCAATTACTTCGATGACTTGGACTTCATGAGGAGTGGCAATCGCCAGGTAATATAAACCGCGAGGTTTTTCTTCCATGACTTTTGGTCCGGCATTACCGGTTAGGGCCACACAAATGTCGACATTGAGCCGATACCGCCCCATTTTTGCCATGTCAAATGCGACTTGTTCGCTGATAACGCCATATTTAGCGATTTTTACATGTGATATGTGAAGGAGCTTTTCTTTTTCTTCGCGCGTATAGGTGACTAGTCCGCCCTTAATTACCTTTGATGCCCCTGAAACTGAAGTCAGTGTCGCTAATAATAAGCCGCCGGTGAGGCTTTCCACCGCCCCAATCGTCAACTTCTTCGCTTTAGCTAATTTCAAAATATGAGCGACGTTAACCATTAGTCGTGAAACACCTTTCTATTTTGATAAATATAGATGACCCCCGAGGTAATTGATAAAGCGGCCGCAATATAAAGGAGAAAATCCGTAATTGTTAAAAAGGCTGGTAAATTTAGGTATGAAAATGGAAAATCGTTTAGAAAAACGAATGTGACCGCCATCATCTGGGCAACGGTCTTAAGTTTTCCAAAAATATTGGCGGCTACCACGATTTTACGACTGCTTGCCACTAAACGCATCGCATCGACAATTAAATCGCGAGCGATGAAGATGATGACGATAATCGGGGCCACCGTAATCTGCGTTGGAGCGGCCCATAAAGGACGAATCATTAAGAAAATTAATGCCGCATCGATAAGCACTTTATCGGCAACTGGATCCATGAACTTGCCAAAATTAGTAACTAAATTATATTTTCTTGCGATGTAGCCATCAAGAAAATCTGAAAAGCTGGCAATCAAAAAAATGATGACCCCAATCAGATAAATTAAATTAATATCGCCAAATAAAATTGGAATTGGAATGTTTAAAGCTTGATAAGGAAGCCCTAAAAGGATGATGAGAATTCCCACCATCACGACGCGACCGATTGTAATTTTGTTTGGTAAATTCATAATTCTTTTTTTGAGTAGCCGACCCTGTAAGCCATGTTCTGTCAAGGACGATTATTTATCTATGCATTGCATGATGATGATGGTTCGCTTCCCTTCATCAACTTCCCCTACCAAATTTGGGTTTCTCGCTTGTGGGGTTTACCGCGTTCCATTCTAGAGTTTCCTACTAGACTGCGTCACTGTGGCACTTTAAGGCGCGCCGCCATATCTTGCGACTTAGGCCTTGCGCCGCCGTTATATGCTCCCATATACCTAACGTTATCGTTTCCGTTAGCACAATCACTACGGGCATCACAGCCCGTGCGAGCATGGACTTTCCTCTAGCTTACGCCAGCAATCATCCGGGTCGGCAACTACTTAATTTTTGTCGGATCTTGTCCTAATCGATATAAAGCCTTTTCAAGGAGGCTAATCCGCTTATGGAGTTCGAGGTTATTTTGATTCACGTCAAGGGTATCGTGCCGTGTTAATCCATTAAATTTTTCTTTGAGCACCGCTAATTCGATTTCCAGTTCTTGATTTTTTTTGGAGAGACTCTCCAGTTTTGCTCCATCTTTTTCTAGCGCGGGCAATTCGTTTTTAAGAAAATCTTCGTAGTGACGGAATTCTTCTAACACCCCATCAAGGAAAGCATCGACTTCATCGGCATCGTAGCCTTTGACGTTGGCCCGAAATTTTTTCGCCAATATTTCACTGCTTGTTAAGGTGTTTTTATAACTCATGCGCTAAATGACCTCGAGTTGATATTATATATCAATTAAGGGTTCTTTACAATTTTAGAAACGCTTAATCGCTTATTTTTGCCCACGCCATCCTATTAATTAGTGATATACTGAAAAAGTTAAATATGAAAGCACTTACCCGTCAACTTCACCATCACCGCCATCTATTATTTCTCGATCTCGAGGGTACGCAATTTAGCCATGAAATGATTGCTTTTGGCGCGGTCAAAGCCGTGTTAAACGTCGATGGATCGATTCAAAAAACATACAAGGGTATCAAGCGTTATGTCAAACCCAAAAATTCAATTGGAAGTTTTGTCAAAAAGTTGACCGGCATCACCAAAGAGCAACTCGAAAGCGAGGGCATTACTTATGGGGAAGCATTGCAAGCCATCAAAAATTACTGCGGCTCGATGTTTGATAAAACAACGTTTGTGACATTTGGCACTCACGATGTCCGCATTATCATGCAATCGCTACTTCACACTCCGGAAGCCGACGAAACAATCGCCAAACATATCGTCAAACAGCACCTTGATTTATCGTCGTTCCTTTCCCAATTTATCAAAGATGATCAAAACAATCCCTTGTCGCTCAATAACTATTTAAAGGTTTTCGAACTTTCATTTGATGGGATAATGCATAATCCCCTCGATGATGCCCGCAATCTTGTCAAGCTATATAAAAGTTGCTATAAACGGCAAGACATTATTTTCGACCAATACCTAAGGGTGCTCACACAAATGCGCCACCTCCCCGACCCTGTTCTCACCATCATTAAACAATTAGTTAATGATGAGGACGTAACTGCCTCTGACTTCAAGAAGTTAATCAGGGAATACATTGAATGATTAAGTATCCTCTTGGAAGCGTTTCCCCAACCATTAAGGCCAAAACAGGCCGATTAGTCAGTACTGCCGCTAATCGTGGCATGTCGTTAGAACATGATCTCAATCTATCAAATGACTATTATAATGAGAAAAATATTGCCCTGATAACGAAAAGACCGACGCCTATTAATGTTGTTAGAGTCGATTATTCGAAGGGTGCCCGCATCACCGACGCTTATTTTGAAAAGCAGTCAACGACTGACTATAACGGCATTTATCGAGGCAAATATCTCGACTTTGAAGCCAAAAGCACATTGTCTTCCAGTTCGTTTCCATTAAGCAACATCTTCTTGCATCAATACGAGCATCTTCAACGTGTCATTGACCAAGGTGGCCTGGCCTTTTTTATCATTCGCTTCACCACGCTTGGGGCGAGTTTCATCCTTCCAGCCCAAGAGGTGATTAACTTCAAAAACACCGCGATCAGACAATCGATACCGTTAGCTTTTATACAAGAAAAAGGTTTTCAGATCAATGAGGGTTTCACGCCGCGACTTGATTATTTAAAAGCGGTTGATGAGTTATTTTTCAACCGCTAAATTCTTGTTCTTTTCGCGGCAAATATCCACTAATGGACAATGAGCGCACTTCATTCCCCGCGCTTGACAATAATATCGGCCAAAATGAATCATTTGATGATGGGTTTTAATATAGCGTTCGATTGGCAATCGTTTGCGTAATTTTTTTTCGATCGTCGTCACATCATCGCTCATTTTCACAAAACCTAACCGTTTAGCGATACGCGTGACATGGGTATCGACAGCGATTTCGGGAATATGGAATAGCTCGGCGCGCACGACATTGGCCGTTTTTATTCCCACCCCGGGCAGTGAGGTCAAAAATGCTTTGTCGCTTGGTACTGCTCCTGAAAACCTTTCTTGCATCATCCTCATGGCCGCGATGATATTTTTAGCCTTTGTTTTAAATAGGCCAATTGATCTTATGATCGTTTCAACTTCTTCGCGATCGGCTTGAGCCAATGCTTCAACACTATTGAAACGGGAAAAAAGAATTGGAGTTACTCTATTCACAGATGCATCGGGAGTTTGGGCCGATAACATCACCGCGATTAAAAGTTCATGGGGTTGCCGATAGTTTAATTCGCAACCCGCCTCGGGAAGAATTTCATCAAAATAAGTTAGAATGCGAGTAAGCGTTTCATTCGTCATCATCAAGCCATTTTGTTTGAGCGATGGCGATTGTTTTTTCGATATCTTTTTCCCATTGCTCAGATACCGCTGAATAGCCTTCTTTAGCGACATCGTTACGAGCTGTGCGTTTTAATAAAATCTTATCGACCGAACGGATCGATTGCTTATGATTGGTGCTAGCTTCATGAAGGGCTTCAATAATGACATTGTCCGGATATCCAAAGCTAATCCATTCGCGAATGCGGCTGAATTCTAACGGTGATAAAGTCCGGCCCCATTCTTTTTCAAACAAGGCATAGATATTGCTAATCGAAGTCGCAAATTCTTCACGGGCGTTTTCTTCGCTTTGCTTGATGACCGTCAATTGAAACTCGCGATATAAGCGTTTCTTCAACGGATTAAGCGTTGTTTTCATGGTGTTACCGGAATTGTCGTATTCAAGCAAGTCCATGTTTACAAGTTCCACTAGTAACTTGTCAATATCATCTAAAGGCAGCGTCATTTTTAAGGCCAATAAATCGGCCGTCACAAATGGTGTCCCTTGGGTTATTAAATGATCAATTAGTAAAATAGCGGTGAGATGGTGTTCACTCAAACCCATTCGTTTATAATTTTCGAGTAATAAATAGCGGTAATCGACCGCGGCTAGTGTCGTTTCCATATTAAATATCTTACACTAATCAATAGGCTTCCTGTATCCCAAATGAATTAAGCAAATGTTTTGTTTGCTCTTCGTCAATGTGAAGCATCTTATTGATCTCGGCGTTAACCTTGGCGGGAGTAATGTATGCAAGCATATCGATATTGTGAATGATCGCTTGTTTTAATGGTTCATCAATATCAAAGCCCAGGCGCATGTGAAATCGCAGCGCTCGCAAAATTCTCAAAGGATCTTCTTGAATCCTTAAATATGGTTCCCCAATCATCACGATGCGCTTTTCCTTTAAGTGCGCTAAGCCATCGGCAAAATCATATATTTTCATGTCTGAATCAATATATAAAGCGTTAATCGTGAAGTCGCGCCGCGCATAATCTTGTTCAATAGCGCTCACAAACTGAATTGACTGGGGATGGCGATAATCCTTATATCCACTTTCTTGGCGAAGCGTCGTAATGTCGATTTTGTGATTATTGAACCGCAGTTTTACGTTGCCATAATGGGCAAAACGATAATCAGCGTCATGAAGAAATGTTTCCATGTTCGCGGGGGTGGCATCAGTAACCATGTCAAAATCATCAATCGGTAAATTCAGTAAATAATCACGAGAGGTGCCTCCGATTAAATACAAGCGAAACCCATTTTTATGAAAAAGCGTGGCAAGGTCGGTAAATACACTGAGTTCCATCGCTTCAATCTTAAACGAATTATCGTCATAATTAAATAAAAAAAGAGGACCGGAGTCCTCTTAACGACAAGATATCAAGTTTATTTGATTTTTTCTTTCAAAGCCTTGGATGGTTTGAAAGCGATGACTTTGGTGGCGGGCGCTGAAATCTTATTGGTGGTCCGCGGTTTCACATAGACGCGGGCTTTGCGATGACGGATTTCAAACGTGCCAAATCCCGACACTTTGACGGGAACGCCCTTCACTAATGACTTTTCGACTAGTTCAAACACGGCTTCGACGGCCGCTTCAGCAGTTTTTTTGCTCAAGTGAGTCTTGAGAGCGACTTCGCTGACTAGATCTAATTTATTCATATGTTCCTCCTATGATAATGGTAAAGTAGCACACAAAGAAACCATTAACAATAGTTTTGCCAGTAAATAATTAAAATAATATCGTCTTGTAGGCGAATTATTCTTCTTTTAGAGGCCGTTGCATCAATTTGTTAATCATGATGCTTGGCTGAGCGCCTTCATAAAGAACGGCGTACACCGCATTGACGATGGGTGTGTCAATATGATGCTTTAAGGCTAACTCATAAATTGTCTTCGCAGCGCGTATCCCTTCCACCGTCGTTTTATTGGTGGCTAAAAAATTTGTGGCGTCATCGGCTTTTCCGATTGCAAGGCCGGCCTTGAAGTTTCGGGAGTGGAATGAATAGCAGGTCACGATTAGGTCGCCAAGACCAGTTAAACCCAAATATGTTTTAAGTTTGCCTCCAAAATGACGACCAAAAATCGTCATTTCTGATAGTCCGCGCGTGACTAAGGCCGCCCGCGCGTTATCGCCCAACCCTAATCCTTCGATAATGCCACTAGCAATGGCAATGGCATTTTTCATGGCGACGCCAATTTCGGCGCCCACTTCATCTTTTTGAATATAGACGCGGAAATATGGGTTTGAAAATATCGTGGCGACAATTGCGGCCCGTCGTTTGCTTTTTGAGGTCGCCGTGATCGCCGTAAGATGCCGCTGGATTACTTCTTCGGCATGGCTTGGTCCAATTAGCGAAACAAGCGGGTAGCGCTTTTCACGATTAATCGATGATTTAATAATCGTGCTCATGCGCTCGTTTTTATCAGTAAAGCCCTTGGTGGCGTTAACGAGTGTGACCCGGTGATCTAAAGCTTCGTTTAAAGTAAGGCACACCTTGCTCATCGCGCCACTTGGCACGCAAAGAATTACCACTTTTGCCTCTTTGAGCGCAAGCGATAAGTCGCTTGTGGCCTTGATGGAAGGGTGAATCACCAGCGGTCCAAAATATGCCCCATTACGATGGAAATGATTGATATCCTCGACCTGGCTCGCTTCAATCCCATACATTAAGGGACTATGTCCGTTATCGCTTAACACTTGGGCCAGCGCCGTCGCCCATGCTCCAGTTCCGATGATGGCAATTTTCATGTTATTTTCGCATCCTTGTAATGATGTGAATCGGTGATCCTTCAAAATGGAAGGTATCCCGCAGGCGATTTTCAATATATCGTTTATATGAAAAGTGCATAAAGTCGGGATTATTTACGAATAAAACGAATGTCGGGGGCTTGATATCGACTTGATTGGCGTAATAAATTTTGAGGCGACCGCCATTGAAGTGTGGGGTTGGATTCATAATTTGTGCGTCTTGAATAATATCATTCAACAAACTCGTGGCGACACGTGTCGTATATCCTTCATAAGCCAAAATGATACTATCGAAAATCGTTTTAATCCGCGTTTTGTTTTTTGCCGATACAAATACGATTGGAGCGTAATCCAAAAACTTAAATTCATCGCGCACTTTAATCGAAAAATCGGCCATCGCGTTTTGATCTTTGGTGACTAAATCCCATTTGTTGACCACGACGATTATCGCTTTGTGGGCTTCAAAAGCATAACCGGCCACATGCTTATCTTGCTCGCGAATTCCTTCTTCCCCATCAATTAAAAGCAAGACGACATCGCTGCGATCGATGGCTTTTAAGGCTCGAAGCGCCGCATATTTATCGACTGATTCAAAAATACGGCCACGCTTTTTGAGCCCCGCTGTATCAATCACCACATAGTCGCGTCCTTCGCGCCTAAATGGGGTATCAATCGCATCCCGGGTAGTTCCTTCTTCAGAACTCACGATGACGCGGTCAGTCGCTAATATGGCATTGACTAAACTTGACTTTCCGACATTGGGTCGACCTATTAGGGCAAAACAAATGCTGCCTTCATATTCCTCTAATAATTTATCGGGCATCAATTTGATGACGGCGTCAAGCACATCGCCCACCCCAATACCATGGGTGGAAGAAACCGCAATCGGATCACCAAATCCCAATTGATAGAAATCATTAACATCACCAAGAAATTGGCCATCGTCAATCTTATTAACGGCGAGAACAACCGGCTTTTTGGATTTGTAAAGCATCTTGGCGACCATGTTGTCATCGCGTGAAAGACCGACCTTGCCATCCACCACAAACAAGATGACATCAGCTTCTTCGATGGCTATCGTCACTTGGGCACGAATTTCAGTTTGGTAACCCACATTTTCAAGTTGAATGCCGCCCGTGTCGATAACGCGGAAATCTTTCAATAACCAATTGGCGCGACCATAAAGGCGGTCCCTAGTAAGGCCCGGCACATCATCAACAATGGCCACGCGATCCCCAATAATACGATTAAATAGCGTTGATTTGCCGACATTGGGGCTGCCGACAATCGCTAGGACGCCACTAATCATTTTGTTAATCCAGATAACTTTCGAGCGATAATGTCAATAATGCGTTCGACAACTTCTTCCACACTCATAAATGAAGTGTCGATTAAAATTGAATCGGGAGCCGGCTTTAATGGGGCAAAATCACGGTGGGAATCGATATAATCGCGGCGGCGTAAGTCTTCTTCGACGCTTTCCAGCGTACAGGCGATGTTTTTCGATAAATTCTCTTCATAACGGCGCACGGCGCGCGTTTCCACGGAGGCGATTTGGAAAATCTTGATATCGGCATCGGGAAGCACATAGGTGCCGATGTCACGACCATCCATAACGACGGAAGAATTTTTAGCCATCGCGCGTTGTTGATCGACTAACGCGAGACGAATTTGCTTATATGAGGCGATATCGGATACATTGCTTGATACATCAACTTCTCTGATGGCATGGGTGACATCTTCATCATTACACAAGACTACTCCCCCAGGTTTTAATTGAATATGAACTTCCGGAATTAAAGCGTCACAAGCTTGCTCATCCTTTGGATTGATGCCTCGTTTCAATACAAAATATGTAAAGGCGCGATACATCGCGCCCGTATCGATATAGGTAAATCCCAGTCGCGCGGCAACAAGTTTCGCGACGGTGGATTTTCCAGCGGCTGCTGGGCCATCAATGGCAATGCTGATTCGATTTATCATTATGGCCTTTCCCCCTTAAACGACAATAATATATAGAATTAATAAAAGAGCGACGGCAGCCAAACAAGATAACACCACCTTAAGGATGAAGCGGCGTTTAATTTTCTTTTCGACCATCTCCATATCGACGATGGGTTGCCCACCGATTTCTTGTGTCGCTCGGATAATTTCACTGACATTAAGACTCGTTGTAGAACGTGAAATTCCGTTTACATCAGGTTTATTGGCTTCTTGAGGTGCGGAAATGGCTTCTTCTAAACCAGAAGGTAGGTGCGAGTCTACCATTTGTTTAATCTTGGCACGGTAAGTTCGATATTTAACCGTGCGCGTCAGTTGTGCCAATGATCGCTACCTCTTAAAGTATTTTATATGAAAAATTGTCTCATTGATAGAGAAAAAAAGAAATGTTCGCCTTTTATGCATTGTTGCATTATGACCATGACTTTCATATAATTAATGGCATATAGGAGGTCACTCGTATGGGCAAAAAAGTACGAATTGATAATGACGCTTGCATCGGTTGCGGTTTATGCAACTCGATCAGTCCAGCGACCTTTGATTGGGACGATGATGGCAAGATGAAGGCGATCGTCGATGAAATTCCCGATGGTGAGGAAGACGCGGTCGAAGAAGCAGTCGGCAGTTGCCCGACATCAGCGATTATCGTTGGTTAACTGTGATTAAAAAACTCGGTCTTGTCAGGTCCGAGTTTTTATTTTGTCTTAGAAGCGGTAGAACAATTGATGAACGCGTTTATAAGTTAAGAACGTTATGATAATCACGAGCATATTCTTAACGAGGTTAAATGGCAAAATGCCATACAGGACAAGCGTCCAATGAATATCGACAATGCGTGGATTGGTCGCTTGCACGGCGGCGAGCAAACTCTCCGGCGTTAAGAAGGGATATAAGAACAAATAGAAATCAATCATGAAAAAGGCGTTAAATAGTGAGGAGACGATTAGTTGCATCATAAAACCCAATCCAAACCCAATCAGCACGCCCTTGAGATGGCGGTGTTTTCGGTAATAGATAACCGCGGGAAGCACAAACGAAAGCGTGTAGAATAAATCGGCTAATTCGCCGACCATCGCCGTCTGTGAAAAAGGCAATTTAATCAACGTCTTCACAATCGTGATTAGAATCGAAGTAAGGGGACCATAAGCGAAGCCGGCGATAAATATTGGGACCTCGTCAAAATGTAATTCAAGGAAAAACGGAAAGATGGGTAGTTTAAATTGAAATAGCGGTACCACATACAAGATGGTGGTAATCGCCCCAAAGATGGCGGTGCGCGCCATCACTTTCGTCGTCAGCGACCAGTTTATGACACTTTTTTTCATAAAGCGCTCCTATCGATAAAAAAAGACCCACTTCGGGTCGAAAAGCGCTGACTTCTTCTATCCAGACTTTACTGTCGCCACTAGAATTGCACTAGTTCCTGCTTGAAGCTCGCGGGGTATACCGCCGATTGGGAATCGCACCCGACCCTGAAGTCATATTCATTATATAGCGGTGGCTAATATTTACAATATTTTTTGTTTATGTAAGCGTTTAACAAACTTTAAGCAGGCTTCTTCGCTAGAAAAACTCACAACAACCCGTTTCTTTTCGATTGTTAGATTGGAGAATTCCTTATTGCAAACAATGGAAATCGCCTCTTCAAATTCATGACCATCCATTAAACGAATTATTGTTTCTAACTGACGGACCGACCATTGCTCAGCTAATAAACGAGGAACGATTTTATTGATAGCCGCGGGTTCTAAATTAATCAAAGCTCGGGCATGACCATAACTTATGTCACCTTTCATCAATTGGCGTTGTACTTCTGTGGGAAGTTTTAGCAAGCGCATCAAATTTGCAATCGTCGGTCGCGACACATGAGCCACCAGAGAAAGCGCCTGTTGCGTATAACCAAATTCTTGTTGTAACGCTTTGCAAAGAGTGGCAATCGATAAGGCATTGCTATCGCGCGATTGGCGCAAATTAGCAATTATCGTCAGCATCATTTCATCTTCTGCAAATGGTTGGATAATGGCGGAAACGAAGGGGAGTTGGGCTTCTAGGGCGGCGTGATATCGTCGTCGGCCCAACACAATTTCAAATTTATCAGCGATAGGACGAACAATAATCGGGGCAACATCGCGATTTGTGTCAATGGCAATGGCGGCTTTTTGTAACTCGAGATGCGGGATTTTTAAATGTTTTAAGCGCTCATTATCAATGATGAGGGCGAGGGGAAGCTGTTTTGGCACGTTATTGGCGTACTGACGAGCCATCGTTTCCACCACATCCGTAGAAGCAAACCGCTTCACGAGTGTTGCTAAATCGTCCCGTAGTAATGAAGGTTTACGTTTCATGGTCAAGCACTTCTTTGGCAAGGCTTAAATAAGCGAGGCTTCCTGATGATGTCGGGCGATATAAGGTGATTGGAATGCCGCGAGCCGAAGCTTCTGGAAGCGAAATATTGCGAGGGATTTGGGTGATAAAGGTATTTTCCTTAAATAAACCACGAACTTGTGTGGAAATTTCGGTGCCTAAGCGAGTCCGCGGGTCATACATCGTTAAGAGGAATCCCTCGATCATTAATTCGCTATTGTAATTAGTTTGGATGCGGCTGATGGTCGCTAAAATTTGGGCGACGGCTTCCATCGCAAAATATTCGCATTGAACAGGGATTAAAACCGAATGACTGGCCACGAGGGCGTTTAGAGATAATAACCCTAATGAAGGCGGACAATCGATGATGATGTAGTCGTAGTCTTTTTTAAGGTTAATCAGGGCATTCTTCAATAAAAAATACGGTTCGCCATTCGTGCTATTCAATTCGGCTTCTGTGCCTGCGAGTTTAAGATTAGCGGGAATCAACTCTAGATTTTTCATCGGCGTTTTACGAATCACTTTATTAATATCGACACCTTTCAACAAGGCGTCATAGATACTGCGGGAAATTACAGAAACGTCAGTACCCACGCCGCGCGAAGAATTACCTTGGGGATCCATATCGAGCAATAAGACGCGCCGATTAAAATGGGCAAGTGAAGACGATAATGAAATAGCCGAAGTCGTTTTTCCAACTCCGCCCTTTTGATTAGCGATTGCGATGATTTTAGCCATAAGTATTTAACAAATAAGATTATAGCATAGTAATGAAAGTGCGTTTTTACGTTTTTATAACGGCCGGATTTTTATCGCCGCGTATAAGCGTGGGTAGCGAATCGGCGTTGGTGCTTCTTTTTCAAAAATTAGTAAATTGCGCGTGTGTTGAAGCGTGGGAAGATGACTTGTTAATTGATGAGTCACTTTTAAATTCAATACTTTTAGGGCCATATCCGCTTCGATCAATTCTTGATCGGCGCGTTCGCCTTTGTATGCCAAGACCAATCCTCCAACTTTCACAAGCGGTGATGCTAACTCTAAGAGGATGTTCAAGGGAGCCACCGCGCGCGCGACAAGCCCATCAAACATTTCACGTGATGAAGCGACAAAGTCTTCAGCCCGTTCATTGATGACTTCAATCTTTTTGAGATTTAGCTTTGCGATGACTACCTTTAAAAAATCAGCCCGTTTCCTTGTTGGTTCAAGTAGGTAGATATAATTATCGGGATACATGATTTTTAAAGGAATGCCAGGAAATCCCGCTCCAGAACCCAAATCAATGATTGTTTTTCCCCGTAAAGATTCGGGCAAGGAAAACAATAATGAGTCGGAAAAATGCTTTTCATAAATGTCGAGGCCAGTGGCCCGACTTAATAAATTAATGTCGTTATTCTTCGCGGTCAACAAATGGTAATACAAATCAAAATTAGCAAGCTGTTCATCGCTCACTTTCTCAAATTGAGATTTAATCCAATTTTCAAATTGAAGTCGATCCATTGATGCTGTTCCGCTTTAAGTATAAGACGAGCATCGCGATATCGCTAGGGTTGACGCCCGAAATCCGGCTTGCTTGGCCAATTGTCAAGGGTTGAATCTTCGCTAATTTTTGCCGCGCTTCAATCGCCAATCCATCAAGCATGGCATAATCGAGCGTGGGTGGGATCATGATACTTTCCTGCTTAATAATCTTTTGCGCTTGCTTGTCTTGCTTTTGAATGTAGCCTTCATATTTAATCATGACTTCCAATTGTTCAATCAAAGTATCCGATAAATCGATTTCAGGAGGAATGGAAACGAATTGAAGCAAAGATCTTAAGTCGATTTCGGGGCGTCGCAATAGCTCGGCGGCATTAATGCCCCCATTGAGCGCTTGACTTCCCAAATTAACTAAATACTCGTTAATTGCTTTATGATTCCTAATCGTGGTATTGTTAATAATTTGAAAAATAGTTCGCAAATCCTCGTTCTTTTTAAGGAATCTTCCATATCTCTCTTCGTTGATCAGGCCAAGTTCATAGCCCATTTCCCTCAGTCTTAAGTCAGCATTATCATGGCGCAGTAAGAGGCGATATTCCGCGCGCGATGATAAAAGGCGGTATGGTTCTAATGTCCCTTTAGTGACCAGGTCGTCAATCATTACCCCGATATAAGCCTTGTCGCGTCGTAAGATAAATGGTGCTAAATTTTTTATTTTTCTAACCGCGTTTATCCCTGCCATAAGACCTAAACCCGCGGCTTCTTCATAGCCGGATGTGCCAATAATCTGACCGGCGCCAAATAAACCCGGCCACTTTTTAAGTTCAAGCGAAGGTAAAAATTGTGTTGGGACAAGCGCGTCGTATTCAATCGCATAGGCATATTTTAAAATGACCGCCTGCTCAAGACCTGGCAAAGAATGGACCATTTGTTCTTGGATATCTTCGGGCATCGAAGTTGAAAATCCTTGTAAATACATGGAATCCGTCTCGCGTGATTCTGGTTCAAGGAATAGTTGGTGGCGACTCTTATCCGCAAATCGAACGATTTTATCCTCAATGCTGGGGCAATACCGCGGACCAACTCCGGTGACCAAACCCGAGAATAGCGCAGAATCAGAAAGATGTTCGTTAATGAGGCGATGCGTTTCCGGTTGTGTATAAATCAGATAGCAAAGTTCTTGTTCTTCAAGGGGAACAAAGGTGTCCGTATCATAAGAAAAAGCTAGCTTAGCATCAGTCCCTGTTTGCGGTGTCATTTTCGAAAAGTCGATGGAATCGCGTTTAATCCGCGGGGGTGTCCCCGTCTTTAATCTAAATAGTTCAATTCCCATCTTTGCTAAGTTTGGCGATAGACCAAGCGAAGGTTTTTCACCATCGGGACCGCCACTATAAGCATGGTGACCACGTAATATTTGGGCCTCCATGAATGTACCCGTGGTTAGTATTGTGGCTTTTGATTGAATCGAGGTACCATCGCTCAATATCACTCCAAAGACATGACTATCATCATGAAGCAAATCAACCACACTAGCCTCCATGACTGTTAGATTCGGCGTGTGCAACGCCATTTTTTGCATATAGGCGGGATAAGCCAATTTATCGGCTTGCGATCGCAAGCATTGAACGCCCGGACCTTTACCGGTATTTAGCATCTTCATTTGAAGATAAGTATGATCGGCCCCTATCCCCATCATGCCGCCAAGGGCATCAATTTCACGCACAACAATCCCTTTGGCCGAGCCCCCAATTGAAGGATTACACGGCATGTTGCCCATCATCTTTATATTTAAAGTTAAAAGGAGCGTTTTCGCACCTAGATGAGCACTGGCAAAAGCGGCTTCGAGACCAGCATGGCCACCACCCACGACGATGACATCAAAATCGTTCATCCAACACTGCCTTCCATATTGAGTTTGAGCAGTTGGTTCAATTCAACCGCGTATTCCATGGGAAGCTCGCGTGAGAATGGCTCAATGAAACCCATAATAATCATTTGGGTGGCTTCGCTCTCGCTTAGGCCGCGCGACATTAAATAAAATAATTGTTCTTCGTTAATGCGGCTAACCGTTGCTTCGTGTTCGATAAATGAATCGTTATTGAAAACTTCATTACGCGGTACAGTATCGCTTTTTGATTCGTTATCAAAAATCAATGTGTCGCATTCGACATGACTTTTCGCATTTGTAGCTTTTGGGCCAATTGATACAAGCCCGCGGTAATTAGAAATACCGCCATTCCTAACAATTGTTTTTGAAATAATCGTCGAGGAGGTATCTGGTGCGATGTGAATCATTTTAGCGCCTGCGTCTTGATGTTGCCCCTTATTAGCGACAGCAATCGTGATACAAGTCCCACGACTCCCACGACCACCAAGGATGACTGCCGGATATTTCATATTAACTTGGCTACCGATATTGCCATCGATCCATTCCATCTTCGCATCTTCATGGCAATACGCCCGTTTAGTCACTAAATTGACGATGTTAGTCGACCAATTTTGGATTGTGGTATAGCGACAAGTAGCGCCTTTATGGACGATGATTTCCACCACGGCCGCGTGGAGCGAATCCTTATCGTAAATCGGGGCTGTGCACCCCTCGATATAATTGACGCTGGCCCCTTCATCAACGATGATCAGCGTCCGTTCAAATTGGCCGGATTTCTCCGAGTTGATTCTAAAATACGATTGTAGCGGTTTTTCGAGCTGTACGCCCTTGGGAACATAGATAAATGATCCGCCCGACCATACGGCGCTATTAAGCGCGGAAAACTTATTATCGGTGTAGGGGACAACGGTATTGATGTATTTTTTCACAAGTTCAGGATGGAGTTTTACCGCCATATCCGTGGATAGAAAAATAACGCCTGTATCTTCCACTTCTTGAAGCATATTATGGTAAACGGCTTCCGATTCGTATTGAGCGGTAACGCCCGCTAAATATTTCTGCTCGGCCTCCGGAATTCCTAATTTGTTAAACGTATTTTTAATTGTCAAAGGGACATCCTCCCAGGATGTTTTTTCGCCCTCTGAGGGCCTGGTGAAATACGTATAGCTAGCAAAATCTAAAAATGATAAATCGGGGCCAAATGAAGGCATCGGCTTACTATTAAAGGAAGCGAGCGCTTTTAGCCGGAATTGTAACATCCAGTCAGGTTCGTCTTTATGCGCCGAAATCATGCGAATCACTTCTTCATTTAACCCAAGCGGCGTCTTTAAAACAGAAGTGTCGGCATCCTTGAATCCGTATTTGTATTCGTTGAGTAGCTTATCTTTATTCATGGTGATGTCTTTCTAAAATTTCCTTTGCCCCGTTCCACCCAATCGTGGCGCATTTAATGCGGGCGGCTTGCTTGTGCGTATTCATAAATACAATGGCTTCATCAAGCAAATCGGGGTCGTATGGTCGTTCGTGGATCATCGCTAAATATTGTTCGATAATGTGCAAAGCTTGAGCGCGAGTTTTGCCGAGTAATAATTCGGTCATGATCGACGTGGAGGCGGTAGAAATCGCACAGGCGACTCCATCAAAAGCGCAGTCAGTTACATCGTCATTTTCAAGCAAAAGGTAGACAAAAATATTATCGACGCAGGAAACCGAATCCATATGGATGGCTTCGTAACGGGGATCGCTGGGCGTCCGTTTATTACGGGGGTGCTCATAATGATCCATGATGATTTGGCGCATCATGTTGGCATCAAGTGAAATAGGCATCGAGGAAGTCCCCTCCCGTCTTTAACGCTTCGATAAAGGCATCGATTTCGTCAGTCGTGTTATAGAAATATAAACTGAATCTTAAGGTAGCCACAACCCCTAAATAATCAATCAGAATCTTGGCGCAATGCTGTCCCGAACGCACGCAAATGCCCTTGGAATTTAAATGGGTGGCCGCGTCTTGAGCAAATACATCTTTGACATTGAAAGTAATAATGCCACCCTCGGCGTCGGGATTATATATTTCAATATTTGGCAGTTCCTTCATTTTATTAATCGCATACTGGCGGAGTTCCGCTTCGTATTTAGCGATATTTTTAATGCCGATTTCTTGAATAAAGCGGACGGCTTCGCCTAAACCAATCGCCCCAGCGATATTTTGAGTACCGGCCTCAAACTTAAACGGCGGTTTCATAAAACTAGCGTCGCCACACATATCAAAGCCTGTCGACATACCACCACCAGTCATAAACGGATCGGTTTTTTCTAGCAAAGCGTATTTTCCATACAAAATGCCAATCCCAGTGGGACCGCACATTTTATGGCCCGAGAACGATAAAAAATCGATATCCAAATCTTGCACATCAGTGGGCAAATGCGGGACGCTTTGCGCGCCATCGACCACTAACACGGCATCATATTCATGAACGATTTTCGCAATCTCTTTTATGTCGAGGTGATAGGCCATGACATTAGTCACATGAGCGACGGCCACTATTTTTGTCTTTTTGCTAATTGTTTTTCGCAAGTTTTCGGGAGTTAAACGTCCCTGGTGGTCAAGTGGAATGAAATTAACTTGGCAGCCCACTTCATCGCGCACTTTAAACCATGGTAGGACGTTACTCGCATGTTCGGCTTGGGTAATGAGGATTTCATCATCTTTGGTTAAAAACTTTTTGCCGTAGCCAAACGCTAATAAGTTGATCGACATCGAGGCGCCAGATGTAAAAACGACTTCCTTTTCATCAGCGTTGATAAAATTCGCGATTATGCGGCGCGCCTCGGCAAACTTTTCGTCAGTAATATGTTCTAAATCGTAATCGCCACGACCTGTATTGGCCGTGTAGTTGCTATAGTAATCATTCATGACTTCAATCACACGTTTTGGCTTAAACGTTGTCGCCGCATTATCAAAATAGCAAAGCGGATGTCCCTGCATCGTTTTGTTTAACATTGGAAATTGGTCTCTAATTGCTTTGATATCCATGTTATAGCCTCACTTGTAATTGCGTTGTCAGCCTATCCCTAATTTTTCTATCGCTGAATTCTTTGATGGAAGGCGCTAGATAGCCATAGGTAATGAGCCGGCGCGCTTCATCGTCATTTAAGCCCCGTGTTTTTAGGTAAAACATATGTTCTTCGTTAATCTTTCCCACAGTCGCCGCATGACTCGCACTCACATCATTATCATCTATTGCTAAAAAGGGATTGGCTTTGCCCACGCTGTTAGCATCAAACACCATAATACGCGCCGTTTGATGCGTACTACTACGAATTGCTCCTTGAAGAATATGGCTCTTGCCCGTAAATGTTAGATGTCCTTTGTCTTCGATGACGCCAAAATTGCGCATATGGGCTGTTGTATCTTTCGCTTTATGAGAGAAATTAACGATGTATTTTTTTACGTCATCGTTTCGCGTAAGACTCGCCAAATGCCAATCAAGACGTGATCCTTGGCCGAATAGTTCCCCATTAATAGTTACGACGCCACCAAATGAGGCAAAGTCGACCATCGTTGCTTGCAGAGTGGCCCCCTCATCAAGGGCAACATTTAACATCCAATCAGTCGGTTTGTTGGGGGCAATTATTTGAAGTTTGACACATGCTCCCTTATTTAATAATAAATATAAGGAAAAAGGGTTCGGCCCGCATTCGACGAATAAATTGCTAATTCCCCGAATGGTCAATGATTTATCAATCGCTGGAGTGGATAAATCAATCCGGCAATAGGGATGGTTATCATCGATGTCGGCATGACCATTTCTTAAGTGTTTATTGAGTTCAAAACGTCTCATAAACGCGTTTTTTCCTTGGTAGCGCACACGCCTAAAGATGTCGTATTCATCGTCGGCGTCACTTTTTCAATCGAGATGCCGTATTCAGCGCGAATCCAGTCATAACCCGTGCGATCGATTTTTTGAATGATTTCTTGGCCACCAGTAACCACGATTTTTCCATCGATCATGACGGCGACCCGGTTCGGCGTCACTAAATCATAAAGACGCGCATAGTGGGAAATGACTAAAAAGCCCACCCCTTTTTGTTGTAAGGTGGCGATGGCATGTCCCACCATCGACAAGGCATCGATGTCAAGACCCGAATCAATCTCGTCGAGTAAGGCAATTGAAGGTTCTAATAACAAAAGTTGCAATATTTCATTGCGTTTCTTCTCGCCCCCGGAAAAACCTTCATTCAACGGCCGATGGGCGAGTTCCAGGGGAATTTTCATAACTTTTGTCGCTTTATCGAGGGCGCGATAAAACTCAAACATCGCCAAAGGTTGCACCCGGCGCGTGTTCATGGCCGCTTTTAAAAAGTCAGAATTGACCACGCCAGGCACTTCACTTGGGTTTTGCATCCCTAGGAATAATCCAGCGCGCGCCCGTTCATCAGGCGCCATCGTTAACAAATTCGTACCATCAAGGGTCATGGAACCTTCTGTCACGATGTATTTGGGATGGCCCATAATCGTGCCTAAGAGTGTCGACTTACCATGACCATTAGGACCTAGCAAGGCCAATGTTTCATGATCGGATAAGGTTAAATCAACGCCTTTTAATATGTCTTGGCCCTCAACTTGGACCCAAAGATCTTTAATAATAAGTTTTGCCACTTTATCAACTCCTATAAATCGTCCTTATTCTAGCACTGCCCTCCATTTTATTAAATTGATATGATAATTTTTGAATTCGTGATATTTTATATGACTGATGGTATTTATCGTAAGGTGAAATCCACAAATTAGTTGTTGAATTAGTATTATTAAAATAATACAATAGTTGTGCTGTATTTATAGAAGGAGGGCATTTATCAAATATGAATAAGGGCAAACTAACGTTAGCGCTTTTATCGATGGTATCGCTTTTGACGTTAGCGTCATGCGGTGACCCACTTGAAGAAAACACTGATGGTTATGTCATGACAATAACAAGCCCCAGCGGAAGCACGATCCATTACACGACCGACGACCTATTCTCCCAATACAAGGGCAACGCCACCGGCGTCGCCAAATTTTATGAGGCCGTAGTCGAAGTCGTCATTCGTAACGAGATGAACCAACCAGAAAACGCTGGTCAACTCGCCGACATCATGGATCAAGCGGACAACCGCGTCGATGGGGTCAAGGAGACGGCGCAATCGAACGCCGACGCCAACAAATCGAAGTACAAAGACGAACTCGAAGCACTATTCCAATCTTACAATGTGGCCGATGAAGCCGAACTCAAGGATTACTTCGCCTATGACCTAATGAAGACGAAAGTCCAAGACAACTTCTACGACGACAATAAGCAAGAAATGTTGCTTGGTTCGACTGACTACGATGGTTACCTCGATACCAAACTTCCCTACCACGTCCGCCACATCCTCGTCAAAGTGTCCGATTCTAGCACGGATATTTACGATGGGGCGATTACCGAACAAGAAGCTCGTAACGTCTCCTCAGTCATTAAACGGTTAGCGATTCGTCAAAACGATGAAACATTTGGAGATATCGCCCGTGAAGCGAGTGAAGACGAAGGTTCGGCTGCTAACTTCGGCGATTTGGGAATCATGAGCAAATCAACTGGTTATGTCAACGAGTTCAAACTCGGCGTCTACGCCTACGATGCGCTTTATAATCAAAATCTCGGCGTTGTGGAAAACGCCGACAAATTAGCGGTTCCCGCGGATGCCGCCACATTCCTTAATAATTTAGGTCTTGGCGAGATTCCTTACCAAGCCGCTTTAAAGTTAGAAGAAACGGCCGATATTACTAAAGACGTCAATGGCGATAAAGTCAATAATGGCGATAGCAAATATTATCCCCGTAACATCTACTTCAACAAATTCTTCAATAAACATAACGTGAGCATTATCACTCCAACGAATACCGATGGTAGCGCCAATCTCGCTTATGAAGCGATGACGGGTTTCCAAGCCGTCGCTGAACTTGGCGGTCAAAAAGCGCTCGTCGATGAAGATGGCAAAGTGATTCTGGCGGTTCGCGCCGGAACTGGCAGTGGCACTAGTGGCTACCAAGGTTTACACTTCATCGTCGTCGAACGCTCAGCATTAGTGGAAACTTCTACCAGTGGTGTCACCCTTGAAGATTACTACACCACCGAAATCCCCGGCACGTCAACCTTCCCGAAAGACATTAGCGATAAAGAACTTATCACCTATGTCAACTTCATGAAGACGACCACCAAGATTTATAAAGAACGTTCAGAAACAATTACAAACGAGATAAAAGGTTTTGACTCCATGCTTCAAGCGCGCATTTTTGAAAAATTAAGCGCCGCTCAAGGCGTGACCTTCGTCGATGCCGATCTTGAAGCGGCCATCACCAATTACATCGATGTGCAACGGACCAGCAACGCTTTCTCGGAACAACTCAACTATGAGGAAAACTGGGATACATTCATCCGTTACCTCGAATACCAAGAATGGCAACGCGGTCGTTTAATCGCCGAAACATGCGCCGAAAACTTCCAAAACGCCGATTTGGCTCTTGAATATCAAGCGGGGGGTGTCTGCTATGTCAAATAAGTTAAAATACATCGTCGCCATTACCGGCGCCTTGTTACTCGCTGGCTGCGATGTCATCGCCCAACCGAGCGACTATGAAGAACCATTACTATCGAACCTCGCTAGTGATCTTGATAAGAATATCGCTTCGGTCGTCTATGACGCCTTACGCGATAATGGGACATTAAACTCCCAAGCCAAAGACGATATCATCCAATTAATCGCCGACGATATCTTCGGTTCCTATGAAGATAATCTCGCTTCCACCGATGCTGAAAAAGTAGCGTTTGTGGCTGATGTCGAACAACGAATTTATGAAAAACTTTATAGCCGGATCACCAGTGGCTCCTATGAAACGCGGTCCTATTTCTCGGAAGAACGGTTTGCCGACTTTGTCAGAAAACAACTCTATCCCGTCAATGAAACCGCCGGTTATATTAGCGACTACATCTTCCTGCCCGTCTCCCAAGATGAAATTCGTTCCGTCGTCGAAGCGGCCATCCACGTCGACTACTATGAAGAATTCATCAACGGGGAAATCGTCCCCGAAATCTACCGCGAAAAATTAATCGAACAATATATACTCGATGAAGACTACGCGACGCTTGGACGCTCGTATGCCCGCAAAGTCAATTACATCGCCCTCCAAACAAACAACAAACACCCCGAAGCCGCGAAATACTTGCTGGATACCTTTATCGATCAATTCATCCTCGCGCCGACGGCGACTGCCGCAGATGCTGATTTAGAATTATTAGCGCGCGCTTGGCGCGGTCTTGACATCGCTCCCTTAAGTGCTGAACAAAACTTATTAACCGCCGCTGGTCTTGATGTGAGCAAAACGCTTAATGGCGATATTCTGGCCCAATATAGTAAGATCAACGACAATGTGCAATTAACTGATGTGGCGATTGAAAACGACTTCACATCCAATGGCACGTATACTCCTGATGAAGGACTATTAATCAAACAAAATGCCTTACGTAAACGGGACTTCACGACCGATGGCTGGTACATCAAAAATGGTGGCCTCGAATCGTTACCAACTGAAATCCGTAATCGTCTCTTTAATATCGGCGTCGCCAATGGCGTTGATAAGGCGATTGATGAATTCGACGCCTCATTCACAGGTGCGGATGACCAAGTGTCCGACTATGTGCGCAACATCCATGGTAACTACTACCTGATTCCGCAAAATAGCCAACAAGTCGATCCTAATGTCCCCAACCGCGACTTTCTCCTCTATGATGCGAGCAGTTCAACCTACTACATCATTCAAATCGAAGAAGCCGTCAATAGCACCAAGCTTAACCAAGACGAAGCCTCCACGCGAAACTACGATGCCCTTTATGGCGCCGGTACCCGGAAGATGATTGCTGGGGAAGTTGCTAAAGTATTAGGAACGCGCGATGCCAATAAGACAAGTGCGACCAACCACTACTTGGAACAATACTCAATCGTGTTCCACGATCAAGACATCTGGAAATATTTCAAAGAAGTTTATCCCGATATCTACGACCCCAAAAAATAAATCTTTAGTTTCTCTCATTAAGGAGGCTCACAAGCCTCCTTTTTTTATATAATAGATTCGAGGTATGAATTATGAAAGATTGCGTTTTTTGTAAAATTGCCACGGGCATCATTCCCGCTACCAAGGTCTATGAAGACGATTATGTCCTCGCTTTCCTTGATATCGGCCAAACAACGATTGGACACACGTTAGTAATAAGCAAAGTCCATTATGATAATTTTTTAGCCACCCCAAAGACAATCATGCATCGCGTCATGAACGTCGCCCAGCGGATTGGTCAAGCACAAGTGCGCCAACTGGGAGCGGCCGGTGTTAATGTGTTAACCAATAACTATAAGGCGGCCGGACAATCCGTATTCCATTTCCATGTGCATGTAATTCCCCGTTATGACCATCACGATAACTTACGGATTGAGATGTATGAAAACGTTCATCGCAATGAACTAAATCTTCCGGTCCTTGCTCGTAAAATTTCCGCTGGTATCAAATAAATTATGGCCCGAAGGTTTTACTTCTTCAAGTATTTTGGTTGGTAGAGACTGCGATCGTCGAGTGTGAATACCCGGGCCGAGAAGTCGCCCGGTTCAATCCCCTCGAGCGCTTTTTCCGCCATCACAAGCTTAGCATCCATGTCATCAATCATGCTTAATAGCAAGGCTTCCTTTGTCATCGGAATGACTGGTGACCCATATTCTTGTTTACCATGATGCGAGAGCACCATATGGGCGATTAAGGTACTGATTTCCTCGTCAATTTCCAACTCTTTGGCTACATTGATGATTTCAGAAGTCATTAAAGTGATGTGCCCAATCAACTTGCCAGTAATTGTATATTTGGGAATAATCGGACCCGATAATTCGCTTGTTTTACCTAGGTCGTGAAGCAAAATCCCGGCAATCAATAAGTCGCGCGAAATCGTGGGATAATACGGAATAATGGCATCGGCTAAATGCACCATCGATAATGTGTGGTAAAGTAAACCGCTGGTATATTCATGGTGATTCCTAACAGCGGCGGGAAATGTAATATAGGCGTCATAGTGATTCTTGATTAAGGTAGTCGCCAGCAATTTGATTTGGCCATCTTCAATCCCGGCAAGAACTCTTTCTAAATCCTGTTCCATTTCTTCAAGAGGCCGTGGCGCCGCCATCGTAAAGCGGCTTGGGTCGACTGTGGAGGGATCCACTTTCGTCGCTCCTTGAATTTTGAGTTGCAAATTATTGCGGTAATTTAGGGCATCGGCATCCAAACTGACGATATTGCCAATCGCCAATATCTCAATATCGGCGGCATCGGCATCCCAGAGTTTCCCATCGATGGTGCCCGTTTGGTCTTGAAAACTCACGCTTAAATAGGTGGCGTTGTTCGTGGTGACGCCTTTGCTGACGTTGGTCACAAGGAATTGACCAAACACATGTTCGCCATCTTTAATATCTTTAATCCATTTCATCTTCAAGAGCTCCTAACGCTTCGCTTATATGGGCATAATTATAACCCTTTTGCGCCAAATACTGAAATAAACGCTGGCGCAACTTCTTGCCGTGATATTTATGGGCGAATTTTCGCTTCCCATTCTCAAGTTCTTTTTGTAAGTTTTCATGTTCTTGTGAAAGAGAGTAGTGTTCTAATGTTTCAATCAGTGGTGTAATCACATCTTTGGCAAAGCCGTGCGATAAATACCACTCATAAAAAAACCGGTGCTGCGCCAAATGGGATTTTGAGAGATGCGCTTTTTGAAGCCTAGGAAGAATCATCTTGGCTTTTTGAAGTTCCAAATCATAATCAAATTTGAATTTTTCTAACAGTTCTGCACTGACACCTTTATGAACTAGGTCATCATAGATAGCGTGATACCCTTGTAAACGCGCATGACCATAGGCGATGCGATCTTCCATATAAGTGGCATCATCTAGCAACCCCTTTTTTGTTAAATCTTGAAGAATATCTTCGACTTGGTGGCGCTTTGCCCCTTTCGCGTATAATTTAATAGCAATGACTTTACGCGTATACGGCCCTTTCATTAATAATCCACGCGCATAATTTTCTAGTTTACATAATGCAGCAACGCTTTTTAGATTTTCAAAATCGGTTTCATTAATTGTTTTCCCAACGTATAAATACTGATCGGTAAAACGATCAGGTGTCAACTCCATCATTCGCTCGTCAAAATACACGCGAACCACTTTCTTCAATAGTTTGATGGAAGTGATAGTTCTAGAAGTATTTTCTGAGGGCACGATGATACACCTCCATGATGTTGTCATAGAATCGTTCAATCGAATAAACATCAAGGGTTTTTAAGGCCGTCTTGATAATTTTCTCTTTAGTAGTAGCGGGCAGTGTCGCTAAACGCGCCAGTTTTTCGGGGAAATCCGTTTCTGAAGCGAAGAAAAAGCCTGTTTCATTATCGATAATGGTATTGCGTAAATTATCATCATAACGGGTTAAAACAAGAAGGCGACTAGCCATCGCTTCCATGAATGTCAAGCCTTGGGTTTCGGTAATCGAGGCCGAGACAAATACATCGGCAAGTTGGTAAAAGAAAGGAACGCGGGTGCTGCTTACCGCGCCCACGAATAACACATGGTCGCCAATTCCAAGCTCGCCAGCCAGTTTCATTAACGAACCTTTCGCGGGACCATCGCCAACGATGACAAATTTCGATGGTCGTGTCGCTTGTTTAAGATAAGTGGCATAACCTCTAATCAAGACATCGATGCTTTTTTCTTCGGCCACGCGGCCAAGGGCTAAAATCACAAATTTATCATTTATCCCATGTTGCAATTTGAAATCTTCAAGTTCGGTTACATTAATGTTTTCGCGCTTGAATTTCGAAAATTCAATGCCGGTCGGCACAATATTTATATAGCGATCAGTCCCATATTGACGAAAGGCCTCTTTCGTCTTTTCTGAAGGGGAGATGAATTCCGTGCATTGCATCGCCACATATTTCGAAAACACGCGAACGACGCTTTTAGCAAAGCGATCAAAATGTTCGCCTTTTCCAGCATAGTGCGTGTAATCTTCGTACATCGTGTGATAGGTATTCACCGTCGGTAAATTTCCCCGGGTGGCCACGATTTTACCGAAGATGCCAATGCCGGCCTCTGTTTGGATATGGACGATATCAAGCTTCCACGATTGGATGATTTTCATCGCCCGCGAATTATAAAAACTCGCCATTCGATAACCATATAACTTCTTTAACTCGAGCCCGGGAATGTATAAGACATTATCTTTGTATTCAAGGTGATTGGCTACCGCATTGGTAGTCACCACATAAGCTTGATGGCCGTTACGTCGTAAGATATTGAATAAGTTTTGCGTTGAGACCGCCACGCCGTTAATTTGAGGTGGATACGAATCGGTAAATAACCCAATATTCATTATTTGACGGGGTCGTCGGGATCGATGAGAAACTCATCAGTTTCTAACGTCAACCTTTCTTTCATCTTCCGCTCGGCGCTCGCACGAGCATCCTCTTGCTGTTTCTTTTTCAGTTCTTCGGCCTTTTTACGGCGCGCTTTAATCCCTAAAAAGTCGCCGGTGACCTCTTTAATCATGTCTTTGCGAGAAAGCTGCGACGTTTCCCACATGGTATCGCTTGAAAGTTTGCGAATGGCATAAGTCGATTTTTGTAATTCCACAAACGTACGGCGGTCGCTCCGGAAATTGTCTTCCTGAGGTGCCGAACGATAAAACGCCGAAGCGAAACCACTAACAATCAGCGTCAGATAGAAGGTCGTCGTACGCCAAATCAATTGAGGCGCCAGCGTGGCCGCGTAACTACCAAATATCGTTTGGAAAAGATGTGAGAAAAATAATTCGCTAACACCAGCGGAACCAGGAAGTGGGGCAAGGTTAGTGATTACATATAAATAACTCGTCATGAAAATGCCATCCCACAATGTTCCGCTAATCGTAATCGTGGGGAGCGACTTGGCAATAACCATTGGCAGTGAATAGATGACAAAGTAGCGAAACATGAAAAGAATATATAAGAATATCGTCACGCGAATATTCGATTGTAAGCGCCGTAACTCGATGCGGAAGTTTTCAATTTGGAGATGCAGATTGCTTTTGGTAACTTCCGGATGCTTGATAATTTTCATCTTTCCTAAAAGACCGACAAGTCCATTAATGACAAAGTTATGAATCCATTTGGAATACGCTAAAAAGATGATGCCAACGATGACGATGAAATTTAGCGAGAAGCCAATGATGGCTAGGGAAATGGTGGGGAAATTGATGCCAAGCAAAGTAATCGGTTGAATGATGTTGATGAAGTCTTTCAACTTGAAGGAAACGGCTAATATTCCCCAAGTGACAAGCGCCATTTGATTTAATAAAAAATGCATGACAAGAATTGAAGCGGCGCTCGAAATCTCTAACCCTTGCTTTTTAAAGGTGTAGGCTTGGGCAAACTGACCTCCGCTATGACCGGGTGTCACATTGTTATAAAAAATTCCAATTAAGGCATTGCCTAAGCCTTTACCAATCGTGAATCGGGTCGTGTAAAGCCGCGCCAGTATGAATAAAATAAAACCATCTAACAAGAAAGTGAGGAGCACCAGCCCCGTCGCTAATAAAATAAACCGGTAATCGACGTGCACCATCGCCTCCATGACCGCCGTTAGGTTATCGCGCAAATTGAAATATAGCACCAAGATGGTAATCAATAGGACAATCGCGATATTGATGAGGTATTTACGATTGACGCGTTTAGGCCGATGACGACCATGAATTTCAGCGTCACGAACTATGTTTATTTGATTAGTTTGTTTATCTTCGTTCATAAGGGGATTTATCTTCGCTATTATACCATAACACCACTTTTTTGGATGTTCTTTTCGAAGTGTTGCGGGAGTGAACTTCACCTTCATCATTCGATGTCGATTTCCCGCGACCATAACTTGCTAAAATTCGTGACTATGAAGCTTTCTTGCAAATAAAATCCAAGCAATCAGTGAAAAATCATGAGTCATCTTCATTTATCCACAAGATAAACAAAATTAAGCAAAAAGCGCTAACACCAAGCGATTATTTATCGCAAATTATGCCGATTAATCCTTAAAAAAATCATAAAAAAATGTATAATATACAATGTTGCGAGACTTATCATGAAAAAATATCTAAAAATATTGTGGGACATCACTGCTGGGCATCGAGGGACCTATCTTTTTTCTTTCATCCTCCAATTCTTTATCGTCATCGTCATGTTATTATCCACTTTCATGACAAAAATCCTCGTGGATACCATTATGCTTGTGCCTCCTTCAGGACCAATTGATGCCTTTCTTACCGATTTATTCGGCGGCCAAGCGTTTCTATCGGAGAACCTTTGGGTTTTCTCTGTTATCATACTAGGTCTTGGATTTTCCCGAGCGTTAATGTTTTTTTTCCGCATGTACCTTCGTGGCGTGGTTGAAACAAACATCGGCAGGGAAATGCAGCTTAAACTCTTCTATCACATCGAGCGACTGCCTTATCCCGCGCTTAAAAAAGCTAAAAGTGGTGATTACATCCAAACTTGCACGCGGGATGAAGAAACGGTTCGTTCGTTTATCACTCGGCAAGTATTTGGTGTATCTTACGCCTTATTCATCGTGACGATTAGTTTTACCTTATTAATGACTCTCTCACCGAAAATTGCCCTCGTGACGATTGCCATTCTTCCGATTATGTTCGTGTATTCTTATTTTCTTATCCGCCGTGTCCGTAAACTTTACCGGGAGACCGAAGATAGTGATGGCCTTGTAAGCGCCAAGATTGAAGAAACGCTCGCCGGCATCCGCTTAGTCAAAGCTTATAATAACGAGAAATACGAAATCGATGATTTCGATAAGCACTTGCAGGATTACCGTAATAAATTCATCCGCTGGCGCAAACTTTCGAGTTTCTTCTTTGCTAGCAGTGATATCTTCGTGTTCGGTCAAATCGTTTTAACGACGCTGTTTGGTCTCTATCTTGCCCTGATTGGAGATATTACTATCGGGACCCTGATTGTCGCCTTTGAATTCGTTTCCATGATCGTCTGGCCCGTCCGTGATGTGGCCATGACTTTATCAAACCTCGCCCGGGCGGTCGCGGCGATGGATCGGATCAATGTCATCTTGCAACAACCTCTTGAAGATATTGAATCGGGTCTTCGTCCTGAAATAAAAGGTGCAATTGAGTTCGATGATATGTCATTCCATTATGACGATGGCGATGAGACGATACTGAATCACATCACCTTATCGATCAAAGCCGGTGAAACGATTGCCATCATGGGCAAGACCGGCAGCGGTAAATCCACCCTTAGTCACTTGCTGACACGGTTATATGATTACACAAGCGGATCGATTAAAATTGATGGGGTCGAACTAAAAGACATCGCGAAGCAGCACATACGGCACGAAATTGCCACCGTCTTACAAGAACCGTTCCTCTTCTCGAAAACAATCATCAACAATCTAAAAATCGCCAACCGGAAAGCCACGATTGAAGAAATTCACCGAGCGGCTCAAATCGCCGATATCCATCAAAACATCTTGTCGTTCAAAGATGGCTATGAGACGAAAGTCGGCGAAAAAGGCGTCACTTTATCGGGCGGTCAAAAACAACGTCTAGCGATTGCGCGGACGATTGTCAACAAAGCCCCGATTCTCGTGTTTGACGATAGTTTAAGCGCTGTGGATACCGAGACGGATATTCATATACGTTCCGCCCTTAAGTCACGACAAGCTGATACCACGACGCTAATCATCACGCACCGCGTGGCGACAGCTAAGGACGCCGACCGCATCGTCGTGCTTGAAGATGGGAAAATCTCGCAAATTGGAACCCATCAACAATTATTAAATGAACCCGGTTTGTATCGTCGTGTCCACGACATTCAAACGAGAATGGTATAACGATGGCTAGTTTCGCATTCGAAGAAGAGCAAATCAAAACTAAAGTCCACTTTGGCGTGTGGGGCAAAATCATCGGCTATGCCTTGAGGCGCTGGTATCTTTTAGCGATACTCGCAATTACGATGCTTCTTACTTCATTTCATGACGCCAGTTTCGTGCCACTACTAAACAAAGCGGCAATTGAAGCGATCCGCCTCAGCCAAGGCCTGCCCTTCGATGCCGTGGTCATCGATGTGCAGTTCATTTTCGGCATCCGTTTCACGGTTGATTTCTGGGGCTATGGCCTCACATTGTTAATTGGCATTCTATTGCGATCCTTGTGCATCTTCATAACCTTCTTCGCCACAAATTATCTTGAGATGAGCATCTATGTTGATATCCGCCAAGATGGTTTCCGCCGTGTTCAGGAATTATCGTTCTCCTATTTCGATAAGACCTCGGCCGGTTGGCTGATTGCCCGACTCCAAAGCGATACTAGCAAGATTGCCGACATGATTTCTTGGGGCATTATCCGCGTCGTGTGGTTAGTTTTTGATTTAGTGCTTACTTTAATTACGATGTTTACGGTCTCTTGGCAGATGGCTTTAATCCTCTTAGCGGCTTCACCATTAATCATGATTATTGCCCCCTATTTTGAGATGGTGCTTTTGAAGTTAAGTCGGATTGCCCGTAACGCCTTCAGCGGTTATGTGGCCTGGCTGGCCGAATCCATCGCCGGAGCCAAAACCATTAAGACACTAGCCATCGAAACGACTGTCCAAGCCGAAGCCGATGAAATCGTCACCGATATCCGTAATAAAAACTTCAAACGCACGAAGTTCCAAGCGTTATTCCATCCTTCAGTCGTCTTCGTTATGTCACTTACCACGGCCATCGTAATCTTCTTCGGCAGCATGTTCATGAAAACCGATACCACGATCACCGTGGCGACATTTGCCCTCTATATCGGGTTTGTGCGCGCCATTTTTAACCCGCTCCAGGAATTTGCGGAATTATTTGGCGACATCGTCCAAACGCAATCGTCGGTCGAGAAGATTGTGTCGCTCATTGATACGAAACCGCAAATCGTCGATCGTCCTGATGTCATTGCTAAATATGGAACGCTTTTCCATGAACGAAAAGAAAACTATGAACCCATTAAGGGTGATATCGAATTTAAGAATGTCAACTTTTCATATCTCAAAGATATCGAGATCATCCACGATATGAATTTAAAGATTAAAGCTGGTCAAAGCATCGCTATTGTGGGAGAAACCGGAAGTGGTAAATCAACCACGGTTAATTTATTATGTCGCTTTTATGAGCCCACCAGTGGTCAATTATTAATCGATGGAGTCGATTACCGCGAACGGTCCGTCTCATGGTTACGCAGTAACATCGGCTATGTGCAGCAATCGCCATTCATCTTCTCGGGCACGATTCGTAAAAATATTGCCTATGGAAAACTTGATGCCACCGATGAAGAGATCATCCATGCGGCCAAACTTGTCGATGTTCATGATTTCATCATGTCACTGCCAAATGGCTATAACACCGAACTCCAAGATGGTGGTTCGGAATTATCCGTGGGCCAAAAGCAACTCATTTCCTTTGCCCGCGCCATTGTCAGAGATCCAGTTATCATGATTCTTGATGAAGCCACAAGTTCCATTGATACCGAAACCGAAGTTGTCATTCAAAAAGCGATAAAGGATGTCCTTAAGGGACGTACTTCGATTATCATTGCCCACCGCTTATCAACCATCGTCGATAGCGATCGCATCTTAGTTATGAGTAATGGCAAAATTATCGAAGATGGCACCCACCGCGAATTAATCACCGCCCAAGGCACCTATCACCATCTATATATGAATCAGTTCGCCGAACTAAAAGTGGAAGAGCAAATCGAAACCTACGAAACACAAATCGCCGGAATCGTTGATTAATTACTCGTTATCTTCTTCTTGAAGCGGGGTGATTGGCTCCGCTTTTTTAT
The DNA here is from genome assembly GCA_002422535.1 of Caryophanales bacterium UBA6120. Classification (GTDB taxonomy): domain Bacteria; phylum Bacillota_I; class Bacilli_A; order RFN20; family CAG-826; genus UBA6120. Next base: position 31,576 of record DIVY01000017.1, on the reverse strand, counting down.
TGGGCTTAACAAGGAAGCGAATGATGAAAAACATAATCGGGATTGGCAATATCGCGGCGAGGGCATAACTGATATAAGGATTGACGCCCAACACAATTTCAAATAAATAAATGAAACCTTGTTGCAAGATGAAGTTAGGGATGGAAGATAGCGGGTAAATTGCTAACCGCTTCAAGCTCCACTTGGTGCGAAACGCCCAAATGGCTTGCGTGGTGTATGACACTGGCAGTAGTGCCACGAACATAATAAGACCTGGGATATCGATTTGTAGATTCAAAAACCATAGGAACACAAAATCCCATTTAGGGTTGTAACCAATCAATACATCAAATGAATAACGAAGAATATAAGTGACAATAATGCCAAGTAATGTGTTAAAACCACCGACGACTACGAAACGGATGAAGGATTTTTCCCATAGGGTGCGGATTAATGTTTCTAGTTTGCCGAAGAAACTAGTTTCATTTTTAAAGATGCGTTTTTCCATAAACCAAATTGTATCATAAATGAAGCTAGCAAATTGCAATTCAATTATAAAATTAGAGGAGGCAATTTTGCCCCTATTTTAATCATCATTGAATGAATACGTAAAGCTTGTTCACTTGTTATTAGTCCTTTTTGAAAAGCCATTTTTAATATATCGATCGTTCCTATATGAGCAAGTCCCAACTGCTGTGCATAATCGGCGACATCGGCAAAATTGCTGCTAACAATTATTCCTTTGCGAAATTTAACCATCGTGATAATAGAGGCTTCTCCTTTGCCGATGGCTTATCGACCTATCTGCGGATCAAGCAATGATTGGTAATAAAGGTACTCGGGAATTGAAAAATTGTTTTTATTTACGAGTTTATACCTCCCATCTTCAACTAAAAAAGTTAACCTGTTGCCAACTTCGGCACCCATTCTATACTTACACAAAGATAAAAACTCTTTATAAACCTGCTCGGTAATAAACCGGTTATTTATTTAACCTATGATGATTTTTTCTTGATGAATTCTAAAAAAATTCAAAAGAATATCCGCGTCAAAATAATGATTGGCAAGTCTGTCAGTCATTAATCACGCCATTTTCTTTAAAAACGATATCCGTACGAAAAGCTTCTATTAGTAACTCATCATGTTTTGATTTCGAGATTAAATTCTGTTCATAAAGCGATTTAGTGGCATTTAGATAATATCCTAAAGTGGTTGGTTCAGCACACCACTGGCGATATAGCGAATCCTGATAGCCATTCGTTTTTGCTTGCATGATCGCTCCATTTTCATACATTGAAAACTCATAATCGCCGATAAAACCATCATCTTTCAGCCTTATTAAAGTTGATTTACGACTCATCATAAAATGCTGTTCAATCTTCAAAATATCGACCAATTTAAATTTCGTGCTTTTTCGTATTTCTTCAAAAATAAACTGGAAAAAATCATCCCGGGGAGCTAAAAAATATGATGCGAAGATATCCGCTTCATACTCTTCGATTGACTTACTCGGATTATAACTAGTCGGCGAAATATAATCTGTTCCTTTTTTTCCATAAAAGTAGTGATAAAGTTCGTGCGCTATTGTAAAGCGAGCACGTCCCAAGGTTTGGTTCATGTTGACAACAATGACATGTTCATTTTTGTAGCAAATTCCCGAAGTATTGGGACCAAGTGGAGCAATAACAATCGTAAATTTTTTATAATTGATCAATGCTTTGACGATGTCGAAATCGGGGGTTCGATCGATTCCCAATTCCTTTCTTTTTCTATTAGCTTCAATCGCTAGTCTTTCTCTGATTTCAGATTTCTTCATTTTTGGTTTGACCATTAAGTGAAATTGTTTGATTCATCCAACGGAGATTTTCAACGATATTGTTAACTTCGGCAATCATCAGCAAATCATCATTACTAAACGGCGTGGAGCGAAAATCTAGAGCAATTGCATCAGATAAATCAAGAACATCGTCCGTAAAAAATTGGGCAGGATGTATTCCCGCTAATTTAGACATTTTTTCCGCCATATCAATGCTAAAATTACGGTTTTCGTTTTCAATCAATGAAATTAAACTTTGATCAACATTGAGGTAATCAGCAAGTTGTTCTTGTGATAAACCCATTTTTTTCCTTAAGTATTGAACTTTTTCCCCGCTTAACATAAATAAAAGTTCCTCCCTTTTACTACACTATAATTATCTATCATTTGTCATATATTTTTCAAGTACATTGTTTATTATTTATGACATTTTAATAGTAAAGCGACGAAGTTCTGATAAAATTAACGTTAAATATTGATTATCTTGTCAGGATTGTTTACACTTATTTTTTTTGCCAAAAGAGTTAATTTAAGAGCATAAAAATATCAAAAAAGCCATGGTATTCGTTCTCACGGCTTTCTTCTTACGATTTTAGAGTATGGCTGATCGCTTTTCTTTTAAAATCACTTCTTTGAAATTTAAAATATAGAATTTGAATAAATTTCTTCTAAAAGCTAACTTTAGGAACTTCTTTGTCCGCCTCTTCTTCAAGTTTGAATAAGTGAGCTTCGCTAAACTTGAACATGCTGGCGACGATATTGGCGGGGAATACTTCGCGCTTGTTATTAAAGCTTAATACCACATCATTATAAAATTGCCGTGAGAAAGCAATCTTGTTTTCGGTGTCTTGCAGCGTATCTTGCATTTTCAAAAATGATTGATCGCTTTTTAACTGCGGATATTGTTCGACGACCAAGGCGATGGATTTTGATAGTAAGTTATTGGCCTTGGACATATCTTCGATGTTGCCGGTGGCCGACGCTTCCGTAAACATCTTGCGCGCTTTAGCAAATTCTAGGAAGATGTCTTTTTCTTGTTTCGCAAACCCTTTCACGGTTTCCACTAGATTTGGAATCAAATCAAAGCGGCGTTTTAACTGCACTTCGATTTGGGCCCACGAATTCTTGACCTTATTACGGCCCATCACCAGTTTGTTATAGGTAGCCACAACCCAAAAGGCTAATACAATAATCAGGATGATGACGAGTGCGAAGATCGACCAACCGATTATTTGTCCGACTGTTAAGATAACCATATTGTTACTCCTTTAATTGACTTAATTATATTATCATCAATTGCTTTATAAATTAACACTTCTCGCCATTTACCGTAAAGAGACGCCACTTCCGCCCCCACCGGTGAAACCGCCGCCCCCACCGCCAAAGCGACCGCCACCGCCCCGCGCCGAATTGCGTTGTTGCTGCGCCACTTTAATCGTTTGGGAGGCCGCTACAAAGCTACGATTAATGCCATACCAGTAATAATAATGGAAACCTGGATACCTAAAGAGCATCGAACTTTCTAACTCTTTAGATGCCCCTAGTTCTGTAAACTTAAAGCGGAGCTGCTTCTCCACTAAATCGGCGATGCCAAATGATACGGCATACACCATATAATGTTCCCACACAGCAATGCCTGGAATGGGATAATCTTTGAGATTGGGAAATTCCTTCAAGAACTTTTCAAATGCTGCCCAGCGCACAAAGTCTTCATGACCTTGCTTCGACCTTCGTAAAATCGAACCAAAATAAGCGGATAGCACAAGCGATAACGCCAGCAGAATGCCCCCAATTATCATCGTGAAGGTGCCAAAACCTAGTAGCTTCGTGACGATGAATATGATTGAGAAAACGATTAATGTCACGGTCATATGGCGCCCTTTGTTCCAAGCCTCAAACACATTATCAAAGAAACCCTTGGCCGATGCTGTCGCATCCACCGCGCGAATGAAGTCGTCATTGGCAGCTAGGTATTTAATCGCGCTTTGTTCTTTGGAAGTATATTTTGCTAGTTGTGCAAGCGATAACGTATCTTTGCCCGCTCCCACTAGATCGAAGAACCATCTTAATAATTGTTTTTCGTGCGGTAACAGGTCACTAGTGTTTTTCTCGCGGTGATAGATAAGGATATAATCGGCTTTCGCATCCGTTAATGATTGGTTATTGAGATCGACGTCGATAAAACCACGCCTGATTAAATCCATCAAAGTGGCACTTACATCATCTTTAGTAACTTCTTTAAAGCGATATAAGTAGCCCATTATTGCTGGAGGATATTCAGCGGGAAGTTCTCGATAATATTCTCCAAAAAACGATGAAGTTCGTTCTTTATCATATTTAACAAAGATGATAAAAACGAGCGCGAGGGCATAGACAACTGCCACTCCTAAAACGATAAAAGCCACGAGGTCGGCGATTCGATAGATAGTGCGTGGCAATTCATATTGTGATTGATAAATCGCTACGTTATGTAAATGTCCCGCCGAATGCACGATATTGCCGTATAGGTTATTAGGAATGCTAAGCGCATACATCGGGAAGTTAACACGGGTGATTAACGCTTCATCAGGATATAGGCGTGACGCTGATAATTTAACAACAACTTGTCCATCCTCATTTTTCTCAATGCTTTCTACTTTGGCTTTATTCGCCCCAAAGGCATAGGCTTTAACATCGCTTGCTTGATAATTGATGCCGGGAAGCGTAATCGATATGGTGACGTTTTCGGTCTTCATAAAGTCGGTGGCCGCGACAGTCCAATAGAACTCGCCGGTATCTGAATATTTTAAAGCGACGCCTTTAATCAAATAATCATATTCAAAACGCGCTTTACCCCATTTTGCGGAGTGATGATGCAATACGTTGACCGATTGGTTATCGACAGTTTCAAAAGGTTGGCCCAGCTCGTTAACGGCGTTATCAAGCCACGAATAAGTGAGGTATAAGCGTTCACTCCCATAATTTAAATTGACAAATGTGGTCCCATCGCCTTCTATCAGCAAATTATCATTCTCGTCATAAACGCGGTTTGCAAACGTGGTTGTATCAAATACTGGTTGATGTGTTAGTGAAGAGACATCTTCATCATCGGCCCCAAAATATAGCGACTGTTCCATCGTCCGGTAATTTAAATAACGGACGCGCGATTCGGCAAACTGCACATCGCCATTAGGTAACACTTCGATATCGCTATGGAACGATTCGGTCCTGGCATCGGTGGCAGCATATTCATAGTCATTCATGGTTAAAAGCAAGAAAATGGCGGGGACCACTAAGGAGATGCCGGCTAGTAATAACTTGCCCTGATTCTTATGATTGAATAACTTGTTATTCTTCATAGAGCCATTGTATCAAACAATGGTGCCATGTTTGAGGGTTAACGATACAATTTCCGCATCGGCATTAATGCGAATCGGAAAAAAACCACTTCCGGCACCCCTGGAAACGATTAAATTCATATCTTCACTCTTAAAGTGACCACCGTCATACGTTTTATCAATCCAATTGATGGGGCTCCAATCGAGCAAACGGATGTGCCCGCCATGGTAGTGGCCCGATAGCATCACATCAAATCCAAGCGAGGCGGCTTCATGATAAAAATCCGGATGGTGCGAAGACAATATTCTAAAATCATCGGCTTCATCTAGTAAGGGATGGATGTGCGGATATAATACGGGATCAATATTGATGGTAAAGGGACCCCATTTATCATCGACAAACGTTTGGTCGACACCGATGAAAGCTAGTTGATCTTCGCCATTATTGAATGTATAACGGTCACCGCTGATGTCGATACCGCCGTAAGTCGCCAGCATCAGCCTAAATTCATCATACAAGTCTGCACGGATATCATGATTGCCATTTTCATAAAGGATGACATAATCAGCCAATCCTGATAGAAAAGCTTCAATCTTGGTAAGATTTTTCGTGTATTCATCAATAAAGTCACCGGTAAGAACGATGACATCGGGATCTTCTTGATTGATGGCATCGATGATATTGACGTTAGGATATTCAATCGCTTCATTATGGAAGTCGGAGACTTGCACTATTTTAAAACCATCGAATGATCCAGGAAGTTTCTCGCTATAAATATCATACCTTGTCGTTTGTAGCTTATTACTATCAAATACGAAAAGCGTCGCTGGGATCATGGCGATACAAACAGTAACTATAATTAATTGTTTAGATAATTTTTTCATCCAAGAGCAACATCAAGAATCATCATTACCATAAATCCGATCATTAAACCCCAGGTACCAAAGTCGCTATGCTCACCAAGATGAGCTTCTGGAATTAATTCTTCCACGGTGACATAAATCATCATGCCCGCAGCAAACGCGAGTAACCACGGCATCATGATACCCCCCGCTCCATAATAGGCGAGCAAGATGCCAATAATTGCGGCAATCGGTTCCACTACGGCGCTGATAACACCCATGCCAAACGCTTGATTGGTATTGCCATATTCCTTCTTCAAAGGTAAGACAACAGCCGCCCCTTCGGGAAAGTTTTGTAAACCAATCCCAATCGCAAGACCTAACGCCGCGAGAAACATCGCTCGCTCGCCACTTAAAAAAGCGGCACCAAAGGCGAAGCCAACCGCTAAACCTTCAGGGATATTATGAATCGTCATCGCCAGAAATAGCTTAGAACTCATTGATAGCTTTGAAGGTAAGCCTTCTTCAACATGCCCTTCGACGTGGAAGTGCGGCACTAACTTATCGATTCCTAGTAACACTAGGCCACCAGCGACAAAGCCAACCGCGGCGGGAATCCAGCCGGCCAAACCTTGATTATTTGACATGTCAATCGCCGGAATTAATAATGACCAGACACTCGCGGCAATCATTACCCCAGCGGCAAAGCCCAAGAATATCTTATTAAACTTCTCATTAATGGTGTTTTTAAAGAAGTACACCATGACTGAACCGGCAACGGTCATCACAAATATTAAGGCGACTCCAAAGATGGCGATTTGTAAATTAGTCATATCACTTACCTCATCACTTATCTAAAAAATCAAACATCACCTTAAACACATTTTCATCATTCTCAGTGATGAGATCATAATTGATGGCTTTATAGAATTCCTGGCTTTCAGGGCTTTCCCTCTTTTTATCGAACACTCGTTTCTTCTTTAACACTTCAATGAAGTAAGCTTCGCCCGCTTCACTAAGATAGGGATTATGGTTCTTTTTGCCTTCGATGTGAAATTCGATTAATGGTTTGTTTTTTGCTAATAGCTGGAACTTATTAATTTGCTTGTTCGTATCAATAAACGGATCGCGACTGCCCGCGATAAATAACATGGGAATATTCGTATCTCGAATTGAAGAAGCAATATCATACACGCCCACTGGGCCAAACATTAAGTAATTGGCAAAATCAACGAAGGGACCCATGACTTTTAACATGGGACGATTGCTTGCGATGACTTCAGGCACACGATTGAAGCCTGACATCGAGATGACTTTTCGAATATTCTTGGCTAATCGAGGCGCAATACCAGTTACATAGCCACCCCAACTATGACCCACGACGTCAATTGGCAATGACTTTAACTCATCGCGAGTAGCGATATATTCCATCACCGCTTGGAAGTCTAATAACGCTTGAGGTAATCCCCCCATGCGTTTACCATCTGACATTTGGCAGCCCGTATAGTCATAAGCGACCACGGTGTAATCATGTAATACAAACGCCCTAATTACATGCATGTAGGCATGATGTCCCGCGCCAATGCCCATATTGAACACCATTAAGCGATGGGGCGTCTCTCCCTTGGGACGATAGATATATCCTCTTAAAGTATGCTTCCTAGAAGGAAATTCAATTAATGTGGCGTCAAGATCATCAAAGTCCTCATGGGTGAAATACTTTAAGTTCTTATCGTTATCGCCCCGGTGGTTGAAACTCAAAAACAGCAGTAGCAAAATGCCAATTTGTATTAAGACGAGTACTCCTAAAATGATAAGTAAAATATCCATGTGCTTATTTTACACGATTTAGAGAAATATCATTGAAACTATCGCTCGTTATTTAAGTTCTAGTTGTAAGAAGATCGAAGGTAACATCACACTCATGAATAAAGTTTGAATGATGAGTAGCGCTAATAGACCACCCACGGTTAAGGAAAGGAATAAGGAGAAAAGAATGGGAATCATCATGAGCACATTCCAAATGATAGTTTGACTAAAAGCCACATGCTTAACAATCCTGTTTTTAACAAAGGTATCAACGATTAAAGCAATTAAGCCCACTAAAGCGGGAATCATGAATAAGAAACTGGCGCCTGAAAGAATAAAGCCCGTTACTGTTGCTAACAGTAAATTAAGGAAGATACCTGAAAGCATTAACGATACTTTCGCTTCTTTATGTTTCATAAACCGATGAATCAAGAACGAGAAGCCTAGGATTGTTCCAAGCATCACTAAAATGGTTGGAAGTTCCGTTCCTTGCATTCTTACATAAGTAATGGACCAAGGAACACTTCCGATAAAGGCAATGAGCTTCGAGATGAATAGTCCAATAACTGCCGTAACAATAAGCGAACCAAATACAAATCCCAAGTTCTTTAATAGTGCGAGTAACTTGACTTGTTTTTTTAAGACGAGAAAGACCACTAGACCAATGAAAGTAACTAGTAAAAGCATGTTAATAATAATGGCCATGGTTTCCGAATATGACACAAATACATTTGGTAATAAGGTAAAGAAGACACTATTTTGGGTACCGACAAAATAATTGACATCAGAGTAAGCGCTATTGGTGACAAATTCTTCCACCATTGGCAATATTTGGCTTCCGTAATGTTGGATGGAAGACAGGTCAATATTATCGTAGTTGTCGAGAGGTGAATGGTAGTAATTAAGTCCATCGAGAACTGCGAAGTTCACACCTTGTTTGCCTACGGCTAAGAAAGCGGTAAAGTCCGTCATATTTGGCATCACCGTATATACTGCCGTAGCCAAGCTATACGACACTTCAAGTTTCGCTTGTTGATAGAAATCGATGACTTTATTGTTATTGGTGGAAGTCTCAAACATATAAGCGGCGCCTTGAATGCCACGCGCTTCAATATTAATCACGAAGCCAATCTTATCCATCAAAGCCGTTTCTTGCGCCGCCATGATGGCTCCATATAATCCCGTCTCTTCTCCATCCGTCATTAACAGATAAATGGAGTTTGACAAGTCTCGATTACCATATAGACGCGCAATCTCTAACATCGTCGCGAGACCATAGCCATCATCAGCAGCGCCATACGATCGACCAAGTTCGCCTGAGCGACCAATATGTCCCCGTGAGTCGTAATGGGCAACTAGCATGATACCAGTATCCGAGGTACCCTGAATCGTCGCTAGTAAGTTTTTAATGTCATATTCACAATCGGGATCGACATCTTCTTTCGCGTAGTTCATCTCCACCACATTAGAAGCACCGACAAATTCCGAAAGTGTATCTTTCAAATATAAACGCACGCGTTCATGTTCAAGTTCATCACTAGTGGCATGTGGTGTTTTCGATATCTCACTAATGTAGGAAGCCGCCTGGACCGCGCTGAATCCAGATGAATCAGCAGTAGGAACTGGCGTATACAAAACAAAAAGACTTAGAAGCACGCTAAGCGTCATCACAATTGAAGTGATAACGACATTCATCTTCTTAAACATATATTCCTCCTATGAATGCTGTCTCCCGCTTATGGGGTGTATGGTTAACAATGGGGATATGCTAAAAGGTATAGCATAAAAAAAAGAAAAAGAGACAAATAATTTAATAGCGTTAAGTTGATTTTATGCTAAAAGAAATGTTTTTAGCAACCATCAATCGCTGAATGGCTGAAAGATGATGATATGATTAACCCTTATCACGCTCATAATTGAAATTATTAATTAGATTTGGAATATCCTGCAAATTGATTTTTAAGTTAATTAACTCTTTTTTTGTCAAGCGGTTGTAAATAGTGACTTGTCGAAGAATGCTTTCTTTGTTTTTAAAACCGATAAATAATCTACTTTCGTTGAGTGAAAGAGTCATAAGATAGTCGGTCTCTTGCTGAGTTAATGGAATTAGATTGTATCTATATTGATCTTTGGGATTCTTATATTTTTTGATTTCGTCCTCATACTTTATCATGTGTTTATTAGCATAATAGGTTTGAGGTAGTTTTAGGTTTTTTGGATTACCTAAAATAGGACTATGTAAACGACCATTAAGACCATCATAAAGATAATGCAACTTCCAAATCACATTTATTACAGCTATTGCAAGACCAGGAGCAAGTACCACGACAAAGAAATTTTCAATGTAACTTGATTTTTCACGTATCTCTTTTCTCATGTTAGCTTCTGCTTGTTCTTCACTCAGTCCTCTTGACCTGCTAGATTCTCTAGCATATTTGATGAAATCGGCTTCCTGATTTTTTTGAATTTCCATAGGAAATCGCTCAGAAAAAACCGGAACATCAGCTAATATAAATTCATTTTGTGTTGTGAAGAAAGTCAAATACCCGGTAAAGATATTGTTGGCAACCTGGTGAACTCCTGGCATATCAGTTTGAGTAATTAACGTATCCCATTATTGCTCAATCACATAAAGCATTTCCCGTTTCCAATAATCAATATCCGTTTCTGATTCTTTCTTGAAAGCTTTTGAGAATGTGAATGAGTCCTTTTCTGAAGCATTTTGATATTGACCTTGATTCGCTGGATTTCTATACATCTGAATCAGAATGAATTTCTTTATTATTCCCAGTTCTTTCCTTGTAATTGTGATGTATCCTTCGTTAGAACTGATAATCTTGTCCACAATTTGAGCCATTGGAGTTTCGATTTTCAAATTGAAGCGTTTCTCGAGTATCTTCGTGTCAGAAGCACTCGGAATATCATAAAAATTATTCTGGGCAAAAACTGCCTTAAGATTTCGCCGTTCTACTTTTCGAGAACCGAGATTTATATAATTTATTTTCCACTTTCCATTCTCGGCCTTTTCTGAAAAGTTTTTCAACAGAAATTTTGGGATATAGTGGTTCCGCAAATAATCCATGCTAACTCCTCTTATTAATCGATTAAATATTTTCCTATTTTTTTAAAAACCACTACTTAGCCTTTTTTATAACATGCTTTATATTGAAACTATAACTTGGTTTTGCTAATCACTATCTTTTCTTCACTAAAAAAGATGATATATTCGAATTGATATATTATAAATTATATATTTCATTTTTGTTTTTGATTTATTTCATTAGAAACCTCTAACCAGACATTGCAAACCATGTAATTAGACACATTCATCGAAGAAAAACAACACTTGGATCTTTTTTTTGGATTCGTTTTAGTGTCACCTCTTGGCAGATATTATTCTCGGAGTTACTAACGAGAATATACTGTCGTTTCCCACAATCCTCCTGATTTAGTTCAATTGTAGCCTGTCCCACTGTTCCGCTTCCGGCGAAGAAATCGCATATTAACGAATCTTTTGTAGTCGTTGCTCTGATCAGTTCTTTCATTAGTTTCACGGGCTTAGGGGTAGAAAAGTAATCCCGTGTGCCAAAAATTTCTTCGATTTCATCTTTCGCAGAAGAAGTGGTGCCAAAACATCGAAGAATTTTGGGAATTTTCTTCCATTTTTCTTTGATTTTACCTTTTACAATCAAAGGTTTTGAAATCAAATTAAGCCTTGTTTTTTTCTTCTTTGAAATGAGGATAATGTATTCATATTTAACCAATTTCTTTCTTGGATTAACATTCCTGTTTTTATCAAATAGGGGATGAAGTTTTTCCCATTTATAGATTTTCGCTTTATGTCCAAAGACATAATTGCATAACCTAGATAACTCATGTACTTCACCTTTATCGATGTTAATTACTAAAAAGCCATCTTCTGATAGTAATACATGACATAATTCGATGCGTTTTTTCATGAATGTACAATATCCCCCAGAAAATCCCTGATCTTGGTAACCAATTGCATCAATTCTCGTGTTATATGGTGGGTCGATCAATATTGACTTAATTTTTCCTGTATAACTTCTTGTCATCGAATTAAAAGTGAAAAGATTATCTGATTCAACGATATAGTTTGTTCTTTCTTTTCTGATTTCTATTCTTGCAGTAGAATTCAATGTCAAGTTCTTATCGAGATAACAATCCTTATAAACCGAGATTTCTTTAAGGTTTTGGCAATGAGCAAACGCCCATTCGCCAATATAAGAAACCATATCTGAACAGTAAATCTTTTCCAAATTGAGGCAATTAGTGAAACAGGTTTTGCTTATGACTGCCACATTATGCAAATTGATATTAGTCATCTTATCGCATCCTGAAAACGCCCCACGTTCGAGAGTTATGACTTCATCTGGTAAAAATACTTCTCCTACCGCGTATTTTGGTGGATAACAAATCAGTTTGCTTTTATCCTCAATGAATAAAGCATGATTCTCGACTACAAACTTTGACGAAAGCGATTCAAACTCGATATTCGAACATCCAACGAATGGATTATAGCCTATAACTTCTAGTGTCTTTGGAATGACGACATTTATCAGTCCTTTGCAGTTCCAAAAAGAATTTCTCCCAATTCGTTTTACGTTTTGAAGTATTAATTCAGGGCAACTGATGGAGTTAAGGCAACCCGTAATCGTGTCCATTTCCCTGTTATAAATTACTTTATCAATTACATGGTAATAGTCAGATCCGTTTATTAGATCAAGTTTTTCACAACCCGAAAATGGGTTATTTTCTAATTTAATGACAGAGGTAGGAATTTTTACACATTCAAGGTTATTGCATAGATAGAAGGAATGTTTTCCGACGATTCTCGTGCCATCTTTGATTAGGTATTTTTGTTCTTTGTTACTAGGCGAATAAAAAATGATTTTATTGTAATTCCAATTATACAAAGCGCCGTTTTCTAAATGAAAATAAGGAGAATTGTTTTGAATTTGGATATTAATACAACCTGCAAATGGATTGTTACCCATGAACTTAACATTATGGGGGATGGTGATTGTTTTTAGATTGACGCAATTAAAGAACGTATCCCCACCAAGATCCACCAATGATTCGGGTAAAACTACTTCTTCAATCGTCGGGTTATCCCAAAAAAGACAGGACGCCAGTTCTCGAACACCTTCGGGAACAAAAGCTTTTGAAGATGTACCAATGTATTTTGTTGCGACTCCGCCATTGATTAGAAAGTCATCGCTTTGAATTTCATATGAGTTGTACAATTTGTATTTTTCTAGCTTCGTCTCGTTTTCGAATATTCCGAATTGGAATAACGAGCCCGAACCATCATTAATCAAGGTTTTTCTTTCGATGACTCCGCTAACGAGTCGAGATTGATACCTTATCGAAAGAAATGTTCCCGGTGATACTATAACATCTGCGGTCAATTTTTGACTCCATTCATCACACTTAATGTAGATGCCATTCAAAAAAACGTCGTACTCATTGTTTAAATCAACAATAATTTCGTTTGGGACATACCCCATTGACAAAAGTTTGTCGATGCATTCAAGTACCACAAAGCTTTTGTGTGTATTGAGTTTTAAGGCATCGCCATTGATAATCGATATTCTTCCGGAAAAATCTACAACTTGTTTATCAACATCGATTATGGCAATCAGATCTGAACGGTACTTTTTCGTGAAAATTGATGTGACTAATTCTTCAAACCCTAAAGACCAATAGAGAGCTTCATACTTCATATCTCGGGATAATCGATATGTTTCAATGCTATTCATCTTTATTTACCTCCATGACTTTTCTGATGATTTCTTCGACGACTTCCTCAACCACTTTGTCACTTGTATCCACGACGGCATAATTGATTTTCATCCTCTCGCAAAAATAGATCATCTTTTCGTATGCCGCTTCGCTAAGAGCGACTTTTGCAATATCAGAATCACACACGTTTCTTTGAGTTAGTCGTTCGGTTATGACTTCTGGCCTAGCGTAAAGTATTACCGTTAGTTTGGGTTTTCCAATTTTATTTAAAATCAATCGATAGATATCGACATTGTCTTTCGTACCACTCCAGCAGTAATTGGAAACAATATGCCGATCAGTGACGATGTTAATTCCTTTAAATTTTTCGTAAAGATAGATATTGTTCAAACCATAGTACCAAGCTGTGAAGGTACGATTATTATTTGAATTCACACGCTTGGCGACCTTTTGATATTGGGTAATCTCTTCATCATGGTCGTCAAGTAGGTAATGAAGGGGTTTTTCAACAAATTGATATCCGAGACGAACGGCCAATAATTTGCATGTAGTTGATTTGCCAACGCCATCCATGCCTTCAATTGATATATGGTTCATCTTTGTTTGCCTCCTTTAATCACATTAATTCATCAAGGGTCTGCGGTATGAATCCAGTCACATCAGTGCTAGCATTGAATGCAGGTTTATAATTATAAAATGACTTAATTTCTGGTATGGACTTGTTGTGTATGCGTCCATAAATCAGGTAACTTCCTCGATGGCATTCTGACCAGTCTAGGAGTAGATAATGACTAAGGAAGACAAGTCGACCACTATCTTCGATAAGGTCTTCGTGTTTAATCGACATTATCTTCTGCAATTGGATTCGAAATGCTTCATCTTCAAGGAGTTCGATGTCATGATTTCCAATAATCAGATGCTTATTACCATAGAGTTGTCGTAGGCAAATGATGCAATCCTTGTATTCTTCATTCGCTAGATCCCCAAGAATATATACTTCGTCATCTTCTTGCACGACACGATTCCAATTATTGATAATTAGGTCATTGAATTGTTCAATAGTGATTTCTCTTCCACACAACTTAAACACTAGCGTATCGCCTAAATGCAAATCCGAAATGTAATATTTCATTCAATTCTTCTTCCGGTTTTTTTCTTCAGCTATTTTTCCTTTTGTAAAGCCATCAAGAATTTCAAGATAACCGGATACTCTTCTGATTCTGGTGATATCTTTACTGTTACAACTGGGGCAGTAATCGAATACACCAGAGGTACCGCAAAAATTACATACATCCTTTGGAAAATTGAAGCCCAAATAATGAACGCCAGCCTTCGTGGCAATCTCAATGTATTCTCTTAATCCCTCTACATTCTCCAATGGAGCTTCTCCAAGTTCAACATAGGTAATCGAACCCCCATTGCAGTATTCATGAAACAATCCCTCTAGTTGGATTTTTTTATATCCAGGCAGCCCACTATCGACATCTACATGGAATGAATTCGTGTAGTATCCCTTTGAGAAAATATCTACCCGTGGTTTGAAAAGTTCTTTATCGTAGTCGATGAATCTACCACTAATCAATTCACCGCTAGTGGCTAGTAGGGAAAAATTTAGTTTGTATTCATTTTTTAGAAAATCGCAATAGTCCCTCATATGTTTGATGAATCCAAGCGTGGCAATGTAGGTATTCATGTTTGAATAATATTTCTTCCCGAAAAGAACTTCGATTGCTTCGCTTATTCCAATAAAACCTAATGCCAATGTTCCGTGTTTAAACACTTTTTCTAAATTTTCTTTTTCTATAAAATCGACACACCAGAGCTTATGACTAAGATTTGTTGGAAAATCATCGGCATCCCGTTGGCATAGCTTTTGATAACGATCCAAAAGAATATCCTTTGTTGTCATTGCCACTTGATCCCATTTTTTAAAGAATAGGTCCATCTTATCTTCAAAAGATAATTCTGGATGACTTTCATCGATCTTCAGGGCAATGCGAGGAAGGTTGATGGAAATATTAGAAATGTTTCCTCTTCCAATCGCTCCGTCTTCTCCAAATAGATTTGCCACTACTCGTGTGCGGCAGCCCATGACTGACAATTTATGGGGATCGGTATCTCGGTCCTCTTTGCAATCACAAAGAAGATAGGTAGGAATCATTTTTTTTGCGCTGCATCGTAAGGCTAATTCCAGTAAATCAAAATTAGGATTGCCTTGGGATGCATTTATTCCTTCAACTACCTTAAAGACAATATTGGGCTTAAAAACCTTTTCTCCTAATGATTCGAATTTGTTAATGACTGTCCGAGCGATGAATCTAGCGACTTCTGAATTCGCTAAGCCAAGATTTAAGGAAACATAGTAACTTGTTTGACCCATCCTCGAGTGGTTCCCATTACACCAAAGAATTAACTCGGCAATAGATGCTTCAATCAGCTCTTGGTGGTGATGAAAATCGATGCCTAGGTTTTCAAGAATTGTGGCCACCTCATTATCAAAGTTTGCAAAAGCCATTCCCCCTGATTGCTCGTTTCCTAATGTAGTAAAAAGGTTTTTAAACCAATCGAATAAATGTAGTATTTGACCAGCACCACTTAGACTTCGAAACTCATCATAAGGGAAGTTTTGAAGTATATCAAAAGTCAAACAATTATAGGTAAGATCATAGGCGTCCAAATCATGAATGTGGATTGCTCCGGTACGATGTAAATCCGCCCATTCTTTTGGTAGACCATCAAGAATTCTTTTCTTATATTCTTTTTCCCCCACGTTATAAACATGTCCAACATAACTAGTTCGATTAGCAGCATTATCGTTATTTAATTGTTTCATTTTTTTCTATCCTTTCAAAAACCTGATTGGTTGATCCCACAAACGGTTTTGTTGTTGTCTTTTGAACTTCAATAAATGGGCCGGTTTTCAAATATTGAAGCTTCGTGATAATTGTTTCTGGAACATCATTTTTTTGATGACCAGTATATAGAGCGATATCAAAACCTTCTCGGTACAATCCATCTATTAGAACTGCTAGAGCATCAAGTTGAGCAAGCGGTTCACCACCAGATATAGTTATTTTTTTGTTGATGACATTTTTAATCAATTCCGCCAACAATGTCCCTATTTCAATTTCAACTCCGCCTTCTAAATCCCATATCGATGCGTTTTGGCATCCAGGGCAACGGATATCACAACCTTGCATAAAGAGGACGGTCCTAATACCTGGTCCGTCGACGAGGCTGTTATTGTATCTAATGGAACTAATTCGCATGTTCATATGCATCCCTCCCTATCTTCACTGCTAAGCAATTTTTTTATTTTGAAACGAGTGACGGCGAGTCGTTCTAATTCATCAAATTCTTTCGTTTCATCGTCTTCATCTTGAAGCCTATAGATGAGGTCGATTAGCCGTGATTGTTCATGTTGGTTTTGGCATTTTAAGTAGGGATCCTGATCATTAATTTTCCTAAGTTCAATGAAATCCCAATAATTGATTTGTTCACATTTGAGGATGGCATCTTTGCGATCGTGTTTTACCCTTGGCATTAACCTAGCTAATCTCGATGCTTCCTTGCCATTAACTGCCGAAATTGCAAATTGAATTGGTATGTAATGTCTTCTTCCCACATGTCCGCATTTGACGACAACTTTGTAGTATTTTTTTGTTTGATTATTCATTTGTTTTTCTCCCTTTCCACCTTCATTAAGCCATTTTGGGAAAAGGTAAAATAGTACAATATTTGCACTATTGAATATTGGGATTAAGAACAGAAACCAAAAAATCAATAAGAAATTACCAAGTGTTGCTCAGATATCAAGACATGAAAAAAGGAGCCTTATTTAAAAAGCTCCTGAAAACCCACATTCAGTATCGAGGCAATCTCATAGATAGTGTTCACGTCTTTGATTCCATGAGCGATCCATCTACGAACTGTAACGGGATCAACATGCATGCCATCAAAAGCAAATTTCTCTTGAGTTTGAAACTTCGATACCTTAATTAGGTTTTTGAGATTTCGGCCAGCGATTTTCGCTGGCGAAAGTTTTTGTGTCATACGCAATACCTCCTTTGCGAAGGTATTTCACCAATGCTCCGGAGCATGCCGAGATGACACGCTTTTATTATACAAAAAAAGCCCTATTTATTGTAAATGGGCTTGGTAATTGTTTTTTTGATGAATAGAAACTATTTAATCAATAAATTCTACGAATAACTTTTCAAATTGATCGAAAGGCACCAATTTTCCTTCTCTGACATCAAACACAATGGCTATGTTTTTCGTATTATCGGTGTTTTTTCCCGTGAAAATGATAAACATCCCATACATGCAATATAGGCCAATTCTCAAATAGAATACGGCAATTATCAATCCCAAATAAAACAATTCAAAAATGGTTGCCAAAATTGCGTCACCGCCACTTGAACTTGTCCAGATAAAAACAATGTTGAGAACGATGGCAACATAGGCTACTCTCCTTAGCCATTTAAACACACTCTTTTCTTTGAAGGTATCCCTCCACACTCCATCTTGATCTGGAGAGAATTTATCGCAAGTATTCAAAGCCAAATCCGAATCTATCATCCTTTTCTTTGCCTTTATGGCATAGGATAAAATGAAAAATGTAGCAATTGTCTGCATGTTTTCAAAAAAAGTAAAAGTCCCATAAATCCCGACCGCGGCGGACGTAATTATTGAAGAGATTACTCCCATCATAATTAATAATAAGCAAACTATAATCAACCAGTTCTTGTTTTTCTCAAAATCTACACGGGGTCCAAACCAAACATGTTCCTTAACCGAAGTCTTAATGAACCTTTTTAATATTCCTAGATTATTTGAGTAAGTTGAAATTACTTGACTATTTTGGACAGGCTTTTTATTGTTTAAAACTTTTTTTATTGATAAAAGATCAGAAGAAACTTCATCCAATTTTACATTTTGCTCATCGAGGATTTCAAAAACTGATCTTTCATTATTACTCATTTATAAAAACCTATTTCTTCTTCAATGTTTCCATGGCGGTTTTTAAATCTTTACCGGTGATAGAGCGATATACAGCATCACTGGCAATCCTATTTTCCAATATTTCGTCATTGAGGTTTACTAATAAATCCAAAGCCTTATTGAGTTTGATTTCCATTGAATTTAACTTAATGTCTTTTAATAGATTAATCTGATCTTGAAGCTTTTGATTTTGTTCATCAAGGGTCAGTAATTCTATTTCTTTAACAGAAAGTAGCGACTTATATTGATTTATATCTTGTTCCGAAAGTCGATTGTTTTCATAGGCATCTTTCAATTCTTCTTTTAACTTGTTAACTTGATTTCTATATTCATTATTCAACCTTTCAGTTTCGCCAAATATTGAAATAAAGTAGTCGGAGTTGAATTCAACCCTAATCCCTTTTATATAATCTAAATAGTAATTAATTAGATTAAAATAAACTTTTAAATAATTGATCACTCCTTCAATTTGAAGTTGCTTTTCTTTTTTATGTTTATGATCGTTACATTTCTTGATATAGTCAGGAATCTTATTAAATGTATAATCATCTAATTTTAAATCATGTAATAAAAATTTCTTGATATATTCTTCTCTGACTAAAAAACCACATGTTTTTGAAACATCGTATGAGATTTTATTTTCATATAGAAAGTATTTAATTGTATCCTCTAGAAGGTCTAAATAGGAATCATAAAATGAATTGCTCTTTGATTTGATATTTCTTTCAAGAGTGGAAAATCTGGCATTAAGAGAAGCATTGAATAAATTAAATGGCATATAAAATTACCCCTCAATATATATGAACAAAAAATGTATCTTCAATAGAAATGTATTTAAGAAGGCTTTCTCATTCTTGTTTTAATAAAATTTTCAGTGTTTTTATCCATAAAATATACAAAGCATCCCTTCATGCCTCGTGATAAAAGAACCCGGTAAATATTCTTTACAATACTTTGATATTTCGCATCGGAGAGTGTTCTTAGTCTTCCTTGACTTATCATGTTACCCTTATGATTTTCTACTTTAGATATCCAAGATTGTGACGAGAAATCATAGATTAGGTCATCTCCAATAATGACTCCGATATAATCGAACTCAAACCCCTGAGCACTATAAACACAGCCAACTTGATTAAATCCATTCTCTTCATATGCCCATAATTTTGATGCGGGATTCCCATCTTTTGCTTCTCTTAAATTCCACGGTCGCTTATAGCCGCCAATGACAATATCAAGAGCGCCAACTTGTCGTGACCATGAAAAGCTAAATCCCGAGGCCATTCTCGCGGTTAATCCCTGTTTAATTTTATTTCTTAGTTCGTCTTCCATCGTTTGAGGACTATCGAATATTTTGAAATCAAAGGTATTAGAAGGTTCGAGCATGACATTTGCAGTTTCTCTTATAGCAAGAGTATTTTCTACCCATTTAATGAAACCATCATTACCGGCGCATCTAAATTGTACTCTAAGTTCTTCTTCCCAGACATTACATCCTAATTGCTCAGCGTGTTCTTTAATATATGAAGAATTTCCAACCTCATCTGGTAATACCACTTGATCATCATCAATAAAAAACACTGCCACTTTACAAGCATCTATAAGTTCTTCTATTTGCAACTTTCCACTAAAAATAGATGAGCGAAATGAGCCTGATGGGGCTTTTTCGCGAATACGATGCGCTTCATCGATAATTAAACAATCGCGCTTTTGATTTTGAGTGTTCACATAAGAATTTGTGTATTTAAAAAGATTGCTTGCGCCATTTCCAATGGCTCGTTTATAACTTTGGGTAAATGCAGCACTACCAGTAACATATTCTGCCCATTTTTCCATATGGCTTAATTCAGCCAATAAATTTAGGGCTATAAGGCTTTTGCCAGTTCCTGGACCACCTTTAATAATTAAAACTTGTTTTTGCTGTTCCGCCAGCCCATTTTTAACTATCGCCATCACATGATCGAACACTATTTTTTGTTCTTCAAGAAGTGTATAAGAACTATTTCCTTTGATAATCTTACTGGCTTCATTTAAAAGTTTTTTCGATGGTTTAATATTCGATTTGTTTATTTTTTCAAGGATTAGTTCACCACTTCCAAAACCGAGTTTTTCACTCAAAAACTTTCCTAAGGTATGTTTATCATTTTTTGAATAAATCGGTGACTTTCTTAAATACTCGTAAAATTTAGAATCTAAAATAGGATCTCTATTATCAAATACATAATTGTGGAGATATACACAACTATCTAATTTGATCTTTCCAACTTTTCGATAGAAAACTTCTAAAAACCCTTCAAGGTAATTCTTATAGGCATCCACCTGGACACTGGGGTGCAAGATGTCTCTAATCCCCCCACCAATGGCCGTTTTTACTTCATTTTCCATCATAGAAGGTTTGGTTGCTTGCCACTGTTTAAGTTCAATTAGAACTGCTTGCTCGTCATCATCACTATTGATGCCAGTGAGTAGCACGTCGATTCTTAAACTTGAAAGAGGAACAAAATATTCAAGTTTAATGCCTTGATTAGAAAAATTAACCGATTTTAGAAGTTCGGCCAAATCTTTGAGTGAGTTTTGCCAGCTCATTACTTCGTTGAAAGAGGGCTGATAGCCATAATAATTTTGGTATCCCTGTTTCAATGTTGTTGAAATTTTGTTAAACGTAGATTGAAGTATGAATTGATCGCAAGTCCCTTGATATAGTTCCATCTTGTAACCTCAATTTCTTTTATATCTTTAGAAGTAAAGAATGCTACTTTTCAATCCCGTATCCAAACCAATTAAAACTATTGCGATAGTTGTTTTTGTAAAGATCACTATTTTCGTCAAGTTTTTTACCCAATGATTCGTTGACAAAGAATTCGTGTATGTAGTTATCTAAAATACGTTCTTGGAAAACATTGTACTTATTGAGAATTTCAAATTCTTCTTTCTTAATGCCAACAGCGGAATGGAATACATAGGGGTCGGCGTTCGCAAAAACTTCTTTGAATTTGGTTTCACGATAAACGCTGATAAAAAGAAACTGGAAAACTTTTGCCAAGATATGTTTTAGAACGTTATGGGTATCTTCAACACTTCTTTCGTTGTCTTTAATCAATGGTTTCAAGGTTTGGATGATAATATTTCTAAATGATTCTCGATACCATCGAATCATCATCTTGCCCTGATATTGAGTTGGTATATTGTTACGATTATTTAGGTACTCATGAATAAAGTTATTTATCTTTTCTTTTGTATCCTTTGTATAAACTATTTTCTCTCCAAATTTCTTTTTGACGTCCTCAACAAATTTCTTTCCATCATCAACGCCACACTGCATCTTCTTAATTGGAATATTTACACCAGATTCGTATCCTGCAATTACGCCATTGAAAAACAATTTGCGTTGATCTTCGCCATATTCTTGAGGACAGTGTTCTTTGACTAATTTCTGAACGTTATTCATGAATAATTCTTGAATATGTTCATCATCAATCTCAGTATAAAGCTTATAATCCAGTAATCCTTGCTCGTATCCGATTTTTCTTCCCCTAAGGTTTTCGAGTGATTTAAATCCTGGTTTAGGATTTGTTGGTTGGGTTTTTGTTTTCGGTTTATCAAATTTAGCGTGTGCAAAAACACGTTTAATAACATCGCTACATTCCGGATCATTCATCATGTCCGCAATCGTTTGGTCGTCAAGGGCTCTAGTGGTTCTTTCGATATCCTTGATTTTTTGTGATAGCGACTTACTACTATATCCAAATTGGGCAAGTTCATAGAATATTTCTTCCGAGATGGGCGAATCAATATCACCATTCATGTAAATAGGAAGATATTTCACTATTAGTTTGGGAAGTTCCAGTTTTGTCGTATTGCCACTTTTTTCAGCGTAATGGAGCAATAGTGCTGAGGCGCGATCAATATTGAAGTCATAAACATTTCCCTGTTTTTTCAACACATTGCCAGCATCATCAACATCAGGAGTTTGCACTCTAAAAATCGATTGGAAGTACTGTTCGGGACTGGACAGATCCTTCAATACGAAAACGCTGCTCCAAGGTTTGACAGTTACACCAAGGGTTAACTTGTTAACCGTCAAACTAATGGTTCCCAGTTTATTCTTTTGCTTAGATGCAAGGATTCTTCTTTCCAAAAACTTTAAAGCTTTGAATCCTGCCCCTACTTCAGGGCTTGAAAGGTTAACAATCTCGTACTGATTAAAATACGGATCTTGCAAGAGCAAATTAGTTATTGACTCACACGAATTAACCGTGGGCATAAGCCATAATGTATGCTTGTTAAATTTGAATAAAGGATTTTGATATGGAAAACAACTACCGGGTTTTGGAAGTGCGCCTTGAAGAATCAAAAACCATTCTTTGATTTGTTCTTCATAGACAAAGGAATTCGGTTCCTTGCTATCCAAGTCTTTCTTTGTTTCGAAAAACTTATTGAGTGAAAAATAACTTTTGTTATTCAATATTCTTTCTCTCGACTGGAGTTGATCGGCTATTCCTTGATAGAGATTTGCCATGTTGTATCCGAAAATCTTCATGTCTGGGAAATGCTCATATTCTTTTGATGGATGTTGAAAATCATCATTTGGATACTTGTTCTTTTGTTCATCAAAATATGAATATGTAAATGAATTGGAGTCGCTAAATTCGCCACGGTCCAGTGCTTTAAATGGCGTCCCTGAAAGACACATGGTTTGTTTTGTCTTGATACCAAATTTCTTGGCGATATCTTGATTGTCTTTATCCTTTAGGCTCTTTTGGTAATCTTTATCAATGTCCTCAATCGTCTCTTGAGTACGTTCATTCCAAGCTCCGAAATGATATTCATCAAGCACAAGCAAGTCAAAATCAACGCTTTGAAGTTTCTTAATCTTTTCTTTCGTGTTTAGGGTCAGTGAGTCTCGGCCTAGATAGTTTTGAAGTGAAAGAAAAACAACATAAGACTTTTCGGGTTTATCGTTCAAAGAAAAACTACTCTTTGCTAATTCAAAATCGGTAATATAATCAAAATCTGTTTCGATGTGTTTAAGATCATCCCGCCATGAATCTTCGACTGCAGGAACAAATGTAAGAATAAGTAGTTTTCTTAATTTTGCCTCTTCTGCATATTTATAAGTCGTATAACATTTTCCAAAACGCATTTTACAATTCAAAAGAAATCTTGGAATAGCTGGGAACGATTCAAAATATGTAAGTAATTTATCAACAGCGTCTTGTTGCTCTTTACGTGGTGTATAGATGATTTTGAGATCTTTTTCTTCAGCTTTCCTATAATCTTCAAAAATCGCGATTAAATCGTCAAAAGTGATATCACCCGTGAACCATTCTTGATTCTTTTCGATATACCCTGGAAGTTTCGCGTTAATTTCCCGATGGATATCGTGGTCTTTGAAATTATCATCTTTATCATTGACACATACGCCCCAAAATAGGACTTCTCGATCAGTTCCATATTTTTCATATCTGTTTTGAGTAAATCCGAATCGAGTGCTAATTCGTATTCTTGTGCATCAATTCTAGTCTTAATCGCATGCCAAAAGGTCTCTCCTAATTTACAGATTGTCATGCCAACCTTGTATCCATGTAATGGTAGTCTGGGCAACGAATAAATATATAAAAGTACAAGTCTGTCCTTAATGTTATTGACTTCATCCAAAAAAACAGTTTGTTTTGTTATTCCGGCTATAAAACTATCATGGACATTGATTGATTTTGATTGATAAGAATTCGTTTTTCCCATAAATCACCAAGTGGCTTCTTGAATGTGTGCTTCAATATAGGCTATTTCTTCTTCGGTAAACTCATATTTTTCATATAATTCTTTATCTGTCCATGATTTTGAAAAGTCTTGAATCGGGACTAACTTAAAAGTGTCCTGACTTAATCCTTGCGTGCTTTTAAGCGTTTCTACAAGTAATCTAAAAAGCCTTGTTTTAAAATAACTTTCACAATTTTTCGCTTCCTGTTCTGTGTTAAAAGGACCTATTTGAAGATAAGTTTCAGAACATAAAGAGTTTGGGCCACCAATGATATTTTTTGGTTGATAGCTTCCAACCTTGCCATCTCCAACATTTCGATTAGTGAAAATCTTCCATTTCTGTACATCCGCTTGGCGTGATGGAATTGGATAGTTGTTAGGTATATAGCGCACCGATCTTTTTAATCCTTTATCCAGTCCGTGAATTATAAATCCGCCTTGAATTGGGGAGTCACTCAATGGCGGCAATCCGTATTTTGACATTTCAGTGGAGAATATATCGCCGCTTAAGCCATATGGCTTACGCGGCGATACGATTTCCGCAAATGACTTTTCCTTTTTAAGTGAAATTTTTTCCACAATCGTCAGTCGCCGACTATCTCGAATTGCAACATCGGCAAAACCATTGCCCAAATATCGTTTTTCCTTTGAAATCAATGTCTGACCAGTTCCGTAGATAGCATATTCGCATTTCCCGTTATAGTCGCGATCTATTAGGAAGTAACATACGCCACCTTTAATTGAAGTAACCATTGGAAATATATCTTTATAATCAATAAAATCATGGAGATGGCTTATGCTTTTGTCATTTAACATCTCTGTGCAAAAATCATCATATTTATCGCCTTTTCCTTCTCTCGTAAGCCATTTTGATGGAATAATCATCGAAAGATATTTGGGATTAAGTTTTTTCGCTTGGTTAACGAATTTATAAAACAAAGCACCAGCACTTGCACCAGCACCTCCATCGCTAAGTTGGTAAGGTGGATTTCCAATAATTATGTCGAATTTCATTTGTTTGCCTCCAAAGAATCTTTTTTGCAAATGCGTCTTAATATCAGCGACATGAATAAACTCATATGCATAGTGCTCTAATTGCTTAGTATCTGAATATCTTCCTGGCTTTCCGTTTTTGTCCTTCTCAGCTGTCCCGCAATAAATGCATTTCCCTTTTAAAAAGGTGTGTTCGGTTTCGGGAGTTTTGATATTGCCATCTTGACTGCTAAACCATTTGCCATTTCCGATAGCATATCCATTGATTGAATGACCTTCAGAATCAACTTTTCCATCGAATTCTTTATTTGCTTGAGCACAGTAATACACCGTTCTTCGACTAACTTGAGAGGTGAATCTGGTCAATCCAATACTATAGAGCATGTTCTGCAAAATATGCATTCGCCGCTTTTCTTCATCAGGCTCCCAGATTTTTAAACCATCATCAAGCCGTAATGCAATTTCTCGAAGAAAAACCCCATTCTTATCGCACGGATTCAGCCATTTATAATCTGGATTTGACCACACTTCTTCTGGAAGGATGTCAAGAATTTTCTGACATACTTTGACCGGTGTAAAAACCTCGTCGTTTCCAACGTTGTTGATTGTCTCAAGAATGTCAAAGTTTTCGATATAATCTTGAGCTTCTTCGACTGACGTTTTAAACTTACTTTCGGCGTTTAGAGCTTCATTCGTATTGTTCACTAAAAAGCCCCCCAAGATTAGAATCATTATTTTTCGTCTCATTAGTTTCCCAATCTTCATATAAAAAAGTGGACTGTGCTATATCAGCATTAATAATCCATCTAGCGAATTGAATGCGATTTTTATCGGTTTTTGCTGATTTGTTTCTGCTTATAGTAGGCATATACCAGCCCATTGGTTGCCCCTTAAATACCAAGGGTCGATCAATATTTGTCTCACCCCATATAAAATTAGTTAGAATTATCTTTTTCGCTATATCAACGTATTCAGGTGTGATATCAATGTTTCTCGAATTAGCATATAGCATTAGAAGCGAGAATATATTGTTCCGCTGTTTCTTAATAAGCGCTTCGTCCATTTCGATGGAAAAGATTGTTGAAAGAGCGATCAAGGACTTTTGCAGATAATTTTTGTCTTTAAGTATTTTTTTCAGTCGAAGTTCAAGAATTCTAACGGTGAAGGCCCCATCACCACTAGTGGGTTCCAAAACTGTGGAGTAAATGTCCGCAACATTATCGTTACCGATAAGTTTTATCATGTCTTTGACAATAAACTCGGGCGTAAAAATCTGATATCCTTCTTGGTCGTTTGCGCCAATATCAGCAAAAAGAGGGTATTTTCCGTAATCGGATATTTGATCAAGTATTTCTTGATTGAAAGTTGCCTCATTCATTGACATTCCTCATTTCACGATTTCTTATTATTTTATCATTTTCAAGGTATTTCTGAAATGTTCTCCTAAATTTGTCTCATTTTTGTTAAGTGACAAACTCAATGCAACTCGCGACATATGGTTGATTTCGATACCTTAAGCCGATGTGATATTTGTTCCAGTGTCATATGATCATGCAAACATGCTTGAATGACCATGCGGTCTTCGACATCAAGTCGATGATGTACCTTGTTGCCCATACATCCTCCTTTCTGGGGCAAGAAAGATGTCTTCATTATAAACAACTCAAAGGATTACATCACCGTTGCATTGAGTTTGTCACTTAACACCCAACAAATAGTTTTGTAATCCGCCTAACATTTTTTAGTCTTTTGTATTAGTATATTTAAAATGTCATTGGAACTTTTACCACCTGCTTTTCATCTTTTTGTAAAAGATTTTAGTGACTTATAAAAATAGAAAAGGGAGAATTTATGAGACAAATAGTCATTGATTACGGAGAACATGTTGCCGCTGAGACCCTAGTAGAAATGCTCAATAAAAATAAAACGAAATACAAAGAGTATTCAGTTTTTGTTCCTTTATCACGCCAACAAAAGGGAATTGATTTGATTCTGTATAAAAATGGCTCTCCAAAAATAGCGACTATCCAAGTTAAATACTCAAGATCATATGCTGGTAGTAAGCCAAAAGGCCATATTAGAACAAACTTTTTAACATATAATACATTTTCAATAAATGATGATGCTAAAGCCGACTTCTATTTAATTCTCGGTAATTATTTGGCAACTGAAGAGCAATTTGACTATAACAAAGGATTTGCATTAAATAAGGTTGATTATAAGTTAATTGTTTTACTTTACACATATGAAGAGATGCAAGAGGAATTAAGTAAAGTTAGGCAAGTAAAAACAGAAAAACAAGATTCAAGGTTTAGTTATCGCTTTCGAGATGAACAAGATATTGAAATGGATAGAGGATTTGTCGAAGGGTATAACACTTTAAACAATGGCAGTCGTAAAAGAGACATATTCGTTCTAGAAAAGAGAAAACAAGCAATTATCGATTTTTTTGATTAAGCACTATTAAACTCCAAAAATAATCTAAAAGGTAAAAGGCAAAGTAAAATGACAAAGAAAATAGCCAATTCATTCAAATTTATTGATAGTTTAAATAGAATAATTAATGAGGTTAAAGAGTGCAATGCCTCAAGCTTGAACTACAATGTTCCCAAACACCTTAAATTAGCAGAAGAATATATCTTTAAATTTCTGTCTGACATACCTTTTTCTGATTGGCTTTTTAAACTAGATGAAATTGGTTTGTATTATTCTCATTCAATTGAAACTCGCTATGTATGGCTTAGAACAAGGAAAAGTGAACAACAAGTAATTGCCGAATTGCTTGATATGTCACTTGATAAAACTGTCTTTTCAAACCATAAAGAAAAGCCAATGAAATCAGCACGCACTATATGTTTGCCTCTTGCTATTGCGCATTGGAGATTTAAGAAAATCGCTAGTAGTCTAGAAAAATTGTTTCATAAATTACCCAAAGAGCACCATGATCGATTTTTAGAGATATTGCCTGACTATGTTTGGCATTGGGGCGCTAATTTCGAGTACCCTGATTGGAATGGAATAGATACGACACTTGATCAGTTCCTCGAAACAGAAAAAGGTTTACGCCAAAATATGGGGTCAACAAATAGTGAAAAATCTAATTTCACAAAACCTAATATTCAATACATCTTTTTAAGCGGTGATGGGTTTTATTCATCTTTATATCTCGCGGGGACAATGGACCGTCGGTTTCAAGAACAAGAATTGCAAGAATTGGCTAAGGAATTTGTAAATGATTTCATCAAACAATCCAAAATCGCAGAACGGGAAAAAAGGCTTCTGGCTTTTTCATATAAAAATTTTCCATTATTTGTCGATTATAAGTTTTCTAAGGATTCAAGGAATTTTTTCTTTATCAAAAATATGAAGTTGATAGATTCAAATAATGATCAAGGACCATTTTCTTTACCATTCAACACGATCATCCCAAAGAAGTATGAAGATTACCTTTGGTTTGACTTTAGCCCCATCGGATGTGTATTTGGCAAGGTGAAAGATATTATTAAATGGAAAAATGGGTTAGGGTTAGAGAATAATCCCGATGTGAAGATTTGGAAGCCGAATGTTACTAGTGTCTACGATTTTGCGATTGATTAATCGTTCCCATTTAAAAAAAGATTCACATTTCCCAAAGTCGTTATGTGAAACTGGAATTTATAATAGTTCTATGAAATCTAGATTTTTTATGAAATTATTACTTCTTTATTTTTCCTAGATTACTGATGAGTCATTCAGCGTTTTTTACGTATCGATAATTGGACTTCCATAATAACCAGGGGTCAAGCATTGACTAACAGCCATTATATTTACCCCTCTTTCTTTGAAGGAGATGAAAAAAAGATGGTGTTACATATGCAAGTATGACACTTGAATCTGATTCAATCTCATCTGGCAAATCTATGAATTTTTACGTATTAAAGTGCCGACCTTTGACAAATATTAATATTTTACTTGTTAAGAAAATAACCACTTTTTGTTGCATAGGGCATATGCACTCGTCAACGGAAAGTATTTTTTTTATACCAATAAGTTTTGCTTGAGACAGATACGGCTAAGCGGACATTTTTCACATTTACACTTATTAATGTCATTCACACAAATGCCCTCTTGCCCTACCATCCAGCATACCAAATCAAAGACCCCTGGGTATTTTGAGTGGAGGTTTCTAGCAACGCTCATGATTATCCGTGGATCTTCTTGAATTCTATTCACCAGACCAAGTCGGTAAAAAACTCTTTTAACATGAATATCTGGCGATACGTTGATTGCGCGAAGATCAGAGAAAACAATACCTAAGTCCCTATATAAGATATTGCAGCACATCGTGGCAATCTTATCTCCGACTCCTTTGAATTCTTTAAGCCTTGAAACTACCTCGAAAGAACTCAAATTACCCCTCCAAATATTTGACGCATCCGAGGAATATTCATTTTTGATTTTTTGCACAGCTAAATAGAAGTTTTTTGCCATGATTGACTTGTATCGATGAAGATAAGGCGGCGTATCAAATATCCGATAATAGGCATATTTTGAGAGAGAGGAAAACTTAGCGAAACTTGTATCACCTTCAAATTCACGGTTGGCTATCTCAAAGGGAATATTCCACGCTTTAGCAAAGGGTATACCCCGATCCATCACAGCTCCTAAAAGCCAGCAGTGTGGCGCAGCATTAAATTTCTTAACATCCGTTTCCCGTTCATCTCTTGAACAGCATTTTGAGTTGTACTCTTCGGCAATTCTTATAAATTCCTGGACTTGTTGGTTATTCATTTCCAATTATTCCTTTCTTCAACCACGGCATTTGTTTTCCAAGACCACCTTTTCCCTCAAGAAGGCGCTAATAATTCTTTAGGTGTCTTATAATGTTTCTTTTGTAACTATTTCCTGCCATGACGATGAATTCATCTTTGTCAACGTAGCAAATAAAGTCAAACTCGTTCTCTTGATGCGAATTCATAGAACTCCTCAAATAAGCATCTTTATTTGCATTAGATTAATTGTATGTTTCATTTCTTATTTATAGTAATTAATTAAGTTTAACAAATGAAAAAGAGAAGCGAAAATCATCATTCGACGCTTCTCTATATAATAGATATTTCCGACTATATCTTATATGATTGCCAACTTGGAATTTGTAATTTATTGTTTTTTACCAAACCATTTATTATTTCTATTGGGTATCTCTCTTGTGATATGGGTTTCACCTATGAATACCCCAAGCCTTATATAATGCTTTTGCTTCTTCTTCGGTAGAGGGTAGAAAATACCCATCAATATCACCCGTCATCGCTTTATAAGCCAAATTCGGTGAATCAAATATTTCACCCCTTTTTGTAATTACCGTGGCCGTCCCGCTAACTAACTCGACAACAGCACCAACTACGAAAGTGGGTCCTTTGTCTAAAAAGACATAATACTCGATTTTAATAGATGATTTTTTTCTCATCCTTGTTTTATTTCAAAGTATTTTAATATCTTCATCTTTCTTATATAGAGCCTCAATGTTCTCTTTCCATTCATCCCTTACTGTTTCACCTTTTCTCATTCTTCCAATGGTAGTACTCATCTCCGCGTAGTTAAGATCAACACCTTGTCTACTTCTTGAGTATCTCACTGCTCGCTCCCGTCTAATCCCTAATCGATCAGTAACATTGAATACATCAAAGTTTGCTCCTAGGAATATGAATTCCCAGCCATATTCTTTTTCTTCATAAGTAATCATTTCTTTAATCGTGTTGTAATTAAAGTTCCTTGAAGCATTTTCAAGACCATCAGTGGTAATCACAAATATAGTCTTATCAGGTTTTTCTTTATCTTCTTCTTTATGTTCTAATACAATGCGTTCAATTGTGCGACCAATCGCATCAAGTAGCGCAGTCATCCCTCGCGGATAATATTCTTTCTCCGTTAGTGGTTTAACTTCACTTATCGGAGTGCGATAAGTAATCCTTTCGTAGTGATGGTCAAATAAGACCGTGGTCACTAATGCCTCGCCTTCTTCTTTCTTTTGTTTTTCAATCATGGAATTGTAGCCACCGATGGTTTCTTTTTCTAAACCGGCCATCGAGCCACTTCGATCTAGAATAAATACTAATTCGACTAAACTGTTTTTCATACTTGTAATCCCCCTTCGTATGTTTGGCTTCATGATACGAAAAAAAGGACGACGAGTGGTCGCCTGAAGGGCGACATTTACGTTATAAATCAAGCCCGATGGTTTTTAAGCCAAACGAGAAGAGCGCTGCATTAATCTCATATAAATCATATAGCTGATGAGTAATGAAATATTCGA
>DIVY01000010.1 GCA_002422535.1 Caryophanales bacterium UBA6120 | reverse complement strand
AAGCCTCAAGTCCAACCGGCCCGCCATGAAAGCGGTCGATGATTCCTAATAAGTACCTGACATCAACATCATCAAGTCCTAAATAATCAACCTTCAAAGCATCAAGCGCCGATAACGCTTGCGCCGAAGAGATGGATTCAAGACTATTAAAATGCGCAAAATCGCGGACCCGTTTGAATAAGCGGTTAGCAATGCGGGGCGTGCCCCTTGATCGGGCGGCAATCGCCGTGACCGCATCTTCTTCAATCGGTGTCTTTAAAACGCGTGAAGTACGGCGAATGATGGCTCTTATTTCTTCATCGGAATAGTAGTTTATTTTTTGGGTGATACCAAACCGCGACCTCAAAGGACTTGATAAGTCGCCGGCCCTCGTCGTGGCGCCAATTAATGTAAATGGCGCTAAAGCGAGATTTAAAGCTTTGGATTCCCCATCGCGCCCCACAAGGATGGAAATTTTAAAATCTTCCATCGCGCCATAGAGCACTTCTTCGACCACGCGGGGAAGCCGATGAATTTCATCAATAAATAAAACATCACCAGGTTGCAATGACGTCAATATTGCCGCCAGGTCGCCAGCGCGTTCAATCGTCGGGCCATTGACGGTTTTAATGCTGGCCTTCATTTCATTAGCGACGACATAGGCCAGCGTAGTCTTGCCGAGTCCAGGGGGACCATAAAGGAGGACATGATCAAGCGATTCTTGACGAAATAATGCGGCTCCAATAAATATTTCCAGGTTTTTCTTAAGATCGGTTTGTCCAACATATTCGCTTAAATGAGACGGCCGTAAACTGATCTCGGTTTCATCTTCACTATGTTTTTTGGCATCTAATAATCGCGTCATGACGTTTTCCTTAGTTTCATAAGTGCTTCTTTTAAAATGTCTTCGTTATTAGCGTTCGGCAAATTGATATGGGCTAAAACGCGATCGATTTCACCCACACGGAAGCCAAGTTGCTTTAAAGCGTTACGAACGTCTTCATATTGGTCAGGATTGCCTTTTTCGCCTCCGGTTAATTGGCCCCGCAGATCAAGGATGATTTGAGCAGCGGCTTTGGCACCAATTCCTGGCAATTTCTTTAAAAAAGTAATGTTATTCGCACTAATGGCGGTCACTAAGTCATTGGAAGTTGTCGTCGCCATCGCGCCAAGCGCCGTCTTGGGTCCAATCCCTTTGACAGAAATTAGGCGTAAAAACATGTCTTTATCGTCCTTATCGCGGAAACCACATAAATATATTTCATCGTCGCGCACTACTTGATACGTAAAAACAGTCATCACTGTTCCCAGCGAAAAATAATCGGGCCGGGACACCAGCACTTGATAAGCGATGGCGCCGGTATCAATCACGATATAGCCAGAATGGTTTTCGCTAATTTTTCCTGTTAATGAATAAAACATAATCTAACTAATTTACCAGTATAAATATTATGGCCACAATTAAGAGCAAAATCGCACTTAAAAGGGCAATAAAACTATATATTTGGTGTTTTTCTTCCATATTAATCACGAATGAAGGGCTCCGGACGTGGAATCGGATCACGTTTATGGGCGGATACTCGATGCAAATGCTCGATGCGCGCCTTTACGGCATTCGCCACATCTTTTCCTAATAAAAAGGCATCTAAATCAGCATATTTAACGCCCATCTCACCTTCGTCGGTTTGACCGGGGAATAATCCGGCTGATGGTTGGCGGTCAAGGATAGCTTTTGGTATGCCATAATAGCGAGCAGCGGCGTATACTTCTCCTTTTGTCAACGACACAATCGGAAGTAAATCAGCGGCCCCATCACCATATTTGGTGAAATAGCCCGTATATGATTCATCCCAGTTATCGGTGCCCAATACGAGCGAACGATGGGCTTGGGCAAACGCGTAGAGGGTGACCATCCGCATCCGAACTTTTAAATTATTGCTGGCTAAAGGATCAATGGGTTTGCCGGCCGCGAGGGATTTGGTGGAAATCTCTTGTAACAAAACGGCGTATGAATGCGTCAAATCGACAATTTGATACGGAATGTTGAATTGTTCGGCGAAAAGAATCGCGTCTTTAGCGTCACTTTCATGACTATCACATGGCATAATTAAACATAATAACTTACCGGGAGTCGCTTTGGCGGCAATTGCGCCGACAAGTGCCGAATCAATCCCGCCACTTAATCCTAAAACATAACCTGTGAGGTTCGTTTTAATTAATGTGTCACGCAGAAACTGTTCAATTGTACCTAAATATCGTTCTAAATTCATACTAAATAACTCCTAAGAGTAATATTCAAACTCGAAATCTTCAAGAATGACCGTGTCACCATCTCTAGCCCCCATATCGCGAAGTTTATCTTCAACGCGGATTTTTCTTAGATACGCCAAAAGTTTTAACAAACCTTCATCGGTTGAAATATTGATGAGGCGATAAGTTCTAATTAGCCGTTCACCACCAAGAATGAAGGTATGCTCGTTTCTTCGAGTGATTTCAAAGATGGGTGCTTCTTCTTTTGCTTGATAAACACGAATCCGCGACTTTTCAATCTCGAGGGGCATCGGTGGTACGGTCTTAAGCAAGGCGACGCATTCATACATCAGTTCATTAATGCCTTGATGCGTTAGTGCCGAAATGGGAAATATTTTTGTTTTCCGAACGCCTTTTTTTAACAATTTCAAGGCGGCTTCCGCGCCTGGTTCATCCATCTTGGAGGCGGCGATAACCGCGGGTCGCTTCGTCAAACCGCTTTGATAAGTTTTAAGTTCGGCTTTAATCGTGTTAAAGTCAGCGACAGGATTACGGCCACTACTCATGTCGATCACGTGAATGATGAGGCGACAGCGCTCTAAATGGCGTAAAAACTGTAGTCCAAGACCCTTACCTAAATGCGCGCCTTCAATCAGCCCGGGCAAATCGGCCACCACGAATGAAGTGGCCCCAGGTAGTTCCACCACGCCTAAATTGGGATAAATGGTCGTAAATTCATAATCGGCAATTTCAGGTTTGGCATTGGAAATAACGCTTAGCAATGTACTTTTCCCAACGCTAGGAAGGCCGACAAGGCCAACATCGGCTAATAGCTTAAGTTCGAGCGTAAGCTTTTTGCTGACGCCAGGCATTCCATTTTCGGCAATACGGGGCGCGCGGTTAACTGAACTTTTAAAACAAGCGTTGCCACGGCCGCCACGGCCGCCTTTAGCAACGATGAATTCTTGTCCTTCAGTCGATAAATCGGCAATTAATTGATGGCTTGGCTCTTCAAAGATGACGGTGCCTAGGGGGACTTTTACCGATACATCTTTAGCGCTCCGGCCATACATGTTCTTGGCCATGCCTTTATTGCCATCATCAGCTTTAATGACTTTGCTGTAGCGAAAATTGACAAGGGTGGTCACTTCTTTGGAGGCCACAAAGATGACGGAACCACCCCGACCGCCATTGCCGCCACTTGGGCCGCCCCGAGCAATAAATTTCTCAGTGTGAAAAGCGATGATTCCATCGCCTCCCTTGCCGGATTTGACTTCTATTTTTGCGCGATCAATAAACACATTATTCCTGACGGGACCGATAAACTTCATCGATGATAAAGAAGGGACGATTTTGCGTTTCAATGAATACGCGGGCTAGATATAACGCCATAATCGAGAGGAAAAACATCATGATGAAGAAGAATAATCCGACAACATTAATAGCGAGCCATGTCAAAAGGGCGGAAGCGCCGATTGGAACCATGACATTCGTAATGCCTAAGATGAATAGCACTAATTGCGTAAGGCTGGATAATCCTAACAGGAAGAAAAAGGCAATCGTAAATTTTAGCGGCCACGTTAATGGCGTGCTCGTACTAGCAGCAATGGCATCAAACGCCAGTTTAAACATCGATTTATAGTTATAATGGCTCACGCCACCGGCTCGTTTGGGACGCTTGAATAAGACTTCGGTGGTTTTATGGCCAACAAACGGGACTTCGATCCTAAAGACGCGATTCTTTTCACTTAATTGGTTAATTTCATCGCAGACACGACGCGAGATGAGGCGAAAGTGACCCACGTTATTAGGAATCGTGACTTTTCCGGAAATCTTTCCAATCAACGCATAAAAGTATTTGGCGGTCGTTCGTTTCATGAATGAATCATCCATCCGTGAACCACGTTTGGCATTGACGACTTCATAGCCTTCTTCAAACTTCTTTAAAAACTCAATGATGAGTTCGGGTGGATCTTGTAAATCGGCATCCATCGGAATGACGGCATCGCCTTTCGCGACCTTGATGCCAGCAGCCACCGCTGGTTCATGGCCAAAATTGCGCGACAAAGCGACGACCACGACATTTTTTTGCTTCTTCTGCTGTTCTTTTAATAACTCAAGGGTATTGTCCTTTGATCCATCATTCACGACCACGATTTCAAATTCATAATCGGGGATGGCGTTAATGACCTCGTTGACCCGCGTGAAAAAAAGACGGACAACGGGGCTCTCATTATACATTGGCACGACGATGGAAATTAGTTTCATAATTAAATATCCTTACTTTAGTAAGTATAGCGAATTGGTTAAAAAAAGACCACATTAAGTGGTCTATTTATCTTATTCAGCCGCCGCTTGTTCAACGACGTGAACGCGCTTACGGTCTTTGCCCCAGCGCTCGAATTTAACGATGCCGTTTTTCGTGGCGAAGATCGTGTCATCGCCACCTCGCATTGTGTTGTTCCCGGGATAAATTTTCGTGCCTCGTTGGCGATATATAATCGAGCCGGCATGGCACCATTGGCCGTCAGCAAGCTTGGCGCCTAAACGCTTAGAAGCCGAGTCACGGCCATTACGAGTGGAACCAACGCCCTTTTTGCTGGCGAATTGTTGAATGTTTAGTTTAAACATCATCATGATGGTTATTTTCCTTTCCTTGAGATATTGATGTATTGCGGGTAACTTTCGGCAATTGTTTCTAGTTGCGTCAGCATGGTGTGCAATACGATGGAGTCGTGGTTCGTTGTTTGTGATAGCGACGTCAATTCAAGCAATCCTTCACGAGCGACGATTTTGAAGGATGTGGGATTTTCTAGGGCATTAAGAGCACCGGTCGTGATCGAACTAACGCTCGCGCATACCAGGTCCTGGCC
The DNA here is from genome assembly GCA_002422535.1 of Caryophanales bacterium UBA6120. GTDB lineage: Bacteria > Bacillota_I > Bacilli_A > RFN20 > CAG-826 > UBA6120. The sequence goes on along the minus strand of DIVY01000010.1, from coordinate 63,619 downwards.
ATACAGGGCGCTACTAGCGTGTCCGCTGACTTTTAGGTAAATCTTGCCTTCCTCTGCTTGATAGACAACTTTGATCATAATTAACGATTAATGGTTTCAATGACAAGCGCGGTGTATGGTTGCCGATGGCCGATTGTTTTACGGACATTGTGCTTCGCTTTGTATTTGAATACTTTAAGCTTGCGACTAAGTCCTTGCTTTTCGACCTTGGCGGTTACCGTCGCACCTTTGACAAGCGGCGTTCCAAACGTCACTTTGTCGTCGGCGACCAGCAGCACCTTATCAAATGTGTAAATCGTTCCAGCTTCAGCGTCCAGTTTTTCAACAAACACTTTTTGCCCGACTTCCACCTTGATTTGTTTACCACCAGTTTCAATAATTGCGTACATGTGGCACCTCCTATTGGTGATTTCACTCTCGACTCGCTCGTTAGGCCAATGAAATCATTAGTTAGATGCCTAGTAAGAGGCGGTTGTAGCTAGTGAGGCGACAACGCAAGTAATATAACATATGTTATAAGGGTAGTCAATTATTAACGTTTCATTTGAAACATAAGTAATTTTAGTTAGATTTTAATGTTTATCCAAGTAATTTCTGTTCCATCATCGAATAGTAACAATTATCGCCGATAATGACATGATCGAGCAGTGTTAGGCCAAGTTTTAATGCTTCTTGTTTAATAACTATCGTTGTCTTTATATCATCTTGACTCGGCAAAGCATCTCCCCCGGGGTGATTATGAACAAGGATAAATTTATGGGCGTTGTGGGAAAATAATTCCACATATAAATCCCGTAACGACACGCTAACCTTGCTGGAGCTTCCCTGATAGATAATTTTTTCGCTGATGAGACGGTTTTGATGATTGAGCATCACCATAATCATCTTTTCGTGGGGGACACTGCTTAACCATAAATGATACATCTCAAAAATTTGGCTCGCATTTCGAAAGATTAGCGGTTCCTCACTCCGGTCTTTCTGCATGCGCCTCGCGATTTCGCATACGGCTAAAAGCTTGATGGCATTGGCCTTATTGATACCAGGGACATTTAAAAATTGTGTTGGACTATACTTCAATAACCCTAATAAGCCACCATGTCCCATCGTCAGTTGATAGCCGATATCAAGCGCCGAATGATTATTGACGCCGCTCCCAATTACTAACGCGAGCAATTCGGCCGATTCGAGGGCATTGATGCCTAAGCGCCACGCTCGTTCACGAGGACGCGCTTGCGGGGGTATATCGGCAATCCGGCTCATTTCCATTCAAACGTGAAGCCACCGGGAATCTTCGCGCTTCCTTGCTTGGACACAAATAATCGATAGACGATGATGACTGAAATAGCGATGATCATGATGGCCATCACCGCCGTAAGTGAAATCACTTCGCCAGCGCGAATTGTTTGTAATTCAAATTCCGTTAATCGTTCCATCTTGAATCCTCCACTTATAAGTAGTGGGTTCAAGCGCGTTTTACTTCATCTTTTCGATGATTGAACGCTTTTCTAATAACGCTTGAAGTGTCGCTCGGTGGGTCGCCAGTTTTTCTTCTTCCATTTCGATCTTGTGATGCGGTGCCTTCGAGCGGAACGCCGGATTATCAAGCAAGTTCAAAGCACGGGCAATTTCGTATTGCACCTTGGAAATATCTTCGTCAAGTTTCGCTAAAGCATCGACTTGGTTAATTCCTTCGATGATGATAAGTTCACCTGATGGGTAGGTAAACGGAGCGTTATCAACAAGCTGTGAAGCATCGACTTCTAAAGCGATTAAAGAAAAGGTAAACCGTTCAATGTAAGAGCGGTACATAGCGATGAAGTGCTCATTTTTCGCGGTGATATAAAGCGTTAACTCGTGATTGGGCGGTAATTGATGCGTTACTTTATAGTTGCGTACATCTTTGATGATGCTTTGCAGCAATGTGACATCATTAAGGCTTGGCGCATCATCGTAATCACGACGTGAGTCCGGGTATTTTTCTTCCATGATTGATGTTTTATGGAACGGCATATTTTGATATATTTCTTCGGATATAAAGGGACAAAATGGATAAATCATCACAAGAATCGCTTTCAGGCAGTGATAGAGCACTTGATGCGTGGTGGCTATCTTATCGGTATCCAAACTATTGAGGGTTACCTTGCTCAATTCTAGGTACCAGGAACAAAAGTCATCGTAGACAAAGTCATACAAATACGATGAAGCCATGCCTAGTTCATATTTATCGAGATTACTGGCCACGTTATCGATCGTTTGCTGGAGGCGACTCATTATGTATTTATCAAGCGGACCAAGGTCATTGGCGTTTAATTCTTTTGGAGTGATTGAACTGGGAATCGTCATCAGGATATAGCGCGCAGCATTCCAAATCTTGTTAAGGTAATTGGCAGCGGAGCTCACTTTCTCTTCAATATAGCGCGTATCTTGTCCGGGCGTGGAGTTAGTGGCTAAAAAATAGCGTAAGGCATCGGCCCCATACTGGGAGATAACATCCATGGGGTCAACCCCATTTCCCAGTGATTTGGACATTTTGCGACCCTGTTCATCACGAATGAGTCCGTGAATGTAGACGTCTTTGAACGGGCGCTTAGACGTAAATTCGAGCGATTGAAAGACCATGCGCGACACCCAAAAAAAGATAATGTCATACGCGGTGACCATCACATCAACGGGGAAATAACGGCTATAAGCCATCGTATCTTTGGGCCAGCCCAAGGTCGAAAAAGGCCATAAAGCCGAGCTAAACCAAGTATCTAAGACATCTTGATCTTGTTCATAGTTTTGCATATTTAACGGGGGTTTTTCGCTTACTATTACTTCTTTAGTATATTTATGGTAATAAGCCGGTATTTGATGACCCCACCAAAGTTGCCGCGAGATGCACCAGTCTTCAACCTTGTCCATCCATTGCAAAAATGTCTTTTCGAAGCGTTCGGGAAAGAAAGTAATGGCCTTCTCGCTCGCCTGAAGTTTGATGGCTGCTTCCGCGAGTGGTCGCATCTTCACAAACCATTGCTTTGATAAGCGCGGTTCAATCGGGACATCGCTTCGTTCACTATAACCGATGGCATGTGTTATCGTTTCAATCTTCAGCAAGTTGCCGTCAAGCCGCATCCGCTCCACCAATTGCTGACGGCACTCAAAGCGGTCAAGTCCTTTATAGGCGCCAGCCAGTTCATTCATCGTCCCATCATCATTCATGCAAGAAGGATGAGCAAGACCATATTTTTCGCCAATCACAAAGTCATTTTGGTCATGCGCCGGCGTACATTTCATGACGCCACTGCCAAATGTCCGATCGACATAAGCATCGCTAATGATATGAATTTGTTGTTTGTTGGCGGGATTAATTACTTGGCGCCCAATCATCGACTGATAGCGTTCATCGTCTGGATGAACCACAAGGCAAACATCGCCAAACATCGTCTCGGGGCGCGTAGTGGCCACGAATAATGGTTCCAGCGTATCCACTAGACGATATGAAACATAATATAAACTCCCGGCGACGTCTTTATGAATTACTTCGATATTCGATAAAGCCGTCTGTTGAGCCGGATCCCAATTGATGATGCGTTCGCCGCGATATATTAATCCCTTTTTATATAGGTCGACAAATACTTTATTAACGGCTTCATTTAATCCCTTATCAAGCGTGAATCGCTCATAATCATAATTTAGGCTAAAGCCCATCTTTGCCCATTGCATGCGGATATTTTTGGCATAAACATCTTTCCATTCCCATACTTTGGCTAAAAACGCTTCCCGACCAAGTTCAAACCGCGATTTTCCTTCACCGCGAAGTTTAGCTTCGACGACGGCTTGGGTAGCAATGCCGGCATGATCCATGCCCGCGAGCCACAGCACATCAAAACCTTTGAGCCGCTTATAACGGGCTAATATATCTTGAATTGTGCCATTCCAGGCGTGACCTAAGTGTAATTTTCCCGTAACGTTAGGCGGCGGAATCACCATCGAAAATGATGGGAGACTGGTATCTCCGGTTTGAAAATAACCGCGCTCCAGCCAAAAGCGATACTTATTTTGTTCAATTGTCCTGGGGTCATAACGTTTATCGAGCGCCATTTCGATCTCCTTAAAAATAAAAGCGTCCTCATCTAAGGACGCTAGTTGCGCGGTACCACCTTAATTCATCAATTGCTTGATGCGCTTAATGCCGTTAACGCCGGCGACGGGACGATTAAGTCCATTACCGATTAGCGACTTCATCAACTCTTGCTTCCACGACTTGCACCATCCGCGTGGTCTCTAATAGCGAAGTGTATGATTACTCCTCTAACCTATATCAAAAGTATAAAGAGTTTAAACCCTATTTGCAACAAGCTAATCACCGATGAGTTGTGCTAATCGCGCTTGAAGGTCGTCAAAGCCGCGTTTTTCAAGTGTTGAGGTCTGAATACTATCCGTTAAATCAAGACCGAGACGCGCGGTTTCTTTTAAAAACGAGGCCGCTTCTTTTTGGTTGAGTTTATCGGTTTTTGTCAAGACGATGACCAGGGGATAATTCGTTTTCTTTACAAATGAATAAAACGCCAGGTCATCACTCGACGGGGTATGCCGAGAATCCAGTAATAATATGACCCCTTTAAGGTTGACGTTATCTTTAAAATATTCTTCCATCATCTGCGAAAAATTCGTCGTATGGCGGCTTCCTGAAGCGGTATAACCATATCCTGGGGCGTCGACAAGATAAAATTTATCATCGACGCTAAAATAATTCAAAAAAATCGTCTTGCCGGGTTTGCCCGATACTTTGGCAATCGGATGCCCCGTTAAAAGATTAATGAGACTGCTTTTTCCCACATTGCTGCGCCCGACAAAAACGAGTTCTTTTAACGCTGGCGTCGGTTTATCGGCAACACGCGGTGCGCTTTTGATAAATTGCACGCGGGAAAAGTTAAGCTTCATCTATTTGACAAGGGCGGCTTCCAGCGCATCATCGACTTTTTGCATGTAGATGATCGTCAATCGTTCGGTCACTTCTTTGGCGAGTTCATCGACCGATTTCTTGTTTTCTTCAGGAATGATGACTGTTTTGATGCCGCTTCTTAAAGCCGCGAGCGTTTTTTCGCGCAAGCCACCAATTGGTAACACGTTACCACGGAGGGTTACTTCGCCGGTCATTGCCACTTCACTACTGACAGCTTTGCCAGTCAGCGCCGAGATAATGGCCACGGTCATCGCCACACCGGCGCTGGGCCCATCTTTGGGGACGGCCCCTTCGGGGACGTGAATGTGAATGTCGCGTTCTTTGAACATGCTGCTTTCAATCCCGTAGTTTTTAGCGTTGGCTTGGATAAAGTCGAGGGCAATCGTGGCGCTCTCTTTCATGACATCGCCTAAATTTCCGGTCAAAACGAGTTTTCCGCTGCCGGGGAAGTGATTGACTTCAATTGGGAGAATATCGCCACCAAAGTGCGTATAGGCCAGCCCAGTCACGACGCCAACTTGTGGCGTTTTTTCCTTCTTAGAATTATCGAATAAAGGGACACCAAGGTATTTTTTAACTTCAACTGGTGTCACTTTAACCTTATTAAGGTCGGGATTTGTCAATAAATCGACAACAACCTTACGACAGATTGACGCCAGTTTCCGTTCTAGTTCGCGCACGCCGGCCTCTCTGGTATACAGCTGAATGATTGCCAAGATGGCTTCTTTCGTGAACGACACTTGGTCTTTGGTTAAGCCATTGGCTAATAGTTGCTTATTGATTAGGTGGCGCCTAGCGATTTCCGTCTTTTCAAGTTCGGTATAAGAATTGACTTCGATTAGTTCAAGCCGGTCGCGTAGCGGTGGCGGCACATCGTCAAGATAGTTTGCCGTGCCAATAAATAGCACATTACTTAAATCATATGGTTCTTCAAGATAATTATCGTTGAAGGCAAAGTTTTGTTCGGGATCGAGTACCTCTAATAGCGCGTTTGAGGGATCGCCTTTATATGATGAGCCGAGCTTATCGATTTCATCGAGTAAAAATACGGGATTAATGACACCCGATTTTTTCATCCCGTTAATAATGCGGCCAGGCATCGCGCCCACATAGGTGCGGCGGTGACCGCGAATTTCGGCTTCATCGGAGATACCTCCAAGTGAGGCTTTGATAAATTTTCTTCCAAGCGCGCGGGCAATCGACTTGCCAAGTGACGTTTTGCCGACGCCAGGTGGCCCATAGAAGCACAAAATCGGCGCTTTTAAATTACCGGTCATCTTTTTGACCGCTAAGTACTCGACGATCCGTTTTTTGACCTTATCAAGACCGTAGTGGTCTTCATCCAGAATCTTTTGGACATTCAGCAAATCATCATTATCGGCCGTCTTCTGCCACCAGGGGACATCCATTAAGGTTTCGACATAAGCCTTTATTAACGAGGCTTCTAGCGATGCTTGGGGCATCATTTCGGCGCGTTTAAGTTCGGCCCTGACCTTATTTTTAATAAATTCGGGATATTCGCCTTTTTCAAGGCGTTCGATTAACGAGTCGCTATCCTCGCCATCAGGATCTTCGCCCAGTTCGGCTTTAATCGCTTTAAGTTTTTCCCGTAAGAAATACTCGCGCTGATTTTTCTCGGCGGATTTACGCACTTCTTCTTGCAGATGCTTATCGATATCGGATATTTCTTTTTCTTCCTTAATCGCTTCCATCACGAGTTTGAGGCGTTCGTTAAGTTCGAGCGTTTCCAACACTTTTTGCTTTTGCTCAATCGTCATTGGTAATAAATTGGCGAGCATATCGGTAATATCGGTCGCCGATACGCCCTTTGATAATTGATTAATCAATTCTTTGGGTAATCGGCTCGTCACCACTTGCATATTTTCTAAATTCGAGATGATGTTTCGAACAAGGGCGACTTCTGTTTTATGATCGCCGCTGATATCTTGTTTGACGGTACCTGTAGCAAGCCACATCGTGCCATCGTTTTCAATTTCCGTTAATTCAACGCGTGACAGCGGCATGATGCGTAGTCTTGTATACTTCTTGTTAGCCTGAAGGTTGGATATGCGACCAAGGACACCAAACGAATAAAACTCATCAATATTGGGCTCGTCGACTTCGGGGCTATGTTGACTCACGACAAGAATTAAATCGTTATAGTTGCGGTGGGCTTCATCAATCGCCGTGACCGAAAAAGGCCGGCCCGCTTCAATTGGTTGGATTTGGTTAGGAAATAAAACCATCCCTCGGGTGATGAGTAATGGTAGACGGTAGGATTCTTCGCTCATAAGCTTGCTCCTTTATTATTTTAATCGTTATTTTGTAATAAGAAATCGCGAATATGCCGCGTTTTGATATCGGCGATAAAGCGGTTCATATCTTTGGTCAAAATTTCTTTGACCTTGTCGAATTCCATTTTGTACTGATCGGCAATCTTGGCGATTTCAAAATCGACTAATTCTGGTGAAATCGTGATTTCTTCAATTTCGGCAATCTTTTCAAGCACGAGTGAAGCCCGGATATTGCGTTCGGCTTCTTCATGTAACTTATGATGGAGCGTTTCTTCGGTTTGACCGCTCATCTCGAGGTATTGTTCAAACGTCATGCCGTTTTGTTTGACGTCTTGTTCGAGGCGCTCGTGCATGGCATCGACCTCATCATGGATGATATCGTGATTTAAATCAATTTCGGCGAGATCGGTGATTTTAGCGAGTAACGCTTCATAGTACTCTTTTTGGACATTTTCTTCTTCTTGCTTCATTAAATTGGTCTTAACGTGTTCTTCGAATGATTCCTTGGATGTGACTTCACTTATTTTAAGTTCATCGAAGAGCGCTTGCCCAACCTCGGGGACTTTCTTCTCTTTAACTTCATGGACGATGATTTTAAACATCGCTTCCTTGCCGGCGAGTTCTTTAGCATAGGATGCCGGGAAAGTCACGTTGATCTCTTTCGCAGCGCCCGCCTTTAAGCCAACGAGTTGTTCTTCAAAGCCGGGAATGAATTGACCCGAGCCCAGTTCGAGCGAATGGTTTTCAGCTTTGCCGCCTTCAAATGGTTTGCCATCGACAAAGCCTTCAAAGTCGATAACAACCGTATCGCCGATAGCCGCGGGACCATCTTTGAGGATGATTTCCGCGTTTTGCGCTTGGATGCGCTTAATTTCATCGTCAATCTGCTCTTTGGACACTGTGGGGATTTTTTTATCGACATGATGGCCTTTATATTGTCCAAGTTTCACCTCAGGAGCGGTCAACACCGAAATTTTAATTTCAAGTTCGGTTTCACTCATCTTGGTAACTTCAACATTAGGACGCGCCCAAGGCACGATCTTCTCTTCGGCGACAACGTTGCGATAGGCATCGCTTAAAAGACTATCGATAGCGGTATTATACATCTTGGTGTTGTCGATTCGCGCTTTGGCGATGGCTTCGGGGACATGGCCTTTGCGAAATCCGGGGACTTCGAGATTGGCGACTATTTTATCGAATGCCTTCTTCGTCGCTTGCTTCCATTCGTTTTCTTCAAACACCATCGAAATTTCGGTTTGCGAATTTTGTAATTTTGTGACTTCGTGTTTCATTATTTATCTCCTGTTGTGGTAGTTACACGTTTGTAAATATACTAAAAATAATACGAATATTCAATGATTACGCTTATTAACTATTCTTAAATTGCAGCAATCCGTGTTCGATTTCTTCGCCAATGAGGCCCGCGATCGGACTAAGGCTCGGCTGTTTTACACCAAGGTAGCGCTGCACAAGCATGAATAGCGCTGCTAAAAGATGGTCTGAATCTTCAAATGGCGGCTCTTGGGGATAAATGGCAATCGCATATTGCTCTAACAAATTTAGCGCTAATTCGATAGTTGATGGGTCGGCATTTGTCTTCTTTAATGACTCGACAAATGTCGTTGCTTCCATGCTTTTAAGCGGTAAATCCAGCAACGATGGATTCACTTCCATCGAGAAATCGCCACCATCATAGATGAAGGTATCTTCAACTTTAGCTCCCACTAAAAGAATCAATGTTTGAAAGCGAACAATCGATGAATGGGGTTTTTTTAACAAGGGCATCAATGCGGCTATGTGCGTGGGCACCATGGTTAAAGGCAAACGTGCCAAACCTTTTAAAATCTTGTCGCTGGCGCCACTATTTACGAGCTCGCGCCAAGCGGCGCTATTAAATTTTTTAGGGGCATCAACTTCCTGCAACCATAATCGAAATTCCTTCATGCCTTCTTCAACTTCAATTGAAGCATAAGGTAGCGTTTCATATAAGGCGAGATATCGAAATCCTGCCAATTTATCTTGGCGACGCCTTAACAGCTGACTATGTAAAGGGAACAAGCGTTTTACGTCTTGTTTCAATACATCGAAATATTGGTCGATAAGCAGCAGGGCGTCTTCGTCGAAACCGGTTTCGCTAAGGCTAATCAAACGCGCCATAAGCCCCGAAAGTGAAACATCATTTTTGGTCAATGAAATGATTTGATCAAACGCGCGACGATTTAATAATTGTTCATAGTTATTTTTCACAAATAAATTATACTCCGATTAATCAAATTTAGAGCGCTTTACTCTTTTCCACGAGAGGTAGCCCTATGTTTGAAAAAAACCTGACAAAAGTCAGGCTATTTCGATGGCGTCCCCAAAGCGACTCGAACGCTTGACCTACGGCTTAGAAGGCCGTTGCTCTATCCAACTGAGCTATGGGGACAGGCGCTATAAATATATCATAATTGTGGCAAGGATTAATTGGTATTCGTATTTTGTAATTTACGATATAGGGCGAGGGCGACTTGAGAGGGCAACATTTGTTCGAGTTCTTGCAGGCTAGCCTGCCGCAGTTCATCGAGTGAGCGATATGTTTGCTCAATCAACTGTCGTCGTTTGGGACCAAAGCCCGGAATATCGTCAAATAGCGATTTGGTCGCTTTTTTTCGTTCCAAGGCCCGATGGAAACTAATCGCATATCGATGCACCTCGTCTTGCATTCTCACAAGCAGGAAGAAAAGCGATGGCTCACTGACTAAATCAATGGGCGTTCCCTCACGGGCGACGACCCCGCGAGTCTGGTGCTTGTCATTTTTGAACAAACCAAATAATGGTATATCAATTCCAACTTTCGTTAAACTTTCACTCGCGGCTTTCACTTGTTCGAGGCCGCCATCGACAAGAATTAAATCCGGAAGTTCCCCTGCTTCATTGACAAGACGGCTATAACGACGATATATTACTTCTTTCATCGAAGCCAAATCGTTTCGTTTCTCATTTTGTTCGATGTGGAATTTCCGGTACATCTTCTTCACAGGTTCCCCATTAATGAAGACAACCATGGCCCCGACCGGACTGCTGCCTTGCAAGTGCGAATTATCGAATAGCTCAATCCTTACCGGCAATTTAATATTTAATTTGGCTCCAAGCGTTTCTAATAACTGAAGCTTGTCGTCATCTAGACGGGCCGTCATAAAGTGGTCATCAAGTCCTTGCATCGCATTTTTAAGGGCCATCGTCGCTAAATCAAATAAAGGACCGCGCGTCGGGCTCGAAGTTTTGACTTCTAATGAATCGGCCACAAGATGGGCCAACTTTGGATTAGAAACAACGATTTCACTTGGCAGCGTTTTCTCACGATAATATTGACCGATGATGTCCACTAACTGCTCATTTAACGCATCGAACCGTTCAAGCACGAACAATTTCTTTCCCAAGGTCATCCCTTTTCTAACAATCAAAACAGCCAACGCCACATAACCTTCCCGCTCGGAGAAGGCAAGGATATCACGATCTGTTTGATCTTTGATCTCCATATTTTGGGGGCTTAATGTTGCCTTGATATCATCGATGATATGTTTGTATTCTAGGGCTAATTCATAGTTTAAGGCATCGCTCGCATCTTTCATCTTTGTTTGGTATTGCTTGACCACACTGTCAATTTTACCACTTAAAAACGACTGAATATCGCCTGAAAGCTTATTGTATGTCGTTTCATCGATATTGTTGATACAAGGAGCAAGACACTGGCCGAGGTGATAATATAGGCACGCCGTATGGGGCATGATGTTACATTTTCGAAGTGGAAACACCTTATTTAACAAATCCATCGTCCGATAGGCGCTTCGTGAATTGGGATAGGGTCCAAAGTAAAGATAACCTTTATCGGTATTTCGTCTCGCTATTTTAAGATGAGGGTCATTCCCTTTTCTTAAGGCGATGTAGGGATAGTGACCACCATCCTTGAGCATGATGTTATAACGGGGGTAATGCTCATGGATCAGGTTCATCTCGAGGATGAGCGCTTCCTTTTCGCTTTTAGTTATGATTGTGTCGAAGGTGGCGATGGCATTGACCATCGCTTGGACTTTACCGCTTTGCGGGCGCGTAAAATATTGGGCGACGCGTTTCGATAAATCTTTGGCTTTGCCCACATAGATAATCTGGCCATGGTCGTTTTTCATTAAGTAAACGCCTGGTAGTTTTGGTAAGTTGGTCAGTAATGGTTTGTAATCAATCATATTTATTTAAAGAAGACAACCGTCGCTCCGGCGCCACCTTCGCCTTGCTCACCATAGCGAAATGAAGCGACATATGGCTTTCCTTGTAAATAATTGGTGACGGCTTTTCGCAGCGCCCCCGTCCCTAATCCATGGATAATCCTAACTCGTTTTACATTACTTGCTAAGGCTGAATCAATGTATTGATCAAGATTATTAAGCGCTTCATCAACGCGTTGGCCAATTAGATTAAGCTCGAGGGGCACGCGTGTATCATTACGATTAATATAACGGATCTTCGTTTGTTCGCTGCGAATTGGTGCTTCTGTTTTTTTAAGGTTATCGAGATTGACTTTAATCGTTTTACCGTCATTAGTGACAATCGTGGCGCCTTTTTTAGTGATTGAGATTACCTTACCACGTAATCCAAGTTGCTCATAAATGGCATAATCGCCAATGGAGATGGGTTCTCCTTCAAGTATTGTTGGTGGTTGTTCAATATCGTCTGTTGCTTCAAGGTTTCGTTTAATGGCAATCGCTTCATGAAGTTTAAGATGCGGATTGCTTAAAGCGGCCACCGCCTCATTGGCTTTTCGGGTGGCTTCCGCCACTAATTTAGCCCGTTCAATCGCAAAATCAGCTTTTAATGTTTCAAACGCTTGGTTGATTTTTTCCTGCGCCATTAATGTTTCATTTAAACGCGCCTTAATCTCTTGTTCGGCATTTGCCATTTCAAGCGACTTTTCGCGCTGTAAATCAAGTTCGCGTTGTAAATCGTCGATTAGCTTACTAGCTGTGGCTTGATTAGAAGCCATTATAGTTTCAGCTTGATTGATGATGGTCTCATCCAGCCCATAGCGATACGCCATTTCGAGGCCATAACTGCGCCCGGGAGTGTCCAGCACTAATTCATATGTTGGCGTCAGTTTCTTTTCATCAAACCGCATCGAGGCATTGCGCATGCCTGGCTCGCTAAAACCAAGTTGTTTTAACATCGCAAAGTGACTGGATACGATGACGAAGGCCTGTTTTTGCGCTAAATAGCGAAGCACGGCTACGGCGAGCGCTTCTCCTTCTTGGGGATCAGTGCCGGTTCCTAACTCATCGATAAGCACTAGGTCAAGGCGGGTCACTTTTGCGACGATAGTCGCTAGATTAGCAATATGCCCGGCAAAAGTCGATAAATGATCCATTAAGCTTTGCGAATCGCCGATATCAGCGTAGATATGATCAAAATAACTAAGTTCCGCCGGTCGATCTGTGGGTAGGGGGATACCGCATTGATGCATATACACTAATAACCCAACGGTCTTCATGGCGACCGTCTTACCACCAGCATTGGGCCCAGTGATGATGACAAGCCGTTTATCTTCGTTTAGATAAAACGAATTGGGGACAACCACGCTTTGATCAATTAAAGGATGCCGCGCATTAAATAGATTGATAATGCGGTCGGTCTTAATTTGTCCCACAAAGCCATTAATGGCGTTACCATACTGAGCTTTCGCGCCGATTACATCAAGAAGCGCCAATAAATCGTTATTTGCTAAAAGCGGTGACTCTAACAACAGAATTTCTTGAGTCAGAGCTAAAAGAATGCGATGGATCTCTTCGATTTCTTGTTGCGTTAAAACATAGAGTTCATTGTTTAGCATGACAAGGGGAGTTGGTTCGATAAAGGTCGTATAACCAGTGTCACTCATCGCGTGAATGATTCCTTCGACGCGTTGCTTTTCTTGAGTAAGCACGGGCAGAACCATATGTCCATTACGGACCACCGCTTGTTTATCAGATAATACCGATTGATATTGCTCCGTTAATTTATTAACAAGCGCTAACATCTTCTGTTCCAAACTTCGCTTTTGGTGGCGAAGCTTGTTAAGCAGCGGGCTCGCGCTATCTTTGATTGATAAATCGGGCGCCAATACTTTTTCAATCGCCATGCTTAACGTGGGGGCCTCGGTTAATCGATTAATAATCAGCGATAAGTTTGGATAAGATGGCGCTTTACCTTTAAAAAAAGACAAAATCTGGCCAATCGTTTGAAGGTCGCTATAAATATCATGGATTTCACTAGCGTTTAATGCAGCCCCTTTTTGGGCTTTGACAAAATATGGTTCCAGAATTTGGCTATTTAATATCGGCAAAGCCCCATAACGAATGATTAGTGACATCATCTCATCGACAAGTTGTAGATGTTCTTTAAGTTCCTCAACGCCTAAAAAACCAAGATCATTTAAACGTTTTGTTCCTAACGATGTATGGCTATAACTGATGAGACGTCGCTGAATCAGGGGAAATTCAAGCAGTAGTTCAATGGCTTTCATCGTAATTATGATAACATCATGAGGCGCTGACTAGTAGGCATAATTATCGTCGATATGGTATTATCTAACTGAATTATGAAACAGCATGAACTGGCGACGATATTATTAGAAAAAGGGCGCATCGAAGAACTTGTGGCTTTTTATGAGGATGACACAATTGATGTCCCAAACGAATATGTCGCCTATGCCGCCAATCATCAAGGCATAACTATTTTGGTATATCAAAAAGATCACCACGGCGCCCAAAAAGTTGTGTTTCAAGGTGTCAACGCCCTGCAGGAAGCTACTATTTGGGGCGCCCCAATCAAAAAAGAGATAAAGACTCAAACGCCAACCGGTTGGCAGGAGCTGGCGCCCCACATTGGAAGCGATGAAGTGGGCACGGGCGATTTTTTTGGTCCCGTTATTGTCGTGGCCGCTTATTTTAATCCCAAACAGCTAGATTTATTAAGTAAATATAAAATCGGCGATAGTAAAAAAATTGATGATGAATTCATTATTAAAATCGGACCCCAATTAATAAAAGACTTTCCCTATTCCTTAATGACCGTCACCCCTGAAAAATATAACGAACTCGTCGCGAGCGGTTATAATCTTAATCGCATGAAAGCGTGGTTACACCAAGGCGTGCTCGCTAATTTACAAAAGAAATACCCTTCAAAGAAAATTCCGGTTTATATCGATCAATTTTGTACGCCACTTCAATATTTTAAATACGTCAAAGGCCACGCTTCTTTTGTCAATAACTTGCATTTTGAAACTAAGGCCGAACGCCAATATCCGGCGGTGGCCATCGCTTCGATGATTGCTCGGTATGCTTTTTTAACATACATGGCGGAATTGGGCGCAAAGTATGGGACAACTTTCCCCCTTGGGGCGAGTGGGAAAGTCGACGCCTTTGCCGCTTCATTCATCGCTAAATACAAACTTGAAGAATTAAACAAGTTAGTCAAACAAAACTTTAAAAATTATAACAAACTCATCTAGCCGATGAGTTTTATGACTCGAGTTTTTTTAACACGTCTTTAAAGTGGTTTGGCAGTGGCGCTTCAAACGTCAGCAATGCTTTGGTTTTGGGATGTCTTAATGTCAATTTAAGGGCATGTAGCAGTTGCCCATTATTATATAAATCCGCTTTTCCGCCATAAGTAACATCTCCAACAATTGGATGACCAATATAAGCAAGATGGACGCGTATTTGATGGGTACGTCCCGTTTCCAACCTTAATGATAAAAGCGTGTAGCCATTGTATCTTGTCATCACGTTAAAATGCGTAATGGCTAAGCGCCCCTCATGCACATTAACGCTCATCTTCGTTCGGAATCTTAGATCGCGTCCAATCGGAGCCTCGATGCGTCCTTCTTGTTCGCTAATTGGACCCTCCACAAGGGCGACATATTCGCGGTACATCGAATGATTGGATAGTTGTTTGGCTAAGTATTGATGAGCGGCATCATTACGAGCAACCACTAGCAATCCGGACGTATCCTTATCAAGCCGGTGCACAATGCCCGGCCGCTTGACGCCATTGATGCCGCTTAAATTGGGGTAGCGATAAAGCAACCCATTGACCAAAGTATCCGCTGTGTGTCCCGGCGCTGGATGCGTGACGACGCCGACGGGTTTATTTACAATGATGATATCTTCATCTTCATAAATCACACTGAAAGGTACTTCCCGACTTTCGTGAGGATCATCTTCAAGTGGTGGGATTACCACATCAATTTCATCATTAAGCCGCAATTTATAAGCTGGTTTACTTGCCTTATCATTAACAAGGATATGCCCGCGCTCAATCAAAAATTCAAGGCGTGATCTTGATAAGTCAGTGACAACTGATGCTAAAAACTTATCGAGCCGCAGTCCAACTTGGTCGTTAGCGACCACAAAGTGACGGTTATTTTCCATGCGTTTTTTTAAGTTTAATATCATCGAGCGACATGATGATAATTAATGAAAAAGTGCCAACCACGAGGCTCATATCCGCCACATTGAACGAGGGGAAGGGATAGCCAAACAGATTAAACGCTAAAAAATCGATGACGCCATCTTGATAGAACGCGCGATCGATAAAGTTACCCCATGTTCCGCCAATCATCAGCATTAATGCCGCCTTAAACCATTGGTTCATCTTGTCTTGTTTCCATAAAAAATAGGCAATCATGGCGACACCGGCAATAAACGAGATGATGGCCAATAGCCACGGAAAATCTTCAAGCATCGACCAAGCGGCGCCGGTATTTCTGACATAATCAAGCCGAAAAAAGCCGGGGATGATGGTGACGCTGACGTCGTTAAGATAAATAATCCATTTGGTGACTTGATCGACAATCACAATTAAAATCGCGAGCCAACCCAATGAACGAAAAAAGGAGTTTAAATATTGCTTCATGATTTTAAGACTTTCAAGCAACGTGGACATACCTTATTATCGTCGATTTGTGCCAGTTCGTCATAATAATTCCAACAACGTTGGCATTTTTGGCCATGATGACGCGCCACGGCCGCAGTAGTCGTGGCCCCACTAGTTAGGACAACTTCACTGACGATAAAGTACCGGGCAAGTTCTAAGGCATCCACTTTCACTAATGCGTTATATAGTGGTCCACTTCCAATTTGCAGATGTAACCTAGCCTCTTGGGCCGACCCAATCACGCCACCGGCGCGCGCTTCTTCGAGTTTTTTCAAAGCGATCGTCCTTAAATCGAGCAAGGCATCATAAAGTGAAAGGGTCGTTTCATTAAGTTGATGACTTGAAGGATAATCTTCAAGCTGGGCATAAGCTAGTTTTGGTCCCCGCAATGCTTGATATGCCTCTTCCATCGTAAAAGGCAACACCGGCATTAGTAAGGTGATCAAGCCCTTCAATAATTGGTAATAGGTCGTTTGTACTTGGAGACGTCTGGACGAATTGATGGATTCGCAATAAAGGATGTCTTTGGTAATGTCGCAATAAAATGATGATAAATCGCTCGCGACGAAATTCAGCACAAGCATCATTGCCCCTGAAAAATTAAACACATCCAGTTCGCTTGTTACCTTGCCGACTAGACGATTAAAGGCTTCCAGCATTAGCTGATCCACCAAAGCTAGCTCATTTTGTGTTTCCTTAACGGGATCGAAAAAACCTTTATCGCCATTGGCGAGGTTACCAAGCATGAATTTAATCGTGTTGCGAATCTTGCGATAACTTTCGGCATTGCCTTTAAAGATATCTTCGCTCGCGCGAACATCGGCTTGATAATCAACCGTAGCCGACCACAGCCGTAAAATATCCGATCCATAAACATTAGTCATTTTCAGGGGGTCGATGCCATTGCCCTTTGATTTGGACATCTTCTCGCCCTTACCATCGACGACAAATCCATGGCTGACGACGTTGTCATAGGGAGCGCGTCCGTTTATGGCCAAACCAATAATCAGGCTTGAGTTAAACCAGCCTCGATATTGATCAGAGCCTTCAAGATAAAGATCAGCGGGCCACTTTTGACCCCGACCCTCTAAGACACCAATGCTTGAAGATCCGCTATCGAACCACACATCCATGATGTCGGTTTCTTGATAAAATTCATCGTTTGGCGAAGCGATATTTTTGTAACCAGGTGGCAGTAAGTCTAAAACATTCTTCTCAAACCAAACATTGGACCCATGCTCTTTAAATAATGTTTGAATATGGTCAAACACCGCTTTTTCAATGATGGGACTGCCATCCTCATTATAAATAATGGGAATGGGGACGCCCCACACGCGTTGGCGGCTAATGCACCAATCACCGCGGTCCTTAATCATGTTATGGATGCGTAATTTACCCCAACTGGGCGTCCAGTGGACGCGGTCGATTTCTTCTAATAATTTATTTCTAATCGGCTCAATCGAGCAAAACCATTGTGGCGTTGCCCGGTAGATTAATGGCTTGCCCGTCCGCCAATCATGGGGATAGCTATGAGTGAATTTAGATGCGGCGAGTAAGACCCCCGCGTCCCGTAACATCGTCAAGATCTTTTCATTGGCGTCTTCATAAAATAATCCCGCTAGTTCTGGTCCGGCTTCGGCCATCATCATGCCACGACCATCGACGGGGCATAATGGCGGCAAGTTATAGGCGCGCCCGACGATAAAGTCGTCTTCGCCATGTCCGGGAGCGGTATGGACCAAACCCGTACCGGTATCCGAAGTGACGTGTTCGCCCAGAATTACTAATGACTCGCGGTCATAGAATGGATGCTGACATTTAGCGAATTCGATGTCTTTACCGGTAAATGTATGTAATAACTTACAATCTAATAAGCCAAGTTGATCCTGTAAAGTCGCCGCTAAATCAGTTAGGAAAACGAGAATTCCTTTATTCGTCGCATAACGGCCATAAATGAATTCGGGATGGGCCGCAATCGCGAGATTTGCCGGTAAAGTCCACGGAGTGGTCGTCCAAATAACTAAAGCATCCCCTACTTGTAGCGGTCCCTTCGGTTCCGTGACCTTAAAGGCGACGTACACGGAGTTTGAGGTGACATCAGCATATTCAATTTCAGCTTCGGCCAGCGCGCTTTCGCTACTTGGTGACCAATATACCGGTTTTAATCCCTTATAAATCAGCCCATCAAGCGCCATTTTGGCAAACACACCAATTTGAGAAGCTTCATAACTTGGATCAAGCGTGACATAGGGATGATCAAAATCTCCGACGACGCCTAAGCGCCGAATTTGTTCTTTTTGACGCGCGACTTGCTCAAGCGCAAACCGGCGGCAGGCCTCGCGGAAGGCGACGGTGGTCATCGTTTTCCGGTTGACGCCCTTTTTCGTTAAATGGTTTTCAATTGGGAGGCCATGAGTATCCCAACCTAACGTGAACGGGGTATAATGACCCTTCATGCTTTGATAGCGAATCACGATATCTTTCAAAAAGCGGTTCAGCATGTGGCCAACATGCATATCTCCGTTCGCGTAAGGTGGTCCATCATGCAGTTGGAATTCGGGGCAGTGTTTCCGCTGTTCCAGCATTTTTTCATAATAGTGATCGTCTTGCCATGCCTTGACTAAAAGGGGTTCTTTTTGGGCGAGATTGGCCCGCATTTCAAAGGTCGTCTTTGGCATTAATAATGTTTGCTTGAGATCCATAATTTGCTCCTTAAATAATAAAAGCGCCCATAAGGACGCTTGCACGTGGTACCACCTTAGTTCGTAACTTTGTTACGCGCTTTAGTTCCGATAACGGGGGAATGCCGTCAGCCTTACTGTTGTTCAGGACCGCTCGATGAGGGGATACCATTGACCTCAAGTGTTAGCCTTGCACCAGACGCCAACTCGCTTTAACTTGATGGAGTCAATGACGTGTCTTCATCATTGATTTAACAAAGCATTTATACCATAAATGAAGAATATTAGCAATCGTTATTGCAAGTGTTTGTCGCTTAAAAATTCCGGTAACAAGCTTTCTTCTTCATTAATGGGAAGTGGTTCAGCTTTCGCTTGGTTATCGCCACCATCAAGGAGAGAAACATCGCTTGTTTGGTTAACATCGCGACTTGGAGCCCGCATTGAAGGAAGTGTGGGAACGGCCGTATAGTCGTATTCTTCGGCAAAATCAGAAGCAATCACGCTGACAAGGATTTGATCTGATAGTTGTTCATTAATGGATACGCCGAATTTGATGTCAAGGTTCGTTCCGGCGATTTCAATGATGCGATCGACGGTTTCTTGCGCTTCGTATAAACTGACTTGCGGGCCGCATGTGATGGCCACAATCGCCTTGCGGGCACCAGTCAAACTTGATTCGAGTAACGGGCAGCTAACGGCGGTTTGGGCGGCGTTGAGCGCCTTGTTATCGCCACTGCCCATGCCAAAACCAATCAAGCTAATGCCACTGGCTTTTAAGACATTACGAACATCGGCAAAGTCGAGGTTAATCACCGCCGGCATTAAAATTAAGTCGGTCACTGTTTTCACCGATTGCGATAACACATTATCGGCCTGGCGGAACGCATTTCCGATTGGATCGCTACCGGCGGTCATCATCAATTTGTCGTTACTGACAATAATCATACTATCAACGGCTTTTTTAAGTTCGGTCAATCCAGCGACGCTATTGGCGATGCGCCGTTTTCCTTCAAACGTAAATGGACGCGTGACGATGGCCACGGTCAGGCAGCCCTCTTCTTTGGCAATGCGGGCAATCACCGGAGCGGCACCAGTACCGGTACCTCCGCCCATGCCAGCGGCGATGAATACCATATTAGCGCCTTTAACGATGTCGCGAATTTCTTCAATGCTTTCTTCGGCCGCTTGACGTCCAACTTCCGGATTGCCGCCAGCACCAAGACCATTAGTCACTTTCGTGCCCAAGATCATCCTTTTGCGCGCTTTGCTCGTGGAAAGAGCTTGTTTATCGGTATTGGCAACCCAAAATTCGACGGAATTAATCTCATCATCAATCATGCGGTTGACGGCGTTATTGCCGGCACCACCCACACCAATCACCACGATTCGCGCGGCGGCTTCAAACGTATCGAGTTCGGCATTATATTTTTCTTCCATATGAGTACCTCTTATAACTCATCTTCATATTCATTGTAAGATGCTTTATTTTTCACTATTTTGAGGCGTTCGACGCTAACGACGGCACTACTCGGCTCGTCATGAATCGCCGCGTATTTATTGATGAAACACAATAATCCTAACGCCGGGGCAAACGTCGGCGAGCGGGCGCCAATCGTCTTAAAGCGGGGATAGATAATGCGATCGTGCTTAGCGTATTTGGCAAACAAGAGCCGAAACCCTTTTAATTGCCGCCCCGCCCCGACCACGAGCCACGGAAAGATGGTGGCATCGATGCGGATGCCGACTTTTTCTTTTAATGTCGCCACATAACGATGGACTTCACTAGTCCAGGTGGCGATAAAGCTATCGATAATTTGATTTAAATCGCTTTGGCGCACAACGGCTTGACGTTCGGGGTCATTAATTGATTGGTAGACGATTCCATCAAAATAATTTTCGCGTAAATCAAAGCCATAATGTTCATGGAGGGCGGCCCCTTCTTCAAACGGCAATTGGAAGTGGTTGGCGATTATCTCCGTCAGATGACTGGAACCAGTTTCAAAATGTGTCGAAGCGAAAACACGACCTTCGCTGACAAAAGAAAGCGTGGTGATATACGCGCCGAAATCGATGAGAATATACTCGCTCCTAAGGTTATCCTCTTGCGCTAAAAGTTCCGCTAAGGCATGGGCATCAACAACGGCTTTACGAAGTTTGACTTTTGCGCCTTCGCAAATGGCTTTATAATCACCAAAAAGCGCTTTATCGACAAAATGAACATTCGCCGTAAGCGTAATATTATTGGAAATTTCGCCCAATGGAGGAAGCTCTGATTGGCGGTCTTCATCTAATTCAAAAACGATCGGCACAATGCCGATTTGTTCGAATTGCTCGCCAAGTTTTTCTTTGCGAAACATCGTATTCAAATTTTTAAAATCGATCGTGGAAATCGTGCCTTGATCGGATAGGATATTCGTTGTTTTGGTGGCTTGAAACACTTCGAGACCTTGCGGAGGCATGACCACCACAAGGCTATCAATGACGATGTTCAAACTTTTTTGCATTTGCGCTAAAAGTTTTTTGACGATTTCGGTTGATTTTTCAACATCGGTGATGCGGCCCCCTTGCAGTTGCAAAGGACACGAAGCGCTTAACGCTTCGACGACGATCGGTTGTCCGTCAAGGACATAACCCGCTAGCAATTTCGTGGAGCCGCTCCCCACATCGAGAACAAACGTCAGTTTTTCCATGCTACTCCTAGGCAGTAAAGATGATATCGCGAATCGGCGTTAGTAAATAAATGAGCAGTAATGTGATCGATATGACTAACAACAGCCACTTAATAAGGATGACATTTTGGCGAAGGCTCCGCATTTGAACTAAGCGCGTTTCAAAACTGGGGGCGCTATGAGTCATTTGTTGTTGTTCTTCTTTCATAATTCGAATTTACTTCCATGACTTAATTTTATAAAAAGATAAACAATGATGATACACAAATAAATAAAATCACACAGTTTCTGATGAAGTTTCAATTTCCGACATGTGGCTACTCGTCGAAGAAGTGTCTGCTTCGACCGACATTAATGATAACGGGACGGCCACAGTCGCCGTCATGAGCATGAACGCCATCGCCAAAAGCGCCACTTTTTTGGTGCGATAATAATTCGCCTTGCGATGGAATTTTTCGATTTTATCTTTCATACGAACGCCCCTACTTTCTTTGAATAATGCGTAATTTGGCGCTACTAGCGCGATGGTTATCAATGATTTCTTGTGCTGTCGGCAGGATGACTTGTCGATTGTAAAGGGTGAATTTTGGTTCTTCGGGTTTGATCATCGCTTCAATGCCATAGCGGGAACCGCTTGTTGTGGTCAAACTTTTGAAGTAATTTTTGACAAGGCGATCTTCGCCCGAATGGAAGGTGATGACGGCAAGTCGCCCCAGTGGTGCTAATAATGAAGTAGCTACCTTGAGTCCTTGTTCGAGGTTAACCATCTCATCGTTAGTGGCAATTCGTAATGCTTGGAATGCTTGTTTAGCGGGATGCCCTTTCTTCTTCAATTCTTTTTGGGGCTTAACGCTCTTGATGATGGTCACTAATTGACCTGTCGTCGTAATTGGGCCGAGGGTTCTGGCTTTTACAATCGCCTTAGCAATTTGGAACGCTTGCGGTTCATCGCCATATTCACGGAATATGTGCGATAAGGTTGCAATATCCGCCGTGTTAACGATAATTTCGGCCGTTAATCGTTGCCGCTGATCCATCCGCATGTCGAGGGGGGCATCTTCGCGATATGAGAATCCGCGCGTATAGTCATCGAATTGCGGTGAGGAGACACCAAGGTCCATGACGATGCCATCCACTTGGTGAATACCGAGTTCCATCAATCTGATGGCCGCTTGGGTGAAATTGTCATGAATCAAAGTTAAGGATGCAGGATAGTTGGCGACCAGTACTTGACCGGCAGCAATCGCCGTGATATCGCGATCGAAGGCGAATAAGTGGCCTGAGGTTAATGATTTTAGAATTTCTTTAGCGTGACCACCGCGCCCGAAGGTTAGATCAACGAATGTTCCAGTGGGCCGGATATTAAGACCCGCGATTATTTCATGTAAGAGGACCGGAGTATGTTCATCCATGGTGGTCGGCCAATGAAGCAGCCGTGGTTTCAAATGATGCGTCAGCCTCTTTTTCATAAGCAGTCCAGGCTTGCTCAGACCAAATTTCAATATGATCTTGAACGCCAATCACGCGAACGGTCCCTTCCAATTGATACCGTTTAACAATCGCCACTGGTATTTGAATGCGGCCATGATCATCGATGCTCATTTCCAGGGTTGAACTTAGAGCAATGCGCATATAATCGCGAGCGCCCTTTTGCATAAACGACAACTTTTCTAGGTCGGCTTGAAGTTTTTCAAAGGAACTTTGTGGATAAAGCGACAGGCATTGTTCATAACCGCGCATCGCATAAAGGGTGTCATTAACGGCCATGCGAAACTTTGCTGGAATGACTAACCGCCCTTTGCTATCGATCGAGTACGTAAAATTGCCGAATAACATTTTTCCCACTTTCTCCCACTTATGCTTTAATTCTACCGGCAGGCCTCTACGTTTGTAAAGAGAAAATATAAAATATTTTGCAAAATAAAAAGCGCTTCCACAAATTAATAACAAGGGAACCGCTATTTATAAACTATAAAATTACTAATTTTCAACTATACACGGAATGAAGCATTAATTGCGGAGGCTAACGCTACTTTTATTTTTTCAATCACTTCTAAACACTCGGCATCCGTTAGTGTCTTCTTATCACTACTTAAGGCAATGGATACCGCGAGTGATTTCTTATCGCTTGGGATATGCGACCCCATATAAACATCAAAGATGTCAACTTGTCGAATCACATCCTTTTGTGTTTTTCTAATAAGTTTGATGACTGTGGCCGCATCAATATCGCGGTTGACGACAATCGCTAAATCCCGGGTCATGGTTGGGAACTTCGATGGCGGTGTCATTTTGATTGCGGAAATCCGGAGCGACAAGATGTGTCCTAAATCAAGTTCCATCATGATTACGGGTGCCTTTTTAAAATCAAATTGATGTTCGGCTTCTGGGGACAAGGTGCCGATTAAACCAACGAGTTGATTCTCGATAATGATGGTGGCGCTTTGGCCCGGATGGAACTCGCTTGCGCGATTATTTAATCGCTCGTAGCGGTACCGGCCTTGATCAATGCCTAATTGAGCCATTAAGGCCTCGAATAAGCCCTTCATGTCAAAAAAATCGTAAGGTTTAGTCGTCAAATGATTCCGCAATGATTTATTGCCGACCAGGACAACGCCCAGGTTTAATGTGCGGTTTTTAGTTGTTTCGACGCCACTAATCTCGAATAACGCAAGATTTTTATTTTGGCGCGCCACATTGAAGTTGGCGACTTTGAGCATCGAATACAGAATCGAGGCCCTCACAAATTCATGTTCATCAGTCATCGGATTGCCGATGCGAAAAACTTCATCATGATTCAAAAAGCGGAAACGGTCGCTTTCATCTTTTTGTAGCAAGGTATACGTTAAAATTTCATCGAGACCACGATCGCGCAACAAGCGTCTGACACCTTCTTGTCGCCGTTGTGTTACCGTTAAACCCGGATGCAACGCTTGCAAGAAAGGCAGTTCCACCTTGATATGTTCAAAGCCGCGGATGCGAATCACTTCTTCGGCCAAATCGGCCGCCCCATCGATATCAATACGATGGGCAGGAACAAGCGCGTGCCACGATGATGGACCGGCAACAATGGCAAATCCAATTTTAGTTAGGGTTTCCTCTACTTCGGTTGCGGTGAAAGATGTCCCCAATTTATGGTTAATATCGTCAAGTGTAAACGCTATTTTCTTTAATTTATGGTCAATCGTATCGACCGAAACTGAGGATGAATAAGTGGCGCATCCCAGTATTTCCTTGATAAGATGAATCGTCAAATCAAGCACATCTTCCGCCTGATGGGGATTGATGCCTTTAATGAACCGTTGGCTCGATTCTGAGGGAAGATTTAACCTGATGGAAGTTTGTCGAATCGAGGCGCCATGAAAATTGGCAGCTTCAATCGCAATATTACTTGTCGCATCCTTCACGCCCGTGGCGTTGCTGCCCATGATGCCGGCAAGACAGGCGATGGTATGACCAGATTTAATGGCGATGTCGCCTCTTTGAACCGGATATTCTTTATCATCAAGGGCAAAAAATGGGGCCATGATGTCATCGCTAATAACAAGCTTTTGCTCTTCCAGTCGATCAATATCGTAAATGTGCAGTGGCTGCCCCGTTAATAGCATCACGTAATTAGAAATATCGACAAGTGGTGAAATTGGACGCATCCCCATCGCTTTTAAGGATTGCACCATGTATTCAGGAGTTTTTCCTTTACCGATGCCTTTGAGGGTCCTAATCGTGAATTGGGGGCATTTAGGCGTCTTAACCTCAACTGTAAATTCGGGCTTATGACCCGTAACAAGCGGCACCTTCCAATCGCGTAATGGCCGTTCAAACAATAGCGCTAGTTCGCGGGCAAGGTTGTACACCGCCAAAGCGTCGGGTCGGTTAGCAAGCACTTTTAGCAAAAGAATCGTATCATCAAGACCGAGGAGCGCCAGGACGTCTTCATGCCCGGGTTTAATTGCGGCATCAAGCACTTCGATTCCTTCAATTGACGCCTGTGATAATGTCTTAGCAGCGACTCCAAGTTCGAGCAAAGAACAAATCATGCCATTGCTTTCATGGCCTCTAATCGTCGATTTCGTAATCGTGACTTGTGGTAAAACAGCGCCAGGACGAGCAACGATTACATTTTGGCCTTTGCCAATATTGGGAGCGCCACAGACGATTTGCACCGTTCCATATTTGGCGCCCATGTCAACTTGACAAATGGTCAGATGGTCACTGTTTTCCATTAATTTTGCGTCAAGCACATGGCCCGTGACTAAATTCGTGCCGCTGGCAAGGTGTTCAATTCCTTCAACTTCAATTCCGGCAAATGTTAATTTTTGCGCGATTTCTTCTGGGGTAATGCCTGATAAATCCACGTAGCGGCGGACCCAATTAAGTGATACTTTCATTTTGGTTACCCTTTCATGAATTGCTTAATAAAGCGTATATCGTTTTGATAGAACCGGCGAATGTCATCGATTCCATAACGGAGCATGGCCACGCGTTCAATGCCAACACCAAAGGCAAACCCCGACCAAACATTAGGATCATACCCTGACATTTCTAGCACGTGGGGATGCACCATCCCGGCGCCCAATATCTCAATCCAGCCCGTGCCTTTGCACATGGCGCAGCCTTTGCCGCCACATTCCATGCAACTAACATCGACTTCCACGCTTGGCTCCGTAAATGGAAAATAGCTAGAACGCAACCGAATGCTGCGCTTTTCGCCAAATAACTTACGCACAAACAAATCTAGTGTCGCCTGTAAGTGCCCTAAATTAATATCTTTATCAATTAACAAACCTTCAATTTGCGCAAACTGATGCGAATGCGTCATATCGTCATCATCACGGCGATAAACTTTGCCAGGACAAATCATGCGAATGGGTGTCCCTGAAGCTTGTGCCATCGTTCGGGCTTGGACAGGCGATGTATGCGTCCTTAATAAAGTCACTGGATCGATATAAAAGGTATCCTGCATATCGCGCGCTGGATGATCTTTGGGAATATTTAACAATTCAAAATTATAATGGTCGCTTTCAACCTCGGGACCTTCGACCACTTGATATCCTAACGCCGTAAAGATGGCGACCATCTCGTCTTTGACAATATAGAAAGGGTTACGAACACCTGGTTCTTCGCTTGATCCAGGCAGCGTAATGTCAATTTCTTCGTCTTGATAACGTTTTGCAAGTTTTGACGCATCAAGTTCAGCTTTCTTGGCATTAATCAGGGCATCGATTTCTTGACGCGCATTATTAATAAGTTGTCCTAAACTCGCCCTACGATCGGGCGCGACATCTTTCATTTGTCCAAATAAGCCCATCAATTCGGCTTTTTTTGATAAGTAGCGATTGCGGGCATCGGTTAGCGACGTTTCATCGTTACAGGCGCCAATAAGCGATTGGGCTTCACGTAGTATGTCCTTAATTCTATTTTCCATGTTGCCTCCTAAAAAATAAAAAAGTCATCCCCAAGGAACGACGATTTGCCGTGGTGCCATCCTATTTCGTAAAAAGAATTTACGCACTATGGTATTAACGCTACCAACGGGATTGCTCCGTACTCCGAGGTGAATTCATTCCAGCGCTTTGGGAGTGGTTCCACTGTTCACTCGTCCCTATCAATTAAACTGGAGTTACTTTGTCTCTTCAACGTACTTGAATAAGTATATCATACAAAAAAGATAAATTAGCGATATTTCATATCATACATTATTATCGTCGCCGCCATTGCCACATTAAGCGACTCGATATATTCCATCGGGATTACGATAGACTCATCGAGCAATGGGAGTAATACTTGTCCAATGCCATGAGCTTCCGAACCGAACACCAGGACAAATTTCTTGGGATAAGCGAATCGATTAAGCGGAATGGCTTCTTCATGTAGCCGCGTTCCAATGAGGCGGTAGCCCTGTTCTTTTAACCGCTTCAATTCGTCAATTGAACTTTCGCGCACATTGACCGTAAAGATGGCGCCTTGGGACGCCGCGAGGGCTTTGGGGTTATAAAGCGATACGCAATCAGGTGATAGAAGGATGGTCTCAATCCCGAACGCAGCGGCCGAACGGATAATCGTGCCGAGGTTACCAGGATCATTGACACCATCAAGATAAATAATTTGTGGTCCTAGCATAAAGTCAATTGGCAATTCGCGGCAAACGGCAAGCACCCCCTGTGGGGTCACTTGGGTCGCTAAGCGTTTCATTAATGAAGCGGGAACTATTATCTGCAAAATTGCTTCCTCAATGTTTTCACAAGGGCTTAATGCAATAATTTGCTCCACGATATGCACATTAATGGCCATCTTAACCATATGAACGCCTTCAATCAAAAACCGTCCTTGCGCTTTTCGACCGCTAGTGGATTTCAATTCAAGCAATGATTTAAATAATGGATTGGCAGTGCTTGTGATCGTTTTATTCATTGATATGACCCGCTTTTGATTTTAGCATGCTCCGTTTTATAGTTAGGATAATATTTTAATAACACCTCATAGAAACGAGCGGAATGATTAAAAGCAAAATCATGGGCTAGTTCATGAACGACGACGGCATCGATAATTGGCAGGCTGTAATGCATTAATGCCAGCGCAAAAGTTAAACTATGATCAGCCAACATATTTGCGCCTAAACGTGCTTTCATGACGCGAATTTTAACATTATATGGTTTTTTTATTCCCATGATGGTTTCATAGTGACGAACACGAGCGGTTAAATATGTCAGCGCCTTTGCGCGAAACTCCTCGGTAAACCGCGGATTTAAAAAATCATTTAAGGGCGCTTTAAAAATGGTTTTTAAGTAGGAATCATCGTTATGTAACTTGCGACCCAGAAAATAGAGATGCTCTTTGGTTAGTGGCGCCTCTTTTTCTAATAATGGATATAGTTTGGGCAAATGGCGTTCCACCGTATTTTTAATGTAACTTAATGGCACTCCCAATGGTGCATTGACTAATAAACCAAGATGTGTTGGGCGCATCGTGATGCGGCGCATCATCTTGCGCTTAATCTTAATGGGATAACTTTTTCCGCGATAGGTAATTTCCGTTAAGGATTTCATATTGTTTATTGTAACAAATCTTAGCAAATTCCTGCTGCGATTAGATTATAATAGAGACAATTTATGAAACTAACGATTCGTCAAATGACTCTGGCTGCCCTCTTGGGTGCCTTAACATTCATCCTCACAGCCTTTGTCCATATTCCGCTGAGTATCGGTTATTTCAATCTTGGCGATATTATCATCATTTTTTCGGCCATCTTCGTCCACCCGATCTTCGGGGCGTTTGTGGGCGCGATTGGGGCGAGTCTGGCCGACCTTTATGGTGGATATATCTTCTTCATCCCGTTTACAATCGTGGCCAAAGCCCTCGAAGCGCTTGTAGCTGGATATTTATTTAACAAAATAAAAGCCCCATATAACTATGGAGCTTTATTAATCGGAGCCTCTTTGATGGTGGCCACCTATGCGTTTAGCTATTGGGTGTTTGACCCCACCGGCGTTCTATTAATCGCAACACTGCCGTTCGATTCCTTGCAAGGACTCGCGGGAGCTACGGGCGCGGCCTTGCTTTATATCGCCATCAACCCCTACCGCCATCACTTAAAACTTTAGCGATACTTTGAGGCTTTTAAATCGCTGACCACATCGCTATCGATGGCAGTCACGATTTTTGTCAATAAATTAACGGTTTGCACGTAATCATCAACATTGATAATCGACACATGGCTATGGAAATAGCGACAAGGAATCGAGAGCGTCATCGTAATGACCCCATCCATTGATTTGTGGATTTCGCCACTATCGGTACCACCTGCGGTCAATAAATCATAAGTGTATTTGATATTTTCTTGTTTGCAGATATTTTCGACAAAATCGAACAATCCGCGATGGGCAATGACGCTTCCATCCATGATTGATAAAGCGACGCCAGCACCCAGTTTTGTATCGTATTTAGGGCTAGTGGGCAGATCATAGCTCATCGTGACATCAATCGCGAACGCGACATCTGGTTTCACATGATAGGCCGCTGTGCGGGCACCGCGCAAACCCACTTCCTCTTGCACCGAGCCACCGGCAACCACAGTCGCCTTATGCTTAACGCCTTTTAAATTACGGAGTGTTTCAATCGCTGCGGCGACGCCAAGTCGGTTATCCCACGCTTTGCCAAGTAAACTTTTGCCATCGTTTAAAACGCGAAAATCAGTATGGGGTGTAATCATGTCGCCAATTTTAATGCCTAACTCGGCAACCATTTCCTTATTAGTAACGCCTAAATCAAGGTACATATCCTTTATTTCAAGCACTTGTTTACGCATTTCAGGGGACATGCCGTGGGGAGGTTGGGCCCCAATGACTCCCGTATATTTTTTACCTTCGCGCGTGGTCACGGTCATCACTTGCGCTAAAAGCACATGACCCCACCAACCACCAACGGGATGAATGCGAAGCATACCGCTGTCTTCGATCTTATGGACGACAAACCCGACTTCATCCATATGACCGCTTAATAAGATGGTCGGTTGTCCTTTTTCACCATCTTTATAGGCAAGAAAACTGCCGAGGTTATCGAATTCGACGCGATCGGCGTATCCTTCGACCATCTTCATGGCGAGTTGGGCGACCGCTTTTTCGTGGCCGGAAATGCCATCGACTTCGCTCATCGCTTTTAAAAATGCTAGTCTTTCTTTGTCTTCCATCGTTATTTCTCCTTATATCTTGCTATTATAGCATCAGTATTTTTCTTGTTGGCGCTTATAATTGACGCCAAGCTTTTGATAATAAGCGCCAATGACATCATCAGGACCCCTTCCTAAAAGCAAGGGAATGTTTAAAAATGACGCAAAAGCTGCCTCAAACGTTGCCACGGTAAGGGATTGCCCCATCACATCGATCAGGTGATAGACTTGCAGCACTTGATTGGTGAGATCAAGTGGCGGCATTTCCATTTGATAAATATGTTTTTCGCTGCCGATATCAATGCCAAGCGATAAGAAAAAATGCATTCCATCGGCATATTCATCAAGTATCTTTTCAATCGGTGAGGGACTTTTTAATGACCAAAACTTAAACGCTCGCGTTTCATTAGCGAATTCGCCAAGTTCCACAAGGAGGGCTAAAAGACGTTTTTCCCGCGTCGAAGCGTAGGTCAAATGATGATTCGCCTGGATATGGGCATCAAGTTCGCGTTGCTTAGCGAACAAATCGTTTAAATTGATCGTCATCAGACTTTCTCGAGTTTCCAAATGTCGCTATTGTATTGTTCAATCGTCCGGTCACTACTGAAAAAGCCAGACTTCGCAACATTTACAAGCGCGCTATGAGCCCAACCATGGCGGTCTTCATATTTAGCGACAATCGTTTCATGGGCTTTAATATAACTATCGAAATCTTTTAAAACGAAATATTCATCGTTATGATACATCACTTCATCGAAAATAATCCGGAACTTGTCGGGGTGGCCTTCGCTCCATGTCCCATCAATTAAGGAATCGATAATGCGTCGAACGCGAAAATCATTATTGTAAACATCCCACGGGCTATAAGTTCCCTTGCGCTTTAATTCGGCAATTTCGGGAGCTTTAAGGCCAAAGATGACGGCATTGTCACGACCCACAAATTCCGCTATCTCGACATTGGCGCCATCAAGCGTTCCAAGCGTTACAGCACCGTTCATCATGAATTTCATATTCCCGGTGCCGCTGGCTTCTTTTCCAGCGGTGGAAATTTGTTCAGATACATCGGTGGCTGGAATAATAATCTCGGCTAGGCTGACCCCGTAATTTTCTAAGAAGACGACTTTCATATACGGATTAATATCCGGATCGCGATTGACATAATCGGCGACGGCATTAATGAGTTCGATGATTTTTTTGGCGTACAAATAGCTTGGCGCGGCTTTCGCCCCAAAGATAAATGTTTGGGGCCGAATCCTAAAGAAAGGATCTTCCTTCATCCGATTAAATAAATACATGATGTGAAATATATTCATTAATTGCCGTTTATAAGCATGCAAGCGTTTCACTTGGACATCAAAAATCGAATGAGGATCGACCTCGATATTGTTTTTGGTTTTGATGTAGGCTGCTAATTTGTCCTTGCTTGCTTGCTTAATCGCTAAAAATTTCGTTTGCACGTCGTTGTCGGTGGCAAATGGCAGGAATTTTTCTAATTGTTCGGGCTTCATAATCCAATCCTGACCAATTTTATCGCTCACCAATTGCGCGAGTTCGGGATTGGCATATAAGAACCAGCGCCGATGCGTAATTCCATTTGTTTTGTTATTGAACTTTTCGGGGAAAACCTTGAAGAAATCAAAAAAGGTGTCTTTCTTTAAAATCTCGGTATGCAACGCCGCGACGCCGTTGACGGAGAAACAGGTATATAACGCTAAATTAGTCATATGAACCATGCCATCGCGAATGATGGCCATATTGCGCTTAGCATCATCGCTAGCGCCAATGTCGTTATAATGCATTTGGCTGCGGCGATGGATTTCTTCGATAATCATGTAGCAGCGGGGAATTAATGGTTGGATGTAATGGACCGGCCACTTCTCGAGAGCTTCCGTCATCGTCGTGTGATTGGTATAAGCCATACAGCGCGTCACTTGAAACCAAGCGTTATCCCATGAATATCCAAACTCATCGATCAATAATCGCATAAACTCCGGAATCGCTAAGATGGGATGGGTGTCGTTAAGTTGGAATACGAAATATTTATAAAATTCTTTTAGCGACTTATAACGCCGATTATGGCCACGCATGGCCGATTGAAGTCCCGCGGACACCAGAAAATATTGTTGCCGTAATCGTAAAATACGGCCGTGTTCAGTCGTATCGTCTGGATACAAACCATGCGTCAATTCGCGCACAGTCTGAAGATATTCTTCAAATCGTTGATTGGTGGGGAGATTTTCTTCGCTCGGTTCGGCTGACCATAAGCGCAAATAATTGGAAACGTGATTGCGATAGCCAACCACTGACATATCATAAGGCACCGCCTTGATGCAGACGGCATTGGCGGTCCTAATCGCATAGCCACCATCGGGTTTTAAATATGTTTCGGCGTTACCATAAAATTTAACTTCCACGGCGTGTTTAAGTTTTCTTACTTCCCAGACATTGCCATTGACAAGCCATTGGTCGGGAACTTCAATCTGGCGCCCATCGACAATCTTCTGTTTGAAGAAACCATATTCATAGCGAATGCAGTTGCCGTGTCCGGGATATCCAAGGGAAGCGATGCTATCAAGAAAGCAGGCGGCAAGACGACCAAGGCCACCATTACCAAGGCCGGCATCGGTTTCCAGCACTTCAAGTTCATGGATATCAACGCCCAAATCGGCGAGTCCTTGTTTCGCGATGTCATAGATTCCAAGGTTTTGCACATTGTTAACGAGTAAGCGACCAATCAAAAATTCCATCGAAAAATAAATTAATTGCTTTTGCCCTGTGGCAAGCGTCTTCTCGCGGGTGCGACGCCAATCGGATCCGGCAAAATCGCGAACCATGCCGCCCAGGATGTCATAACGTTCGGTAATGTGACTATTGGCAACATCGCGGCCAAATTTTTCAATAAGCCGCGTTTCATATTCCTGCTTAAAAGCGGTGACTGAGTTAAACATAAAAGCTCCCTTACGTAGTTATTCTTCTTGGAACTTGAGGATTAGCGCCCCAAAGCTCGCAAGTTTTATTGTTAGTGTGTACGGCCGGTTTTCGGGCCCGACTTGATCGTATGTATTCAGCGGCGCCCCATTGTATTGGTTCCAACCACCATAAACATCTTTGTCAGAATTGAATATTTCTTCATATCGGCCACTCCGTGTCACGCCGATATCGTAATTATGATAATAGTTTCCCGTCATATTGAAAACAAAAATTAAATGGCTGGCGCCCACATGGCGCTCAAAGGCGAAGACGCTTTGATCGGCATTATCGACCATCAACCAATTGAAGCGAACCGGATTATATTCCTCAATATACATCGCTGGTTCGGCATTATAGATTAAATTCAAATCGCGAATCATCCGCGAAACCGAATCGTGTTTTGGATACGATTTGAGGTTCCAAGGGAGGGATTGCAATTCATTCCACTCATCAAAACTTGCAAGTTCATTGCCCATGAAGTTTAATTTTTTGCCAGGATGCGCGAATTGGTAAGTATACAAATTGCGCAGCAAGGCAAACTTCGTATCGTAATCGCCCCACATTTTATTAATAATCGTTCCTTTGCCATGCACAACTTCATCATGGGATAAGGGCAATAAGAAGTTTTCTGAAAAGAAATAGGCCATCGAAAATGTAATTTTGCTGTGTTCATATTTTTTGAAGATGGGGTCTTTGGAATAATACTTCAGCGTGTCGTTCATCCAGCCCATGTCCCATTTATAATCAAAGCCAAGACCGCCGAATTCCAATGGTTTGGTTACCCCCGGATGCGCCGTCGAATCCTCGGCAATCATCATGACGCTGGGGTGTCGATAGTGGATTTTTCCATTGAGTCGTTTGATAAACTCAATGGCGCCCGTATTTTCGCCCCGGCTCGAATCGCCATCCCAATACAAGATGTTGCTGACGGCATCGACGCGAATCCCGTCGAAATGGAAATACTCTAAAAAGTAATTGACGCCGCTCATCAAAAAACTCCGGACGGGATCTTTTCCAAGGTCGAACTGCGGCGAGCCCCACTGACTAAAAGTGTTGATGCCATCGGCATATTCATACATCTTCGTCCCATCGAATTCAATCAGCGAAAATGCATCCGCGGCAAAGTGGACTAAGACATAATCAAGAATGACGGCAAACCCCGCTTGATGCATCCGGTCAACAAACGCCATGAGTTGCATCGGATTGCCGTAACGCGAGTCCACCGCGTAAAAACCTGTCGCTTGATAGCCCCACGACCCGTCAAATGGATATTGGGTAATCGGCATGATTTCTACATGGGTATAGCCATGGTCTCGTAAATAGGGGATCAAATAATCGGCGATTTCTTCATAACTGAGATTACGACCATCAATGGCGCCCTTCCAGGAACCTAAATGAATTTCATAAATGCTCATCGCCTTATCAAAAAAGCGCGACCTCGTCGTCATGTGTTCCTCATCGTGCCACATGAAATTTTCGATATCGAACAAACGCGAACACGTATTGGGACGATATTCGCTAAAAAAGGCAAAGGGATCAGCCTTATCGACATAAATCCCATGTGCGTTTTTAAAATGATATTTGTATGATTGATAATTGGACAATCCGGGAATAAAAATTTCGTAAACGCCTGCCTCATCAACGCGCGTCATCTTATGGGCGCCATAATCCCAAGAATCCCATTCTCCGATGACGCTGACATCGCTGGCTAAGGGAGCGTAAAGACGGAAGATGACGCCCGACTCCTTGATGATTTTTTTCCTACCATTACGATATTTTTCAATCCGCTCCTGGGTTGTGAAATGGGCTCCAAAATAGCGGAATGCGACGATTGTTTGTCCTAGCAAGTACTCATATAAAATGCCATACGCCATATTATTACCTCCCAAGATAACATTAATTATACAAAAAATGAGCTTTCTTTTATATGAAAATCGTTGGCAATTATACCTATATTTACTTGCTAAAACTACGCAATTAACATAAGATTTAAATATTGTTGAGGAGTAGTTATGAGCAAAATTTTATCAGTTAACGCCGGGAGCAGCAGTCTAAAATTCAAATTATTCGACATGCCGTCTGAACAAGTCATTTGCTCGGGAATGGCCGATCGTATTGGCCATGATGATGGCCTTTTTAAAATTGAATTTGGTGGTAAGAAGCTTAAGGAAAATCATCCGCTTCCCAATCACGCAGTTGGTGTCGAGCTACTCTTAAAAGCTTTAGTGGATAATCAAATTATCACTTCCTTTGATGAAATATCAGGGATTGGCCACCGCGTCGTTCAAGGTGGCAAATTTTACGCTACGAGTACCATATTTGATGAAACCTGCGCCCAACATATCGAAGCTCTAATCCCCTTAGCGCCACTTCACAACAAACCAAATCTTGTTGGTTATCGCGCTTTTAAAGAAATCCTGCCAAAAGTCGGCCATGTCGCTGTGTTTGATACGGCTTTCCACCAAACGATGGAACCACAAGATTTCTTGTTCCCGATTCCTTATGAATATTATGAAAAATATGATATTCGCCGTTATGGTTTTCATGGCACTTCGCATCAATATCTATCCGAAGAAGGCCAAAAAATGCTAGGAAACCCCGCGCATTCTTCGATTATTTCTTGTCATATTGGTTCTGGCGCTTCCATCACCGCGATTAAAGATGGTAAATGCGTCGCCACCTCGATGGGCCTAACTCCGCTTGGAGGGCTTATGATGGGGACACGCACTGGTGATATCGATCCTTCCGTTCTCCATTTTTCCGCCCTACGCGCGGGAAAAACACATGAAGAAATGTATGAGATTTTTAATAAAAAATCTGGTATGCTTGGTGTTTCTGGCATTTCAAACGATACGCGTGAAATCGAAGAAGCCGTCTATAAGGGCAATTCTAGGGCGATCTTAGCTAGCAAATTATTCGTGCGGCGCATCGCCGATTTTATTGGTCAATATTTCGTTCGTTTAGGTGGTGCCGATTTAATTATCTTTTCCGCGGGTGTCGGCGAAAACGCTGGTTTCTATCGCGCGATGATTCTTGATGAGATTAAAGAAGCGCTAAACATCAGTTATGACGCCGCATACAATCTTCCATTACGAGGAGTGCGCGCCATGATTTCGACCCCCGCAAGTGCCATCAAAGTCGCGATCATTCCGACCGATGAGGAAGTGATGATTGCCCGTGATACCTATCACATTTTAAACGCTATATAATATCTAATCTAAGACCCGAGCATTTGTTCGAATCTTTTTTTATAGGTGATGTTTAATTCGGCGCCATACGCAATAGCGTATAAACTGGCGGTCAGTGCGCCCACATCGGGGAGTTTAATCACCTCTAATTGCCGTAACGCCCCTGAAAAATGCGGATATCTAAAGAAAATACAAAGGGATAACAAAAGCGTATCCACAGCGTATTTTGTCTTACCTAATTCCTTGATGGTGACCGTTTCTAAATGCATTTGTTGGAATTTATTGAATTGCAATAAAGCATAATGTCCCGTTTCGCCCCGATATTCATAGGTTGAATTATAGTAAATTAAAGCTTTGTTGATGGCGAGACGGGCGACTTGCTTAGTCTGTGTGGGCGTCAAATATTTATTTTTTGCAACGCGGGCTATTATCAAATCGCGAGCGATAATCAAATATATGCCCACGGCGACCGAAGCGCGCCGGTGACCAACTGTTAGAGCGCTCAGTTCGTGAATTAGATGATACATAAATGGGGGATTCTTGCTAAACATTTCTTCATATCTTGCCAGATAAAACGCTAACGGAGCTAGGCGCACTAAACTTGAACTATCAATCGCTAATTCAGAGACGGGACTTAAGCCAAACGTTGTATTATTAGTCAAAAAAAAGTGGACGCTACGAATAAGCGACTCGTCAATTCGCTCCAGCAGCGCTTCTTTATTTTTGGCTAATTCTCCGATCCAAACGCAATAACGCGACATTAATAACCGTGGCGTTATCTTGAGGTTCTTATTGATTAAATCAAGAAGGCACATGGCGCTGCCCGTCAGTGGTAAAACACCCTTTTCGTGAAGCGAGGGGATGATTAAAGAAGGGCAGGCCGAGCCATACGAGATGCATTCACCGACGGCCATGAGGTCGATAAATTGCTGTTTAATTTTATTTATCACTACTTTTAAGATATCATAATTTAGGAAATTGGATACTGATTGTGTTAAATAAATAGTTATTTAGTACAATCTACCATACAATTTGATAAGGAGCTTGAAATGAAAAATAACAGAACTATGAAACAAGCCTTGCGCCCCTATCGGATGGTCGTCCGGCAAATATATCATCAAATCCAAACGTTTGATCGTATTGTCGTCTTCCGTCACGTGATGCCTGATTTTGATGCCCTCGGCACCCAGATGGGTCTTGTCGCTTGGCTCAAAGATAACTTTCCCGCCAAAGAAATCCGCTATGTGGGTGATGACCATGTAACATTCACACCACGCCTTTACCCGCCCATGGAAATCATCGAAGATGACTATTTTGCCACGCCATTTCTCGCCATCGTTTTGGATACGGGAAATCGCGACCGCATCTCCGATCAACGCTATCAAAAAGCGCCCGTAGTCATCAAAATCGACCATCATCCCGTCGTTGATTCCTTTGGTCACATTAATCTTGAAGTATTCTCGATGGCGGCCACCTCGGAAATCATCACAAGTTTAATCCATCAATTCCCCCGTCGCCATATTTTAACAAAAGCCGCGGCCAGCTATTTATATTCGGGAATCGCCGGCGATTCAGGCCGCTTCATGTATTCTTCAACGACACCACATACATTTGCCACCGCGGCCAGTTTAGTGGCCACCGGCATTAATCTATCAAAAGATGTGTACCAAAAAATGTATCTAAAATCGATTGAAGACTTAAAAGTCACCGCCTACGTCCTCAATCACTTTTCGGTATCTCCTCATGGAGTCGCTTATTACGTATTAAGTAACGAGATTCAGACGAGTCTAAAAATAACCCCCGAACGGGGCAAGGAAAATGTCAATTTGTTTTCCAATATCGAAGGCATCAATGTCTGGTGCTCGATTAGCGAAGACCCAAAAGACAATGTCTGGCGCATTTCGATCCGCTCCAAAGAAAAGGCTATTAATCAAGTGGCCGCTCAATACGGCGGAGGTGGTCATGCCCAAGCCAGCGGAGCCAAAATCGACACCCTTGATGATTTAGATAAATTCATTGCCGATTTAGACGCTTTATTCGCTTAAAAGTCGTCCGCTAGCCACTGTTAAATACTAATTAACTAGTATTTATGATAATATTATCAAGAGGTTTTTAACGATGTTCACACCGCTTCACATTTACACATCATATTCATTTTTACAAAGCGGTTTTACTGTGGCCACACTTATCAACGCCTTAAAAGAAAATGATTATCGCGCAGCCGCCATAAGCGACTATCAAGTGCTTTTTGGCATCCCTGCGTTTTTTCATGAAACCAAACGCCATCAAATCGATGGCATTGCCGGTCTCGATTTAATGGTGGAAGGTGAACTAATTACCCTAATCGCCACTAGTGAAACCGGCTATCGCAATTTGATGAAACTATCGAGCCAAGCCTCCGCAAACACAGTCCTTCCCTCATTTATTAAAGACCATCGTGATGGCCTTCAAGCCATCCTTTCCACGCGGCAAGGACACCTGATTGAATTATTCAAAACGCAGCAAAACGAAGTCGCCCCAACATTAGCGAAATTTGACCAATTATTCGAAACCTTCTTCTTAGGGATTGAAATATATTCTTCTCACGATAAGGACTATGCCGATTTCATCCGTGAA
Organism: Caryophanales bacterium UBA6120; assembly: GCA_002422535.1. Classification (GTDB taxonomy): domain Bacteria; phylum Bacillota_I; class Bacilli_A; order RFN20; family CAG-826; genus UBA6120. Next base: position 24,642 of record DIVY01000010.1, on the reverse strand, counting down.
ATCGCGAAAAAATATAACTATCAAACTGTCGCTTTTCCGTTCATCAAGTATCATAAACCAAGCGATGCCATCATTTTAACGATTACTCACGCCATCGCTCACGATGAAGTCATCGAAGAGCGGGAACAAATTGGTCCTTACTTCTTGCCAACACCGGCGCAAATCGAAGCAAGTTACACCGATGAAGAAATTGCCTTGACGGGTTTAATAGCCGCCAATGTCAAATTTGATTTCCTGCAAAAACGCGGTTCCTTGCTTCAATATCCGAAAGAACCTGGCCAGACTTCTGAATTACAACTACGGGAAATGGCCATTGTTGGGCTACAGGCGCGCCATATCGATTTTACCAATATCGAATACTTGCAACGGCTTGATTATGAACTACGAATGATTAATGAAATGGGCTATTCTGATTATTTTCTCATTGTCGCCGATTATGTCAAATTCGCCAAAAAAACAGGTATTCCGGTTGGTCCAGGACGTGGTTCGGCTCCCGGTTCATTAGTAAGTTATGCCCTTTTTATCACCGATGTGGACCCGATTAAATTTAATCTTTTGTTTGAGCGGTTTCTCAATCCCGCTAGGAAAACGATGCCGGATATCGATATTGATTTTTCGGACATTCGCCGCGAAGAGATCATCGAATATTTGCGCAATAAATATGGCGCGAATCGTGTTGCAAATATCATTACGTTCCAAACAATTCAAGCCAAGCAAGCCCTCCGTGACATTGGGCGCATTTATAAATTTTCACCGCGGACAATTGAAGCGATGGCCAAATCATTACCGGACAGCAAACTTGATTTACGGACGGCCTTCAAGCGCATTCCAGCATTCAAGCAAGTGATTCTTTCCGATAAGGAATGTCTAGAGATTGTCAAATTAGCCACTAAGATCGAAGGGCTGATTCGCCAAAGTGGCATGCATCCTGCCGGTATTGTCTTAAATGATGAAGACATCCGCGAATCATTACCGGTACTCGAAACAAATGGTCACTTAATTACTCAATATGAGATGGATCATCTCGAAACTCAAGGCTTTTTGAAGATGGATATTCTGGGCCTTCGTAATCTTACGATCATTGACAATTGTTTAAAATTGATTAAGCAAAATCATCATGTCGCCTTAACTTTGGAGACGTTGCCCTATGATGACCCTAAGATTTTTGATCTAATTCGCTCGGGTTTGACGATGGGCATTTTCCAACTCGAAAGCGATGGAATGCGCCACGCGATCAGGGAAATTAAGCCGACGACGTTTGATGATATCGTTGTCCTTTTAGCAATTTTCCGTCCTGGTCCCATGGATAATATCAAATCATATGCCGCCCGAAAAGATGGGCTCGAAAATGTCTCCATTTTGCACACGCAACTAAACGATATCTTAATGCCGACCTATGGCATCATCATCTATCAAGAACAGATCATGCAAATTGCCGAGCGCATGGCCGGGTTTTCGCTATCCGAAGCCGATTTATTCCGGCGCGCCGTATCAAAAAAAGATGCGGGTAAACTTAGCGAACTCCAAGAAAGTTTTGTCGAAGGGGCGATTCGCAAAGGATATAATCCTGCCCACGCGACATCGGTGTTTAACCACATTTATAAATTCGCCGATTATGGATTCAATAAGAGCCATTCGGTGGCCTATGCCATATTAGCGTGTCAAATGGCTTACTTAAAAGTCTACTATCCCTATGAATTTTACGCTTCGATTCTTGCGACGAGTTCCGCCCTTAACGATACCAAGTTTTCGAATTACATTGAAGAATTGCAACAGTTAAAAGTGACGATTGTCAATCCTGATATTAATCGTTCTAGCCAATCATTTAATGTCTTTAATAAGAAACTTTACTTCCCGCTTAACGCTATTCGCGGCATTAGTAATGACCTCGCAGAAGCCATCATTGAAGCGCGCGATGATCAACCATTTGCCAATTTCTATGATTTCATTAAACGGCTGTATACCTATAAAATAAGTGCCAAACAAATTGAGCACTTAATCGACGCTGGCGCCTTTGATAGTTTAAATAAATCACGGGCAACCTTACGAGCTTCCATTAACAACGGCCTCCAAAATGCCGCGATTCATAGTTCCCTAAATGCGAATGAAGGTGGATTATTACAAGACAACCATATCCCAAGCGCCAAACTTGTTTCCGCTCCCGATGACATGATTGAAAATGTTGATAAAGAACTAGCAGTCCTTGGCATTGTCTTATCAGCTTCACCTTTCAAGCATAAAAAAACATTGCTCAAGGGGTATAATCTTGTTTCCATCGTCGAAGCCAAACAAGGGAAGGGGACTTCGACGATTGGTGGTATCATCCGTAATAAAAAAGCAATCAAAACAAAAGCGGGGCAACCGATGGCCTTTTTAACCGTGTACGATGATACTGGCGACATTGAAGTCGTCATCTTCCCCAAAATTTATGCCGAAGTCGCCACCGTATTAGAAAAAAATCAATTAGTGGTCATCTCGGGCCGCTTTGAAACTGAAAAAGGCGAAAATTATATCGCCGATAAAATTAAAATAATCGAGGAACGTCCATGAAACGTTTAACGATTATCGATGGCAACTCCTTATTATTTCGCGCCTATTACGCAAGTGCTTATTCGGGCCCATCCATCATGCGGACCAAAGACGGCATCCCGACAAACGCCATCTATATCTTTTCCAATATGATAGTGCGGGTCTTAAGCGAAATAACCGAAGGCGATGGAGTCATGGTCGCGTTTGATACCGGAAAAAAGACATTTCGCCACGATCAATTAGAAAGTTATAAAGCGCAACGCAAAAAAGCGCCCGACGAACTAATTCAACAAATGTCGATTGCCCGCGCTTTGTTAAAAGCTCTCGGCATCTACACGATTGAACTCGATGGTTTTGAAGCCGATGATATAGCCGGCAGCGCGGCCAACACCGCCCATAAACAAGGGATTGAAGCCATTTTATACACATCGGATCGCGATTTTTTACAACTAGTCAATCATACCATCAAAGTGCACCTCATAAAAAAAGGGATGTCTGATGTTCGCGTGATGACCGCTGACCGCGTCAAAGAAGAATTTGGCATCACCCCAAGTCAAATACCCGATTATAAGGGGTTATGCGGAGACGCCAGCGACAATCTGCCTGGCATTCCCGGTATCGGCGATAAAACCGCGGTCAAATTGCTGCATGAATATGGAACATTTGAAGCGGTCATGGAAGCGGCCAACGCCATCGGAGGCAAAATTGGTACCTCGATTCTCGAACATCGAGAAATCGGCACATTGAGCAAAAAATTAGCGATTATCGATACCGAAATGACCTTGCCTTTTTCTCTTGATGACACGACATATCAGGGATACGATTTTGAAGAAATCACTTCGTTTTGTGCCCGTTATGAATTAAAAACACTTATTAAAAACTTACCATTAAAGTGGAAAATTGAAGCAACGGGGCAATTAATAAAGGTTAACCAGGTGCCCTCGCTTAAAGATTTTGCTGCATCTTTTTCGATCGGACTTCACTTTGATTACCAAATTGGCAATTATCATCGCGAACCATTGTTAGGCATCGGAGTCAGTAATGGCAAAGCAACTGTCTATATCGCGCTGGAAGATGCGAAAAAAGATGATGATTTCAAGAAGCTTATGAGCGATACCACCATCACAAAATATGTTTTCGACGTTAAAGCCTTAATCGTGTTAGCCCATAAAAATGGTTTCGTCCTTAAAGGCCCTTTCATCGATATTTTACTAGCTTCATATACCCTCGATACTTCCACCTCTAATGCGGCGGAAGCTACGTTAAGCTTGTATGGGGCATCTTTTTCTAAGAGTGATAATGGCGCCTTATTTTCACTGGCGAATCCGGATATCTGTGGCCAAATTGCCTATCATTTACGTAAGACTTGGCCTAAAATCAAAGCCGACTTAGTCGAAAAAGGGGCGCTGTCCATTTTACTAGATATTGAAATCCCCCTTGCGTTAGTGCTGGCCAAAATGGAACTTGAAGGGGTCCCTATCGACGCTAAGAAGCTGGCAGCGATTGGGCAAGGATTTGAAGCAAAACTTCAGGAGACAATTACTAACATTTATACGCTGGCTGGCCATGAATTTAACATCAACTCGCCTAAACAAGTCGCGACAATCCTCTTTGAAGAACTCGGGCTACCTAAAAATCGCAAGGGGTCCACAAGTGCCGATGTCTTGAAATATTTAGCGACGCAACATCCGCTTCCATCGCTTTTACTCGAACATCGGAAATACGCCAAACTCATGTCCACATACATCGAACCCTTAAAAAACCACCTGTTTCCCGATGGCAAACTGCATGCGATTTTCAACCAAGCCTTAACGACGACGGGTCGTTTATCGAGCATCGACCCCAATTTGCAAAACATTGCCGTTCGCGACGAAGAAAGTCGTACGATTCGGCAAGCGTTTTATTATCCCGACAAGAACTTCAAGATGGTTTCCTTTGATTATTCGCAAATTGAACTGCGGATTCTTGCTCATCTAAGCAAATGCCAACCTTTAATTGATGTCTTTAATTCCGATAAAGATATTCACACGGCTACCGCTAAGGCTTTATTCGCCCATGAAGGAGAGGTTACATCACTGATGCGCCGCCAAGCTAAAGCCGTCAATTTTGGCATTATTTATGGCATCTCTGATTGGGGCTTGTCCGAACAGTTAGAAATTCCGGCTGCAGATGCTAAAAAAATCATCCAAACATTTTACGCCACCTATCCCCAAGTACGCGACTACATGAATCAACTCGTGCAAGATGTCCAAAATAATGGGTTTGTCACCACATTAACAGGAAGACGCCGCTACTTAAGGGAAATCCATGATGCAAATTATCAAACGCGCGAATTCGCTAAACGCGCGGCCATGAACGCCCCCATTCAAGGAACGGCAGCCGATTTAATAAAAATCGCGATGATTAAGATTGATGCCCAATTGTCTCAAGCGGATTTAAATAGCAAATTAATCATGCAAATTCATGACGAGCTCATCTTTAAAGTTCCAAACGACGAATTAGACAAGCTTCAAGCACTCGTTATCGAGACCATGGAACATGCGATGCCGCTTGATGTTAAACTTAAGGTATCCGCAACTGTCGGCGCCTCATGGTATTTGTTAAAGGATTGATATGCCAGAATTACCGGAAGTAGAAACCGTTCGTCGCTTACTAGAACCACGAATCATCAATAAAACCATTTCGTTAGTGCGCGTCAATTATTGGCGCATGATTCAATCCAAGAAGGAAGAATTCATCCCCCGTTTAACGGGGCGTACATTTAAAAAGATGGACCGGGTTGGCAAATTTCTAATTTTTACGTTTGACACCGACTTAATTTTAATCTCGCATCTGCGGATGGAGGGCAAATACATCGATGGCCGCCTCGATGAACCCGATTCTCGCTATGCCCGCGTTGTGTTTGAACTTAACGATGGCACTAAAATTTGCTATGACGATTCACGCTGTTTTGGCACGATGCAATTATCAAATCGGGCCACCTATTTAAAGGAACCACCTTTAAGCAACATTGGACCAGAACCATTTAATATCGATGACCCTCGTCGCTTGTTAACGATATTTAACAAATCATCACGTCCCATTAAGGAATTGCTGCTTGACCAAACGATTATGACTGGCTTAGGCAATATTTATGTTGATGAAGTGTTGTTCCTCGCTAAAATACACCCCGAACTACCCGGGAACTATTTGACATTGAATGAAGTAAAACGCCTCCTTGTTAATTCAAACGAAGTCTTGGCTAAAGCGATTGCCGCCGGCGGTTCCACAATTAGGACATATCACGCCGCCAAAGGCGTCGATGGCCGCTTTCAGCAGCAGCTATTCGCCTATAACCGCGCGGGAAAACCTTGTCTTCGCTGCCAAACTCCTCTCGCCAAAATAAAGGTTAAAGGCCGAGGCTCAACTTTTTGCCCCAGATGCCAAATTAATCGCTCATTACCGCTCGTGGTGGCCATCACCGGAGCGATGCATGCCGGTAAATCCACGATTTTGCGCCTTGCAAGTGAAGCAGGTTACCCCACGATTTCTAGCGACGCGATGGTTAAACAATTATATGCGCAACCAGCAAGCGTCACCAAAGTCGCTCAATTACTGCACACGACATTCCCTGATAACCGCATTGATTCTAAGCAAGTCCTCGATATCATTTTGACGGATCCACCCGCTAAAAAGAGATTGGAAAAATGGGTCCACCCCATTATCAAAGCCCAGGTTTTGCAACGGTTAAAAGAAATTAAGGCGCCGCTTGTATTTGTCGAAGTACCGCTACTATTCGATGCTAAATGGGATTATCTTGCGCATTACATCATTGGTGTCACTACTTCATATGACATCCAAACAAAGCGCATTAAGGAAAACTTTGCTTATCCTGAGTTAGCCCTAAAATTAGCGGCCACAAATCAGTTTGCCGTCTACCAAAATCGCGTCGATGAATTAATCGTTAACGATGGAACGCAAAAAGAATTGCAAACTATGGCCGAAAAAGCGATTAATCACGCGGTTAATACGTTAATAAAGACCGCTGAGTCCGCCAATTTCTAGTTCGCTGCCGCAGTAATCTTTTAACAATCTCACGAGTTGTCTGGCACGGATTTTACCGGCTTCAGTCGTGGCATACAAAGTTCCAATTTCACTTATTTTAAAATCACTTGTGAAAAAGGTGATTTTTTTGTTTTTGGCACGTTCAAGCAATAAGGGATATACGATTTGATCGCGCAAAAAGTCGCTTTTATATTCATTTCCAAAATCATCAATTCCTAGAATGTCGATATCGGTATACCGCTCAAATAAGGTCTTGTAGCCTTGTTTATCGTTAATGGCGCTATCTAATAACTCCTTAAATCGCGTCGAGGCCGAAATAACAGCGGCTTGCCCATTATTTCTTTGGAGTAACTCATTAATAAAGGCAATCATCAAATACGTTTTGCCAGTGCGGTGATTCCCCGTAAAATATAACCAGCGTGATGTTTCGCCTTTAATAACGCTTATGGCCGCGGCAATGGCGTTGGCGCGTGTCTGTTTTTCATCAATCCTGGCAATTGTCGCCGTTTTTAGTTCTTCGTCAAAATCGCTAATCCAATAGCGGCGGTCTTGATCAAGTTGGGCGCTAAGAAGCGGGCAAGGGGCATAACTTCGTTCGATAAATTTACCGCGTCGTTGAAGTTTAATTTGGTAATGGCGTTTCGTTTTAGCGCACGAAACAAGGCCGGGACAATTAGCGCAATAAGTTTGATCTTCAAGGTAATCGAGAAACATCGAGATATGTTCGAGCACTTCTGCTTTAGTGGCATGAAGTTCGTCAATTAGTTTAACGACCGCTTCATTATTAATGAGCAGCTTATATTGTTCTTCAATCGCTTGTTCGAAATCATCGATAAATATTTGTGATACTTGAATTTTATCCATTATTTGTTACCGTTCTTTTCTTCTTCGAACGCAGCCACAAGAGCTTCAATATCAACATCTAAAGTGGCCGCTACATCTGCTTCCTTTAGTTCCCCATCATTTTTAATGATTTTTTTCTTGCGGGTCGTTTTGAGCAAATATTCCATGGCGTCAATTGATGAAGTGACGCGAGCGCGGGCTAATGAAGCGGCGATTTTATCGACCAATGATCGCGGGAATGTCGAGTTAGCGGTTTCTAACACGTAGTCGATTAAGGCATTAATGACCGAAAAAGGCAAATTATAACGCGTTTGTACATCATCGATGATTTTCATATCCGCTAAAGCGGGAGCCGTATTGTTATTTTTATAGCGGAAATAAGTTTTGGGATCGGTTTGTTCCATCAATTTAATCTTTTGGGCTTTTGAAGTCGCGCTTGTCACCTTCGCCACGGTTCTTGTCCGCGTTTTAGAAAAAGCGAATCTTGTTTCTAGAGCGGCCAGGTCGCGAAGTTTCAAAAAATCAATTTGTCCATCGCGATCAATTGATGTCAATGTCAATTCGACCATGGCCAACTCATCGACACCAAATAAATTCGCATAACGTTCAATTTCTTTCATAACGGGCTCTGAAAATACAATGGACTTCCAATTACTTGCTTTCTTAATTGATGCTAAAAACGCTTGGCGATCAAATTTTGATTCTGGTTGATGGGCTTTATGACCAATTAATCGTTGGTCATTAGTACCAAAAAACAAGGGATTTGTAAAATCAGGATGAAACATTTCGCCAAATGTCGTCGTTTGTTCATCGTAGCCTTCAAGTGCCTGTGGTGCTCCATAATGAAGCCGCATTTTGTTAATCATCGCGGGACCAATATATTGTTCAATCATGCCACTTAAAACGACATCATCAAAAAAGTCTTGCGGGCTCTTGGGAGCAAATAGTTCTAAAACAATGTCGCGATAATCGGCTTTTGAAATCGCGTAGGATCTGATTAGCCCCACAGCTTCGAGCGAGGCTTTCGCAAGCGAGATATCGTGAATGGTCAACTGGGTTTGGTTTTGCAAGGTCTCAAGCGGCCACGGCTCACCAGAAATTGTCAAATCGTGGAAGGCGTCGAGCGTTAGATAAAAAGCCACGCCTTGATGACCAATGAGCGGTTGATACAATTCGGTAACTAACCGGCGATCGATGTCACTTATCAGGCTAGCGCGGCGAATCGTAATGAAATCATGAGTCGATAAATAATCCATGTGGTAGTTCCTAACACCTATAAGATACTATATATTATAGTTAATGAAAAAGAAAAATGGCGTTCATATCGCCTTTATTTATTTGGCAAATTGTTTGTATTTTTCCACAAAACAATTAAAAGTAGCGTATGATTGGCACTTATTTAAGGTGGAAAAAGCATCGTTAAAAATTCCAAAATATATTTGTTGTCATCACCTATTGTTTTTGCTACGATTTTAGTGCAAAAGGGGAATGATAATGAAACACTTCATGCTTGACGCCTATGGGGTAAAACGAAATAATCTCAACGATATCAAATATATCCAAAACACTTTAAATGAAATTACGGCGCGCCTTAAACTGACACCAGTGGCGCCGCCGTTTTTGTTGCCCTATTATTACGGAGCTGAACCAGAAGACATCGGTATTTCTTCATTCGTCTTTCTTAAGGGTGGTCATTTAACAATTCACACTTTCCCGTTACTCGCGTGCTACTTCGTTGATCTTTACGACCCCGAAGGTTTCAACGAGACAAAAGCCGAAGCTTTATTCTTTGAAAACTGGCCGTTTGATCGTGACAAGTCCAATGTCGTCACCGTCGACCGCAGCATCGGCCGCGAAGAAGTCGTTCCCTTTGATCCTAGCGAAATATTCGGTCCCCACATTTTGGCAAGGTTAACTCCCAAAAAGCCGGTCACCATGGAATATATTTTCAAATATCTCGAGCAATTGGTCGCCGACGTGGAAATGACGCCCATCATTCGCCCCTATGTTATTTTCGATTCCAATAAAAACCCATCTTATCTGTCGGGCATCACCATGATTGCCGAGAGCCATATTAGTTTCCACTACAACTTGACCACAGGCGATATCATGTTTGATATTTTTAGTTGCAAATCATTCAATTATGAATTGATCAAAAAACATTTAAAAAAATCGATGAAGGACATTCCTTCATTTGTGGTAATTCCTCGCGGTACGCGCCACCAATACTTAAAAGAAAATCTTCAAAACAAACGCGCCTTATCGGAGCGTATGAAAAAATACAGCCAATCGTGGCGCCGTACTTCCTTTAAGTAAATGCAACCAATGATTAAATAACACTTAATAAAATGCTAAAATATTTTTTAGATTGATGCAAAGGGGGCTCGTTCATGGTACAACGCATCGGCGTCTTGACTTCTGGTGGCGATTCCCCAGGTATGAATGCTGCCATTCGGGCGATTGTTCGGGCTGGGCTAAAAAACGGCAAGGACATGTTCGTCATTTATAATGGTTATAAAGGTTTAGTCGAAGGTCAAATCGAACAAGTCGATCGTTCGTTTGTGTCGAGTATTATTAATCTTGGTGGTACGATACTGCGCTCGGCGCGCTTACCTGAATTTGCCGATCCCGCAGTCCGGCAACGTGGCGTTGAGCAACTGCGGCGTCATGGTATTGATGCTCTCGTGGTCATCGGTGGCGATGGCACGTATATGGGTGCCAAAAAGCTTTCTGAAATGGGTATCAACTGCATTGGTCTTCCCGGCACCATCGATAACGATATCGCTTGTACTGACTACACAATCGGTTTTGATACATGCTTAAATACCATCATCAACGCTGTCGATAAATTACGCGATACAACCTCGAGTCATCAACGATGCTCGATTATTGAAGTTATGGGTAACCGCTCTGGCGATTTAGCGCTATTTTCCGGGATTGCCTGTGGCGTCGAGTTAATCGTGTCTAGCGATCATTTGATTCCCAAAAAAGATATCATGGACGCCATGCTCGCCCAAAAGAAATCCGCCAAGCAACACGCGATGATTATCGTCAGCGAAAAACTATTCGACGTTCAGGAATTAGCGCGGGAAATTGAACGAGAAGTCGGTTTTGAATCGCGGGCCGAAGTGCTTGGGCGCATTCAACGTGGCGGTTCACCCTCGGCCTTCGACCGTATTTTGGCTTCACGGATGGGTGCCTACGCCATCGATTGCCTCGTCCAAGGGAAATCCGGTCGCTGTATCGCCATCGTCGGGAACGAGATGGTTGATTATGATATATATGAAGCCTTAGCGATGCAACGGAATCCCCATACGCATCTAGTACGCGTCATCGATAACTTAAAATAGTATGCTAAATATTTCCAAAAAAACAAAAATCGTCGCCACAATCGGACCAGCCTCTGATACATATGAGATGTTACTCTCACTTTTAAAAGCTGGTATGAATGTTATGCGTTTAAATTTCTCGCATGGCGATTATGCGGGACATTTGGCAAAAATCGAACTGGCGCGGCGTCTTGAAAAAGATACCGGTATTTATATACCAGTTATGCTCGATACACGGGGACCAGAAATCCGCTTAGGCTTATTAGAAAACGATGCTATCGATATTCCCAAAGGCCATACATTGACGATATCGATGGAACCTGTTTTAGGGAATCTTGAGCGGATATCGGTCACTTATTCGGGATTATTCGACGATGTTAAGCTTGGCGATCATCTTAAAATTGATGATGGTAACCTTGACTTTGAAATCATCAAAAAGAATCATCAAACACGAGAACTACTCGTCATCGCTTTAAATGCCCATCGGCTCAAAAGCCGAAAGGGAGTTAATGCTCCGTTTGCGCGCCTTTCAATGCCCTTTATCTCTAAAAAAGACGAGGAAGACTTAGCGTTTGGCGTCGCCCACAAAGTCGATTACATTGCCGCGAGTTTCACGCGGCGTCCCCAAGATGTAATCGATATCAAAGAAACCATCAAACGATTGGGCGGGCAACCGATCCCCATCATCGCTAAAATTGAAAACCCAGAAGGCGTCGAAAACCTCGAAGCGATTTTAGGAGTTGCCGATGGCATTATGGTGGCCCGCGGCGATTTAGGTGTGGAAATTCCAGCCGAACGCGTTCCAATTGTTCAAAAGCATATTGTGGCCATGTGCCGTAGAGTTGGGAAGCCCGTCATTACGGCAACGCAAATGCTCGATTCCATGCAAACACATCCCCGGCCCACGCGAGCCGAAGTAAGCGACGTAGCCAATGCCATCATCGAAAGCACCGACGCCATCATGCTTTCAGCCGAATCGGCATCCGGAACTTATCCGCTTGAAGCCGTCACGATGCAATCCAAAATCGCTACCACGATGGAGTGCGAACTCGATTATGGAAAACTTGCGCTGGAAGCCTACGAAAGTAGCCAAAAGATAAATTCTGATGCCATCGCCAATTCGGTGGCGAATACCGCTTTATTGATCGATGCGGCCTTAATCGTGTGCTTCACGGAAACAGGTAATGCCGTGCGTCGCATCTCTAAAGCGCGTCCGGTGTGCCCGATAATCGCCATTTCTGATTCCCGGAAGACCGTATTGGAACTTGGATTAGTTTGGGGTGCTTATGCCTTCTTAGCGCCACATCTGCCTCAGTTAATTGAAGACATGGAAGTCCTCGCCCTACTTAAAGCACGGCAACTTGGCCTTGCTCCTGGTTCCACAATTATCTTGACAGGTGGCGTCCCGACTGGTGCTGGTAAAACGAACTTCATGAAAATATTAACGCTCAACAAATTACGGGGCGAGACTTTATGAAGCAAGTGATTTCCATGGATATTGGTGGCACTAATATGCGAATTGCCCTTGTCGATGAGCTTTATCGCATTAATAAGGTGATGCGTTTTCCCACCATCGTTGGAGATAAAACGGCTTTTCTTAATCAGGTGGCCTCAATAATCGGTGCGTTGCAAGTGAATATGGACGATGTATCCGCCATTTCGATTGGCGTCCCTGGACGGGTCGATGACGAGGGGTTTATTACCACCCTGCCAAATATCAAGATCAAAGAGATTCCGTTAGCCTCATTTCTAACAAAGAAATATCAAAAGCCGGTATTTGTCAAAAATGATGCCGCCGTCGCTGCTTTAGCGGAAGCCAATTTAGGCGTTGGCAAACATTTCAAACGCACTTATTTTATTACGATTTCCACTGGAATCGGGGGTGCCCTTGTCGTCAATCATCAACTTCAATATTCAAACGATGAAATTGGCCATACGCTTTTCCCTTATAAAAATGGATATTATGAACTCGAGCAAATCGCTTCCGGCACGGGTATTATCAATTTATGTGCCCTAAACAATCTGCCTGTTCAAGCTTCGAGTCTTTTCTTTAGTCTCGTCAATTCGGGAAATATTCAAGCCCAAGCCATCTTCAATGATTGGCTCGATTTAATGAGCGCTTTTTTGAATTTAGTGCAACATCAATTTGAACCTGATATCATTGCTATAGCGGGAGGCGTGATGAAATCAAAAGATATCTTTCTCGAAAAGCTCACAACCCGGGTAAAAGGCGGGAATCTGCGCCCAGCTGAATTTGGAGATGACGCCGGGCTTATGGGCGCCACCTCGCTTGCGTTCCAATTCTTATCTGTTAACAACAAAACACCTCAAGGAGTAACCTCATGAAAATCGCCATTAGTTCCGACTCGACATTATCAATCTCCCAAACCGAATCTAAAGAAATTGGCATCTTCGTTTTACCGCTTAACGTTATCGTCGATAGCAAAGAATACCACGATGATATCGACATTTCCAAAGAAGAGCTCGCCACATTTATGCGGGCAGGAAGTCACATTTCCACCTCGACCCCAACACCATTTGAAATCGAGACTTTCTTTGACGCTATTTTCGCCCAAGGATATGAGCAAGTCGTCCATTTTACCATTTCAAGTAAGCTTTCCTCGATGTTTGAGCTATTCACCGTCACCTGCAAAGAAAAATATGGCGACAAAGTCCTCGTCATTGATTCTTTGGCCGTTTGCTCGTTTATGGCCAATCATGTACTTGAAGCTTTGAAATATCGCGATGAAGGGTTCTCGGCCTTGGAAATAAAGGAAAAAATTACACCAAGAATTTGCTCGGAATTCGTGATTTTTATCCCCGAATCTTTAACGTTCCTTAAAAACGGTGGCCGGGTGTCTCCGGCTGTGGCGGCCATTGGCAACTTCATCGGTCTCAAACCTATTTTATCGTTTGAAAATGGCGAAATTGGCAAAAAAGGGGCCACGCGCCACATAAAAAAAGCAATTGAGGACGAACTTGTGGAATTGAAGAAAAAGAATTACGATGCCAGCAAATACAGCATCGACATTCTGCAGTTCGATACCTCGGCCGCTAACATCGAATTAATGTATCACTTCCTCGAACGACATTTCCCGGGATTTGACATCCATCTAAGACCTTTATCCATTAACGTATGTGCCCATACTGGTCCTGGAACCGTCGGCTTTGGCTTTAATTTAAAAGTCGGTGCCACAATTTGACAATTAAACCAATTGGCTTATAATATTAAATGCGTTGATGAAGACACGCTTGACGTCATAAGTTACTAGCGAGGGATCAATTGGTGGGAGGATCCTAACGATGGCTGACAAGTACCACTTCGGAGCAGTGAACGAAGAGTTCACCGTCATTGTGGCGTTAACACAATCGAGAGTACATCACACGATGTAAATTAAGGTGGTACCGCGCGATCGCGTCCTTAGCAAGGACGCTTTTATATTTAGGGGGAAATAATTATGCTAAAGATCGAATTACCGGACGGAAAAAAATTACAAATTGAGCAAGGGTTGACAGGTTTTGACGTCGCCAAATTAATGAGCCCGGGCTTTGCCAAAAAATGCTTGGCCTACCGCTTGAATGGTCAACTTTTTGATATGCGAGCTCCCATTTTTGAAGATGGTAACCTCGCCTTTATTGATGAAACGGATGGGGTAGCACTCGACATGCTGCGCCACGATGCCTCCCACCTTATGGCCCAAGCGCTGCAAAACTTGTATCCCGGCATCAAATTCGGCTTTGGTCCCAGTATCGAAGAAGGTTTTTATTATGATGTCGATAGTCCCGTGACGATTAGCGACGCCGACTTTGAAAAAATCGAACGCGAGATGAAACGCTTATCACAAGCCAATTTACCTTTAACGCGTCAAGAAGTAAGCCGTGCAGAGGCGCTCGAACTATTTAAAGACAATGAATATAAAGTTGAACTTATCAAAGAAATTCTTTCGCCCATCAGCATCTATCGCCAAGGTGATTTTATCGATTTATGCTCCGGCCCCCATTTGCCAAGTACCGGTTATGTCAAGCATTTCAAACTGTTGTCAATTGCTGGTGCCTATTGGCGTGGTAATAGCGATAATAAGCAATTAACGCGGCTTTACGGAACAGCTTTCTTTTCAAAAGAAGCGCTTGAACAACATCTCGAATTGCTGGAACAACGCAAACTGCGCGATCACCGCCGCCTTGGTCGTGAGTTAGGGCTATTTATGATTTCTGAATATGGTCCAGGTTTTCCGTTCTGGCTCGATAAAGGACTAACCTTAAAAACAATTTTGGAACGGTTTTGGTATGAAGTGCACCGCAAAGAAGGCTACACCTTTGTGGAAACCCCAATTATGCTTTCCAAAGAATTATGGGAAATAAGCGGGCACTGGTATAACTACCGCCAAAACATGTACATCTCTTCGATTGAAAATAAAGATTTCGCCATTAAACCGATGAATTGCCCTGGTGGCATGCTTGTATATAAGAACAGCCTCCATTCATATAAGGATTTGCCACTTCGTGTCGGCGAATTAGGACTCGTGCACCGCCATGAAGCCAGTGGCGCCTTAAGTGGTTTATTTCGCGTCCGTAATTTCACACAAGACGACGCCCATATCTACTGCCGTCCCGATCAACTTATTAGCGAAGTCGTGCGCTTATTGCATTTGTTTGACTTCTTCTATGATATGTTCGACCTAAAGTACGATATCTACCTTTCAACGCGTCCCGAAAAAGATTATATCGGGTCGCCGGATATTTGGGATCGGTCGGAAGCGGCGCTTTCGGAAGCTTGTCGCTCAATTGGCAAGGAATTTACCATTAATCCCGGCGATGGTGCTTTTTATGGGCCAAAACTTGACTTTAAACTCAAGGATTCGATGAATCGTGTTTGGCAATGCGGTACGATTCAACTCGATATGAATTTGCCCGAACGTTTCGATTTAACTTATATTAATGAGAACAATGAAAAGGTCCGCCCCATCATGCTCCATCGGGCCATTTATGGGAGCCTTGAACGCTTTATTGGCATCTTAATTGAACATTTTGGCGGCGCCTTCCCGCTTTGGTTGGCTCCCGTCCAAGTAATCTTGCTTCCGGTCCAACAAGAAATGCACCTTGATTACACAAAGAAAATCGCCGAACAACTTGCTAATGCTGGATTGCGGGTTCAAATCGACGATAGCGGTGAAAAACTTGGCTATCGCCTCCGCCTTGCTCAAATCCAGAAAGTACCCGTCACCTTAGTGATTGGCGATAAGGAAGTGGCGGCCACTTCAGTCATGGCGCGGCGTTATGGAAGTGAGCAGCAATCTTCGTTTGGCATCGACGAATTAATCGCTGGATTAAGGATCGAAGCAAGCGCGCGCAGTCTCCATCCTATTAAGATAAAATGATTGACAGCAACTAAACATCTTGTTATCATTTATAAGCAATAAATAGAAAGCAGAAGCGCCCCTTCTCACCTGATTCGGATTCCGAATAGGTAAATAGCTAGTCGACACTATTAACAACGGGCGCCCACGCGTCCGTTTTTTATTAGCAAGGAGGAGACCTTTATAGCTTATATCAACATTCCTGTGCGGCCTAATTCCAAAAATACCGATCTGGTCAACGAAATAATTCGTTTTCCCAAGATGTTAGTAATTGGGCCCCAAGGGCAACAACTCGGCATCATGAACCGCGACGCCGCTTTAAAAGCCGCGGCCGATGAAAATCTCGATCTCTTATGCGTGGCCCCCAATGCCAACCCACCCGTATGCAAAATTCTCGATTATGGTAAACATCGCTTTGAAATGCAAAAAAAACAACGCGAAGCGAAGAAAAACCAACATGTTGTCGGAATTAAGGAAGTTCAACTAACACCACAAATCGGTGATCACGACTTACAAGTCAAGGTCAAGGGAGCCCGTGGCTTCTTAGAAGATGGTAATAAGGTGAAAGTCGCGCTCCGCTACCGTGGTCGCCAATTGGCACATCAAGAAAATGGCGTGGACACAATGGAGAAATTCATCGCGATGGTTGAAGATCTCGCGACCGTTGAAAAAAGACCATTGCTTGAAGGAAAATTATTGATTGCCATATTAGCTAGTAAAGTCAAGAAATAGAGGAAATATCATGCCAAAAATGAAAAGCAAACGCGCTTTAATGAAGCGTATCAAGATTACCAAAAGTGGTAAAATCATGCATAAATCAGCCTATACCGGCCATTTAGCACCCAATAAGACTACGAAGCAAAAACGGCATTTACGCAAAGGCGGTCAAATGCACAATT
Organism: Caryophanales bacterium UBA6120; assembly: GCA_002422535.1. GTDB lineage: Bacteria > Bacillota_I > Bacilli_A > RFN20 > CAG-826 > UBA6120. The sequence continues at coordinate 7,641 of DIVY01000010.1, read as the reverse complement.
CCGATGTCAAACGCATTCGCGTCTTGATTTCGCAATAGGAGGACGAGCACATGGCACGTGTAAAAGGTGGCAGCGTCACCCGTCAACGACGCAAGAAAGTATTGAAACAAGCTAGCGGTTACTTTGGCAGCAAACACTTATTATTTAAGACAGCCAAAGAGCAAGTCATGCATTCATTGCAATATGCTTATAACGATCGCCGCAAAGTCAAATCCGACTTCCGTAAATTATGGATTAAACGCATTAATGCCGCTTGCAGAATGTGCGATATTTCCTATAGCCAAATGATGCACGGCTTACGGTTAGCCAATATTTCCATCAACCGAAAAATGCTATCAGAAATGGCGATTAACGACTTTGGTAATTTCCAAAAACTCGTTGATAACGCTAAAAAACAAATTCAAAAATAAAACGGCCTCAGGCCGTTTTTCTTAAATGAGATCAAGCGCTTGGGCAATCACTTCGCCAATTGTTGGATGAGGGAAGACCAGGCGTTTTAATTTGGCGATTGGAATTTTTTCTTGAATTGCTAACGTTAAAACATTAATAATATCTGATGCCTCATAACCAATGATTGCTGCCCCTAACAGGTAATGCCCATCTTCATCAGTCATGAGTTTGATAAATCCTTCTTCCACTCCCGTAACATACGCTTTGCTATTGGCACGATAAGGAAGTTTACATGTTTTATAGGATCTAGCTTGTTGTTTTAACGATTGTTCAGAAGCCCCAACCGTGGCAATTTCGGGATCGGTAAACATGGCAGCGGGAATGATTACTTGTGAAAAATCACCAGTAAATATCGCCTTGCCCTCTGCACTGGCTTTATGGGCTAGTAATGGGGCACCATTAGCATCGCCGATTTTGACGACACCGGGGGGAACAACGGCATCACTTGGCCGCCGGCCAATCGCTATCAAAACGGCATCATATGTCTCCATCTGATCGGTTTCAACAATGACTGCGGGTCCATCTTGATGAAAGGCCTTCACCCGCGATGAAGTTTCAATGCGCACACTCCGCGTCCGCCAACTAGTTAATAGACGCCGCCGGATATCATCATCAAATGCGGAAAGGACCTGCGGTAGCGCTTCATAAATCGTTACCTGGCTTCCAAAATTTGAAAAGATATTGGCCCATTCAAATCCAATGTAACCACCACCAATAATCGCCAATCGTGATGGAACTTCTGTTAGCGAATAAATCGTTTCGCTATTGTAAATATTAGGAAAGTCAATGCCCGGAATATTTAAACTGATGGGGCTCGAGCCACCTGCAAAAATTAGATGCTTAGCTTCATAAATTTCCCGATTGACAGAAATGCGATTGGCATCAACAAAAGTGGCCACCCCTTGTATTAAGGTGACTCCCCAACGCGTGAGATTTGCCCTTAAATTTGTCGAAATCGCATTGATTTGCCCAAATATTTTAGCGAATAAACCCTGCAAATCGCCCACTAAAGGGTCTTTACTCGCATGCAACAGCGCCTTGGTGGGAATGCAACCTTGAAACAGACAAGTGCCACCCCATTTATCAGCTTCGATCAGGGCGACACTTTGACCTTGGTGGATAATCGTGAGGGCAGCTTCCGTCCCGCCAGGGCCAGCGCCGATGACAATGTAATCGAATTTATTTGCCATAATCTTGATACTTTAATATGGGATGACGCGCCGCGGTCACTTCATCGAGTCGACCCACCGGTGTGAAATGTGGCGCCAGTTTCAAGCAGTCCGGTTCATGAATGGCTTCATGAGCGATATTTCTCATAAGTGCAATAAAGTTATCGAGGGTATCCTTCGATTCGACTTCGGTCGGTTCAATCATAATCGATTGATCAAACAATAACGGGAAGTAAATCGTTGGGGCATGCACGTTAAAGTCCAGCAGTCGCTTGGCGATATCGAGCGTCTTAACTCCCGTGGATTGGTCAATCAGTCCATTAAACACAAATTCATGCATATAGCTGGCTTCGATAGGCAATCGATACAAGTCTTTTAACTTTTCTTTAACATAATTTGCGTTAAGGACGGCCAGCGGACCAATCGAACTAAGGGCATTTCCCATCGACTTTAAGTACGCATAGGCGCGGACATAGACAAGGAAGTTTCCATAGAAACCACCAATTTGGCCAATGGCATCATCAAGCGTTTTTACTACATATTGATTGCCATCTTTCACGATCCGCGGGTTAGGAAGTAGGGGCGCTAAATAGCGCTTGACACTAACTGGGCCACTTCCCGGACCACCGCCTCCATGGGGAGTCGAAAATGTTTTATGGAGATTCATATGCATAATATCAAACCCCATATCCCCAGGCCGTGCAATGCCAAGTAAGGCATTCAAATTCGCGCCATCATAATATAGTAATCCGCCCGCTTCATGGACCAACTTGCTAATTTCACAAATATCGGTTTCAAATAAGCCCAGCGTGTTCGGATTGGTGAGCATGATTCCAGCCACATCAGCGCCTAGATGTTCTTTTAAAGTTGAAAGGTCGATTAACCCCTGTGCGGTTGATTTAATCGTAACGCATTCAAACCCGAGCATCGCCGCGGAAGCGGGATTAGTGCCATGAGCGCTATCAGGAATAATTACTTTAGTCCGTCGCGTGTCGCCCCTTCGTTCATGGTAGGCTTTCATAATCATGAGACCCGTAAGCTCACCATGAGCGCCCGCAAAGGGATTTAGGGATGTTTCATCCATTCCCGCGATATGGGATAGCATCGTCTGTAACTCGTAATATAACTTCAACAAAGGTTGAATCGAGCCCTTCGATTGCTGGGGATGAATATTCTTAAATCCCGGCAAAGAAGCGATTTCATCATTGATTTTTGGATTGTACTTCATCGTGCAGGATCCTAAAGGATAAAAACCAGTTTCCACGCCAAAGTTAAGTTTGGAAATGTTGGTATAATGACGAACTACATCAAACTCGGACACTTCCGGTAGATTTAATGACTCAAAGCGAAGTAAAGCGGAATCATATATTGATTCAATCGCAAGATCATCAAGCTGTTGGTCGGGCAAGGTATATCCGATCCGACCAGGTACTGATAATTCGTAAATTAACTTATCGTATTTCATGGTCGATCTCCTTAATGATGGCCACAAAATCATCGAGCGTTTGTTTCGTTTGCTTTTCGCTTGCGTAAAACACGCCTCGATGCTCACTAAGCGGCATCGGTCCGAGGTACCCTCGGTTTTCAAGGTGCGAATTAAGTTTGCCTAAATCGCCGACATAATCGAGTGTGACTTCAAATGCGAAAGGAGCCTTAAACACAGGGGTAAATAATGTTGTGCCGATTAGCAAGTTAAATAAATAACGAGTCGCCTTAATTGTCCCCATGGCCACTTGTATGAGTCCTTGTTTTCCCATCGTCGCGGCATAAATCATCGCTTGAAGCGCTAATAGCGATTGGTTGGAACAAATATTACTATTGGCCTTATCGCGGCGAATATGCTGCTCGCGCGCTTGCAGTGTTAATACATAAGCGCGTTGGCCCCGATTATCTTTGGTCATCCCACAGATGCGGCCCGGCATCTTCCTGACCAATGTTTGTAACGTCGCTAAATACCCTAAATAGGGTCCGCCAAAAGCCAGGGGCAACCCTAAACTTTGGGCATCGCCACAAGTAATATCGGCGCCACTTTTACCAGGAGTTTTAAAAAGGGTCAACGCCAATAAATCGGCATAGACAATTAATAAACCATTTTTGGCATGAACGATGTCTGAAAATGTATCAAGATGTTCAATAATACCAAACCGATTAGGATAAGGAGTAATGAACGCGGCAAAAGGATCTTGCACAGCTTTTGTTAGCTCATCATTAGCAACAATGCCATTACTCGAAGCCACTACTTCAAGCGTGACACCGCGGAAATGAGCATAAGTCTTTAGCGTATTTAGAACATGGGGCAGGATCCCATCCGAAACCAAGACCCGCTTGCAGTTGGTATGATTAACCGCCATCATCATCGCTTCAGCGGCCGATGTCGCTCCATCATACATTGAAGCGTTGCTAACATCCAGGCCCGTTAATTCACAAATTAATGTTTGAAATTCAAAAATATATTGAAGTGTCCCTTGGGAAACTTCTGGCTGATATGGCGTATATGAAGTCAAAAATTCTTGGCGCGAACTTAAAGCCTCGACAATCGCTGGTCGTTCATGGTCATAAGCGCCATAGCCACGGAACGGAATTAATGGTTTCCCGCTCAGGGATTGCATGGAAGCGCGCACTTCAGAATCGCTTTGGGGAGCGCCAAAGCCATAATCTTGAAAGCGGATAGCCGCGGGAAGATGTGAAAATAAATCATCGAGGGCGGTTAATCCAAGCGATGAAAGCATCGAGCTAATTTCTTGCTCGGTATGCGGTAAGTATTTGTGGTTCATTCTTTTTTTAGTTGCTCGTAAGCAGCTGCATCAAGCAAGTGCGCAACATCAACCGGTTGCGCTACTTTAATCTTAATAAGCCAGGCCTTAAGAGGATTCGTATTAATCATCTCCGGATGATCAATCAACGCTTCGTTAATAGCAATAACCGTGCCTTTAATCGGCATTAAAAGTTCGGATGCGGCTTTGACGCTTTCAATCGCCCCGAATTCTTGTTTGGCATCAAATTGATCGCCAACGCGCGGTAAATCGACGAACACGACATCACCAAGACTATGCTGAGCAAAATCGCTAATACCGATTTCCGCGGTATCTCCCGAAATTCGAACCCACTCATGCGTCAAAGAAAATAATTCGCCCATATGAATACTCCTTTATCGTTTATATTTCTTGTCCATGAACTTAGTGTCCCGGACACGAGCTTCAATTAATTGATTGCGAATCGACACTTGCACCATTGTTCCTAATTCACAATATTTGCGATCGATTAAGGCTAGCGCTAATGGCGTTTGATGATGAGGCAATAAATATCCCGTCGTCACCTTACCGATTTTTGCCCCGTCAGCATACACTTCATAATCGGCGCGGGCAATCCCGCGACCAATAATATCCAGGCCAACTAGTTTACGTTTAACACCCTCATTGAATTCTTTAAGTAATACTTCTTTTCCAGTGAATTCTTTATTGAAATTAACGGCAAATTTAAGGCCGGCTTCAAGTGGTGAAATCGTATCATCGATTTCATGTCCATAAAGCGATAAGGCGCCTTCAAAGCGCAAAGTATCACGGCAACCAAGGCCACAAGGTGTCACACCACTACCATCAACAAAATGACGCCATAGTTTTAAGATAGCGTTTGGTTCGGCATATAATTCAAAGCCATCTTCACCAGTATACCCTGACCGTGACACAAGAATTTGATGGCCATCATACGTCTTATAGCAGTACTGCATGAATTTTAAGTCATCAATCGAAGCCCCAAATAATGCCATCATCATTTTGAAAGCATTAGGTCCTTGAAGCGCTATTTGTCCATATTCAGAAGATGCATTTTCAATCGTCACGATAAAGGGGGCGGCCGCCTGTCGAATAAATGCTTCATCTTTATCGACATTTGCGGCGTTAACAACGAGTAGGTAAGTGTCCGCCTCAAGAGGATACACGAACAAGTCATCAATCACGTGCCCAAATTCATTGCACATGAGCGCATAAGTCGCTTTTAGGGTGGGACCAGTGGGAATTAGGTTAGTGACAAGTTGATTCACAAATGCCAAACTTTCCGGCCCTTTAATCAGTATTTCACCCATGTGTGAAACATCGAAAATGCCGACGTTTTGGCGAACCGCGTCGTGTTCGGTGGCAATCGAACTGTAAAATAATGGCATCAAAAAGCCCCCGAAGGGAACGATGTTGGCTTTTAGACGCTCATGCTCGGCATATAAAATGGTTTTGTTCATATTTAACTCCTGCTCTTAACGGGCAATACCCGCTTATTTTCGCTCGAGTTGCGCATTAATGCGCTTTAATAAATTGCCAGCCTCGACATATGCTTGTTGGAACGAACCTTGAGCAAACGCGGTTTCTGCCATCGTCAACACGCGATTATAATCGGTAAGACGGCGCCGGTCGCGGTTTGCGTGCAATATCGCGCTTTCCGCTAATTGCATCGTTTTTAGTTCTTGCTCAAGCCGATTAATTAAAGCTTCGGCATCATTCTTTAAATGGTCGACATGCGCTTCGACGACGCCAATATCGATTGGAAGGACTTTTAATGTCTCGAAGACAAGACGCAAGGAATCATAAAAGTCATCAAATAATGGGGCGACTTCTTCCTGCAAACTTTCAACGTCGAGTTGCGAAAGAACGTCTTCCCCATGCTTTAATTTTAAGTAGTATACATTGACGAGCTGGAACGCTTCATCCGACTTCGTCTTCAACGATGATAAATAATGATTGAAATCGGCGATTAGTTGGCTCGCCTCAGCGCTTTCAATCTTGAGTTTTTTGATGATGTCGACTTGAAGCGAATATGGCTGTCTAGTGGCGGAAAGCACAAGCGTATCAAGCCCCCGTTTTGTCATATTCATTTTGCTTATTAATTGGCGAATCGCTTCAATATTAGCGACCTTGTCTTGACCAAGTACATAATATTGCCGGATCTGCGGCAGTGTCGCATTCAATTTGACAAACGCTCGCTCGATATCATTTACTAATTTGTAGGTAGTTTGATATTCTTCATCAAAGATAACCTTGGCTTCTTTTTCAAGCTCAAATTTCGCATAAAATGTTTCAATCTTTTCGCCTGCGAGTCGAAGCTTATCATGGATGCCGGTAATGTCCAGATTGCTCAATTGACTAGTTAGGGCCATCAATTCGTCATTTATTTTATCAATCGTGACATTAAGCATTAAATGGTGCAAGGGATATTGCCGTTTAACGAGGCGCTCGCTTTCGTCTTTAAGCGCTTTGATTTTGTCGGGGATGACCCGTTGAATCATCACGGCTAGCGTTGGGGCTTCTTTAATGACACCGTCGACTTGAACGGCTAATCTTTTTAATTTGTTGATTAATAATGAGGCTTCTTGATAATCGGCAATCTCAATTAGTTCATCGATTTTGTTTAAACTTGCATCGATGTTAGCAAATAAGCGCTCAAATGATTTTTCGATTAGCGACAACTCGTCTTGATGTAAGCGGTAAAGTTCTTTAAGGTGGCGAATTTCTTCTTTGATGGAATAGCCAAGTGCGCGCGTATCTTCTTCAGGACGCATGATTTTTTCTAGATCTTTGGTTAGGGAATCAACGTCTTTTTCGAAGTTGTTGATCATGTTTCGCGCGGGCTCGTATAGATTTTTGAAACCTTTGTTGTTTTTACTAGCGACCATATCTTCCAGCGATTTAAACGTCCCGGAAATTGGGCCAAGATATTGACTTTTAATTTTTTCAAACCGAGCATCAAAGTCATCGTGAATCGTTCCATACAAAATATTTCGATTGGCGATTAAAGCGAGACGATCGATAATCGTCTTATCATGACTCATAAAAAGAGCGTGACTATGCTCGTAGCGTTTCTCGAGATCGATTAAGTTTTTCTTATAAAAAAACATGCGTTTCCTCGTTAGTAGTATAACATATCCTCAATAAAGGCCGTCTTGAGGATTTCTATATAAATAATACTAAATACAATAATATATACCAATAAAATTTAATTTATAACGATATAATATTTGACAATTCTATCGATAATC
>DIVY01000011.1 GCA_002422535.1 Caryophanales bacterium UBA6120 | reverse complement strand
AACTAGTCCGCCTAGTTTAACCATTCAGTTGGGGCAAGAAAGGTTTCTCTTAAGCTGTTAACCATCGTTGCATTGAGTTAGTCACACTCAACGCGATGGCCTTTTTGCCTTACTCAAATTATGTGATTATTTCCATATTTTGTCAAACTTGGACAGGGTCATGGTTCCGTTTCAGTTTTGTAGGTAAATAGTTTAAAGGAAGTCTTACAATGTTAGTTACTACACAAACAAAGGAGACTTCCCATGTGTATTCTAGCATTAAAAGACGATACGTTTGACAACATTTAAACTAAATGTCACCAACAAGAGAAACAATTATTGGGAGAATTGAAAAAATTGGCATTATTAGATATTTCGAAACTGAAGTGTATGATTTCAACAAAAAGAAATATCATGCATCCTTATCATCGAGCATCATCGAATTTAAAGGTAAACTTGCGGTGATTACGACTATTGTTGACATTACCACGAGATGGCAAATCGAGGAAAACTTAAGCAAAAGCGAAGCAAGCTATCGACTACTCGCCGAGAATATCGAGGAAGTAGTATTTATAACATCGCCAAAGGTCATGAAGATGCCCCATAAGGTTGGACTAATGACTTAAATAATGGCCAAATAATGAATCGCCATTAAGGATTTTTTTTATGTTTTATCCCGCGATTGAAAATGCCTACAGCGGAGGCTAGAATAAATCTAATGCGTTTAATAGGAGCATTTATCAATGGAAAAGATAATCTTTCTTTCATCGACTATCGTCATTTCTTTGCTGGCTTTCGGTTTCGCATTTCTGCTGTATGCCTGGTTGCGTCGGCAACCAGCGGGTTCAGACAAAATTGAATCAATCTGCCGCCTCATCCGTCAAGGGGCAAACACTTTCCTTAGGAAAGAGTATGCTGCCCTTGCTAAATTTGCGGGAATTTTAGCATTAATTATTCTAGTGTTACTGCTAAAACCGATTTGGACCGATGGTGGCGCGGGTTGGTTAACTAACTTAACAATGGCCATTGCTTATATTTTTGGCAATGTATTTAGCGCCATAGCGGGTAAAGTCGGTATTTTTGTGGCAACATCCGCTAATGGAAGAACAGCCACCGCCGCTAAAAAAGGCATCAAAGATAGTTTCATGGTTGGCTTCCGTGGTGGCTCGGTAATGGGTATGGCCGTTGTTGGGTCGAGCATCCTTGGCATCAGCCTCTTATTCTGGCTGACTGGAAACTCTACATCGTTACTAGGATTTAGTTTTGGAGCTTCAAGTTTGGCTCTTTTTGCCAAAGCTGGCGGTGGCATCTTTACGAAGGCTGCCGACATTAGCGCCGACCTTGTCGGGAAAGTGGAACTTGGCATTCCAGAAGACGATCCACGCAACCCCGCCGTCATTGCTGATAATGTTGGAGATAATGTCGGAGACGTCGCCGGTATGGGCGCCGACTTATTTGATTCTCATGTCGCGTCGATGGTAGCCGCTTTAGTCATCGCTATGTCAATTGATGGTGACGGCATCTTCGGGTCCAATGTCGAAATGGTATTTTCCTTCGCTGGCCTTGGATTGCTCTCCTCCATCATTGGTGTCGCTTGTGCGCGCATCGGCAAGAAAGGCAATCCCAACCACGCGCTCAACGCTAGCACATATGTGACAACAGGCATCTATGTCATATTAACAGGAATTATAACTCTAATACGTTCTTACGAGTGGCGCTTGTGGCTCATCGCCATCATTGGCCTAGCGGTCGGTTTAATTATCGGTATTACGACTGATTACTTCACTAATGATGAAAGGCGCCCAGTTCGAAATGTGACTGAAGCCAGCACAAAAGGCCCAGCCTTCACAATTATAACGGGGATTAGCTATGGTTTTTTGAGTGTTTTTCCGGCCATGGTAGGGATTGGCTTAGCGTCATTGCTCTCTTTTAAAATTGGGGAAACGATTGGAGTTGGCTATGGGATGTTTGGCATCGCCATGGCCGCCGTTGGAATGTTATCGATCGTCGGCATGATTATTTCTAACGATGCCTACGGCCCCATCGTCGATAACGCCCGCGGACTGGCGGAGATGGGCGGATTGGGTGATGAAGTGTTAGCAATCACCGATAAACTCGACTCAGCAGGAAACACCGTTAAAGCTATTACTAAAGGTTTCTCGATTGGAGCGGCCGGTCTAACGGTTATCGCCCTCTTAGGTGCTTTCATTTCCGAGGTCAATAGCGCTGCTATCGATATTGGCCTTGTGCTTCCTGGCGAAGCTTATTTAAAAGGTTTCGATATTATGGATCCACTGGTGTTCTTTGGTCTTTTGGTTGGTGCTTCGCTCCCTGCCATTTTTAGCGCTCTATTGATGCTGGGTGTCAAAAGCAACGCCGAGTTGATGGTCAAGGAGATTCACCGTCAGTTTAAAGAAATCATCGGTCTCCAAGAAGGCAAAGAAGGCGTTTTGCCTGAATATGATAAGTGCATTACGATTGCCACCCAAGGGTCGCTTAAGGAACTTATTAAAGCCGGTGTCGTCGCCATCGTTCTCACGCTAATTGTTGGATTTGTTGGTGGCGTCAAAGCTATTGGCGGATTCCTTGTTGGAAACATTGTAACTGGGCTTTTATTGGCCTTGTTCATGTCCAATAGCGGTGGGCTATGGGATAATGGCAAGAAATATATTGAAGCCGGAAATTTTGGTGGCAAAGGTAGTTTCGCTCATAAAGCCGCGGTTGTTGGCGATACTGTCGGCGATCCTTTCAAAGATACCGCTGGTCCCAGCCTCAATACGCAAATCACCGTTGTCAGTCTGCTTTCAAGTTTATTCAGTACGCTATTTTTAATGTTTTCAATATTTTAAGATCAATTGACATCAATCATTTAAAGTGGGCTAATAACCCGCTTTTTGCTTTTGAGATTTATGTTTTTAATCAACTATATGTATTTCGCGCCTTTGATAAAGAAAGGAACCGGCTGTATTTAACAGCTAATATACCCTGCCAATTTCTTCTTGCTATTTCATACGCCTGCTCATACTGCCCCCATGAAAAATTGATATCCCGCTTCTCTTTATTTTCAAGTTCATGCTTAATTTTTTCCATTTGAAAATCAATATAAGGTTTTAAAAGAGAAAATAAACGCGCTCGGGACATATCACAAAATGATAAAGGCGGCGGACCATATGTTTTGAGCGATTCCTTGCTGAAGTTATTTAAAATATCGATGAGAGTGGTTTTTAGAGACTCATCGAATTTAGCGAAGTTACGGACATCTTTTCTAATTTCATGGAGCCATTCATAAGCATCAATAAAACATTTTTGCTCGTGCATTTCAGTTTTCGGCTACTCGATAAAATCGTCGAAGGCATTGATTAAATATCGTTTAGCCGATAAGTTATTCGCTTCACGATATTAATATGTCCATAATGCGATGGATTGGGGTTAAGGCAATCGGGTTCAAGTCCATGCGCAAATCCGCCCGATGGAGTTTGATATTTTGCTAATTTGCTATTATAAATTTCTTTTTAACCATGTTGGAATATAAATGCATATCGCGCCACTTCTAGCGGCCGCGCATGTTTTTGCATCCAGTTTGTTGCGTTGCTTTGAATGTCAATCCGATTTCCCTTTAGTGACTATTTATTGTAAATCTAGTTGGTGAAGATATCTTTTTCCTCAAGATGGTTCTTTTTTGGAAATGTCGAACTGCATAACAAGAAAGGGGCGTTCAAAGCATATCGTTAGAGTGAGGGGTTATTTAATTCTATAATATGATCATGAATAATTTTCACGATTCCTCGATTCACCATTTTACCGATGTCACATTAAAAGTCCGCTCCCTGGAGCGCTCCTTGCAGTTTTATCATGGTCTTTTGGGGCTGTTAGTAACCACCATTACCGATAAAGAAAGATGGCTATCAGCGGATGGGAAAACGCCATTAATTCATCTCATCGAAGATAAAAGCGTCGTGGCCGAAACTCGGCACCTGGGTTTGTACCATTTCGCCTTGCTGTTGCCAAGCCGCCTAACGCTTGCGCAGCTTTTATTGCGTTTCAATGAACGAAAATATCCACTTTCGGGCGCTTCAAACCACGGGGTATCCGAAGCTATATATCTTAGTGACCCCGATGGCAATGGTCTTGAAATCTATATTGATAGGGACAAAAGCGAATGGCCAGTACGAAACGGAAATATCGACATGGTCAGCCTCCCGCTGGATATCACCGATATCATGTGCGTCATTAAAGACGCTCCATCGGCGGGTTTGCCGCAAGATACGCGCTTAGGTCATTTGCATTTACATGTTGCCTCGCTAAGCATAGCGAAACATTTTTATCAAGATGTGCTTGGCTTTCAATTAACGCTAAATTATGGCAGTAGCGCATTATTTTTTGGAGCCGGCGGTTATCACCATCATATCGGGGTCAATACGTGGATGCCATCAACTAGGCCACGCCGCGACAATGAAGTCGGCCTGGTTGCCTATGGCCTCTCAGTTCCTGATAAAACGGCTTTGAAAAATAGTCTTAATCATCATAAAATCGCATTTCATGAATTAGATGGCGAAATTTTGTTCAAAGACTTCCTGAATCAAATGGTTATCGTTCGCTAAGTCGGCCCCCGACATAAATGAAAAACTGTATTTCTCGCTTAAAAGCGACACAACACGATACGGTTTTTTTTATTTGCTTGGCAAATGAATGCCGTGACTTTGTTTTGCTCAAGCGTTTATTATGCTTTAAGATTGTGATTAATCGGAGCAGATAGTTTTGTTAAAATATTCATAGTAAGATATTGAAAAGAAGAACATTACAAGGAAGTTTAAAGGATGGAATTGGCAATTTTTAATGGAATTTATTCATTTCGCAATTTGGATTATGTTGTTGCCAGAGAATTAAATATCCTCTATATACTTTTGGATATCCTTTTTCTAATTTTAATTGCTGTTTTATTGATTAGGTTAAAGAAATGGCTACCTTTGTATTTTGGACTCGCGGGCGCCATCATTTATTTTATCGTTGACTATGGCATTTTTTATCTGCTTCTTGGTACACGAGAAGTGATTGGGGCGAATACATTCTGGTTTTTATTATGGCTTTCGATTAGCTATGGATTTACCAATTTTTTATGGATTTGGCTGTTTCTTGACAAAGACAAGCACATCATCGATTGGTCGGCGCTCATTATTATTGGGTGGTTTTCCATTGCCTTAATCTCGCAAAGTTTTGGATCATCGTTTGCCACGATTCAGATATCGCGCGGAACAGGCAGTTATCACGGCATCATGGCGGCCATCCTCTTAGTGGGCTACCTTATTGTTATCATCCACAACCTTACAAAGAAACAAGCGGCAAGGATTCCAATCTTAAGACTACTATTCATCGGCATCGTCGTTCAGCTATCATGGGAGGCCATCTTATTAATATCAGGCATTAGACCCGAGGGTTTTAATCCGCTTATCATCAATTCATTATTAGAAACAAACCTAGGAATGCCATATTTGTTCTTCATTCATCGGTATATTAAAAACGGATCAAGAAAACCGCTTCACCACTAATTGAGCCAGAACGACAAGCGACCACGTAAAAGCGCTATCAAATCGGGATTTTATTCGTTTTACTCCCCAAGGATAGAAAGTTCTTGACACATTTTAATATCCCCGTAGAATAGGTTGTATCACACAAAAAGACTACGAGAAAGAGAAAAACTTAGGTGTCGTTACCAGAGAGTTTGTGTTTGGTGGAAACAAACAACGATGTAAGCGCAATATACACTTTCGAGTCAGACGCTGAACCAGAGTAGGCGGTCTCGGAATCCTTCCGTTATTGAGGCAAGAGTTGATAGACTCTACAAGAGATGGTTATGTCCATAAATAGGGTGGTACCGCGTAAATCAATGATTGATTTTCGTCCCTAGCTAATAGCGCAAGGCGAAAATCTTTTTATTTCTCCTTGTAGCCCCAAAAAGAAAAGGAGAATATTATGAAGCACATTGCCCGTTTCAAAGCCGAACCATTCCCCCTAGAGATGCACAAAGCGCGCATCGTCCAGAAATTGCGCCTATTACCGATTGATGAAAGGTTAAAAGCGATTCAAGAGGCGGGAAATAACACATTCCTGTTAAAAAACCGCGACGTCTTCCTAGACATGCTCACCGATAGTGGCACTAATGCCATGAGCGATCGGCAACTTGCAGCGATGAACCTTGCCGATGATTCCTATGCTGGAAGCGAAACCTTTTTCCGCCTAGAAAAGGAAATCCAATCATTTTTTGGGATGCCGTTATTTCTTCCATCACACCAAGGACGCGCCTGCGAACACATTTTAGCCAAAGTTTTTGTGAAGCCAGGCGATGTCGTGCCCATGAATTTTCACTTCACGACGACGCGCGCCCATATCATGGAGTGTGGCGGACGAGTTGAGGAATGCTATATGGACGAAGCCATCGCTTCATCAAGCGAATTGCTATTTAAAGGCGACATGGACATGAAAAAACTGGCTGGCGTTGTTGCAGAAGTGGGATTAGACCATATTCCCTTTGTGCGGATTGAACTTGGCACTAATCTCATTGGAGGGCAACCGATTTCACTTCAAAGTATTGAAGAAGTAAGTGCTTTTTGTAAAGCGAGACAACTTCTATTAGTTCTTGATGCCAGTTTGTTAAGCGACAACTTGTTTTTTATGAAGACAAGGGAAAAGCGATGCGCCGCGATGTCGATTGCCGACATTAATTTAGCGATATCTGCCTGCGCCGACATCATTTATTTTTCGGCCCGCAAGCTTGGAAGCGCCCGTGGTGGCGGCCTTGTTATGCGCGACAAAGTCTTATTCGATAAAATGAAAAATCTCGTGCCTTTATTTGAAGGATTTCTTACCTATGGAGGCATGTCGGTGCGTGAAATGGAAGCGATAACCGTTGGTCTTGAGGAAACGCTTGATATGGACATGATTTCACAGGGTCCACAGTTTATTGAAGCGTTTGGACATTTAGCGCAAAAAGCAGGGATTCCGGTTATTACGCCATTTGGCGGTTTGGGCCTTCACATTGATGCTAAAGAATTTCTTGCTCACGTTCCGGGATGTCAATACCCCGCCGGAGCGCTGGCAGCGGCCATCTTTATTGTCAGCGGGTCCCGCGGCATGGAACGAGGCACAATTTCGGAAACGCGCAACCCCGATGGTAGTGAACACCTAGCTAGCATGGAATTGGTCCGGCTTGCGTTGCCACGTCGCGTTTTTACACTTTCGCACATCACTTTTCTTGCTGACCGCTTGGCCTGGTTATTTGAAAACCGTCACCTTATCGGTGGTCTAACCTTCGTTGAAGAACCCGAAATCATGCGCTTTTTCATCGGTCGATTAAGTCAAATCGGCACCTGGCAAGAGCAATTGGTTGAGAAATTTAAAGCGGATTTTGGATCCGAGGCATTATAAGCAAAGATTGGTTTGTATTATTAAACATTTTGGTGATTTTTCGTTATCATTAATTAATATGAGCAAGTCAAATAATAAAATAAAAGATGTCACCAACATGCTGTTTGTTAAGGAGGGAAAGATTCTCCTTGGCTATAAGAAGCGGGGCTTTGGCATGGGCAAGTACAATGGTTTTGGTGGAAAACCTCAGGGCGACGAAACTATTGTTGAGGCGGCAATTAGAGAGGCGCATGAAGAAGCGGGGCTTCTCATTCAAAGGTGCCACCTAGTGGCTATCGTTGATTTTGGGGAGAGCTATTTGTTAAGGATGCACGTATATATTGCCACGGAATGGATGGGACAAATTGTGGAGACTGATGAAATGTTACCCCAATGGTTCAATATTAGCGAAATCCCTTATTCGAAAATGTGGAAAGACGATTTCTATTGGCTCCCCCTTGTCTTGAATGGCAAAAAAATCAAAGCGACATTCAAGTTTATGAACAATGATGACACTTTGGGAACCGCTGACAATGACATTATCGATTATCGCATCGAGGAGCGCGATTTCGACAATGATTCAAGCGCAGATTAGCCAAAAAAACTTAGAGCCCCATATAAATATATTTAGTAAGGGCTGTCCTCCTTTTCGATTAGATGTGAAAAAATAAGAAATCGAGCGCAATCATTCGACTGATAATGGAGCGAAGTAATTTCCGCGCTTATGCTAAAATGGTCATGGTAACAATATATGGCATACAAAATTCTTGTAATCGAAGATGAACCATCGCTGAGCCGCATCTTACGCTTCGACCTCGAAAGCGCGGGTTATCTCGTGACTACGGCACTCGATGGCGAAACTGGGTGGCACCTAGCAAAGCAGGAACGGTTTGATTGCCTCATCGTTGATTGGATGGTACCGAAACTATCTGGTCCGGAATTAATTAAACGGCTTCGCGACGATAAGCACGAGGAAATCATCATTATGCTTACTGCGAAAACAACAGAGCTCGATGTAATCGAGGGCTTGTCGGCGGGTGCTGATTTTTACTTAAAAAAACCATTTTCCTCCCGAGAATTATTGGCTCAGTTAAAATCTCTTTTTCACCGTTTCACCTCCCAAGGCGGCGATATTTTTCATTATAACGACGTGACAATCGACACCCAAGCCCATCAATTTTTGATTGAGGGGTATGAAATAAAAGTGACAAAACGCGAATTTGAACTGCTGACGCTCATGTTTCAAAACGAAGGAAAATTGCTGACCCGCGATTTCCTGTTGAATACCATCTGGGGATTTGATTACGATGGGACGACACGGATTGTAGATGTGCACATTTCTCGTTTGCGCGCCATTTTGGAAGCATCTTCCTTTGAAATTAACGCGATACATGGATCTGGCTACACATTAGCCGCTAAGAAAAAATGAAAAGAAGCGGAATCCATTGGTTCGTCTTGCTAGTTTTAGTAACTCTTGGCATCGGCGCGGCTTGGCTTTTTAACGGCAATCCTTTGGCATTAACAATCATCATGATTGTGTTTGGCTTGGCGGGAAGCATTTTCATCTTGATGGAAAGATCGATACCATCTTCTAATAGAAGAAGCATTGCCCCGATTCCTGTTGATCCAGGTGGTGCCGATATCGAAGTGGAAATTGTCATGAGAAAGCTAATTGAGGATCTACCGATTGGCATCATGTTCATTACTAACGAGGAAAAAATCCGATTTAACAATCGCATTTGGAACGAACTTCTTGGTGTTGCTAGAGAGCTATCCTTGTCTGATTTCAAGGGACATCCGGGTTTATGGGGCGCGCTCAATCGTTCAATTGGGACTGAAGATGACCTCGATTACCTGTGGCAAGTCGGCACACAACATTATCAAGTCATTATCAAGGCGGTTCATACCGGAAATCGTTTCATTGGAATCTTGGTTTCAGGCAGCGATGTTTCCAGATTTAAACGTTTGGAAAGAGTTCAACAGGATTTTTTAGCGGATTTTACGCATGAATTGAAAACGCCATTAGCGGCTTTAATGGGGGCCAGCGCCATCTTGACTGAAAAAAAGGCGATGCTAAAAGAGAATGAATTAGCGGAGTTTCACGACATCGTTGGCAAGGAGGCGGCGCGACTTAACCATCTTGTTGACGACTTGATTGATCTCACGCGAATCGGCGCGGGTGCTCCGACACTAATGAAATCTTTAATTCCTTTAAGCGAATTCATCTTTGATACTTCTAAATTATTCACGCGCGAGTTGACGAGGAAAAAATTGACCCTGAAGACAGATATTCCATCCGATCTACTCGTTTTCGTCGACCCCAATCGATTCAAGCAAGTTTTCAATAATCTTTTTTCAAATGCCATTCAGTATACGGAACATGGTGGTATTTCGATCACTGCGAGCAAGGAAGATAAGATGATTACCATCCACTTTAAAGATACGGGCATCGGTATTTCTGCGGAAAACCTTCCGCTAATATTTAATCGTTTTTTCCGGGCTGATGAAGCGCGGAGTCGCTATGCTGGTGGCGCCGGACTCGGCCTTGCTATCGCCCGCGAAATAGTAAACGCTCATATGGGAACCATCGAGGCCGATAGCCAGCTCGGCATCGGGACTGAATTTGTTATTCGCATTCCAAAAATTTAACAAAATCATTACAATTTCTTAACCATTTGCGCCACACATCGATGTAAATTATCGGTGTGCAAGGGCACAGAGGAGAAAATTATAATGAAAAAACTACATCTACATCATACGGGATTATTGACCATGGCCGGCTTGCTTGCGGCTTGTGGCGGGACGACATCAATTAATGATTTATCGGGAACGGTCGTCATCGATGGTTCAAGCACGGTTTATCCGATCATGGAAGCCGTCGTCGAAGAATTCGCGAAAGGCTTTCCTAATGTCGATGTTTCGATTGCTTTCTCGGGCACCGGCGGGGGCTTTGCCCAATTTGCGGTCGGGAATACCGATTTATCCAATGCTTCGCGTCCGATTAAATCAACAGAAGCGGCACTCGCCGAAACTAACGGCATAAATTATCAAGAGTTCCTGTTAGCCTATGATGGGCTGACTGTCGTTGTCTCCGAAAATAATGACTGGTTGACCGACATCACCCTCGAGGAACTGCGAACCTTATGGTTGCCGGAAGGTGACGATCCCGCAACTGACGACATCGTTGAAACAAATGTTCCCCCGACTCGGTGGAATCAAATACGCGCTTCGTGGCCGAATCAACCAATCACGCTTTATGGTCCGGGAACGAGTTCTGGCACCTTCGACTTCTTCACCGAAGTGATTACGAAGGAAGTCGGGAATAGCCGCACCGATTATCAGCCGTCTGAGGACGATAACGTCCTTGTCCAAGGCGTTGCCGCTAGCGAATACGCCCTGGGATACTTTGGCTTCGCCTATTACATCGAAAATACCGACAAACTGAATGCGGTCGCCATCAAGAATTCGGACTCTGAGGATGGGGTAATTCCTTCTTTAGAAACAATCGCCGATGGCACTTATACTCCGTTATCACGGCCACTATTTACTTATTTAAACATTGAAAAATTCCAAAATAACGAAGCATTGCGTGAATTCATGACTTTCATGGTCGATCATGTTAAGCAGTTGACAGACGAAGTCGGCTATGTGAGTCTTCCAGAGGCGACCTATCAAGGCTATGGAACAATTCTTGAAGATCTTGCCTAATAAAATTTCCCGCGGAAAACTGGTGGCTTCGGCCATCTTTTTCGCTTCTAAATAACATGAATAATGCCAAAAGACTCAATTCCGTTGTTCCCTATGTGCTGATGGCGCTGGCGACCATTGTTATCATGATCAGCATCGGACTCGTGCTCGCGCTAATGTTTAACACTGTGCGCTTCTTTTCGTTGGTGTCCATTATTGAGTTTTTTACTTCGACCATCTGGACGCCTTTATTTTCCAATCCTAGTTATGGCGTCTATCCATTAATAGTCGGCACCATTGTCGTCGTTGCTGGAGCAATTCTTATTGCCGTCCCCATTGGGCTAATGACGGCAATTTACTTAAGTGAATATGCACCTTCTTGGCTTGCAAAGATCATGAAACCGGTCCTTGAGATACTCTCGGGTATTCCCACAATCGTTTATGGATTTTTCGCGATTACGGCGATTACGCCATTATTACAGGCGCTTGTTCCTTCAACACAATTTTACAATGCCGCTAGCGCCAGCATTGCCATGGGTTTCATGATTGTACCTCTCGTTAGTTCCTTGTCCCAAGATGCCTTGACGGCCGTTCCTAATCAGATGAGGGTAGGAGGCTACGCTCTTGGACTCACTAAATGGGAAGTCACCAAAGGAATTCTGCTTCCGAGTGCAAAATCGGGTATTGTCGCTTCAATAATTTTGGCGATATCGCGAGCAATTGGGGAGACAATGATTGTTGCCATCGCTGCTGGTTCGCAGCCCTCTGTATCTTGGAATCCCTTCCAATCGGTCATGACGTTGACTGGCTATATCGCCTTGGTTTCGCAATCGGACGCTCCCGAAGGAACGGCCGCATATTATGCTTTATATGCGGTCGGTTTGATTTTATTTTTGGTGACGCTTCTTTTAAATTTTATCGGTCGAAAGCTTATTACGCGAAAGGTGGCCCAAACCCATGTCTAAGAGATATAATCGCCGTCGCCACGTTGTTAACCACGGAATAAGCATCGTTTTGTTTATATTTGCAATGTCGAGCATTGCGGTCTTGGTGGCGATTCTAAGTTCTATCTTCGCCCAAGGTTTAAGTGGAATTAGCTGGGATTTTTTGACCGGCTTTCCTTCTCGTCGCCCCGAAGATGCGGGAATCCTACCGGCTCTCGTGGGCTCATTAATGGTTGTGGGCGGATCAATGCTTTTCGCGGTTCCGATTGGCCTCGCAACGGCGATCTATCTCCAGGAATTCGCCAAGGCAAAGCGCTTTACGGGGCTAATTCAAACCTTGATATATAACCTAGCGGGAGTACCATCAATTGTCTATGGAATTTTTGGAGCGACCTTTTTTGTTATCGCTTTAAAAACGATGTTGATGGCCTCGGGATCATCAATGACAACTGGGCGTGTGCTGCTGGCCGGAATATTGACGATGGGCATTTTAATTCTTCCGGTGATTGTGGTGACCACGCAAGAGGCCATTAAGACCGTGCCGCGCAGTTTGAAGGAAGCCTCATACGCCCTTGGAGCTACGCAAGTACAAACGACATTTAAGATTACGGCGCGCTATGCATTTCCAAATATTTTAACAGGTATCATTTTGGCCATTTCCCGTGTGTTGGGTGAAACGGCACCACTATTAATGGTAGGCGCTGCCGGATTCATCACATTCTTGCCGACAGATTTATTCGGGGGATACACAGTTCTCCCGGTCCAAATATACAATTGGATGATGCGACCACAGGTGGCATTTCAGACAACAGCCGCCGCGGGCATTATCGTCTTACTATTGACCCAAGTTATCATAAGTGGTACGGCCATTATCGTGCGGGCGGTGCTTCAAAAACGATATGAATGAGGTGAATGAAATGGAACACGTATACGAAGTTCGTAATTTATATTTATATTATGATCAAATTCGCGCGCTTAACAATGTCTCGCTAGATATTGTTAAGAACCAAGTTACGGCACTAATTGGACCATCTGGGTGCGGAAAGACGAGTTTTCTAAGAATTCTCAACCGCTTGAGCGATTTTGTTCCTGGATGCCGCGTCGAAGGGTCGGTGAAAATTATGGGTGAAAATATTTATGCTCCGATGACCGACATTTTCGATCTTCGGCGTCGCGTCGGTATGGTATTTCAAAAACCGAATCCATTTCCCATGTCGATTTTTGACAATGTTGCTTATGGACCGCGATGCCATGGTCTTAAAGATAAACATGAACTAAAAGAGTTGGTTGTTGAATCATTGAAACGCGCGGCGTTGTATGATGAAGTAAAAGATAGACTTAACAAGAGCGCATTAGAACTATCGGGCGGACAACAACAACGCCTTTGTATCGCTAGGGCGCTAGCAATGAAGCCCGAAGTGCTCTTGATGGATGAACCGACAAGCGCACTCGATCCCATAGCCACCGCTAAAGTTGAAGAATTGATTCAAGAGCTCAAAAAAGATTACACGATTATCATTGTTACACATTCGATGCAGCAAGCGGCGCGTATCTCGGACACAACAGCCTTCTTCTTAATGGGTGAGTTAATCGAGATGGGGCCGACCAAAGAATTCTACGCCACGCCAAGCGATCCGCGCTCCGAAAATTACATTACAGGCCGGTTCGGTTGAGAAAGGAATTATTCATGAAATCGATTATAGAAGATGAAATCGTCAGCATCGAAAAACTGTTGAAAGAGATGGTCTTTAACGTTATTGAAATGCACATTGATGCTCGCTTCGCCATGGAGAAAAATGACACCGAAATTGCCACCAGGATTATCAAGCGCGATGAAATAGTTAACAATCTCGATGAGATGATTAACGAACAGTCGCTTGCGCTTTTGGCAACTCAGGCGCCAGTAGCCAAAGATTTGCGAACGACGATAGCCACGATTCGCATGGCGACCGATCTCGAACGGATTGGCGATTATGCCAAGGTTATCGCTCAATTCATCATCGTTGGTCAGAAAATTCCCCCTAGGTTCAAAGCCCACATTAGTCGCATGTACGAAGTTTTTATGTCGATACTTCAAGAAAGCACGGCTCTTTTCTTTAATCCTGACATCAAAAAGATATATGAAATTGTGGCTCGTGATCAATTAATTGACGCCGAATTGAAGCAAGCGTTTGCCGTCATCGAAGCAGCTCTTGCCGAAACTGATGATCCAGCCACTATTTTGAATTCGTTCAATATCATGCGCACACTTGAACGGGCGGGCGACCATGGAAAAAATATTTGCGAAGCGGCAATATTCAAAGTGAAAGGAAAGAAAATTGATCTTGGGTAATGTAAAAAATCGCCTAGAGCTGATTTGAAGCGACCTTCTCCGTTATAATTCTAGCTATGCGAGCGATTTCTGCTGGTTGTTTGAGGTCGTTTACCTCGAGAAAGAGTACCTTGTTGTCTGGATATTTGAAATCTGTATACACCTTTTTGGCGCAGGCGTAATAATTGTCGTAGTGAAAATTTAGATATTCGATTTCGTGAATTTCAAATGTTCGTCCCCGCATAGCCACGTTTCGAAAAAGAATGTCCTTGCTTCTCACAAGCACGATTTCTAGATCAGTCGGCGGTAGCTGTTTGATGTGCTCGCGGGCGATGGCAAGTGATAACTCGTATTGAACTGGCGTCATATAGCCCTCAAGGTGCAAGAGTTCGGTGTAGATTAAATTGCTATAAAATGTCGAATCGAAAATGATGTCTGGAATGTCCTTCGTTTTCCACATCAAATAAAACATTGCCGCATAAAAAGCATTTTGGCCCATGTAAGAAAATGTGTCCTTGTCGTCATAGAAGAAACGAAGGTATTCGTTTTGTTCGATTGGCTCTTTGACGATGTCGTGCTTCATAAAAGATGACAGTTCGCGCGTCAATAGTGATTTGCCGGCTCCGTTAGGACCATTGATGCCAATTCTCATGAGATGCTCCTCGCTTTAATACGCTTAAATTATACCTTTTCTCGGATTTGAGACCACCCTCTTTTCAAATGAAAGCGGTATTATGCAAACGAATGTCATAAAATACTCTTAGCTTTGCTAAAATCAAATAGGAGCACTAAATGAAAAAAATAGTTATCATCGGCATTGCCGGTGGCACTGCTTCGGGCAAATCGACGCTGGCCGACAACCTGTCGCGCCAATCAAATCCCGAGGCCACGGCTGTCATCCGCCTCGATCGCTATTACCGCGACCATCCCGAACTAACGTTTGACGAGCGCAAGAAACTCAACTACGATCGCCCCGAGGCGTTTGATATTGAACTTGTCGTCGCCCACATGAAAGACCTGATTGCGGGGCGGTCCATCGAGTGCCCCGATTATGACTTCTCATTGCATCGGCGCAAGCAGACGACCGACACCATAAACCCGCGCCCCGTTATCATCATCGAAGGAATCATGGCTTTAGCCATCCCCGCCATCCGCGAACTGATTGATTTCAAAATCTTTGTCGATACCCCGGCCGATGTCCGTCTTCTCAGACGCATTCACCGCGACCTTAATGAGCGCGGGCGCACGTTAGAAAGCGTAGCCGATCAATATCTAAGCACGGTTCGACCCATGCATGATCTTTATGTCGAATCATCGAAAGTATACGCCGACATTATTGTGCCCGAGGGCGGTTATAATCTCGTCGCCCTTGATTTATTAGTTTCTCGCGTTCTTCAAATGATTGCGGAGAGTTCTCGATAACTCCGCTAAAAAAAGCAATCAAAGACGCGTTCCATTTTGCCACCTATAGGAGGTTCAAACAAAATGAAAATCGGCATCATTGGCCCCACTGGGGCGGGAAAATCTTTGCTGGCCACAAAAGTGGCCGCCCACTATAAGGCGACACTTATTGAGGAACCGGTCGCTAAATCACCATATTTACCCATATTCTATTACAACAAGGACACAATGTCGTTTATCGCCCAAAACGCTTTTTATAGCGAACTTTTTATCCTTCTTTATAAACAACGCCACAACAAAAATTATGTCGTTGACTCGACGATGTTTTCTAATCTTGTGTTTTCCGAGCAGCTACATGGTGAGGGCTATATGAGCGAAGAACAACTTGAACTTGTGTACCGCATTGCTGAGCAGGGTCTCAATCATCTGCCACCAATCGATATCCAAGTCGTGATTCAACGACGATCCGAGCAACTTGTCGCAAACGTCCATCGGCGGGGCCGAGATATTGAAAAAGGCCAAGACGAATATTTGGCCAAGCACAACGCTAACTATTATCCAACTTTACAAAACATCTATAATCGGTATCATGTAGATATGGACCACATTCTTTGGCTTCCCATCGAGGACATGGAAAATCCTGATGAATTCGCCTCAATCATTGCCCGCATCGATGCCAAATACGCGTCACTTACAAAAGGAGCGAAATGACCCCTTATAAGACAATTCCCGTCGAGACCTTTATTGGAAAAAAACATTTCCAGTGGTTTAAGGCATATCGCGAGCCGACTTACGGCATGACAACACTTGTTGAGATTACCGAATTTTATAACTTCGTCAAGAAAAATGGCTATCCCGTATATTTATCGCTAGTGTATCTAGTCACCAAGGCACTTAATGAAGTGGTGGAATTTCGTTATCGTTACGACGGAACTGACATTCGCCTTTACGACTGGATTGACCCGGCTTTCACGGTGATGACCAATCTAGGACTTTACGACAATTGCGATAATGTGCACTTACGTGGCACTTTTGTCGAATATCTTGAAGACGCTGCTATCGAAGTAGCCTCAATCAAAAGCGGAGTGCACCTTACCCATCCACAAGTGGATGAAAGATGCGATCAATTTTATATCAGCAGCTCCCCGTGGATTGAGTTTTTAGCCATAACCCATCCTATGAATGACACGCTATTTTCATACATACCGCGTATTGCCTGGGATAAGTTCCATTTTGAAGATAACAAGGTGACGATGCATTTGAACATCGTAGTCCACCATGCCTTGATTTCTGGAAAACCTTTAGCGGATGGATTCCTGAAAATTCAAGAATTCCTGCGCAATCCCAGTCTTGTTTTGAAATAAAAACCGGACAACGGCCCGGTTTTAGTAGCGTCCAGCGACGCTTTTTTATTTTATAGAACGCGTATAAGCCTCTTCAATCGTCGCCACGATACGTGCGAATTCGATGGGATCTTCCATGTCCCCGAGGCGCAACCACAAAATTTTGTGATCCGGAACTTTGTAATTTTTGAAGAGGCGTTTTAGCACGTCGTAATAATTTGCGTAGTGGAATTGGAGGTATTCTTCCTGTCCTTTTTCGATCGTGCGACCACGCTTGCGAACGTTTTCAAACAAGTCCGGCGTGTCGCGAACGAGCACGATTTGCAGGTCAAGGTCAGGAAGGCGTTTTAGGTGTTCATCGGCAATGGCGTAGGTGAGGGCAACCTCCATCGCTGTCATCAACCCTTCAAGTCTTAATAACTCTGTGAACACTAGATTGCTATATAGCGTTGAGTCGCAGATGACCATTTTTTCGTGTCTTGATTTCCACATTAAAAGGAACAAGGCGCTGTAGAAAGCGTTTTGCGATAGCATCGCGAATGTCTCCTTGTCTTGATAGAAATAAGGTAGATATTCGTTCTTTTCAACTGGTTCGGCAATTAAAGGGCACTTATAATAGTTAGATAGTTTCTTAGACAATAGCGATTTGCCGGCCCCGATGGGACCGATAATGCCGACACGCATGATGATAGCCTCGTTTCTTTGGTTTAGGTATATCTGAATTATAGAGAGCAAATTAAGTTTCGTCAAAGACGAAACTAGTCAAAATCGTTACCGCGCGCCTTGGTCGTAAGGAATGCCTTCGGCCTTGGGCGCCCGCGATTTTTTGCTGGATAGCACCAAGACGACCATCGTCAAAATAAAAGGCAGCATATTGAAGAAATATTGGAGTGGCAGCGCCGCCAATGAAGGAAAGAGCGTGTATTTGTACGCAAAGGCTTTTGTCAATCCAAAGAATAGTGAGGCAAGTAAAATCCGTTGTGGTTTCCACTGGCCAAATATCATAACCGCCAATGCTAGGAAGCCATAACCAGCCACATCGCCTCCGAAACTGATCGAAGAGGCAATGGTATAAGCTAGGCCACCAAGACCAGCTAGGGCTCCGGAAATAAGCACGCCGATCCAGCGCATTTTGTAGACGTTGATTCCCACGGAATCGGCGGCTTGCGGATGCTCGCCACACGCACTTAGCCGCAATCCAAATCGCGTTTTATCAATCACAATCACGGCGACCACTAGAATCACAATACCAATGTACACCATGATATTGACTTTTTTAAATAGGATGTCGCCGATGATGGGAATGTCGCCCAATAGCGGCACCGAATCGATATAAAAAGGGGCTTTGACAAATTGAATGTTGCGGACGTTTTTAACTGAACGGGCGATATAAATTACTAGAGGAGCCGCCATTAGGTTAAGAGCGGTTCCTCCAATGGTCTGATTGGCCTTGAGGTTGATGGCGGAAAAGGCCAAAAGCGAAGAAAAAAGCATTCCGGCGATTACGGCAATTACTCCGGCGATAATCAATAGCAAATGCGGATTAAATGAGGGATATGCTTCTTGCATGATGTTGATAAACCAAATCGAACAGAAAGCTCCGATGACCATAATACCTTCGAGGGCGATGTTGATAACACCCGATTTTTCAGAGAACATGCCACCTAACGCCACGAGCATTAGAGGAACGGCAAATACCATCGACTCACGCAGGACGGAGTAAAGTATTTCATACCATAACATTAGACTTGCTCCTCCTTGTCGCTAATTGGAGTGATTTCGGGTGCTTCAGAAGCAATAGTGGGGCCTTGTCTAACGCCAAATAGGCGCCACAATTTGTGGGATTTTGGCCCGCCCGGGAGATTCCCGCGCGCGGCGAAGCGCTGAACCATCAGCCGGATGAATAGCGTCAAAGCGCTAAAATAAATAATCGTGGAGATTATAATGTCGATGATTTCTACTTTGTATTGGAGTGACTGCATGTAGAATCCGGCCGTTTGAATAAAGGTGATAAATAAGGCGGCAAAAATAATGCCGATTGGGCTCGACATGCCAAGAAGCGCTACGGATATGCCTTGGAAACCTGTGCCGATGAGGATGTTGGCCGCTTCATAGTTTGTACCCCAATTGTAAGCTCCGCTAGCAAGGATAAATAGGGCTCCAGCCAACCCAGCCAAAGCGCCGGAGATAATCATCGCCAACATCGTGCCGCGCTTTTCATTAATGCCGCCGTACTTACTAGCGTGGCGATTAAGCCCACAGGCCTTAAGCTCATAGCCAAATGTCGTTTTGTTTAAGATGATGTGCAGGATAATGGCCGCGACGATGGCAATTATAAAACCAATGTCAATGGCCGAACCGGGGAATAAATTGCGTAAACCCCATGTTGGAGTGAAGGCCGATGAGGGCACCGTTATCGTCATGTTTCTTAGAAAATGATACAAAACTCCCATATTGGAGATAAGAATCCAGTTAACGGCGTACATACCGATGTAGTTAAACATGATGCAAGTGATGACCTCATTTACATTGAAATACGCTTTGAAGAAACCGGGGAAAAAGCCCCAAAAAGCGCCGCCAAGCACTCCGGCTAATGCGGCTACAAACCAATGAAACGGACCGAGAAACGGGCACAAAAGCCCGACGACGACTGAGCAAAGCATACCAACAGTAAATTGGCCGGTGGCTCCAATGTTGAATAAACCGGTCTTGAAAGCAAAACCGACTGATAGTCCGCATAATAGGATTGGTCCAACATAGTAAATCCAATTACCAATGCCTTTGAGACCGGCTGTTGTTTGGCCTATCCAACCGCCGATAAGCATGCCCAAACCTGGCAATGCTGCGGTTGGGCGTGTAAAGAGCATGATGATGAAACCAATTAGAAGGCCACCAATGATCGCGACAATCGAGGCGATAAAATCACCGGTTCCTGGCTTGCTCAGTAGCGTGCGCCAAAAATCGCGGGTGAATAAAGCGAGAAAACTAGCGGCAATTTTATTCCATAGTTTAATCCAAAATACTTTGGTAAACGGAGTTTTCAAAAAATTAAATACCTCATGCATGGGGAATACCTTGTGCTTTGCTTCCTCCGGCCATATAAATGCCAAGTTCTTCCATATTGGTCTTCTTGGGATCGAATTTGCCGACGATGCGACCTTCGTACATTACGAGGATGCGATCGCTGACGTTCATGACTTCTTCGAGTTCGAGCGAGATGAGAAGAACTGCCTTGCCTTCATCTCGTTGTTTGATTATTTGTTTGTGAATGTATTCAATTGCGCCGACATCTAGTCCACGCGTTAAGGACATGGCCACTAATAGGTCGCCTTCAGTACTAGCTTCACGGGCGATAATTGCTTTTTGCTGATTGCCGCCGCTCATGCTCCGCGCGAGTGTGTTGTGGCCCTGACTTGTTCGGACATCAAATTTGGCGATGAGTTCATCGCTGTAGGTCGCGATGCGGTCGAATTTAATGAAACCATGATTCTGGAATTCTTTTGTGTGGTACTTCTTGAGAACTAGATTATAAGATAGAGGATAATCGAGAATTAAACCAAACTTATGACGATCTTCAGGAATATGGGCGATGCCGTGATCGTTACGATAACGTATGGTTTTTCGTGACAAATCAACTCCATGGAGCAGGATGCGACCACCATCGAGAGGCACTAGGCCGGTAATTGCTTGTACGAGCTCCGACTGTCCATTTCCTTCGATCCCGGCAATGCATACGATTTCGCCTCGTTTGACCGAAAAGCTTACATCGTTGACGACGTGTTTCTTTGAAAAGGGCGAAATGACGGTTAAACCTTCGACCAAGAGCACTTCCTCTTTCGGTGTGGCAACGCCCTTGGCGACCGTGAATTCAACATCGCGTCCGACCATCATGCGTGACAATTCGGGAATGGTTGTGGCCGATACATCAAGGGTCCCAACCCATTTTCCTTTGCGAAGAACGGTGACTCGGTCAGCCACATCCATGATTTCATTAAGCTTGTGAGTGATGAACAAGATTGATTTACCTTCAGCCACAAGACCGCGCATAATCGACATCAACTCGACGATTTCTTGTGGTGTCAAGACCGCGGTCGGCTCGTCAAAAATAAGAATTTCGTTTTCACGATAGAGCATTTTTAAAATTTCAACCCGCTGCTGCATGCCAACGGTAATGTCCTCAATTTTAGCATCGGGATCGACAAAAAGACCATATTTTTTACTTAATTCGACGATGCGTTTGCGCGCTTGGCGTCTTTGGACAAAACCATATTTGTGTGGCTCGTAGCCGAGGATGATATTGTCCAAAACCGTAAAGCATTCGACAAGCTTGAAGTGTTGGTGAACCATGCCGATTCCCAGTCGATTGGCATCGTTAGGGTTGTTGATGTGGACACGAATCCCCGATTTAAACACTTCTCCTTGTTCTGGCTTATAGAGACCAAATAGGACGCTCATGAGTGTTGATTTCCCAGCGCCGTTTTCTCCTAATAGCGCGTGAATTTCGCCTTTTTTTAAGGTTAATGAAATGTCATCGTTGGCGACGATTCCGGGAAACTCTTTGCGGATATGTAGCATTTCGATGACGAATTCGGACTCCATTTTGACCTCACTGATGTTTTTTCAATAAGCACGAGAAGAGGAGCGCCCCCCTTCTCGTGCGTTGTCATCTAGATAATAAGGTTGTTGCGATTATGCTTCGAATGTAATTGTGACGTTGTCAAGAGTGGCGTCGAACGTAGCTAACGTTGCGGCATCAACACCTTGTTCGATGTCGACGGTGACGACTATAGTGCCATCGGCTAAATCATCATACAAAGCTTGATATTCGGCGAGAGTCCATTCTTCGAATCTAAAGGATTCGGTGTCGGTTGGAAGTCCAATGCCATCATTTGAGGCATCAAGTGTCCACGTGGTGCCACCATCCCAAGTTCCATCGAAGTGATCGGTGAGCGCCAATTGCACAGCAACACCAAGCATCTTCATGGCTGAGGTGATGACGGTTTCGCTATCGGCTGATTGATTGACATCAACGCCAATGACTTTTCCGTGTTCAATTTCAGCGGCTGCCATGACTGATTGTCCTAATGATCCACCACATGCGAAGATGGCGTCAACGCCTTGTTGATACCAGGTTGCGGCCTTAGTTTGAACTTCGGGCGTAGCCGAGAAACCACCAGTATAGTGATATTTCATGGTGACATCAACATCTAGTTCCGCAGCGGCAACGTTAGCGCCAACGACGAAACCCATTCCAAAACGAACAACGGCTGGGAATGGCATACCACCCATGAAACCGAGCGAACGGAAGCCTTCCATAACCGCGCCATAACCAGCAAGGAAGCCGGCTTGTTGTTCCGCAAAGAGGATTGGCTGCACATTCTCCTCGGTACGGAATTCAGAGTAGTCGGCATTGTGGGGGGTTCCATCAATCAGTACAAAGTCGACATTAGGATAAGTGTCTTGGACGAGGAAGATTGGCTCTTCGAACAAGTAGCCAGGCGTAACAATGATTTCGGCACCGCCGGCTACAGCTAGGTCAATCGCAGCGACATAAGCGGTCGTGCTTTGCACTTCTGGTTTGTAGTAGGTGTGCGAGATGTCGTTTTCCTCGGCGTAGGCCTTAATGCCTTCCCAAGTTCCTTGGTTGAAGGACTTGTCATCAATTTCGCCAACATCAGTAATTAAGGCGATTTTGAACTCATCAGGATTGCATGAAGACAAGGTGATAACAGACATAGCGGCGATGCTTAATAGACCCAAATACATCAATTTTTTCATATTTTCCTCCCTATTGGACTTGAAAAAATGGGCAATTCAATCGGGTGATGATTCGATGGGCGGGGCAACGACCACAATATAAGGAGGCGCCAGTTCATGTGCAGAATGAAGGCGCTAGCTAATGGATCGTGGCGGATGTCCAACGGCTCATTTAGAAACTCTTCAGGCGACTTATTGCGCTTTCAATATAGCAAATTTACCGCTTTCCTACAAGAATTTATGGAACGATTAACAGGTTTTTTAATCTCTAATGTAAGGCATTGACAACATTGGAGATTTATTCCCGTTTTTTGAATTTTAATCACGAGTCATTTTTTCCTAAGTTACTATATATATAACGGCTTTTAAAAGGAAAATAATACAAGTTTATACAAATACCTTGGAAAATCTTATCGCTGATAGTTGATTTAAAAAAACTGATAATCAGCGCTCTGCAGAAAAATGATGCCACTCGCCACTTGAAATATTTACAAATAGTTGGTGGCAAATCCAATCATCTATCTTTTGCTAAAAAAGCACATCCAAACTCGACCGAACAAGAAGAAGCGTATCTTGAAAGTGTGGCATCGGCTCCGAACAAGATTATGGTTATCGTCAAATTTAAAGGTGAGATTATCGCTTGTGGCGATGTAGTCAATTCTTTACACGAACGCTTCCGTCATACGATGTAACTTGGAATCAGCGGCAAAAACGCTTTTTGTAACGAATATAACTTTAACGAAAAGAGGTTCATTCATAAGTTTGAATGACTATTTTTTGGACCTGTAATTATGATACGATATTAGCGATACCCAGGGGGTGAACAATATGATTAGACAATACGCCGAAATAGATGGAAAACTAGTACAAACCGATGTTGATATCACTGAAACTAAAAGCGTTCCTCACGGCATATGGATTGAAGTAATGGCGCCAACTGCCCCAGAAATCGACTGGATGAAGACCACCCTCAGCGTTCCGCCGGAGTTTCTTATGAGCGCTCTCGATGAAGAGGAAAGCGCCCACATCGATTCCGAGGAAGGCGCCAAATTAATCGTGCTTGACGTACCGATTTACGATACCCAAAAGAAAAGCAAAAACGCCTATACAACTACTCCTTTTGCCATTATCCACACGGCCGACCATTTTATTACTCTTTGTTCGCAGGATACAAACCTCATCAAAGACGTTCTTTCCAAAAACAAGAAGATTGAACCGCATAAAAAAGTAAGGCTGACGCTCCAGTTTCTTTATCGCTTAGCGAGTACTTATATCAGTTTTCTTAAAAAGATTGACAACCAAACCCGAATTGTCGAAAAAGAACTGCAAAACTCGATGCGTAACAAAGAATTGTTCGATCTCATGGATTTAAATAAATCACTTGTGTACTTCTCGACCGCCATTAATGCCAACAAGGTCGTGATTCAAAAAATGACGCGCACTCCCGACTTCAAGCAGTACGAAAACGATTTTAGTCTGTTGGAAGACACGCAAATCGAAATCGATCAAGCCAACGAGATGTGCTCTATCTACCGCGATATTCTCGCCGGTATGATGGATGCCTTCGCCTCAATCATCTCCAATAATCTAAACATTGTCATGAAAGTTTTGGCCATCGTTACTATCGTTTTATCGATTCCAACTTTGGTGGCCTCTTTCTATGGTATGAATTTCGTCAATATTCCGTTAGCGGGAACTGATTATGGTTTCTATATCGCCGTGGTTGGAAGTTTCCTTTTATCGGTTGCGGGAGCCTTCGTTTTGTATCGCTACACCAAACGCGTCAAGTAATTCCTTATACAATTTGGGCGTCACAGATAGCTACCAATCAATCTAGATAGGCAAACATACTATCAAAATACAAGGCCACCTTTAATAACCTGGCACTTTTCAAATTTGCCTAATCATATTTGAGCATTATCTTCGTTAACTAGTGATAGAATTACTCTCGGCTAACGGAATAAATGAAGGAAGCGTTCACGTATGACTCATAATCTTACAAAAGGAAACATCTATCGCAACATCCTCCTTTTTTCGCTCCCCATTATTGTCGGACTGATCATCCAACAATTATATAATCTTGTCGATTCGGTCATCGTCGGTCACTTTATTGGTGAGGATGGTATTGCCGCAATCGGAACAACGGCGGCAATCAATTTTTTGATTGTGGCCTTGGGAACGGGCACCACGGGCGGATTCGCTATTGTCATCGCCCAAAAGTTTGGTGCAAGAGACTACCCAGGTGTGAAAAAATCCGTTGGTAACGCCATTACGCTTGCAATAATTCTTTGCGCTATTTTAACGGTTGTCGCGCTTAGTTCAACACGCAATCTATTAAATTTATTAAATGTTCCTGATGATATTTTTGCTTGGTCCTATGATTACATCACGTGGATTTATATTGGTATATTCTCAATTGTGGGATATAACCTAATTACTTCAATCCTCCGTGCGCTTGGTAATTCGGTGACACCTTTAATTTTTTTGGCCATCGCTAGCGGCATCAATGTCGGCCTTGACATCTTATTTGTTGGTGTTTTCACAATGGGTGTGGGTGGCGCGGCTTTGGCCACCATCATTTCTCAAACCTTGTCTGGAATCGGCTCTTATATATATGCGTTTATCCGTTATCCGATTTTAAGGGTGACGTTCAAAGAGCTCATCTTAGAAAAAAAGGAAGCGATGCATCAACTGGCAAACGGTTTACCAATGGGTCTCCAATTTTCGATTATCAGTATTGGAATTGTGGCCATTCAATCGGTCATCAACTCCTTTGCGGTTCCAAATGATAATTCCATCATTACGGCTTTTGCAACAAGCGCACGGATTGAATCCATTATTATTATTCCATTCTGGGGGCTAGGAGCCGCCATGTCGGCCTATATGGGTCAAAACTTTGGTGCCCGTAACCAAGAAGGAATTGTCGAAGGATTGAAGATTGCGAAACACTTAGCGTTTGGCCTCGCCGTGCTGTGCGCTGCCATATTAATGCCATTAGGTCCTTTAATGGTAAATTTATTTATAAAAGAGCCATCGGTCAATCTAATGATGTACTCGAGATTATATTTCTGGATGATACCCCCCTTTTATATTTCGGTTGGTCTCATATTGATATATCGCAACACCTTGCAAGGACTCGGCGATTCGACCTTTGCATTAATTGGTGGCATTCTTGAACTTGTTCTGCGCGTCGCTGTCGCTTATGGCCTTGCTCCCGTAATTGGATATTATGCAGTCTTTTTATCAAATCCCATTACCTGGACGATTACGGCTGCCTTCTTCATATGGCGTTATCATTTTTTAATTAAAGATAAAATTAAAAAGCAATATTTTCTCGAGCCTATTTTGACTAGTTTATGATTGGCTTTTTATGTATCGATTGCAGACAGTAGAAAGAAACAATCAAAAGAACATTTATCCAATTAACAGCATGTGGTTACCTAAAAAAGAAGTAATAAAAGGCATCCTCCTTTGAAAGTGGGACGACATTTATATAAACCGCGTCTTTTTAATTGACGAACCTCTTTTTTATATTGAAGTTGAGCAATTAACGAAAACGCAACTAATAATCGCAGATATCGTGTCCCAAGATTGGCTCCAGTATGCTAATATTACATTAATTGAAGGTGAAATTATGACAAATAAATTTTCGCGATATTTGAAGAGTAAGAAGAAAATAGTACGTCATCTTATTGATGAATTGGGACAGGAGTACTCGTATGTCTCCATTTTGGGAACCGATGTTTCGGCCACTGCCATTTCCGTTGATAGGACCACTGCCAATGTTACCCCAGGCCGATTGACCGAATCGGGCTTTGTGATTAAAGTCTTCAATGGAACGTCTTACTACGAACTATCGGTGAACGAAATCACTAGCAAGAACATTCCCCAAATTATCCTTGATGTCAGAAAGATGGCTGCTAATAAAGGAACCATCGAACCAGTTAGCGTTGCGGCGCTGAAAGAAGATGTCCTGACCAAACGCTATGTTCGCAAAAGTAAGGGTAAAGATTTCACATCATCCCAGATTATCGATATTTTAAAAAGTTATGTAGCTAAGACATTAGCAAAATCCCCACTGGCCATTAATGTGCGAACATTGGTGGAAAATAGCGAAGTGTCGAAGATGTTCATGTCCAAAAATAAAGATCTCGAACAATATTATACTTGGTCTGGTCTTGGATGTTTCGTCCTAGTCCGCACAGGCGGCAATACCAAATATGGCTATAGTGGTTTTGGTTCGAATAATCTTGAGATGGGGTTAGTTGAACTTGAATCTGAGATTGATAAAGCGCTGAAGACGGCCATCGACTTGCTTGATTCTACCACACCGACTCCGGGATATTACGACATCATCACCGATCCTTCTATCACTGGACTTATTGCTCACGAGGCATTTGGACATGGTGTGGAAATGGATATGTTTGTGCGCGATCGGGCAAAATCACAGGAATATTTTGGCAAATATGTGGCCTCGCCTCTGGTCACGATGCACGACGGGGCCGCCGCTACTTATAGTGTGGCTTCCTATTTTTTTGATGACGATGGCGTGCTGGCTTCGGATACTAAGATTATTGATAAAGGCATCTTGGTGGCGGGAATTTCTGATGCCCTGTCTGCTTTGCAACTCAACAAAGTTCCGACAGGCAATGGTCGGCGCGAATCCTATAAAAGGAAAGCTTACACACGCATGACCAATACCTTCTTTTCTCCTGGTAAATCCGACGTTAACGAGATGATTAAAAGCCTTGAACATGGTTATTTAATTTTTGAAACCAACAATGGCATGGAAGATCCTAAAAACTGGGGTATTCAATGCACTGCCCAATATGGAAAAGAAATCAAAAATGGTGAATTTACCGGTAAGATTATCGCCCCTGTTGTCATGAGTGGATATGTAATTGACCTGCTTACTTCAATCACAGCCGTATCAAAGGATTTCAAAGTAATTGGTTCGGGACAATGCGGTAAGGGATATAAGGAATGGGTCCGCGTCAGCGATGGAGGACCCTACTTGAAAGCAAAGGTGAAAATTGGATGATTAAACAATTAATTAAGGCGCTTAAAGACACCAAATCGATTACGGGGTGGCTAATCGATGAAGTCGAAACCAATGCGTCGCAAGCCTTTTACGTGATGCAAAAACTCGAAACGAAGCGGCAGGTGGAAACCACCGAATATAACATCACTGTTTATAAAGAATTCAGTGAGCAAGGGGTGACCTTTACTGGGTCATCGAGTTTTGCGATTAGTCATCGGTTATCCCTAAAGGACTTAAATCAAAAGATTGAAGAAGCCGCTTATGCCGCATCTTTAATCAAAAACAAGCATTATGATTTAGTCGTGGGAACCAAAAAAAGGTCATGGAATCAAAAACCATTTCCATTTGAACCATTTGATCTTTTGGATAAAATAGCGGTTACTTTTTTTGCTGAATCAAAATCCAATTTACGATTTAACTCGTTTGAATTATTCCACACAACGACAGCGAACCGCATTGTATCTTCCGCAGGTGTTGATTATAAGAAGACTTTACATCGAATTGATGTTGAAGCAATTCCTTCGTTTGATGGAGAAGACAATAAAGTCGAATTATATCGTTTTTTTACCTATACCAAAGTCGAGTTCGAACAATTTAAGAAAGACGCTCAGGCTGCTTTAAAAGATGTCCTTACCCGATATGAAGCAAAGGCGATTAAGAATGTGTCCAAAGCTGATGTCATACTGAAGGACGAAGATGTGAGAAACTTGTTTGTTAACCTTATTTCTGACTACTCATACGATTCTATTTATCGCAAGAGCACCGACAAGGTGATTGGCGATTCGATTCAAAAGGATGTTGTTGGTGAATACTTGGACATTAATCTAAAACCATCCTCAAAAGCCGATGCTTTTGATAAAGATGGCGTGCTTCTTATTCCCGTTAAAGTCATCGATAAAGGCGTAATTGCAAGTTATTACGGCTCAAATCAATACGCCCAATATTTAGGTATTAAGCCTACAGGTAACCTTATAACGATGG
Organism: Caryophanales bacterium UBA6120; assembly: GCA_002422535.1. Taxonomy (GTDB): domain Bacteria; phylum Bacillota_I; class Bacilli_A; order RFN20; family CAG-826; genus UBA6120. The sequence continues at coordinate 1,572 of DIVY01000011.1, read as the reverse complement.
AGGTCGCTAAAGGTAAGTCGAGTTACGCCAAGATGGGGCGTAAACCACATCTCGAAATTGTGGCCTTATCAGGCATTCAAATCGATATGTATTCACATTACATCGGCGGAGAAGTCCGGTTAGCAATTTTCTTCGATGGTAAAGAATATCATCCTGTTTCTGGCTTCTCGTTTAGCGGTAATATTGAAACCTGTTTATCTAATTTGTCATTATCAAAAGAAACAACCATCATCCAAGGCTATGAAGGTCCCAAATACATCGTGTTGAAAAACATGGAAATTTTGTAATAACTCGTTTTTGAAATTATAGTAATAGAATCACTAATCTTTCTTGTTTATTACGTCATAAGGATATTCGTCGTTTCGTCTTTGAAACATTATGATATCCATATTTTTAATGATCCCTTCTTCGATAGCCACGGCTTTTTCAAGCACGATGTTGCCCTTGTATGTACCATGATCGAGCATATACTCGAGGTAGGGCAGCAAAGCGCCACTTAATTCATAAGAGGCGGATTGCCAAAAATAGGTCGGACTATGATTAACCCCATAATAAGTAACCGGACCAACTTCGAATGTTGGCGCTTGAAAATCGGTAGGTCGGGCAAATTCGAAACCCATTGCCTTATCGCAACTAACATCGATAATCAACTGTTTTTTGTCCAAATTTATTGCATCGTCGTTTGTCATAAATGCAATGGGATTTAAGGGATTTTGCAGGATGCAATTGACGATGATGTCGTAGCTAGATAACTCCTGAGCCGATGTATTACCGTTCATATAAACGTGACGCCCTTCCACTCGATAGCGTTTGTAGTTTATGTGAGTGATAGCATCAGCTACTTCAAAACGAGACCGTTTTGAATAGACGGTGATATCGTGAGCCCCTAGACCTAATAAGGCGTTTACCGCTCCTTTACCAGTGGAGCCATAGCCAATTACGGCTGCTTTCAGTGGTTGTCCGTAGACGCCGCCGGTCAGGCCATGGTGCGTTAAGGCGTGGATGACGGAAGAATATCCTGCTAGTTCGTTGTTGCGGCTGAAAATATGTTCTTGTTTTACGTTGTTGCGCCATTTAAACATCGCTTCCCACGCAATAAACGTCATGTTATTTTTAATGCCAATATCGGTAATTCCGGGGTTCTGAACGCAATGAGGCCAACCCCAAAGAATTTGATGAGGACGGAAAAAAGGAAAATCCGCCGGCGTTGGCTTCGCTAATATGATCAAATCGGCCATCTCAAATATTTCCTTGCGAGGCAATAAATTAAGCATCTCTTTGCGACGAACTTGATCAATGCCTGGATATCCGATTTCAAATATTAAATTTTTTAAATGCGCATCTTTAAGTTGCCTTATATGGCTATGATGCAACGGATATCGCTTTTCATTTTTCTTGGTTGACGTGCTAATTATTCCAATTTTCATAGGCGTCCTCCTTAAATAACAAATGACCGGACATTCCATCCAGGTTGGCGTAAAGCCATGAATATGCGGGCAAAGTGTATTTATATTTTACCTTTTTTAGGTCATTTTGGCAAATTCGGGGATGATATAGCATCAATCATAGAGG
>DIVY01000002.1:2452-62814 GCA_002422535.1 Caryophanales bacterium UBA6120 | reverse complement strand
CAATCAAATACCTATTGACATCCGATAGATCTTCGAATGTGAGAATATTGGCAACCTTGAACCAAATATTGTCATTATTGATGAATGATTGTTCGATTTCACTATTTGTCAAAAATTTGAAATTGTATTGGTTTTCATTATCTATTGAGGTATCAAATGGTTCTCTCAAATCAAGATATAGTCTTCTTGTTGGCATAACATCTTCATTATTCTTAAACCATTTGCTTGGTCGTTTATATCGGTAAGATCCTGTCAAACCAACATATAAACTTGTTAATCGTTGCTGCCCGTCAATCACAGCGTAAAAATTCGATTGTAGAACACTTGTTGGCGCATCTGGGTTATCTTCGTTAAATTTATCAATATAGTCTTTAATGAAGGAATAAAACTTATAATTATTTTTAATCTCCGAATTGGAAATCTCCCATAACATAAATGAGTTGATTGGATAGCCTCTCATAATACTATCAAATAGCATCTCAATTTGATTTGGTCGCCATACAAATTTCCTTTGAATTGCCGGGAGGACAAAATGATTTGAAGCGATTTTTTCCATTGCATCACGTATTCTAATGGAATTGTATTTGCTCATGTTAAATACCTCATGTTCTACTTATAAGATAATAGTTTATCTCGGTTTTTTTATGGAACCGGTTTGCAAAAAGGGCAAGGTCCAACTAATTCACAAGGAATTTTCTTGCACCCAACTGCATAAGCTTCTTTGTATGTTTTAAATGCTAAATACCCACCATTATTGTGTCTATGGAATCCGTTTTTGTTATGCTTATGTATTTGCCCACAATCGGGATTATGAATGCGAGCATGTTTATGGCTTGTATTCCAGTACAATATATACATATACTACCTCCCGCATTTGTGTTTTTATAACAATCTTAACTTTAATGTATATAAGGTGATTCTACCTTTTACAACTTATAATTAAAAGAATATACCATTAATTTTCTTAATTAAAGATTATCAAAAGTATATGGAAGTACTCGATTGAGATACGCAAATGATACGCAAAAAAAATAAAAATGCCGTCCTAGACGGCTTTTTAATTGAAATGGCAGGAGTGGAGGGAATCGAACCCCCAATAGCGGTTTTGGAGACCGTGGTTATACCGTTTAACTACACTCCTAGTAAAGAATCTTCTCCGAATAACAAGATATCGTGATAATCATAACAAAGAGACTGACTTTTTTAAATATTAAAGTTATAAGCGCAATAAAAAACCCATGGTTAGCCACGGGTTTAGTCATTAATTTAAATGTTATCAGACAGTTGGAAGAACACGACCAGCGGAAATAAATTCAGCTTCTTCGGTGACAGCGATTAAATCGCTCACGCCGATGGTCACACCAATGGTAGCGCCATCAATGAAGGCTAAACCATGAGTGCCAGTTTCAAGCGCTGAAGCAGCGAAAGCCACATCAAGGGTCTTACCAATGACATAGAGTTCGAAGCTATCGGCTTGTTCGTAGAATTCACCGACTTCACTAATAGCACCCATGCCATAGAGATCTTGAATAGTAACTTTGGACATGATGATGCCATCTTCTCCAGAGACTTGAGCTTTAGTGGTATCAATGCCAACTTCATAGACGACGGGATCGCCAACGGCGGTAATCGTGTATGGAACTTGTAAGACGTCGATTTGAGCGTCTAAGACTTCTTCACCATTAAACACCACGGAGGCAATGTTAATGTTGGTCCGTTTTGCTTCGTGGGAACTGGACATGCCAATACCGAGTTTGAGGTTTTCAACGTCAGAAGCCTCAACTTCAAATTCGCGATAGTTGTTTTCTTCAGAAGCGACAACTAGCGCTTCCGCGAAGCCATCGACTGTTATAGAAACATCGGCGCCAAACGTAGTGGTACCATTTAATTCGCTAATCAGTGTTTCAATATTTTTACCAACAGCGTATTGTTCGATTTTAAGGGCTTGTTCATACCATTCACCGGCTTCGCCGTTCATGTTGTAATCTTCAAGTAAGTCCCACTTTGTTTTGAAGTCTGTAGTGTCTGGGAAGACGGTGCCATTAATAGTTGTGGTTGTGGCATCAACGCCAGTTGCCTTAACTTGCATAACATCAATCTTAAGGTCAAGAATGGTGCCATCATCTTCTAATAAAACTCCGACATAATCGACATCTGTTTGTACTAATTGGGGAGCACGGGCGGTAGCAGCTTTAATTGCGTACGGGGCATAATAACCATGGGCGGCTTTGATTGTTGCCATTTCTGGAGCGACAGAAGTCGTCTCGGAAGTGGTGGTTGAAGTCGTCGAGGTCGTTTCAATTGAACTTGATGCGACAACCGAACTACCACAGGAAGCCATTAAGCCAACGATGGCGGCGGCGGCGGGGGCAAAGAATTTGAGTCCTTTATTCATTAAATTTATCCTCCTATTAATAAATAATCTCAACGACTATTATTGTAGTATATATTTAAGATAAATTACAATGATAATTTTACATGAAAACGCTTTTATGAAAGCGCGTCAACGTTAATGTAAATGTTTTCAGACATTTTGCCAAGATATTGTTCGAAGCCATCGGTGTGGTATATCGTCAAAGACTCATCGATAATTTCAATCCAAGCAATATCAAGTTCTTTACCTGACGCAACATAGGCATTGCGAATTAGTTTGCCTTCTTCTTTAGTCATATTCATTAATGCAGTTGAAAGGGCATCTAGTTCAGCCGCTGACACATCGTTTGACATCACATTGACGTGAAGTTGCACTGATGAAGGATAACCATCATGCGGGTTAATAATGTGATGACGCCACACACGCTCACCATTGATGGTTATTGGTACACCCTCATAACCACCCGATGTCGAGATGTTGAAATAGCCAGGTCGCTTAATTTGGTAGGCCCGGGCAACCGATGGAAGCGGCGAACTCATCGGAATCGTCCAATTTTCATTTCCCGATCGGCTTCCAAGCGCCGTATTCGAACTTTGACCACCGCTTATGTATCCATGCGTTAGTCGCTTTTGGGTTAAACGCGAACTGATTACATCGTTGGCATATCCTTTGGCAATTCCCCCTAAGGTAATCTCCAAGTCACCGATGGTTGCTCCATTAAACGAATTGAAGCGCGCAAAATATCCATCTTCAACTTTAAGCTCCAGCGTGGTGTTAATTTCTTCCTCGCTAAGAGGTATGAATCCTTGCAACCGTTCTAATTCGGCCCGTTCCGTCGCATTAAAATAGGGATCGATGTTTTCATAATCAAACGGATAAGTAAAATCACCAATTAACCCTTCCCAATAATCCGCCAATTTCCCAACAAAGAAATTAAATGCGGAATTGGTTTCGATTGATAAACGTTTGCCGATGCTTAAAATCGAATATAGGTGTTCCGGTATTTCCACCCAATCGCCACTTCCAAGCGATTCATTAACATCGCGAATCGTGACCATTCTTCCAAGCGAGACATCGTCATCATCGATTAAGAAACGATTGCCACGATCACTAACTTTATGAAGTGACGGCACTTCTTCTTGAAGCACTTCCAGAACCATGTCACGGTCATTTTGCGGGTATACTTTTTCATAAAGTACATAATAATACGTGTGAAAAGGCTGTAAATTGGCTCCGTTCTCCGTTTTTACCTTCAAACTATAGCCCAATGCCTCAAATTCGATTTCTTCTTGGCTGCTGTTTGTATCAACCCAAAAGATTGAGGAAACTAATAAGCCACTTAGCAGAAAAGTGACACCAGTGATCGTCCATTCACGTGGTGTCAAAATATCTTTTAGTAACATGAATGCTTGTTTTAAAAAGGTAATGAAGCGTTTCATGTCACGACTCCACATAGGGCACAGCATCAATACGCCGTAACGCTTCTTTCGCAATCAGGGCGATAAGAAGTCCGCTGATGATACCAGCCCCACTTAAAATCGGTAGATAATTAAGCATATAAACGGATTCATATAAAAGCGAAACCATTATTACTTGACCGATGCCGTGAAGCACCGCCGAGATCATTGATAATCCAAAGATAGAAAACTTATTGCCATAATAAGCGATGACAACAAATAAAGACGATAAGCCCCAGCCGCTTAAAGCGATAAAGAAATTAAATCCAAAACCAGTGAATAGCGAAGTCATTAGAATTCGTAAGAAGCCAATAAATAAAAATTCTGGGACACCAAAGAAATATAGCACGATCAGTCCAACCGTGTTGGCTAAACCAAGTTTTACCCCTGGGGCAATAAACGCCGTGGGCAACAACACATGTTCCATGTAATTTAAAATGACACCTAATGCTAAAAGGATGGCAAGTCGCGTCATTCGGCGAATCGGTGACATCTTCATGAGGCACCTTCGATGACTACCATGAAATAATTGGGAGCGCAAATAATGGGGTTGCCCGGGGTGCCCACCCACCCTTGAATTGAACAATAATGAAGGGGTGAGGTTTCTTTTTCAACGCGGACGCGGCCGTCGTTAATTTCAAGGGTCACATCGCCTAAAAGGATGGGGTAATCGTCCTTCTTGTAAGTAATGGTGATATCGTCATCAAGCGACAACTGATCGATTTTTTCGGTTTGAAGATAGACCGACACGAACAAAAGACCCGTGGGGCGATTGAATAAATTGGTCCAAACTAAAATGAGCGCCGTCAAGAATATTAGAAAGTTGAAGGCGTAGACATCAAATGAGTTTTTAGATAGTGCAATGCGTCGTTTCATGAATAAAAAAGACCTAGTCGCCTAGGTCACGATTATTAAATTTCAACTTTTAATACTTTGCCATCAGGACCGGGCGTGCTGTTTAAATAGTCGCGAATCTTTTCGCGTTGCTCAGGTTTGCTTGGGCGGCAAGCGGATACTTTCATTTCACTTCCATCAAGTAAGGAGTTGGTCATACCGGCGCAGCCAGGATGGCCACAAACTCCGCAATTGAGCCCCGGTAGCATGTTGATTACAGCTTCATAACGGGGATCGACTTTTATCGCCAATTTTGTGCCCGCGATTGCTAACGCGAGCCCTAGTAAACCGCCAACGCCAAGCATCAGTCCAGCGGCAATTAAAATATCTTGCCACCACATAATTAAATAACCTCCACTTTATCGGATGTTGGTTTGTGTAATGAACACGAAGTAATGCCGCAACTAGCGCAATCAGTCGTCAAATTTTCACAACCCGCCGGAATAGGCGTTTTTTTGTTAAGAACATACCCTGTAATAAAAAGGGCCACAAGCACGGTCACGATGATGATACTAATTAAAATTGATTCCCAAGGTTCCATTTCAAATTAACCCCGCAAATCCGGTGAAAGCCAACGCTAATAGCGCCGTTGTAATTAAAGCAATCGCCGTTCCTTTAAATGGACCAGGCACCTTATTCAACGAATCGAGGCGTTCACGCATCACTGAGAAAATAAGGATCACTAAAGTGAAACCAACCGGAACAGAAATGGAATATGCTACCATTTCAAGGAAAGTGAATCCATTATTAATATTATCGAGGGCGACGCCAAGCACAATGCAGTTTGTGGTAATGAGCGGCAAATAAATGCCCAGTGCTTTATAAAGCGCGGGAATGAACTTTTTAAAGAACATTTCGACGAACTGAACGAATGAAGCGATGATTAAGATAAATGATAATAAGGCTAGATATTCTAGTGAAAGCGGAACGAGGACTAAGTGGTATAGGCCATACGATAGTAACGAAGAGAAAAACACTACGAAAGTAGCAGCTACCCCCATGCCAATCGCATTTCCTGAGTTTTTGGAAACGCCTAAAAACGGGCAGATACCAAGAAATCTTACTAAGACAATGTTGAAGACGAGGACCGAAGATATGATTAATGCCATGATTTCCATGTTGATATCTCCCTATTATTTTACCGCTTTGGCGGCTTCCGCTTTTCGAAGCTTCCGGTTGGAAACGGAGCTTTGGATCGCATTAATGCTAGCAAGCATTAATCCAAGCATCAGGAATGCTCCCGCACTTTGCGAAAATAAGCCAATTGCGTAATCGGCATTGAAGATACGAATATCAAATACCGTCGAATTTGTAAATGGATCGATAAATTTTAAAGCACCGGTACTTAGTATTTCTCTAAATAACGATAAGGCCACAATCGATAAGAAATAGCCAATTCCGATCCCAATGGCATCAAGGAATGAATCAAACACATTGTTCTTACTAGCATACACTTCGGCGCGCGCCATGATAATGCAATTAACGACTATCAAAGGTAGATAAACGCCAAGTGTCATCGCGAGTTCAGGAGTATAAGCCTTCATTAACATTTGGATGATGGAAACTACCGAGGCAATGACGACGATAAAGACAGGAATCCGGATATCGTTAGGAGTAATCTTGCGAATTGATGAAATGATAATGTTGGTGGTTATTAAAACAATAATGACCGCTACGCCCATGCCAACCGCAGATGAGAAAGTGGATGAACTCGCTAAAATTGAGCAAAGGCCGAGCAATAAGACAAACGTCGAATTATTTTTGACGATACCCTCAAGAATAATATTAAGTTTTTTCATGCTGGCACCTCCAGTGTATCAAAGTGCACACCGGCGGCTAACAAAGCCGAGGTAATGCCTCCACGAGTAACGCCGGCAAAATTGGCGGTCACACCGGCAAAATTGGCGGTGATATACGTATTAATCGCGTCGTTAATCGCCAAAGAATCTCCGGCATCAACGCCTGTAAGCATCGCGTCAAGTGAAGTAATGAATTGACCACCAATCGTTGGTGTTTCATTATTTGAGATATTTATATAACCAGTGAATAATCCATCAGCGATGCCGATCTGGAATTTGATGCCGGATTCCCAACCAGACACTTCGCCGTTATATACAGCACCAAAAATGGTATTGGAAGCATCTTCGACAAAGTAAACATAACCAGTAATTCCTGAAGTTGCTAAATCTCCTTCAGCGACTTGTAATTCTGACATCGTGTAACCAGCGCCAGAAGTTAATCCAAGAGCTTCGAGATATCCGCGATTGCGGGCGTCTTCTTCTCGTTGGGCAATAACGGGTGCCGTCAAAGCGTTAACACCGGCTAAAGCGGCGCTGGCGATAAGGCAGACAGAACCAAGAAATATTGGAAATTTGATTTCTTTTCGCATGATACCCTCCTTATAACGTTAAGGCATCGACAATCGCGTCGTATACCCGCTGTGAAGTATATGTCAATCCGGCGACAAAAGCGTCGCTATCGGTAGGGAATGCTGGTAAAGCGAGGAAATCGACCACGGTCATACCGACATAATATTCGTATATAGTTGGATAATTCGTATTCCAAATTGTTGCATAAATACCGCCTGTGGTAACCGTGCCACCAAGAGCAATCGATGCGATGACGCCATCAATTACATAAACTGTAACCATTGTCGTCTGATCATCATAATGTTCAGGTTCGGCATTACTGGTCGCCGAGCCGGTATACACTTCGACATCAGCCAAAGCATCTTGAATTGCTAATAATAACCTGGTGCTAGTAACTGTCACAGTAGCAACAAATGCTTCTGCAGGGATTGCATTCTGGTCAATGGCCTTAATTTCAGCAATCGATAGCGTTTCGTAATAATCAACGATGGCCGTTTCCTGAGCATTCCATTTGGTGCGATAGGAACCACCGGTAGTATTGGTGCCGCTCAATTCAATTGAAAGGATGCTAAACGCTTCATCGAGATTGACATTTACCATTTGCGTTTGCACGGGACAATATTCTTCATCAGCACAAGCACTACTGGCATAGCTACCCGATAATACTCTGAAAGGAATAATTGGTTCTTCGCTTGAACTTGGGATTTCGGAGGATGTCTCACTGCTTAGGGATGAGGTATCGATGCTTGAAGAACCTCCCAAACCGCGAACGCGTACCAAAGCGATTGATCCATTAAGCGATAATGAAACGAACAATAAACTTCCAATCACTAACCATTTTTGTGTTAGTTTTTGATTGGTCATGCCACTAGCAAAGCGATCGATTAAGGGCGAGAAAACGTTAGCAATCGCAATCGCAAACATCACGCCTTCTGGCATTTTACCTTGAATCCGAATTAAAACAGTCATAAGACCGGCAATCACCCCAATGAAAGCTTTGCCAAATGGTGATGTGGGTGAAGATACCGGATCTGTCAGCATAAAGATAGCCCCAAACATCAATCCGCCCATACCAAGGTGAATTAAAACATAATCGAGGGGATTAATTCCAGCGAGTAAAGCAATGATGAGGGCGGTAACAGCCACAGTACCTATATAAAATGCTGGGGTTCGCCAATTAAGGACCTTACGAGCCGCTAGTCCAATTCCTAATAATAAGATTAATAAAGCAAACGGTTCCCCAAGGGCGCCGGAATAAAATCCAAGCCATAGTTGTGACATGTTGACATTTAGTCCCGCTAACGAAGCGGTCAACCATTTAAATCCAAGGGCTGAATAAGCCGAAGTAATGGTGGCTCCTGCGGTAAGCGAGGGAACAACTGAGGCATCGCCTAGATGCGGAACAAGCGAACTCGCAAAAGTCAAAAACACAAAAATACGGGCAAACAGCGCCGGATTAAAAAGATTGTGACCAAAGCCCCCAAACGCATATTTGACAAGTAATGTTCCAAAAATGCTTCCAAGAATTATTACATAATAAGGAGTGCCAATTGGAAGCGTTAAAGCAAATATTAAAGCCGTGATAAGACTAAAATTATCTCTTATCGAAATTAATAAGAACTGGCCAAATTTACCATTTTCTTTCTTAAAACGAATCGCGGCAACTAGAACATCGCACAAAATCGTAGTAACGCTAGCGACTAGAACCATAAGGATTGCTTTGACGCCATAATCAACGCCAATTGTAAAGTTATAAGCGATGGCCGCGGCCCAAACGATCAATAGAGCAATCATCAAGTCTCGCATGATGATGCCGGTTTTACTTTTACCCCGTTGATATGGTCCGGGGGTGACAATAAATTTCATAGGCACCTCACTTTTTAGCGAACGCCGCTTTAGCTTGGGCAATTCGCACTTTGACTTTGGCTTTTCGCACAGCCTCGGTTACTTCGATACCCGAGGGGCACACGTAAGAGCATAAACCGCACTCCACACAGCGCATAACATCGAGTTTTAATAAACGAGCGATATTATCGCCATCAAGCGCTAATTTAATTTCAATTGGCTGAATATTCGCTGGGCAAGCAGATGTGCAACTTCCGCACCGCAAACAAGCGATTTCATGTTTTATAACCGGTTGAATGACTATAAAAGCACCCATGGGAGCTTGGACGACAAACGAATCGTCGCTCACTGCCTTAGAACTCATCGGTCCCCCCGCAAAGGCCGTAACTTCTTCACTTACATAACCACCTAAAAAAGTGATGATTAGATTCATCGGTGTGCCAAGTGGCACCAGAACATTCGCTGGTTTTGCGATTCCATTTCCGGAAATCGTCAAAATCCGATGCGTGATGGGCTCGCCAAATAATAGAGCGCGGGCTGCTGCGTAAGCGGTCGTTAAGTTATTGACGAGGACATGGGCTTCGGATGGCAGTTTATCATAACTGCGCCCCGTAAGTTTTTTGATGAGGGTGCGTTCCCATCCCATAGGGTAAGCATCCGGAACTTCGACCAATTTGATGTTAGGATAAGAGAGTAGTACTTTAGTTAAGGCTTGTTTCACGGGATCTTTATGAACCTTAATGGCAATGATCACCCTTGAAGCACCGCTTGCAAGGCGGAATAATTCACTGCCTTTGACGACATCTTCGGCGTATAATTCGCCGACTTTAAAGTCGGTTGCTAAAAATGGTTCACATTCGACGCCATTGATAATTAAAGTGTCAATACCTTTGACATTTTCATATTTGATGTAAGTGGGAAATCCAGCACCTCCCAAACCAACTAAGCCTGCCTCTTTGATGGCGGTCACGATTTGCTCGCGCGAACTATTAAACGTAACTGTCGGTAATGGTTCCGCTTTAGTCGCTAAAAAATCGTTTTCGATTTCATAGTGGGAAGTCGCCCTGCCGACAATTGGATTATAGCGATTTACTTTCGCGACAATCTTGCCCGAAATTGAGCTGAAGATCGGGACATAAAAGTCTTTGCGGCGCCCAATCAATGTGCCAACCTTGACTTCGTCGCCTACTTTAAGGAATAATTCGATCTCCGCGCCATTTGCCCCCGTAATGGGGATGAACACGCTTTTGATCTGGCGTTCATCGAGAGCGATAACTTCGCACATGCATGTGCCATGTTTGTGACCCTCGAGTTTACGCATCATAAGACTTGTAAATATGTTCATAAGTTCACCTGCAACGCGTATAGTATATCATAAAGAAAAAGCATAATTACAATGAAATTGTCACGATTGAATTCTGATAATTATCCTAAACTTTAATGTTTTCAAAGATGAACTGATCGGCGTTGAGTATGGCGTTTTTGTGTCTTAATTCACTATCAATCGTCCAAGCAATAATCGCCATCCCGCGTTTTCGGAGACGTTTTACATGGGGGTTAGGCAAATAATTGATATCGTAAGATACAAAATCCGGCTTGGAAATGCGCGTTATGAGCAAAGTCTTGAACAAAAATTGAATATGCGGCTTTTGGCCTTCAAGTTTGCCACTGCTTAATTGACCCACTGAAAAATCGTTCGTATGCGCCTTTAACCACCTGATGGCATAAGGATTGAATGATTGAAGGGCGATCTTATCCTTATAAGGATACTTTTCAAGCACTTTTAATAAGGCATCGGGAAATATGGGGTCAAATCCATGCGCGATTTTCAACTCAATTAAGATGGGGACTTCGCCCATCGTGAAATCTAACACTTCTTGTAAGGTAGGGACATGTTCTTTTTGATTGGAAAATGGATATTTTGCTAAGTCTTGAACTACCAGATCGGCAACTTTGACATCCACGCCACATAATCGCTTTAGATTATAATCGTGATGGACAATAATCGTTCCATCCTTAATCATATGAATATCAAGTTCAAATCCAAAACCATTGTTTTTTGCCGCTTCAAATGCGGATAGGGAATTTTCAATCCGTTGCGCATCATGCAAACCGCGATGAGCGATTGGACGCGTGAATATTTCGGTTATTTTTTTCATATTATTAAAATAATACCACCTACTCGCACTATTTCAAAAAAAAGAAGGAATAAATTATCATTCCTTCGAGACTTGCTTTTATTTGACGATTTGCAATCTTTGCTTGCCAGGTACTATGTCTTTATGCGGTGGTTGTGAATTAGGAATGCCAAAGGGCATCTGGGCAACTAGGCGCCATGTTGGATTAATATTCCATGCGCTTGTCAATTTAGTGGCCACTAGTTCACTATAATGTTGCAAACTTGCACCCATATGGGCTTCGCTAAGCGCCAGCCAAACGGCAAATTGTACCATCCCTTGCGATTGTTCGGCCCAAATCGAGAAGTTGCGGGCATATAAAGGAAAGCGCGCCTTAAGGTCATCAGTAATGCTTTCGTCCTCAAAAAAGAGAATCGTGCCGGCGCTACGGCGCAAACTTGATATCTTCGCTTTGCTTTTTTCGAATGCTGGAGTTTCACCAATTTCCTTTTTTATGCCTGCGAGCACGATATCCCAAAAGAAATCGTGCTTCGCTCCAAGCGCGAGGATAATGCGACTACTTTGACTATTAAACCCTGTGGGACTGAGTTCAAGCGCCTGCGCAAGAAGTAATTCGAGTTCTTCAACAGGCAAAGCTGATTTCGCTGTTAAATCATAATTCGATCGGCGCTTTTTTAGTGTTTCTAATAAAGTCATAACTTATCTCCTTTTGTTAATCCATTGATTATTATGCCTCAATATAAAAATCATTCCAGTATGATGCTTTATTCCCCAATTAATTGATATTTTTTACTACAAAAGATAAAAACGCATCCATACCGGCATTAGTTTTTTTTTACAAAGACATCTTCAGGAATTGTCGCATCCTCATTAAACACAAATGTGACATCCATCGTCCAAATCGTTTCGTCCTTTTCCTCAATAAAAGAATTGATACATTCATTATAAACGCCACCTAATTCATAAACTAAGGTGATGGTAGTGGGTAAATCATAATTAGTTACTCGAACTTTCATAATTTGGCGTTCGCCATTAAATGAAAAAACAAGTTCGCCTTGGCTATCGTTTTCAAACAGATGGCCTCTTACATCATCAATGGCTACCAATCCTTGTTCCCATTCATGCATACATTCGCGGTCGCTAAATAAACGTGACACGATGTTACGCGGACAAGCAATTCGTTTGGTAACTTTGTATTTCACCAATTATTCTCCAAAGATATTGTAATCTGTGTTTTTCCTTGAATCGATGTTTTTTGGAAAATGACAACTTTAGTTGCTAACCATGGAGGGGTCATTTCGCATTGATACAATTTAAAATTATCATAGATTTGAATGTTACGTCCAATATTCGATCGAATATGTCATTCGATAAACCCTTCTCCCCCTGCTCATTTAGTAAAAGGCGCTGTTCGGTCGTGAACCAAACCATACTGTTTAGGACCACGCTTCTAACATTTGGCAATGGTTTCCCTTCTTCGGAAGCTTTGATGCACTTCTTCTTGAATTCAACGTCATATTTCGCCATAAGAAAACCCCTTTCNNCAATCGGTTAACAGCCGATTGCTCTACCGACTGAGCTAAGTAGGCAGATGCTTCGATTGCGCAGAGCGCAAGAAGCATATTAGCATATGATTAAATCTAAATCAATTGATTAGTTAAATCTTGGCGTCGATGGCTTTAACGACATCTTGAAGCGTTTTAAAGGTCGTCATTTCATCATTCTCAAACTCAATGTTGAATTCTTTTTCAAGGTCCATCATCAACTCGACTAAGTCTAATGAATCAAGGCCGAGTTCCCGAAGTTCCGTTTGTGGTTCAATCGCTTCGACTTTGACTTTTTGGGCGAACAATTGTTGAACTTTTTCTAATGTGCTCATGTGCATCTCCTTATTTCGTTTAGATATTATAACAAATTAAACGATAATCAAATAGGAAATGTCACTTTTGCTTTCTTAGGGGTTACTGACTATGGTCGTGTATGTTTCATTCGAGACCCGTGCGGATATGTTACTAGCGGCGTTATTGAAGATGGCCGTAAAAGCGATCGACATCGCCCCAAAGATTGTCAATACTAGTAATACACCAAGTATTTGTCCTTTTAACTCTGACATAGGCTGCTCCTTTCTTTTTAATTGTAATAACCGATTACAGCGCTGCGCGTGACGCTGATGGTCATCGTTTCGGAACTTATAATTAACGGATCATAGGTTGTTTCAAGTTTGAATTCGAGCGTGTCTCCAAACCGCGGCGTGCAATTTTGTAAACATGTAATTACTGTGTTTTTAGATAAAAGCCACATCGTCGTCGCTTCATCAATTCGTCCCGCTTGGGCGATGCGAAATGACGTTGTTTGGCCAAGTGCATCGAGATTGGTGTATACCACTTGCAATGCAAAGATATCACCTCCCAAGATTAGAATTTGCACCACGAACAGCAGCGATAATATGAATGCAAATTTATAGCTCACTGATAGCTCTCATAATAATTTCGATGACCCCAATTAATAGGTCAATAGCGATTAAACCAGCTCCAATTAATGGCCACATATTCATGCTGTCGAGCCGATCATCGTAACGGCGGCGTTGATCATTTGTTTTATGGGTTTCAAATTGATTAAACATGTAGTCAAATCCTTCAAGTTGTTGTCGGCTGCCTCCTTGAATATCCAACTGATACAAACCAATCATCAATTCCTCAATTATTAAAGGTGCAAACGTTCTGGCAAATTTGACAAAAGGTTGTACTGATTTATCGATGTCGATATCTTCAAGCAGCCGCGTCAAATCATCTTTTAAGATTGGCTTTACATATCTAATAGTCTCTTCAATCGCCCGATAGACATTGTAATTGTTATTGATGAATATTTTGACAATCGTAAAAGCATCAATAAATGCCATGATTCGCATTTCTGCGTTTTTTTCTATTTGCAATTGATAGCCCTGGCTTAGAAATAGATTCAAAAGCATAATGCCAATCACACTGGAAATAATGCCCCCAATCCATGATGTAAACAACCCAAACATAATTGAAAAAGGGATTACAAATATATTGAAAACCAAAATTTTTATCGTTTCATGGTGAGCATTTAGACTTAAACGTTCAAAATATTGGCGATATTTAAACATTATTAGTAACCTTGATGAAACGTGTCAGCCATGAATGAATTGCATATAAAAGAAACATGTAAAAAACACCAATCCCAATAATAAACATCGGACTAGCAAGCATTGTTTCAAATAATGAAGATATCCCAAAGCGAGCAAATAACAGCACAACGATCGTCATCGCCCATAAAACGATGAAATCGGTCAATTTTCGTTTTGCGATTAACATTTTTTCTTGATAGTCGGTTTCCATGCGCCTAATCGTCGCTAATAATAAGGTCGCCATCGAAAGAATCTCCCCTCCCTGATTTGTTTGAAGGTCAATGATTGTGATAAACATTTCATATAAAGAAAAGGGAAAATACGTTCGTAAGTACTCAAGGATTTGAAAACTATCAATCGTATTGGCCTCCACTATTTCTTGCTTTAGTGATTCGCTAATTTGCCCCATTACCGCTTCAAATGCCCCACTCGTGGTTTTTTTGACGCTTAAGGCTATAATAAAAACGTTGATAAAGCGAAATCCTTCTTGTTCTCGTTGGTGCCAAGAAAAAAACGCGTGCAACTTTTTTGGCAAATATCCAATAAAATATCCCCAATATAAGCTTCCAATTATGGTTGCAAGATAAATATTTCCACTTGTTATGTAAGCGAGAGCGGTAAATATCGTCGCCATTAATGAAAAGTGGAAAACACTAATTTTCATTTAATTCCTTGAACAAATTGACTAATGTCGTTTAGTTCGCCGCCAAGTTTCTTTTGCAATTTTTTAGATAATTTATGATAAATGGCCGTTTTGCCATCCCATTCATAGAGCATTTTAACTTTATGCAAACTTGATCGGAGTTCCGCGATTTGGTAAATATCGCGTTGATAATGGCCAAACTCGTCTTCCCTTCTTCTTAGATAGATAAGGATCGGAAAATGGTCTTTGATATCGGCTAACGTTTCCGCATAGCGCGCCCCTGGTTGGCTAGTCATGACCATCCGCGCCATCCGCGCCGGCAATGTCGTGACATCAAGACTATGGACAGTCGTAATAATGGGATGCCCGGTCATCGCCGCCGTTAGTGCGTCCTTCATTTCGCCACCGCGCGCTTCAGCGACAATTACCCAGTCAGGGTGCGAACGGAGTCCATTAGCGATGAGTGAAGAAAAATCACCCCCTTTCAGCGTGTCATTAACTTGCCAAATATTCATATCGAGCATTTGCTCACTTTTAATCCCCTCTAGTTCCAGCACATTATCAATGACGATTACGCGCGCTTGTAGTGGCATGATTGAAATTAAATACTTTTGAAATTCGGTCTTCCCCGAGCCAGTTTTTCCAGCAATAACCATGGAAATCCCCGATTTAATGAAGTGATGGAAAAGCGCATCAAGGAGCGGTTCTGGTTGAAACTTGATTATCCGGGCATCGTTTTTCGTATGACCAATTCGCAGTGAGAACGTCGTTGTTTTATCATAATCTTGCCTAGCGATGGCAGGACCAACAGCGTTAAGGCGGTATTTTCCAATCGAAACATCAAGCAAAGGATTGGAATAGGAAAACAATTGTTCGCTCAAATTAGCGATTTGACGAATGAAATTATTTACTTCCAATTCGCTAGGACTACTTTGAGCCAACTGACGTCCCATCTTGTTATGGACAAAATGAAGCGTTTTCCCATTGAAGCTGACATCGGTGATATCTGGGTCGCTTAAAAAAGGTTTTAAAAAAGAATTTTCTAAGTACAGGATTATTTTTTGGTGGTTGCTCATAGCACTTCCTTTATTTCAAAGGACAACTGCTCTTCATAATCAAACCAGCCTGTAATCGGGACTATTAAATTAATGGTGACTCCTTGACAATAATCACTATGGCAAATCATGTTGTTTTCGAGTTCAAAGTAATAAAACGATACTTGAAATGTCTCAATCGTGGGTATCATATTATCTTTCAAATAGATTGGAATGTTTTCGCGCATCAAATCTTTGTCGAAAAATGGCTCTTCGCTTTGATTATTAAAGCCTGGAAAAGCGATGCAACTTTCAATCACATGTGGCGATAGGGAATAGAAAGTTCGTTTGACTACACTAAACCGCTGGCCAAATTGAAACGCCTCTAACATGATTAGCAATACTGATAAAGCGACAGCAACGTTAGCCATGGATGATAATCGTCTCCTCATAGGCGCCAATTGATTTTTGCTCGTCGCTTGTGGTCACGCAATACACTGAGTGACTGCAAGGTCCGATCAGCGCCTGATTGAAGTAGTAAAGCCCCTTATAAGTAAATGAAAATGTATTGTACATGGTTACCTCTCCTTCAATGATAAAAATAGTTGTCTGGAGTTCATGGAAGCGGTCCTTGGGAAAGTAAAGTCGATTTGAAGGCACAAAACCTTCAATCAATGCGTCACTCATGATAAATGTCGTTGGATGGACATACATTGTTTCATCAATTACTAACATATAACCATCAATTGAATAAATTGGACGAAGATTTAATAGAACATACGCATCATCAATGCTTCGTCGCAACAACGGAAAGTGGTGATTGGTGTCCCCCAATCGTAAGGTGAAATTAAAAAAATTAATAGGTTGATTGCCGGGATTGATTAAATTAATCCTTAGGTTATCTAAAGTCAGATAACCGTAATATGCTGTTTCGATTGTGGCGATAAAACCTTCGAACCAAATTTCTTCTTCAATTAAATGAGATACGCTTTCATCATCAATATAATTAATGTTGGCGATAACTGCATGCGTCAAACCTTCACTTTGAAATTCGGTAATCTTTAGTTCCGTTGTATGAAACAACGCAACCGGCCGCGATATTCCAAAAGTACTGTTACGGGCGTTAAGCCAAAGGAGACATGTCTCCTCGTGTAATAAGAAGGAAGGAATTGTCACTTGTGATGAAAAAGATATGATATTGTCAAGGGAGCGCGTATAGATTATTTGACGCGCATAAGTATCATTTTCGAATAATATTTCGATGGTGACGCTTTCCCGAATGCTACTTTCAAACGTAAAAGGAATTTCGATGGCCGTGGCCCCAGAATATGGTGGCGCGAACACATTGATAAATTGGCGTATCGGATCGTCTGGTTCGATTGGTCCCACAATCGCGTAATTGATAATGATAAAGACGGCAATCAAGCCCGCTTTCATAAATTAGCGAATAGTGATAAGAATTGAATTAACGCTTCGTATTTATGGCGATAATAGGTACTCCGAGAATATTTTTGCTCCCACCAAAACGCAAACGTTAAATGGATGTAATCGTTGTGAATAATCATGCGATGGGTCGGTTCAAGGGCACTCAAAGCCAGATCAAATGCATCGATATATGATTGATACGAGATTTTTCGTTGTTCTTCTTCAGGCGAAGATCCCGGTCGGTCGGCTTGACTAAGTTTTTGCCGGATTTGCGAAGTAAGGTATTTCTTCGTAATCTGTTTCATCTCCATTGATAATTTTCGCATTGGTATTCTTTGACTATTTTTCATGTTAATAATCTCCTTTCGATAAATTAATGCGTAATTACCTTACTAATAGGGGACAAATATGAAATTTAGCAGAAATTTGGCCCAAAATAAAACATTTTTTTCAAAACAAATAGTTAATGTTTCAGTATAATTAATAAAAAGGACTAACGCATGATTATTCTAATTGGAGCATCCGCCAGTGGCAAAACCGAAGTTGCCAAACTACTTGGAAGCAAATATGGTGTCCAAAAAGTCGTTACGCACACCACACGCCATAAACGCGATGGGGAAACTGATGATGTCGATTATCATTTTGTCTCTTTCGAACAATTTGAAGAACTAAAGAATCGAGGTTATTTTGTTGAAACAACTTTCTACAATGGTAATTTCTATGGCACCAGCCATAAAGAAATTGGCGATGACAAAGTTCTTATCGTCGATCCTAATGGTCTCGATGCATTTCAAAAACTTCATAATAGACGTATCGTTACCTTTTTTATGGATGCCAGCGAAACAACGCGCTTAAATCGCATGCTCTATCGAGGCGACGCCCTTAATCAGGCTAAACGACGCATTGCCAATGACAAAATTGATTTTGACCCGACACGTATAAATACTACAGATTATTTTATTGATACAGAACGCCACAACATCGAGCAAATCGCCGATATTGTCTATAAGACTTACAGCGACCATCTAATAAATTTATAGCGGCAGCGGATTAGTTTCCATCCAATCGATGAACTCATCATAGTTCATCGTTTTGTCTATTAATCTTGTTTCATCGATATAAATGATGCGGTTGGCGACGGTAGAAACTAACTCATGATCATGACTGGTGAATAAAAGTACGCCTTTATAATTTTGCATTCCCTTATTAAGAGCGGTGATTGCTTCTAAATCGAGATGATTAGTGGGCTCATCGAGAAATAAAATGTTTCCAGCGGTTAACATGATTTTTGCGAACATGCAGCGCGCTTTTTCTCCGCCAGATAAGACGCGGGCTTGTTTAAGAGCCTCTTCGCCTGCGAATAACATCCGTCCAAGCCAACCCCTAAGGTAGGACTCGTGCTGGTCTTTAGAAAAAGGACGTAACCAATCCACAAGATTAATCGAAGTTTTAAAAAGAGCGTCATAATCTTGAGGAAAATATGTCGGTGTCGCCGTGATCCCAAATTTAAAGGTACCTTCATCGGCCTCGTGAATACCATTCAATATGTCAAACAGCATGGTAATAATCTTACTATTAGGTGATAAAAAGGCAATTTTATCACCGCGACGAAGCGAAAATGTTACATCTTTGAAGAAACCCCATTTTGCTAGTTTCTCCACATAAAGAACATTATTCCCCAGGTCTTTTTCAAACTTGAAGTCGATAAATGGGTAGCGGCGCGTCGAGGGCTTGATATCATCAAGCGTGATTTTTTCTAATTCTTTTTTACGGGAAGTTGCTTGGCGACTTTTGCTAGCGTTAGCCGAAAAGCGGGCGATAAATTCCTCAAGCTCTTTCATGCGCACTTCTTTTTTGGAATTGGCATCGCGCATTTGCCGTTGAATCAACTGACTCGATTCGTACCAAAAATCATAGTTGCCGACATAGAGATTAATCGAGCCAAAATCAATATCAAGAATGCGGGTGCACACCTTATTAAGAAAATGGCGGTCATGACTTACGATAATTACTGTGTTCTCAAAGTTATAGAGGAAAGTTTCCAACCAATTAATCGCTAAAGCATCAAGGTTATTCGTAGGTTCATCTAGAATCAGAATATCGGGATTCCCAAATAACGCTTGCGCTAGTAAAACTTTTACCTTAATTCTTCCATCAAGAAGCGCCATTAATTCATCGTGCGATGTTTCCTTAATGCCAAGTGAATTTAATAAATTTCGGGCGTTGCTTTCTGATTCATAACCACCAAGCTCGGCATATTCAAGTTCAAGATTGCCGGCTAATATTCCATCCTGTTGTGAAAAATCTGGTTTCGCGTAAAGCTCATCAAGTTTTTGACGAAGCGATTTTAAATAGGGAAATCCAAGCAAAACCGTGTCTAGGGCGCTAAATTCATCAAACGCATGTTGGTCTTGCCGTAAAAGTGACAAACGTTCGTTCTTTTTGCGAATTACTTCGCCATTGCTTGGTTCTAATTCACCGGATAAAATTTTTAAAAAAGTTGTCTTCCCAGCACCATTGGCGCCGATAATGCCATAGTTATGGCCTTTATTAAACGAAACTGTGACATCTTTAAATAAAACACGGCCGCCAAACTGCAGTGTAACATTGCTTACTTCTAACATGATTATTGTCCCTTTTCTAATTGTTTAACAAATTTTCCGACATCGTAAAGAAATTGACCCGATCCTTTTATCATCCGTTTAGGAAATGTTTTTTTAATTGGTTTTCCTGATATTTCACAGAAACCACGTGGTACATAATACGATCCATTAAACACATGCGGGGCGCCAGCTAGTAGCGCAATTCCAAGCGCCGCTTTATCAGCATGATGGACAAATATCCGTAAGACAAATCGCCCCAAATCGGCAAACCATTTTGGAAAATTGTGAATAATGTTTGTCGAGGTGACGCCTGGATGCATCAAATAAAATGAAATATTTTTGCGATCTTGGAAATCGTGAAGGTTCATTCCTGCAGCCAATACATGAAACAACCGATTAATGGCCAATTTCGAATTGGCATATTGTTGAAATAGTGAATTATTATGGGTCAAAATGTAATTTAACGACCGAATAGGTTGATGATAGGCTGACAAAGAGGAGACAAATACTACCCGAGTGGGAACGCCTTTAACATCAAGATATGGCGTAATTTGCCTCATTAAATAATAGAGACCAATAAAATTGGTGCCGATCGTTAATTTTAGACCAGGAAGCATTTCTGCATGGCGCGATGGTGAATAAATCCCAGCATTGCAAATTAGGACATTTATTCGCGTGAATTTTTGTTTTAGCAGTTCAATAAAATTATCAATTGAAGCAAAACTTGATTGGTCATACGGCAATAAATGGATTATTGCGCCCGAATTTTCTTCGATGATTTTTTCGGCTGATATTTTCGCCTTTTCCAGATTGCGGCAAGCCATGACAATCGTGGCCCCCCGATAAGCTAAAAATCTTGAAGCTTCAAATCCGATGCCTGAATTAGCGCCTGTAATAACGATGACTTGGCCAGTTAAGTCGCCAATATTTTCATTAATGTATTGTTTGAATCGCACTATAAATTATCCATAGTAGGTTAAATAACCTACGATAAGTAATGATACCTTAAATTAGCACCAATTAATAACAAAATTAAAAGTGAACTTTGAAACTTTGGATTACTTCTAAAAAATTTATTTATATAGAAATATAATCTTTTTTATTCGTCTTCTTCGATTTGTGAAAGTACTTCTACCTTAATTTTTTCAATCGTGAATTCATCGGCTGTGGTCACCGTGATTCTTAAGCGATGGAATTCGAATTGATCACCGACCACACCAAAACGGCCTAACTGGTCTTGACACCAGCCACCAACAGTCGCATAGCCGCTATCTTTTTCATAATCGCATTCAAAGTAATCGAAAAAATCGTCAATGTGCATCGATCCATCGACCAAATAGACATCGGGGCTAATTGTTACTAGTGGCTCTTCAACTTCGTCATTCTCGTCCCAAATTTCGCCGACAATTTCTTCAATGATATCTTCAAGCGTAACAATACCTTCAGTACCACCATATTCATCAATCACGATCGCGATATGTTGATGCGTCTCTTTAAATATTTTCATGATTGAAGATATGGTTTTTCCATGAGGTACAAATAATGGGTCAATCAAAAGATCATGAATGTCGAATCGTTTCTTGCTAATTAGATAGGGATATAGATATTTGGTCGGAAGAATTCCAACAATGTTATCAACAGTCTCCTCATAAACAGGAATCCGCGAATATGTGAAAGTTTCTGGATTATTTAATAGTTCGAAAATGTCATCTTCAATGTTGAAGAATAATATATCGACACGTGGCGTCATCACTTCAAAGGCATCAGTATCGGCGAATTGGATGGCCGAGCGGAGCAAATCGCCTTGCTTTTCATCAATTAGACCCTCTTTTTCAATCGTATCGACCATTTCGACGAGTTCATCTTCAGTTACTTGATCGGGTTCTTGCTTACGTTTCCATAAAGGTTCGACAAGCCGGACTAATAAACCAACGAGAAATACGATGGGGGCAAAAAGAATTCGAAAAAAATTAACAAATGGATAGAACGCCATCGCTAAACGATATGAGTAGCGCCTGCCCAAAGTCTTTGGAATTATTTCTCCAAACGAAACAACGAGGATAAAGATGACGGAGGAGGCAATGATGGCCGCTAAAGATTTGCCAAGCGTATCCTCAAATAATATCAAACCAATTAATGTCGCCATCGAGGCGGCCAAAATATTGACTAACCCATTTCCAAGCAATATGACGGCGATGTTATGATCAAAATTTTTAGCGACCTTTAATGCTTTTGAGGCTTTCTTATCGCCATTTGATGCGGCCTTAGCCAACCGCAATTGATTGACCGATGTAAAGACAAGTTCGCTGCCTGAAAACAAAAAACTCAAAGCGAGGGAAACTAGCATAATCGATAGAGGTAACCAAATTTCAACGAACATGGTCAGCATCCTGCGCTTTCGGCGTCATCTCGTTAATCTTGCCAACGATTTCTTCAAGCACATCTTCCATCGTCACCATCCCGATAACTTTGCCTTTGTTATTTGTGACAATCGCAATGTGCGTTTTAGATTTTCGGAATCCTTCGAATAAATCATCAATGAGAATTTGCGTCGACACGAAATAGGGTTTTGAAATCACATCTTGCACATTCATTTTGGGATGTTCGATTAAATGTTTGAAATACGTTCGAACATGAAGAATGCCAACGATATTTTCAATGTTCATATCATATACGGGAAGCCTAGAAAAGGTTGTGTCCAATAACTGTTTATGTAATGATTCTGGAGTTAAACCATTCAAATTGATGCCGACTATTTTGTTTAGAGGCGTGAACACATCTTTAACAGCGGTTTCGGCAAAATCGAGCGCGGATTGAATTAGTTCGCTGTCATCTTCATCGAGCAAACCTGTTTCTTCAGCTTCTTCAACATAATTTGAAAAATCTTTATCAGTCAACTCAGGTTCTTTCGGGGCCTTAAAAACAAGTTTTACAAGGACATCAAGTCCTTGAAATATTTTGATAATTGGATAAAAGATGACCATGAACAATTGTAGAATCGTGGCCGTAATTACTGCTATTTGTTGAGGCATGGCGCGTGCCATCGATTTTGGCAATGTATCACAAAGTAAATAGAAAATGGCCGTGGCAACGATGGTAGCCACCATACTTCCAAGACCTTCACCCAAAGTTCGCACAAACATCAACGTCGCTAATGAAGAGATGAAAACACTAACAATATTGCTTCCAATGACTGTTGTAATTACTGATTTTTCAAATTTATCGATATATTTAACAGCCAGTTTAGCGCCGTTGCTGCCATCATCGGCTCGAACTTTTAACTTAATTTTATTGGCGGCCGCTAATGCAGTTTCAGTCGCGCTAAAAAATGAACCAAAGACGACAAGTATGGCAATAATGAGCCATATTAGAGGATCATCCATTTATGTAGAAAACGCACCTCGCATTTCACAATAATTAAATATAACATATAAAAATTGTTTTTTATACAGCGTTTTTCGGGTCATGGGGCACATCGTGACAGTGACGACAACGCGCTTCATACGATTCAGCAGCCCCCACTTTTATAATGGGATCTTCAAAATATGCCGGTTTTCCCTCGATGATGCGCTGTGTTCTTGTCGCTGGCGCACCACAAACTACACATATGGCCGCTAATTTTTGTACATATTCACCAATGGTCAATAAGCGCGCCATCGTTAGAAATGGCTCTCCACGGAAATCGGTGTCCAGTCCCGCTAAAATTACGCGAATTCCCGAATTTGCAAGATGTTGGGCAATTTCGATAATCTTGTCGTCCAGAAATTGAACTTCATCAACAGCGATGGCAAATGTCGAATTTTTAACATGTTTAAGAATGTCGCTACTAGTTTCAATATTTATTGATTTAGTCCAAAGTTTGGAATGGCTAACAACGGCATCGGTCGCGTAACGATTGTCAAGCAAAGGCTTAAAGACGATGACTTCTTTTTTTGCATACTCCAATCGTTTGACACGACGAATCAATTCTTCACTCTTGCCCGAAAACATCGGACCGCAAATAACTTCAATCCAGCCAAGTTTATTAACAAGTTCCATAAATAATCCTCATTACTATTTTATTGAAAATTGAGCAATCATCCAACAAAAAAGAGATGCTGTGACATCTCTTTAGTTTCTTTGACGAGTAATTACTTAAAATCGCTGGCCCAGTTAATGTTGGGAATCTCTCCCTGTTCGAGTCCTTTAGCTTTCATGACATCGTCCACTAATTGCATCGCGCGTTTGACCGATAGCGGGGATTTAACTTTCAATACGCAGGGGATTTCTGCATAAATGGCCTTATGAGACACGTTTTGCACCGGGATAGTCGTACCCTCATAATCTTGAGGATTGAGAGCGAAATAGAGCTTTAAGCCTTTGCCAGCAATTGTAATTTTAACAAATGTTTCGCGGTGAATCCGGAAGGTATCTCCAGAATTGCTAATGCGCGATTTGACATTATAGCTAAGAATGTAATTTTTGAGCGTGTTGTAATTTGTCAACAAATCTTTTTCAGCGCTTTGCATTCTGACTTGGAAGGGAATCCGAATAATCTTATTGCTTGAATCGTCTTCGTCATCCTCATCGACTGATTGGATTGGTTCGGGTTGTTTTTTGATTTCCTTAACGACCTTTAATGCCGGTTCCGCCTTGATAAATGGATTTTCCGTTGCCGGTTTAGCCGCTGGTTCTTCAGAAACAACCTTCACTGGTTCTTTCTTTTCGGTGCTGGCTATGAACCGAGCAATCTCTTCAGCGAAAATAACACGTAATTCACTAGCTTGGGGAACATCGACTTGCTTCATCTTTTCGTCAATCATGGCATCGACTTCTTCACGCGTGATTTCCGTTTGTTTCACCGGTTCTTCAAGTTTTGCAGCTTTAATTTCTTCGTCCACAATTTGCATGATTTCTTCGCGGGAAAGTTGTAAATCCTGTGAAGGTTCATTTTCTTTTGCAGCTTCCTTAGAAGCGACAAATTGTTTAATTTCTTCCGCAAACACCAATCGTAACTCATCGGCCTTAGGCCCAGCGTTCCGGGAGATTTCATCAACGACAAATTGTTTGACTTCGCCTTCTTGCCTAATGAGTTCTTCATTAAACAAGTTCCGCATTTCAGTTTTTGCTTTGGTAATCTCTTCGCCAACTAACACACGATGCGCTTGATCGATCGACACAGATTTTTTTGCCAATTCTTCATCAATAATACTATGTAATATTTCTTTATTAGCCGTATCGTATTTCTGCAATTCTTCAGCAAATATGGCGCGGATTGCTTTGCGATTTTCGGTATCATATTTGCTTATTTCTTCAGAAAGTTGCGTTTTGATAAGATTCTTATTGATGGCGTCGTACTTATCGACTTTCTCAGTAACCAAACTGTCAAGTGCCTCGCGATTTAGGGCATCATATTTAATTAACTCTTCATTAACGATACTATAAACAGCTTCTTTACTTGTGGGGGCAATACGCGCCACTTCGGTTTCCACGAGAGTAACGATTTCTTTTTTAGAAGGAATGTTTTTTTCAAGTTCTTGCGATACGACGTTGCGGATATCATCTTTGGTCGCACCAGTAACTCCTGGAGCCGGCATTTGTTGTTGCGGATAATACCCTTGTTGAGGTGGGTATGCCGGATAAGGGAATCCGCCGATCCATGGAGCCGCGTATATTACTGGTGCTCCTCTAAAAGAATCGAACCCGCCACGACCATTACGTTCTAATTCATCACGAATGATGGCGCGAATTTCTTCTAGAGTGAGCGGGTGATGGCTTCCAGTTTCGGGCGTTCTTTCAACTGGTTTTTCCATTTGCCGTTCTGGCTGCCGTTGCGTTGCCGTCAATTCTTCTTTTACGGCATGGCGGATTTCTTGGATGGATGGACTGGGAGCAATAGTTTGTTCAACCGGTACTTGGAATTTTCCAAATTCATCAGCGACAACATCGCGATCGGACTTCCTCTTGCTGTTTTTCTTAACTTTTTCTTTCTTAGTATGTTTTAGAGGGAAAGGCGTTTTTGCAATATCAATAAATGATAACATCACAAAAATTAAATTACTCAAAATAAATAAACCGACAGCACCAAAAAGCACATACCCAGGAATTTCTGTCGCCGGGGTATAAATGTGCAAAGTAATAACTTCAGGTATCGTTGTTGGCGTTACCCCATCAGGATAATAAGGAATAAAAGCCAGCATGGCTGCTAGGGCAATGAAAATAATGTTTAAAAATGTCAAATAGCTCACAAAAGGTTTTCGGAGTCGAATGATTTTGATAAGAACGATAAAATCAACGACAATAATCAGACCGAAGGCCACAAAGACAATTATCTTTGGTAACAAAATCGGGGTATCAGTAACAAACATGATAATTGAATCCAAAATTGCCGTCAATTTCACCAATGTGGCGGCAAAATCCCATCCAGTTAAATAGAAAACTCCGCCAAGCATTGCGACGATGCTGACCGCAACGATGATTGCAAATGCACTGAGTGCTTTTTTCATATAGTTATTTCCTTTCTTTAATGCATATATATAAATAATAATATGGTGAGTTTAATATTACTACCATAAAACGTAACTTTCGCAAAAAGTAATGGCTTTTTGTATGGGTTTTTCTAAATGCAACAAAAAAGCCTATCTTTTCGAGACAGGCTATTTGTCGATTAATTATTTGAGGCGACAACCTTCTTCATCACAATATTCGGTTGTTGTCGCTTTTTCGATAGGTGGTTCATGCAATTGCTCACTCCACAATTGGTTCAATACTTGGAGAAAATATTCACTACTTTGGGCGCCTGAAACCCCATATTTTCGATTTAAAACAAAGAATGGCACACCTTGAACGCCAATTGAGCGCGCTTCAGCGATTTCTTCCAACACCTGGTTGGCATATTGGCGACTTTTCAAAACTGCAAGCGCAACTTCCGAGTCAAGCCCAATGCCTTTAGCGATAAAACTTAAAGTTTCATGATCAGCAATATTTAAGCCATCGGTAAAATAGGCCTTCATCAAACGATCGGTAAGTTGGGCTTCAAGATTGAATTTTCGCGCCCATTTTGCAAGTCGATGAGCATCAAAGGTTTTAGTCATTTGCATGATATCATAACGATAGACTAGCCCTTCCTCTAACGCGGCATTTGTGAACATTTTAAAACGTTCTTCGACTTCAGCGACTGACATGTTGTGGTCATGCGCGAATGATTCGGCCGCCCTGCCTTGCATCACTAAAGGGGCATGCGGATTCAATTGGTAAGCCTTATAAACAATCTCTACTTCGTTAGCATGAGCAAAATTAGTCAAGGCTTTTTCAAAGCGTTTTTTCCCTAAATAGCAAAACGGACAAGCGAAGTCCGACCATAATTCAATTTTCATAAACAATATCTCCTTTAATGACTCCGATATTCTCCTACGTACCGACATGTGAATCAACATATATGCTTTAAGAAAAAGCGCGTCAAAGCGCGCCATTATTTAAATGGTGACCCGTATGGGGTTCGAACCCATGAATGTATCCTTGAGAGGGATATGAGTTAGACCGCTTCTCCAACGGGCCAGCCTATATATTTAACTACTACTGGTGAAGTTTTTCAATCACAAACATCACTCGCCAATGAATTTCATCAATTCCTAAAACCTGCATCATTTGAAACAAATTGGGTGTTTGTTTTAAGCCAGTTAAAGCAATTCGCAAAATTTCGGCAGCATCACCAATGTGGCCAACAAAACTTCCTGAATTTTGTTTAAATATCTTGTTCGAAGGTGCGAAGCCAAGTGGTTCCACGAGCTGCTTGAAGTGGGCAAACCAAGATGCTTCATCTTCTAATAATTCCATTCGTTGATTCAAAACACCTAATAAATCCTTAATTGATTTCAAAGGAATCGAAGGATTAAAGGTTGCCACATCGAATGAGGTTTCATAATAATCGCGGTAAAAATACTTCACCAAACCAAACACGCTTTCATAATTAAGAAAATCTTTTCGAGGATTTTCTTTTTCTCGTTCGATATTAACGATTTTTTGGAAATACATTTCATCGCGGTTGATTAGATCGGTTAAACCAGCATGATACCTTTTTGCGTAATGTTTGATTTCTTTAACTAAATCGACCGCCTTTTGTTCAGCGATTATTTCCTTACTAATCGAGATAATTTTTTGCATGTCAAAAAGCGCACCATCAACCGACATCTTGCTAAATGATAATGAAAATTCATCAATCGATGCCGTTTTATTAGCCATACGCCATTCTTCAAAATTACTATTGGCGATGGTCATCAGATATTCGATAACCGCGGCGACTGGATAACCATGTTCTAAGAAAAATGAGACTGCCGCTTCCGAGTCTTTTCGTTTGCTCAATTTCCGGCGTTTGCCTTCATCTAACTTATTGATGACGGGAAGGTGGGCAAATCGCGGAGGAGTCCATCCAAGACGCGCAAACATTTCAAGGTGCTTCGGTAGTGATGGCAACCACTCCTCGCCACGCGTGACAACGGTAGTCCTCATGAAATGGTCGTCGACGACATGGGCAAAGTGATAAGTCGGTAATCCATCGCTTTTAAGCATTACTTCATCCCAGTAATTTTCAGTTAAAGGTTTTTGGCCGCGAATTTCATCAACGATGTTAATGTATCGTTCCGCACGACCCTGGCTTTTAAATCGAACGACAAATGGCCGACCGGCCTCAATATCTGCGATGGCTTTATCAACGGGATAATCGCGATATTTGGCATAAGGACCATAATAGCCTGTCACGACGTTTCTCGCTTCTTGAATGCGCCGCATTTCATCTAATTCCGCAGCCGTCGCAAAGCAAGGGTAAGCATCGCCTTGTGCTACAAGGGTTTTGGCAACAGCGTGGTATATTTCGGCCCGCTGCGATTGGCGGTAGGGTCCATAATTGCCTTCAGTATCGGCGCCAAAGCCTTCATCCGGAGCAACATTAAAAGCTTTCATCTGCTCGATAAGCGCCATATCGCTTCCGACGATTTCACGCTTCGAGTCCGTATCTTCTAACCGCACAAAAAAGACGCCACCCGATTGGTGGGCAATTTTTTTGGCGATTAAAGAAGCAAATAGACTGCCGGTATGTAAAAATCCCGTCGGGGATGGGGCAAATCGCGTTACTTCCGCATGTTCGTCGAGGTTTCGGTTTGGATAACGAGCTTCCAGATCTTCGATTGTGAGGGTGATGTTGCTAAACATCGCTTCCGCGAGGCGGATAAAATCAGGATGGTATTTCATAACCTATATGTTAGCATAAATTAACCATTCTCTTGCTAATGAAATTAGCACTTGAAATGAACTCTTTATTTTGTATATAATGATTAGGCNNCATCGCCCTGATGTCGTTTTCATTTATTTGAGTCTTCCTCATCGACTTTATCATCAATATCGGATATTGGGCTACGGTATTTTTGTTTCAGTTCATCTTTTGCGGCATCGTCAAGTCCTTCGATGCTATCAATATCTTTAAGAAACTGATTAAACTGCTGTTGCGATTCTTTTAATATTAGTGGTTTTAACTGTACATACACTAATGCAGAAACAACTAAATAGTGTCCCATAAACGGAAACAAGGCGATGACCCCGCCAAGGAGTGCCATTAAGATCGTGATAATCATTGATACGTGAAAAATCATTCCGATACTCATTAAGGTAATAAATCCTATTGAAAGCGCCAATAATGACGGCCATTGGCTCTTGAGAATGAGGCGATTAATCATGCGCTTGTTTTGTTTAATTACTTCACTGGCGACAGCGTCAAGCCGGGGTAAAATTGCTGTAAAATCTTCAATAATTCCCACAAACGGCAACTTTTTGCCAAATTCCACGATAAGAAACAAGAAACCGGCCAACGTGCCAGAAATAGTCGCAAACGCAAAATAGGGGTCAAGTGTTAGTGCGTTATCAACGACAAACTGTTGCATCTGCTCAAGCGTAAAATTTGTTGCCGATAAGACCATCAAATCATCTAGTACCACTTGGAGACTCGGGAAAAAGTATGGGGCTAGGCCATTGATTATAAATGTAAAAAATAGGGTAACTAAACTGCTAATTAAAGCCATCTTAAAAAGTGTAAAAAATGGGTGCATTAAACGACGAATTAAAACAATGATGATGGAAAAGGCAAAGGCATAAAAACTTTTAAATGGCACTTCCTTGTCAGCGATAATTTGCGTCGTACAAACAAATGCCGAATATAAAAAGGGGACGATGATGAATGGTAAACTTACGATAATTGAAAACGGAACAACGAGCGCGAGCACGACAGTGACAAGAATCATCATGAATAAGGGAAAAACAATCACTATCAATGAGCGAAAATATTTTTTATAAAGTGAAAATCCTCTTTTTGCTAAAGTCAATGACGGCTCACCCACGTTCGGGACCTTTGACAAGTTTATAAATGTCTTTGACGGCCCTATCCAACTGTTCGGGATCAATCGGGTCAATATCGCGCTCTTCAATTGCTTTTATAAGCTTTTCCAATTTTCCCATTTTTACGATGTAAGTCATGTTGTCAGGCGTCGTTATTTCATCGAGTAAGCAATTGTCATTGACCACGATTAAATTGATAAATAGATGGGGGTCAAGTCCGGTCACTAGCGACAATTTTTCGATGCGGACGCGATTAACTAGAAAGGGATTGGAAATATATTTACCGCGGCGCGTGAATTTAGCATAATACATCCAATTGGCATCTAAGGGGTTTCCTGTTAAGGCTCCATCATAGAAACGATCTTTAATAATATAAATAAATTTTTCTCCAAACAACAAATGATCAATATGCGCTTGGCTATCATCATCGATTTTTAAATTGACGCGATTAATTAAATAGAAATCGTTGTATAAAGCTAGGTGATATATTCTTTTGCCAAAAAAAGGAATAAGATGGCGCCGAATATACCTTTGTTTGAACATTGGGAAGGTTATCAAAAAAATGCTTATCAAAACAAATAAGATTAGTACAATTAAAATAACGATTTCGAATGGTTCCATGTATTAAGCGATTTCTAAAGCGATTTCGAGCATTTGCCGTAAACCTTGTTCGCGTTGAACGGGGTTCGCTTTCTCAGGCTTAAGAAAGTGATCAGTAATCGTCAGCAAACATAACGCTTTTTTGCCTAAACGTGCCGCGGTGGCATAAAGGGCATAAGATTCCATTTCCACGCCCATGCAACCTAAGGCTGCCCATTTCTTCCAACTGGAAGGATCAACATCATAAAACACATCACTGCTAAGGATATTGCCGACGTGGACTGGCAAATTATGCTTTACGATGGCATCATATGCTGCTTTCGTCAGTTCAAAATCGCTAATAGCGGAATATGTTCCACCCTTCAAATCAAATTGACCGGCCCAGTTGCTATCGGTGCAAGCGCCGCTGCAGACAAGAATATCAAACAAATTAATATCGGCGCGGTAACTACCGCATGTGCCCACCCGAATTATTTGTTTAACATTGAAATGCGTGAATAATTCATGAGCATATATGCCAATGCTTGGTTGTCCCATGCCCGAGGCCATGACGGAAACTTTTTTGCCTTTGTAATAACCGGTATATCCAAACGCGTTTCGCACTTGGTTGACTAAAACGATATCGCTTAAAAAGTTCTCAGCGATGTATTTAGCCCGCAACGGGTCACCAGGCATTAAGACAGTATCGGCAAAGGCTCCTACTTCAGCATTTATATGGGGTGTAGCCATGAATAGTCCTCCTGTTAAATATCGACGACTTTGGTTCGGGCCAAAGCATCGGAGAATGAAGTACGGCCTTGTCTGGATATGAGATAGGCTTCGCTAATGAGCGATAAACCAAAACTCATTAATGATGGTAACATCCGTCCGACGACCTCGCGAACAAATAATGTTTGAAAGTCGATTGAGCTACCATCTTCTTTAACGATGGCAATTCGGGTTAAGAAGCGACCAATGGTCTGTTTTTTCCAAAGTAAGGGCAGCACTAGAAAGTAAGTAATGGTTAGAATCGTAATGACCGCACCACTTATAAGCGATATATAGAGCAAATTCAAGATATTCGGTCGCGTTCTTGAGGCTAGCGCTTCAAACAGGGCGATAATCGCCGGATAAGCAGCCGCAAATCCAAGAATACCGGTGACGGTCAAATCAATTATGAATGAAATGTAACGATGAATGGGACGCGCAATCATTAAGTGAACCTCGGCATCATTTTATCACATTAATTATTGTTTGAATAAGGGATGGTGACCTTGCTCACCGAGACGCGCTTTTGATCAAAGTTTCCAGCTGCCGTTTCTTTGATTTAAAAAGGTTAAAATCTTTGAGTTTCCATTGCCAGTTAGGCGAACCTATCGTGCCGGGAGTGTTCATTCTAGCCCAATCACCATACGAAAGAATATCTTGCATGGGAATAATGGCAAAATTTGGTTTGGAATCAAGAGTCAAAGCAATTAGTCGGTCGGTAATCCGAAAGTGCAGATAACCGCGAGTGGTTAAATATTTACGTAAAGAGTCTCGCTCAGATTGTTTGAGAAAATGTCGATACCAGCCTCTAGTGGTTTGATTATCATGGGTGCCCGGATAGACGGCCATATTCGTTTCATGATAATCGGTAAATGGTGTTTCTTTATTAAAATCGAAAGAGAATTGCACAATTTTCATCCCTGGAAAGTGATAATGATTGCGTAATTCTAAGACTTGTGGCCGTAAATCTCCAAGATCTTCAGCCAAAATTTTTAAATCAGGATATACGCTAAACAACGTGTCAAAAAAAGCATAACCCGGAGCTTCAATCCATGCTCCTTCAACTGCGGTTGGACAGCTGACTGGTATCTTCCAATAAGTATCAAATGCTCGGAAATGGTCAATTCTGATATAATCGAAAAGTTTTGCGTTATAACTTAACCGGTCAAGCCAAAACTTGAAGCCATCTTGTTTCATTTTTTCCCAATCATAGAGAGGATTGCCCCATCGTTGCCCAGTCGCCGAAAAATAATCAGGTGGTACCCCGGCAATGTGCGTGGGAGTTCCTTCGGCGGTTAATAGAAACTGATCTTGATGTGACCACACATCTTCACTATCGATTCCAACATAAATCGGAATGTCGCCGACGATACCGATTCCTAGTTTATTCGCATACTTCTTCAACTCCATCCATTGGCGATAAAGAATGAATTGCACAAACATTTCGTAGTGAATATCAACCTCATATTTCGATAAGTCGCCTGATTTGGTCTTTATCCAATCGCGGTCTTCTTTCGGCCAATCTGACCATAATTTCAGGTCATTATGTTTTTTGAGCGTAATAAACACAGCATAGTTATATATCCATTCATTAGCGTTAATAAAAGATTTGTAAGCGCGTTTTGGGGCAAATAAGCGAAAAGCTTCATGCAATTTCTGATTTTTAAAATTTCTTACCTCGTCATAATCGACGCTTGTTGATGCCGAATGGAATCTAGGCGCCGTTTTTAATAAGCCATCTTTAACAAGCATGTCAAGGCTTATATAAATCTCGTCCATCGCTTTTGATGAATAGGGTTGATAAGGAGAATTACCATAACCAAGAGGATTTAGGGGAAGCACTTGCCACAACTTAAAGCCTGTGCGTTTTAGTTGTCTCACAAAGTTGTAGGCTTCTCGACCAAAATCGCCAATGCCATGACGGCTCGGTAAAGAAGATACCGCTAAAAGGATTCCTGCTTGTCGCATTTATTCTGCTCCTTTAACTTAATAGAATTACAGTAGCAAATGGAGGTATGGTGACGACCGCTTGACCGCTTGTAATGGTCACCTCGGCCGCGATTTGACTAGTGGGAATTTCATCCGCGTATGAAAAGGTGCCAAGCACTGTTTCGGTGATGGATTCAGCGCTAAAATTTGTCAAAATATGTAGACTCCCAGATTCCGTTTCATAAGTTAGACCATACAGAGCATCATTAGTCCCAATGGGCGTAATTGTCGCATGCTCAATATAATCGTTATATTTATTTCTGACCGAAATTACTTTCCGGTAGTGGTTCAATAACGACGTAGCGATTGCTCTTTGATCAAGCGCCCCTAATTGGACTTGTAAATCCATATCGTAATTGGCGCCGATTGGCAAATTGGTTTGTCCGATTTTATCGGTCTTTGACCAAATCATCGGCAGACGTTTATTCTCATCGATGCCGGATCCCCGCATCTCAATTTCTTCACCATAATATATGAATGGTCTTCCTGGCATCAATAAATAGATTGATCCCATCAATTTGCGCGAAAAATCCCGATTTTCAGGATACATCAAACCTGCCGACCGTCCTTGATCGTGGTTAGACAAAAATGGCGCGTCAAGACCAGTTTCATTTTGTTCTTTGATGCCTTGATTGTAGGAAGACATAAATGTCGCAAACGATTTGCCAGTTGCCTGACGAATATTGGTATAAATACGATTGCCAGTTACCGATACCGGAAAGTTGAAAAAACTATCGATTTGCGATTCGTAGTAAGGAATCACCTCACTAGATGTAGTACCCCATGGTCCCTCGGCCACGATATAGGCTTGGGGATTGAGCTGTTTAATCGCGGAATTGAGCCAACTAAGGAATTCGATATTTCGCGTGTTGCTATTCGTGTAGTAAGATGTCACGGCATCAAGCCGGAAACCATTCACGCCTTTGTTAAGCCAAAATTCACAGATAGCGCGAATTTCTTCGCGAACATAAGGGTTATCAAGATTTAAATCAGGCATACCCGACCAAAACCGCGCTTCATAAAAAAAGTCGTCAATGCGTGAATAGCCAGATTTAACCGAATCCGAAAAATTGTAATAATGACACACGCTATCTTCGGCAGCGCAGTTGTCGTTTTTATATAAGTTAACGGCTTCAATAAACCAGGGATGGTAATTGCTTGTATGGTTGACGACAAGATCGATAATCGTATCGATGTTATGGGATTCGGCGGCATCCAAATATGACTCAAAATCCGCCATCGTGCCGTATTGAGGTGCAATGCCATAATAATCGGTCACATCGTATTTATGATATGTGGGCGAAGGGTGAATTGGCATAAACCAGACGCCACCAACACCCATGTCGCCTAAATAATCGAGTTTTTGGCTCACGCCATTGAAATCGCCCATGCCATCGGCATTGGAATCATAAAATGAACCAACGAAAATCTCGTAGAACACACTACTTTTCGCGTTAGTGATTTCATCAATCTCATAAGCGAACTCGCTACTAGTAATACTCGATTCAAAAGATTGGCAACTAGCTAGGGGTAATAAAGCCAGCGTTACCAAAACGGCTAGAGTTTGCTTCTTCATTACTATCCTTTGACGGAACCGCCAGTAACGCCACTGACGTAGTACTTCTGCATCCAAATAAATAAGAGGGTAATCGGAATCGCGATGATGACTGCACCGGCGCAGAACCTCGTAAAGTAAGTGGCGATGTTTTCACGGGTAATCATCCAATATAAACCACGAGCAACGGTAAAACTATCAAGGTTATCGCCAAGCATTAAGCGGGCAAAGATGAAATCGCCCCAAGGGCCGATAAATGATGTGAGCGTTGTATAAATAACGATGGGTTTTGATAACGGGAGCGTAATGTGCCAGAAAATTTGCGCTCGGCTCGCTCCATCGATCATTGCCGCTTCATCGATCGACTTTGGAATCGTATCGAAAAAGCCTTTGGAGATGTAATAGCCCATGGCGGCGCCTCCGCTATAGACGAGGACAAGTCCCCAAATAGAGCCGGTCAGATTGATAATTTTCAAAATATGATAAATCGCAATCATCGTCATGAAACCCGGGAACATCCCTAGGATGAGAATTATTTTCATCATCGGTTTGCGGGCTTTAAAATCAAGGCGCGAGAAAGCGTAACTAGTCATCAAAACGAGAATTGTCGATATCACACATGTTACAGAAGCAATAATAAATGTGTTTAAAAACCACAACGGAAATTTAACTTGGTCGGCGGCATTAAAAACAAATAGGTTGATGTAGTTTTGGAACGTATAATCGCGCGGGAAGAAATACCGTGATACTGAGCCTGATTCGAGGCGGAATGATTGCAGGATAAGCCAAAAGATGGGAATCAGCCAAATAACACTCATGATGGTCAATACGAT
Organism: Caryophanales bacterium UBA6120; assembly: GCA_002422535.1. GTDB lineage: Bacteria > Bacillota_I > Bacilli_A > RFN20 > CAG-826 > UBA6120. The sequence goes on along the minus strand of DIVY01000002.1, from coordinate 26,798 downwards.
GTAGATGACGATGTTACTAACAATCTCAGACCATTTACGACTTTTAATCATTGGAATTGATCCTCCTTTTGAACGGCGCCCGTCTTGGAAAACATCACCAGGGACACAAAACTGCTAACCATGAAGATGAAAATACCAAGGGTGGAAGCGATCTTATAATCGGCTTGATCAACCGTAAGTTTAAATAACCAGGTGACGAGTAAATCAGTTTCGCCGGCTTGGAATAAATTGAGCGAAGCCGGACCCCCACCAGTTAGGAAGTAGATAACGTTAAAGTTATTGATATTGCCGATAAATGCCGTGACTAGATAGGGGCCGGTCACGAATAACATATAAGGTAAGGTAATCTTGAAAAATTTAGTTATCTGGCCGGCACCATCAATCGTGGCCGACTCGTATAAATCAGCCGGAATATTCATCAAAATACCAGAAGTAATTAGCATCGTATAGGGAACGCCAACCCACAGGTTGACGACGATAACGGTCACCCGGGCGATTTCTTTATAACGGAAGAATGAGAAGTTATTAGCGACCCAGCCGGCATCTTTTATAAATGAAACAACGGGCCCAGCATCATCGAGAATCCGAGCGACGACTAATAAACTAATAAATTGGGGAACGGCGATTGTAATAACGAAAATCGTCCGCCACATCTTTTTGAGATGGATACCTTTTTTATTAATCATTAAGGCGAGTATCATGCCAAAGATGTAATTTAAGAATGTCGCAAATATAGCCCACACTAACGACCATTGTAAAATCTTAAATAATGTACTTGGGAGGTTGCTATAATACGGATTTGTCCCATTGAACATGTTTATGAAGTTATCAAGCCCCACCCAATCAAATAATTGGCCGGGCGGTTGATGGTTGCGATCAAAGTTCGTGAAGGCAATCAAAATCATGAATATGAGTGGTAATATCGTAAACGCAAACGCGGTAACCGTCGGGAACGACAAGATAGTGATATGAAATTTACGATCTAGCAATTCGCTCGCGTCTTGTTTAAACGATGACGGGCGTTTACCTTGTTCGATTATTTTTTGATTTTCGTATGCGAGACGAACGTTTTTATTATAGAAAATAAAGAAGGCAATAATAAGCATGATGACCATGACGCCAAATAGAAGAATAAGCATCGAGTTATCGCCGACTAGGGCATCAACATATTGCTGTAATTCTTCATCCCAACCAGCTGGTTGGGATTGAATGGTTCCTAATGTGCCAATTTGTGATAAATAACCCCAGCCAAAGAAAATCATCATCAAGATAAAACCGATTTCGGTAATTAAATAGAGAATGCCTTTAACGATTTGCCCATTTAAGAAACTGCCAGAACCCATGACAAGAAAAGATAAACGGGTCTTCCAATTTCCTATCTTAAATATATTAAGATATGATTTAATGCCTTTATAAATAGTTTTGCCAATATAGATGGCGCCTTTATAGATTCCTACAAAAATATTTAGAAAAGCCTTGATGATCGTCCAGATAAAGTCAGCGATGTAAAGGATAATAGCCTTGAAGAAGTCAAATACGGCAATCGCCAACCATTTGAAAAATGGCAATCGGTTTTCTTCCTTATTCATAATCGTCTCCTTAGACATACCGGGCAAATTGCTTTGCCCGGTACGTGTGTTTAACTAAATAGATTGATTAGGAGGCTGTCGCAACGATTTGAGCAACAGCGGCATCAAGCATCGCTTGGAGCGTGGCATAATCGCCAAGGTCATTAGCGATAATGGCATTAGCTAAAGCGCCACCAGGTGTCCAATAAGTACCACCAACAGCGGTTGACTGTAAGACTCCGTATGGAGCTTGAGCCGCTAAGGCAGCGAGGGCGACATTGGATTCTAATTCTGCGGCAGCGCCAGCGGCGGTGTTGGAAGGTCCAAGACCACGGACAAGGGCCCGTTCGAGTTGGTTCGCTTCATTAGTGATGAATTCGGCGAAAGCGTGAGCAGCCGCGGGGAAATCAGTGTAAGCGTTAACACCAACAAGTTTGGCACCAGTGAAAGAACCTAATTGTTGTTGGACGTCATTACCATTGGTAAACGTTGGAAGTTTGGTAGCCGCATAGTTTGCGCCTAAAGCTGTACTAATGTTAGTAGCTTCCCAGGTTCCAGACACGGAGGCAATGATATCGCCATCAGCATAGAGTTGTGCGTGATTACCGCTTGATAAGATACGACCAGTGCCGTAAGCATTCCACATACCTTGAGCGGAGGATAAACCAGCGGCATTGTTCCAATCACAGGTTTGCGTCGTTCCATCATAAGTGATGGTGCCAGTATTTAAGAACCATGAGGCAGATTGCCAACCACCGGCTGGGTCAAAAAGGATACTCTTGTTAAGCGTTTCCGCTTTTGTTAATAAAGCGTCCATCGTAGCAACATCTGTTTCCGTAAGAACCGAACTGTTGTAATAAAGGAAAAAGCCGTTATCAGCCGTTTCGGGGTAAGCATAAAGCTTATCACTACGGGTGGCGGCAGCGACTGACCAAGCAACGTTACGATTAGTGACGACCACCTTGTATTGTTGGACCTCTGATAAAGCGCCGGCGGCGACTAAATCGGTTAATTGATCGTCGGGGAAGGCGAATACATCAGCGCCAGCTTCAACATCAAGTGTCAAAGTTCCTTTGAGATCGGGTTCTTCGACAACGCCAAGATCCCAGGTGATGTCCCATTCAGGGTGTAATTCATCAAAGTCTTCGGTCATGGCTTGGAGGATTGTTTGCTCCATTTGGGGTTGCCAGACTTTGAGTGTAACTGGAGTGGGTCCTTCGGATGAGGGCGTGACAGATGTAGTCTGTGACGTTGTCGCCGAGCTACCGCATCCAGCGAGCGCGCCAAGCATAATGCCGGCTGCAGCTACTAAAGCGTATTTTTTCAACATGAAATTCGTTTGCTCCTTTCTTTTCGCGCGATGCCTATGTAACAATAACTCTGTTCCTCATAAAAGGATTAGACGGGCATCAGACGAACTCTTGTTTACTATATTGATATTATACGAGTTTTCTCCTTTTAGTAAATAAAAAAGAAACCCCTTACAAAATAAGTTCCTTAAAAAAGATTCATTCACAAAATAATCCAACAATTAAAAGCGGGAAAATCAAAAAAAGCCACCCATAATTGGTGGCTTTAGCCGCATGACTTTTTGGACTTATATAATCACTTTTGTGGATTCTTTATCGAAAACGTGGGCTTTTTCAAGATCAAAATAAATTCTAACCTTGTCACCAATATAATGTGGCTTAATGGCCTGAACCTTACTAATGATATTGCCACCGGCAAGGTCAGAGTGAAGCACGTATTCATGGCCAAGAAGTTCGGCTACCTTGATTTCTACATTGAAACCGGCGTCGGGGTTTATCGCCAATAAATCGGCATCATCGGCACGAACATCTTCCGGACGAATGCCAAACACGACTTCCTTGCCTTCGTAATCCTTCAACGGTTTAATGAATTTTTCTGGTAAAGTAACTTTCGTCTTTTCATCCAGTTTGATAATACCCTTGTTATAAACGCCATCGATCAAATTCATAGCCGGAGAGCCGATAAATGAAGCGACAAATAAGTTGGCGGGATTATGATAAATGTCGATTGGGGCGCCAATTTGTTGAATGTAACCGCCCTTCATAACCACAATGCGTGTGGCCATCGTCATGGCTTCGGTTTGGTCGTGAGTAACATAAATAGTCGTCGCGTTTAACCGTTCATGGAGTCGAATAATTTCGGCGCGCATTTGGACACGAAGTTTTGCGTCAAGATTTGATAATGGTTCATCCATCAAGAAGACTTTAGCGTGACGGACAATCGCCCGACCAAGGGCGACACGTTGACGTTGACCACCCGATAACGCTTTCGGCTTTCGATCGAGAAATTGCTCGATTTCAAGAATCCTTGCCGCTTCATGAACTCGTTGATCAATTTCCGTTTTTGGAAGGTGACGAATTTTTAAACCAAACGCCATGTTATCGTAAACGGACATGTGGGGATACAGAGCGTAACTTTGGAACACCATGGCAATATCGCGATCTTTTGGCGTCACATCATTCATTAAGCGCCCATCGATATAAAGATCGCCTGATGTAATGTCTTCGAGACCAGCAATCATCCGCAATGTGGTTGATTTGCCACAGCCCGATGGACCGACTAAGACGACGAATTCGCGGTCTTTAATTTCTAGATTGAAATCGAAGACAGCTTGCACGTTGTTGTCATAAATCTTATTAATATTTTTTAGTAATACATTTGCCATTTGTTTGCACCTCGTTGGAGTCAATATACCACAAGTGTTTCAAACCTATTTGTGCAATTTGCACAAATTTACATATAGATGATTTTAATGGCGATAAAAAAGTAAAAAGCTTGGTGATAATCGCGGATATCAAGGCCTGTCTGCTCAATAAATTTCTGCAAACGATAATTGAAAGTATTACGGTGTATATATAGTTTTTTTGAGGCACTTGTGGCGTTTAATCCCGCATCGATAAAGGTTTGAGCCGTTAACATTAATTCGTGATCAACATGTTTAAATTGCGTTTTTACGTGGTTTATGATGTTATCTTCCCCCGAAAACATCGCTTCAAAAACCAAATCTCCCAAATGCCAACATGACTGTCGTTTATATTTAAAGGCAAAGTCAAGTGATGCCCATGCAAGCTCATCCAGGCGATGGACGACGACGGTAGTCATCGACAAGCCCAAATCGCTATTAACAACTGGCAACAATAAACTGAGCGCGTCGTAGAAACGACTATCAGCGACAATATATCCTGAAAGGTGGTCATTGAATTTTAATTCAAAGCGTTCGCGATAGGTTTCATTAACCAACTCTTTAAAAGTATTGTTTGGAATCGACCTTCCCGCTTTGAATAAAAAATATTGTTCCATCGCTCTAACCTAAATCAAGTTCTAACAAATATGATTCAAAGGGGCGCAATTGCAGCGATAAACCTCGCTTTTCCATTGTGGGATAGTTATGGAGCAAGATTTTCTTAACGCGATATCCGAGTTTAAATGGGACTTCATAGGAGCGGAAATTACTTATGACTAATACTGCTATGTGATCGCCTTGATGCAGATACGCAAAAACATCTTTATGGTCAGGCTCGACTAGTTCAAATGGAGCATCCAAGACGGCTTCTAGTATAAGAGGGTCCTTTCTTAAAGCGATTGCCGCTTTATAGAAATTCAAAATTGAATTGGCATCATTTTGTTCGCTAGCGACATTGACGCTCGGATAATTTCCATTTACTTTCTGCATCGGTGTTCCCGTTGTGAAACCGCCATGAGGAGCATCCTCCCATTGCATTGGCGTCCGAGCATTAATGCGCGATGTGCGCCGTAAAAACCGCAGGATTTGGTCTTCATTCAACCGATTGCTCGCTTTTCTAGCATAGTTAAGTGCGGATACATCCTTAAAATCGGTAATCCGCGTGTAATCGACATTGCTCATGCCAATTTCTTCGCCATTGTATAAAAATGGCGTTCCATACATGAATAATAGCGTCGTGGCCAGCATCTTGGCGGATTCATCGCGGTAACGGACGCTACCATACTGGGAGACGACGCGAGGATGATCGTGATTACCCCAATAAATGGGAAGCCATGCTTTTCCACGACAGGCATCATACCATTTCTTAAATAGCGTTTTCAGGTTTTTAACATCGGTAACGATTTGATAATCAAGTTTCTCATCGCTGCCATAGGCGCCATTTTCCCAACAAGTGTCAAAATTAAACACCATATTCAGTAAGCCATCTTTATAGTTAGAATATTTCAAAGCTTCACCAGTTGATGCGGAACCACCTACTTCTCCAATGGTCATTATACGGGGGTATTTGATTAGTACTTGGTCTTTAAATTCTTTGAGATAATCAAACAATCGTGGAATCGAAGAAAACTTGCTTGGATCGAGCGTATACCCTTCGATATTTGGCGTCTGCAATGAGGAAGCAAAGGATAAATCCTTAGCCAAATGGGCAATGGCGTCAAGCCTAAACCCATCAACGCCGGCATCGAGCCAATATTTGGCGATTTTGTACATTTCTTGCCTTAATGAAGCGTTTTCCCAATTTAAGTCGGGCATCTTCTTAGAAAAAATATGCATGTAATATTGTTTGGCGGCTTCATCGTATGACCAGGCCGATTCAGAAAAGAAACTGCCCCAATTATTAGGGGGAAGAATTGCCCCATATTCATCGTATTTTGGATCTTTCCAAATATAGTATTGCCGTTGTTTCGAGTAGCGATTTTTTCTACCTTCAATGAACCACTGATGCTCATCTGAAGTGTGGTTTAACACAAAATCAATTATTACTTTGATGCCGCGACTATGAGCTTCAGACAACAATCGCTTAAAGTCCTCATTGGTGCCAAAACTTGGGTCAACGCTTAAATAATCGGCGACATCATAACCATTATCATCCATGGGCGACTTAAAAAAAGGGCAAATCCATAATAAATTGACGCCCAAGTCCGCTAAATAATCGAGCTTTTGGATAATACCAGGAAGGTCACCGATTCCATCGCCATTACTATCATAAAAAGTCTTAGGATAAATTTCGTAACCAACGGCTTCTTTCCACCATGTTCGTTTCATAATCTCCTCCTAATCAAACATAACCATGCCCGTTTGGGCTGCATTAATCATTTTTAAAACTTCTTCGACTCTGACTTTGGGACAAATGGGAGGCAATTTATCGATATCAAAAAAACGGGCATCGGTGGTTTCAAACCCTATTTCCACAAAAGGTCCCTTTATTTCACCTTTAAAGGCGATCATATACTCAGGGACGTTTAGCGGTCCTTTAAAAGGCGTGCGGTTCAAAATTCCTAACAGGCGCACAATCTTAACATCCGCGCCCGCTTCTTGCAGGCACTCTTTAATGGCGGCCTCGCTGGGGCTTTCATAAAGGTCACACCAGCCACCAGGCAAGGAATAGCCACCATCGACTTTCTCCCGCACGAGCAATACTTGCCCCAGTTCATTAAAAATGACGGTACGCACACTGACATTAGGAGTCGGATATATATCGCGCGAAAACATGCTGGGCCGATTAAATTTTACATTGACAAAATTTTCTAGCATGTCACGTGTTAAATCGTTTATTTCCTTATAATTTACAATCGCGTAAGGATCACGGGAATAGACTTGGCCGATTTTGGCAATGCTATGAACCTTTAAAAGGAACTCATAAAACTCGTTATTGATCATGGAGCCATTATATCATGACATTTGTGCATAATGAACAATTGACTAAACACATAAGTCAAATATTTAATGAATGTTGCCAATTGATTGTATAATATAAATTAGTCGATTTTTCATCGACTGAAAGGGTGATTTCATGATTTATAGCGGTCTACTTGAAAATCCGCAAGTCGGCATCTACTTTTGGGCGGGTATCTTTTTATTAGCACTCATCATTGAATTGATGGAACCACAGCTCGTCAGTATCTGGTTTTGCGGTGGCGCACTCATTGCGTTTTTTCTGGCGCTTCTGAATATCTCTTTAATCATTCAAGCAGCCGTGTTTATCGTCGTTAGCGCGATTCTTCTAATTCTTTCGTTTAAATTCTTCCGTAAATCAATCCTAAATAAACCGACCATCCCCACCAACGCCGATTCGATGATCGATCAAGAAATCGTTCTTTTATCCGATGTTTCGCATAGTGTTGCTGGGACCGGACTTTACAAAGGTATCCAATGGCAAGTCATTGTCGATGAAGATATCGAATGCCATAAAGATGACATTGTTTTAATCAAGGCGATCAAAGGTAATCGTTTGATAATAAAAAAGAAAGAGGGAAAATAGTATATGAATTTTGTAGTCTTAACAGGACAATCAGGACAAATTATTGGCTGGGTGTTTTTAGGCATCATCGTCTTCGCTTTGCTCATTGTCGTGATTCGCTCTATCGTCATCGTCACCCAAGCCTCCACTCGCATTGTTGAACGGTTAGGCAAATACAGCCGCGTCCTCCATGCGGGCATTCACTTTGTGGTCCCGATTGTTGATCGCGTCAGCGCGCCCATCACATTAAAGGAACGGGTGTATGACTTTCCACCCCAGCCAGTTATCACCAAGGATAACGTCACGATGCAAATCGACTCCGTTATCTATTTCCAAGTAACCGATTCCAAACTATACACATACGGCGTCGAACGCCCCATCAATGCGATGGAAAACCTTACGGCAACCACGCTTCGTAACCTCATTGGTGATTTGGAACTTGATCAAACGTTAACTTCTCGCGATACTATCAATCATCAAATGTGGAAGATTCTCGATGAGGCCACTGATCCTTGGGGTATTAAAGTTAACCGTGTTGAATTGAAAAACATTCTCCCGCCACGCGATATCCAAGAAGCAATGGAAAAACAAATGCGGGCTGAACGACAAAAACGCGAAGCTATCCTTGAAGCTGAAGGTAAAAAGCAAGCCGCGATTTTAACCGCTCAAGGTGAAAAAGAAGCCGCTGTATTGCGCGCCGAAGCCGTCAAAATTAAAAAAATTACTGAAGCTGAAGGCGAAGCCCAAGCTTTAATTCAAGTCTATGAAGCGCAAGCCCGTGGTGTCAAACTCATTAACGAAGCGCACCCCGATGCCGCTTTCTTAACATTAAAAGGATTTGAAGCACTTGAAAAGGTCGCTAATGGCACGGCTACGAAGCTGATTATTCCTAGTGAAATCCAAAATGTCACTGGCCTTATTGCTTCCTTAAAAGAAGTCATCACCGACGATAAAAAGTCTAAATAAACGCCTTATTGACAATACTAGACAGCGAAAACCGCATTAAGTGCGGTTTTTTAGTGGACTATGAATTGAAAATGATAATCTGCCCGATCGATTTCAAGTTCATGATGTTATTTTCGATTCTGGAAAATGGCGAAGCGCCACGATCGACAAAGCGCCAATAAATGGTATGTGAGGTATCGATCGATGGTCAAAGTTTTCAGCGCCATCATACACAAAAATGACAATTGTCATCCTGATCGCAAGATGTCACGAAAATGATTCCTAGAAATGTAGATTAAATAATGCCGTTTAATTAGTAATACTTAAATGCTAAAGGTGCTTTTCTTTTAAAAATGATTAATTCCCAATTAATTGAAATGAATGTTGCTAAAAGACTCGTACTCATAAAAATGAATTGGCAATAATTTAGTTGTATGATTGTGTAATTGAGGTTTTTATTCGACAGTAACCGATTTTGCGAGATTGCGTGGTTTATCGATATTGGCGCCCCGCTTCAGCGCGGTGTAATACGCTAGATATTGAGCGACCATGATTTTTGGAAGAACCGCTAAAGGAACTGGAACATCGGGAACAACAAGCGCGTCTTTGCCCTTTTTGAGCGATTTTGAGGAAATGACAAACACATGGGCGCCACGAGCTAACACTTCTTGAAGGTTCGAGCGAATCGGTAATTCCGTCAAGGGGTCGCTAATGAAAATGATGACGGGCGTCCCTTCTTCAATTAAAGCGATGGGCCCATGTTTCAATTCACCACCCGGCAATCCTTCCGAATGAATGTAAGTTATTTCTTTAAGTTTTAAAGAAGCTTCAAGACTAACATCAAAGTCATAACCTCGACCGAGGAAGAAGGCGTCGTTTTTCTTGGCAAGATGCTCGGCAATCGCTTCAAATTGCGGTTTCATTGTGCTAACTTCTTTTAAGCTTTCCATCACGAGCAATAAATCCGGGATAATTTGTTTATCTTCTATTAAGGCTGCCTTCAAGAGTGCTAATAAAGTCACTTGCGCGACGTAAGCTTTGGTTGAAGCGACAGCAATTTCGATTCCGGCGAACAATAGCAGAGAATAGTTGGCTTCACGGTCAAGGGTTGAACCTTTTGTATTGGTAATTGTTAGCAATGGCAACTTCATGGTTTTAATATTTTTGACACAGTGGATGAGATCGGCGGTTTCCCCCGATTGCGACACAATAATAAATAATGGGTTCTTGCCATTAACAGTGGGAAAATACGCCCATTCGCTGGCAATATAAACATCGACCCGTTTGCCCGCTGCTTCCAAATAGCGCTTTCCAATTAAACAGGCGTGATAAGAGGTGCCACAAGCCAGAAAAACGATTTGATCGGTTTCTTTAATTGCCGCGATTAGTTTTGGGTTAAATAAGAAATTGGTGCCATCATAGTAGTTGTCGATTAAATGACGAATCACATTATCAGCTTCTTCAATTTCCTTTAACATGTAGTGGGGATAACCTTCAAGGTTGATGTCTTCGCTTGTCAAATCCGTCCCGTGATATGAAATAACCGCGGGACTTTTGCCGGGCAAATCGTAAACGACAACATCATGTTTACTAATAAAACCATATTGAAGATCAGTCAAAGCATAAAATTCTTTGACATGTTTAAGCATCGGTAAATAATCAGATGCCAAAAAATTAGCATTGACGCCGTGGCCTATTAAAAGAGGGGAATGGTTTTTTGCAAAATAGAGTTTTTGATCATCGCCTTGATATATGATGACGAGCGCATAACTGCCTTGCAACATCTTCATCGTCATTTTAATGGCCTTTAAAACATCATTGACTTTTTTAAAGTTTGTTTCGAGTAAATTAGCAATAACTTCCGTGTCGGTTTCCGTAACAAATGGGATTCCTTCCGCTTCAAGCATCTTATGAAGCGACCGGTAATTATCGATGACGCCATTATGAACAAGCGTGAATATTCCTCCGGCGCTTATATGAGGGTGAGCATTGACTTCAGTAGGTGCCCCATGGGTGGCCCATCTAGTGTGACCGATACCGACATTGGCCACCACTTCATGGGGGACAATCGCTTCTAGCTGATGGATACGCCCAGGAATTCGATAAATAAGTGGAGCTTCTTCATGGGAAAATGCAAGGCCAGACGAATCATAACCACGATATTCAAGTGTTTTCAGGCCCTCGATTAAATAATGACGAAGGTTTTGACAACCCACTGCCCCAACAATTCCACACATGATCACATTCTCCTTTAAATAACAAACGCTTCTTCAATATAAGCATATACTTCATCGACATAGCGATGACATAGCTCGTCAGTCTCGGCTTCCACCATGATGCGGATTAATGGCTCGGTGCCACTCGGGCGAATCAAAATGCGCCCCGATGGCCCTAATTCATTTTCAATTCGGGTAATAAGCGTCTTTAGCCCATCATGCGCCATCACTTCTTTTTTGTTGCTGACATTGATGTTTTTTAAAAATTGGGGATAGCTATTAAGATCCTTAAGTAATTGGGAAACCGTTTTATTTGATGCGGCGATGATATTGAGCATCTTCACCATCGAAAGCAAGCCATCGCCGGTATTTAAATCGTCAAAGAATATAAGGTGTCCCGATTGTTCGCCACCAAGAATTAATTGATGCTTTTTCAACGCAGTTTGAACGTATTTATCGCCCACCGCCACTTCTAGCAAGTCAATTCCGGCGCGGGATAAAGCTTTCTTAACACCAATATTACTCATGATGGTAATCACCACTTTATTTTCAGTAAGTTGGCCCCGTGATTTTAAATCAAGGGCCGCCAAATAAATCATGGCGTCACCATCAATTGTCTTTCCCGTGTGGTCAATCATTAGCAAGCGATCAGCATCGCCATCAAAGGCTATCCCCAAATCATATCCATTGGCTAACATGCTTTTTTTGAGATTGCCAATGTGCGTCGAACCACATAAATCATTAATATTTGTCCCCGTCGGGTTGTCATTAATAATGTCGGCGTTTAAATGGAGGCGTTCCAGAAGAGGATGAATTAATAAAGAAGCTGATCCATTCGCACAATCGATTAAAAGATGAAGTTTCGATATTTCTCTCCTTGCCTTTGAAGCGATAAAATCGAGATATTCTTGAATCAAATGTTTGGAATCATAGATTCGGCCGATTTCTTTCCCCGTCGAGAGCGGTAAATCGTCAAATAAGGCATCGATGTATTTTTCGATCTCTAATTCCACGGCTTCGTCTAGTTTTTCGCCAATCGAATTGAATATTTTAATGCCGTTATCAAAATAAGGATTATGGGAAGCCGATATCATAATGCCAAAATCAAAGTGATGTTTGTTAACTAAAAAAGAGATACTTGGAGTCGTCGAAACGCCGAGATTATAAACATGCGATCCGCTTGATGTTAATCCGGCTACTAAGGCCGCAAGCAACATCTCGCCGGATACCCGAGTATCGCGAGCAATCAGAATTTTATTCACTTTTCCATTGGGGTACTGACCTAAATAGCGACCGATGCGATAGGCAATCGTTGAATGGACATCGCGTCCGGCGAGACCGCGGACTCCATCAGTCCCAAAATATTTACCCATTTATTCTTTTTCCTCTTGCGCAATTTCCATATAATGAATAAGCAATTGCTTAAATTGATCAATGAATACTGGTTCTAGCTCGCCATTATAGGCAAATGAGATACGGCCGGTTTCTTCAGACACGATAATAACCACAGCGTCGCTGACTTCAGAAACACCTAATGCCGCCCGATGGCGACTTCCGTATTTGCCAGAAAGTGGTTTCGTGGTCGGTGGAAAATATACGCTGGCGGCGATAATCATGTTTTCTCTGATGACAACTGCTCCATCATGGAGACGGGTGCCAGGATAAAAGATTGTCATCAATAACTCAGAGGATACGGGAGCATTCATCGGTGTCCCATTTTTAATGAATTCGCCTAGATTGCTCTTGCGTTCGATTGCGATAATGGCGCCAGTCTTTGTTTTGGATAAATAAGCGACCGTGTCCACAATTGAATTCAAAACTTGATTGGAATCATAATGATGAGAAATGGGAAGTTTCGGCTTTTTAAATGTGAATAAATTATTTATAAAGGGGCGCAGTGTCGCAATATTGACAAATATAAAGATGACTGAGAAAAGCAAAAAGATAATGACTAGTGATAGTGTGATAATCGTATATCCCCGCAGGGCATAGGAGACAAGAATCGCCGCGATATTAACCGCAAATGGGAGCAAGAATATTTTGCGTTTAGCTATCCGATAGATGATTATAAGAAAAAGGCTAAATACAAGTAGCGCCATTCCTAAATCGAACCATGTCAGCCAATTAGAAAAATCGGCGATTAATATTTTCATTTTCTATCTCCATGGGCAAAACGACTTGCCGCGCTCGCGGCAATCGCCCCAACAATATCATCAAGAAATGTATGGCAGTATCTGCCATCTTTTCCATCGCCATTCAATTTTTCAATGATGCCGTATTTCTTTTTGTCGATGAAACCAAAGTTCGTCAAAGCAATCGATCCGTACAAGTTACAAATACCATAGGCCAACACTTCATCAACTCCGTAGAGACCTTCATCACGACGAATAATGGCTTCTAAGTCTTTATCGAGATAAGTTTTGTTTTCCGCTTGCTTATCAAGTTCCACCGCCGTCATTAATGCGAATTGCACTTCGCGTTTATCAAGGACTGAATGAATCGATTCTAATAACTCTTCTTTTTTCAGGTCGGCATGATAATTGGCTTGCAAAAAACGCGCAGCATCGGCAATGTCATCAAGAGTGACGCCTCGCTCTTTCAGTAATTGAATGCATTTGTCGCGGAAGTTAATCATGGGTGCCTCAATTTCGTCTTTTATTTATTTTATCAAATAAAGGGTCAACTATAAACAGCAATTGACCCGAATTAAAAAATGGAGCAGCCAACGGGAATCGAACCCGCATATTCAGCTTGGGAAGCTAACGTTCTACCACTGAACTATGGCTGCAGCCTATAAGTGATTATATGAAATCGGAAGGGCAATCTCAACAAGAAAGAAAAAACTACTCATAAGAGTAGTCGTTTTCATAAATGGTGGATGCTGAGGGGATCGAACCCACGACCTTCTGTACGTCAAACAGATGCTCTCCCAGCTGAGCTAAACATCCGGGTATGGTGCCGACGATAGGAATTGAACCCACAACCTACTGATTACGATTCAGTTGCTCTGCCAGATTGAGCTACGTCGGCAATGCTCCTAAATCGGCTTATTTATGATATACAAAAGCCGTCACTAAATCAAGCCTATTCACTCCTGATCATTAAAACGATTTGATGGCCGAATTGGGCAAACAACATATGATTTTTATCTCTTTAATCATCTAAATAACCAAAATGAAGAATTTATCATGCTATAAAAGCGAAAGTGACGATTTAAAGCAAGCTTTTACACACTTTTTCGCTAAATAATGTATGATTTTACATTGGACAAATTATATGATTTTTTTAAAGCATTTTCGCCATTACTACATTAAATACGGACTATATTTTTTAGTCGGCATTGTTTTGTTAGTAGCGATTGATTGGTATCAATTAGAAATCCCTCGAACGATTAGAGGCATCATCGATGGTGTCCAAACGGGGACGATTACTGTCATGAGCCAAATCTTTGATCCGCTCAAATACATCGGCATCATCGTCATCGGCATAACGATTGGTCGCTTCTTGTGGCGTTATTTGCTATTTGGCAATGGTCGTCGTATCGAAGCGGATCTGCGCAGCGCTATGTTCAAACACGCCACGGAACTTGATCAAAACTTTTATTCGCATCAAAAAGTCGGTGGATTGATGAGTTATTTTATCAACGATTTAAACTCCGTCCGCGAACTTTTCGGGTTTGGTTTATTAATGCTTGTCGACGGCCTAGTGCTTGGGGGATTTGTGTTAGTACGCATGTTTCGTCTCAATTGGTCAATGACACTGTATGCCTTTATTCCCATCGCCATCATGGGCGTCCTTGTCTTCTTTCTCGAACTTAAAATGGAGCGTAAGTATAAAGAACGCCAAGACGCGTTTGAAAAAATGAGCGATGTCGCTCAAGAATCGTTTACCGGTTTAGCGGTTATCAAAGCCTATGTTCGCGAAGCCGCTGAGGCGTTACGATTTAAACAGGAATCAAAGCAAGTGTATGACAAATCGATGAATCACCTCCGCTATTCAGTCATCGTAAATATCATCATCGATGTGATGATTAGCCTCGTTATCCTGGCTATCATCGCCTATGGTTCGATTTTAATCGCCACCAGCGAGTTATCAAGTGGGGAATTGACCGAATACATCGCCTATTTCTTTACACTCCTATGGCCTGTATTTGCGATATCATGGTTTTTAAATATCAATGGTCAAGCGCAAGCGTCCGCCAAACGAATTTATCAATTTCTCGAAGCAAAACCCATCGTTTTAGACGCTCCCGATGCCATCAAAGATGTCGCCCTTGATGGTTCAATCACATTTAATCACTTAACTTTCGCATATCCTGATGATAATAAACCAATTCTACACGATATTTCCTTTGAAGTAAAAGCCGGCGAATTAGTGGGCATCTTGGGAAAAACCGGCAGTGGCAAATCGACGCTTGTCGAGCTTTTACTGCGCGTTTATAACCCAGAACCCGGCATGATTTCATTTGGCCCTTATGACGCGAGCAAGCTTTCAAAAACAACCATAAGAGACCATATCGGTTATGTGCCCCAAGATAACTTCTTGTATTCGGACACGATTCGAAATAACATCGGTTTTTCTTATCACCAAATTGATGAGGAAACGCTTGTAAACGCCGCGAAACTATCGGATATTCATGAAAATATTTCCGAGTTTAAAGAACAATATGACACCTTGCTTGGTGAGCGAGGCGTCACCATATCTGGTGGGCAAAAACAGCGCGTTTCCATTGCCAGAGCCCTTGCCAAAGATCCCAAGATTCTCATTCTTGATGATTCGGTATCGGCCGTCGACACCAAAACTGAAGAGGCCATTATCGCAAACTTAAGGAAAGCGCGCCACGGCAAAACGACGCTAATGGTTGCCCATCGCATATCCACCGTTAAAAAACTTGATAAAATCGTCATTTTCAATCATGGCCACCTCGTCGGGGTTGGCACTCATAAGGAGTTAATGAAGACCAATTCCTTATATAAAGAAATGGTCAAATTGCAAGAATTAGAAACATTAGTCGAGGAGGCCGAGGTTCATGCGTGATTTTGCGGAACATCACGAAGCGCACCAAGACCGGCGTTTGCTCACCCGTCTTTTAACTTACCTGCGCCCCTATTTAGGAAAATTCATCCTGGCGTTTTTCTTAATGATTTTCACCACCTTCACAAACATGGTGTTGCCAATCGCCTCCGGCTTAGCAATCGATTACATGCTCGATCCCTTGTTTACTCTTGATGAAAAAATAACCATGGTATTAGTGGGAACGGGTATTTTGCTTGTGATTACGGGTATTTCCATTGTCATTAGCTATTTTCAAAACATCATGCTCCAAAATATCGGTCAAGAGATTACCCATAAAATGCGTCAAGAAGTGTTTACCCACATCGAAACACTGGCCATAGGTCAAACCAATCAATTGCCTGTTGGTAAATTAGTGACGAGAAGCACCAATGACCCAGCCAACATTTCTGAGATGTTTACCAACACAATTGTAAATCTTATTAGAAACATCTTAATGATGGTCATTATCGCCACGATTTTGTTTATCATCCATCCGTTAATGGCGCTTATCACAATGGTAACGCTTCCCTTCATCTTCTTAGCGTCTATCTTCTTTCGAAAATATTCGCGCACAGCCTATCGCGCCGTCCGCAATAGCATCTCTGAAATTAATGGGTTTTTATCGGAAAACTTGTCGGGCATGAAGATTACCCAAATCTTCAACCAAGAAACGAAGAAACGCTCTGAATTTGAAGTGATTAATCGTAAACTCAAGCGTAATTCGATGCGCGAAATTATGGTATTTGGCGTGTATCGTCCAATCATTTATCTCCTGGCGATGACGGCAACAATGCTGGCGATTTACTTTGGTGTCGATTCCATCTTCAAAGGCTCTTTGACGATTGGTCTATTCGTGTCGTTCTATGTCTATATCGGTCAATTTTATGAACCAATCCAACAAATCTCCGAACAGTTTAATTCGCTTCAAAACGGGTTTGCCAGCGCTGAGAAAATCTTTGACGTTCTCGATACTAAACCTGACATTCAAGACGACCCTGACGCCATTGAATTAACCCATTTAAAAGGCGATATTGAATTTAGGGATGTGTGGTTCCAATACATCCCCGATGAATGGGTGCTTAAAGGAGTATCCTTTCACGTTAAGCCTGATGAAACAATCGCCCTTGTTGGGGCGACTGGAAGTGGCAAAACAACGATTATACAATTAATCGTTCGCAACTACGATATTCAAAAAGGACAAATCCTCATTGATGGGATTGATATCCGGCGGATTAAACGGTCGTCACTCCGGTCGTTTATCGGCCAAATGCTACAAGACACATTCCTCTTTTCAGGAACGATTCGCGACAATATCACGCTTCATGACGAATCGATTCAAGAGGAATCAATTACCAAAGCCGCGGAATATGTCGGACTTGATTATGTCTTGAATAAGTTACCAGAAGGCTTAAATCATGAAGTGCGCGAACGTGGCAATAATTTTTCAAGTGGCGAAAAACAACTCATCTCATTTGCCCGTGCCGTTGTCTATCAACCATCACTGATGATTCTTGACGAAGCCACTTCCAATATCGATTCGGAAACTGAAGCCATCATTCAACAATCGCTTGAAAAAATGATGAGCATTTCGACGATGATTATCGTTGCGCACCGCTTATCGACGATTCAGCATAGCGACAGGATCTACGTGATGCATAAAGGTGAAATCGTTGAACAAGGCAATCATCAAGAATTGTTGCATAGTCATGGCCTTTATTACACGCTCTATCAACTGCAATTTGATGCTCAAGAAAATAGTTGATTTCACTTCCTTAGTAAATATTGCCTAATATTTTTATATTGTTATAATTGTTTAGGTTATGCATCCAAAGAGCGAAATACACGAACATAAATTTATCAACATCTTTTGGCCATTACTAATCGAAGTGTTTTTAGCGGTTCTCGTCAACTTATCAGATACGCTGATGCTTTACGCTGTATCCAATGAGGCTGTCGGCGCCGTTGGTTCGTCAGCAACTTATCTCAGTTTCATCTCGGTATCCTTCACCATCTTTTCCACTGGCGCTTTAGCAGTTTTTACCCAGTTCATCGGCGCTAAAAAGCATTTTGCGGCCCAGCACGCCTTAAAGGTGGCGCTTTTAATCAACCTTGGCATCTCGGCCATTATCAGCGTGATTTTTATCTTCTTTTCAACTCCGATTCTGCGTTTATTAATGGGTAATTCTACGCTAGTTCCTGCCGCGAGCCAATACTTGCAGATAGTGGGTGGCTCCGTTATATTTACTGGCTTAACGCCAATTGTGGGAAACTACATGCGATCGTTTGGACATGATAAATCGCCAATGTTTGCAAGCCTGGCCGCTAATGTCGTTAATATCGTACTTAATGTCTTAGCGATTTATGTATTCCATTGGGGCGTCATCGGTGTCGCCCTCGCAACAGCCGTATCCCATTTTGTCAATCTTGTCGGTCATATTATTTTAGCTTATATCCATGTTCCCATCATTGCCGACGATACTTTAGATACATCCACGAGAATCATCATTAAGGACATGCTGAAAGTCGGCTTACCAGCCGCTTTGGAAACATTTATGTATTTTGGGGCGATGGCCACCGTAGTAACCATTTTGAATCTTTATGACCCCTCTGGCATTCAAGTAACCGTCCGCGTCACCGTGGAACATATCGCTTCGATTGCCTTTATCCCTTCAGCCGCATTAGCCCACGCCAATTCAATCAAGACGGGCTTCCGGTGCGGGCGCCATAATTATGAACGGTGCGCCTCTGAAACGAAACGTATCGCTTTATGGGGACTCAGCATCTCGGTATCGATTGCCTTGCTATTGGCAATATTTGGCGACCCGATTATTAATCTGTTCGCTCAAACCGAAGGTGCCCATGGTCACGAACTTGAAGAAATCGTCCATTTGGTGAAATTGTGTCTTTGGATTCAAGTCGGTCTAGAAATCGGTCGTTCCATCAACCTTATTACCGGTGAATCGCTAAAGGTCGCCGGTGATTCACTTTTTGTCGGAATTGTTGGCTTCTTTTCGCTATCAGTCGTGGTAGGATTAGGCTCGTATTTGCTCGGCTATCGGTTTGGATTAGGCGTTATCGGCGTCTTTATCGTATTGGCGCTTGACGAAGTTTTGCGCGGTATCGCTATGCTATTTAGATGGAATACGCGCATCTGGGTTAAGAAAACGCTTGTACCATAAACATGCATTTTGACTTGTCGCTTAGGTCGTCTACGGATGCTTTTTTAAATTTTCGAACAGCCGTAATTTTTGTATCATATATAAAGAAAAAGAAATATATCAATGAAACGAATTTTTCATCAATTTGTCATATTTACTGGAGCGATGTCCCTAGTAGCTGTTTGCGATAACTTGCTAATTGACTCAAGTCAAAGTAATGAATCAAGCGAAGATATAGCTGCAACCGCTTTTCGTAGCGAATATGATGGTCCCCCTTTAATAACATTTAAGGCCAATATCCCCATTGATATCGCTGCAACTTCACAAATTAAATCGCCGGTAATTTCAATGGCTGGAATCCCTTCGCCAAAGGATACGCTCTTAGCGAAATTGATTCATACAACTACGAAATTGAATTATTGTTTGATGCAACTGACGTTAATCGCTTTATTGAATATAAATATGCGCTTGTGCTGGAAGACCAAATTGATAAAACCCCGGGGCCAATTTTGAAGGTTTTTCACAGGGGGAAAAATCGCTAATCGCCCATACATCGTGAAAGAAGGAAGGCAAACCGTGAATGATACCATCGCTAGTTTTAAAAATAATATCGGGTTAAATTCCGTAACTCGTGGTACCCTGCAACTCGTGCACCTGACCATGCCTCAATATAACGATGGTAGAATTCGGACGATTCGCATTTGGGTACCTGAGGACTATCATCCCGCCGATACCACAAAAAAATATCCTGTCATGTATATGCACGATGGACAAAACCTCTTCGACACCGATACCAGTTTTGCCGGCGAATGGGAAATTGATGAATCAATTGGCAAAATGATGGATGAAGGCTATGAAGGGGCAATTATCGTTGGCATTGATAATTCAAGCGATCGCTTAAACGAATTATCACCTGATTGGCCCAGATCATCATATGGGAGCCCCTTTATCACGAATCCAAGTGGAGAACAGTACGCTTCGTTTATCATCAATACTGTGAAGCCATACATCGATCGCAACTTTAATACGAACCCGTCCCGCATTACCACAGGAATCGGCGGTTCCTCGATGGGTGGGGTTATCTCGTTATATATGGCGCTCACATATCCTCATGTGTTTGGATATGCTCTATTATTCTCCACGGCGTTGCAGTTATATGCGAATTCAATTACTAATGCTTTTATAACTGGCAAAGATTTTTCAAATCCTGAATCTCGACCAAGGCTATTTATCTACGCCGGTGGTCTTGAGCCATCGATTACGCCTTATGTCGATATTATTCGCGATACTTTGGTCGCTCGTGGCTATCCTGAAACGAGCATTAAAACGCTTGTGGACCCCGCTAAAGGCCATAATGAGCTGGCTTGGGCACAGCACTTCCCCTCCGCTTATTCGTGGTTAGTCTCGCTTAAATAATCATTTTTATTTTCAATAAGATAGGCGATTTTGTGATGACGGAAGATGCCTGAAATAAAGGGCGACTGATAGCGCATCCTGATTCTTTGTGAAATCGGTTTTAGACCATGTCTTTTTAGATAATCTAATAACTTGAATCCCGCATATCAAAATTGCTTATTTAATCACCTTATTAAACCACGGGACAACAACGTATCTTTATTGGAACGATTACTGACTTTTTATTCAAAACCAGGTAATAACTTTTAGTACATAAAAACGCCATAAATGATAAAATATATAAGATAAAAGTATGGATTTCTTTGGTAACCTCTTAATTAACTCCATTTGCGTGGCCATTCTTCTTGTCATCCTTTTGGCCAATTGGAAAAATTGTCGGCGCGGGATGTTTGGGCCCCGCTTGTTTCAAGTAATCATCAGCGTTGGCATTTTCATGTTTGTCTTTGATACGCTTGGTCGCCTTGATGGAGCAACTAATGTCAGCGTGCCTACCGCTAATGCCATCGGCAATTTTTTGTTATTCACATTCAATCCGATTATTGCCATCTTATGGCTGATATACGTTATCTATCAAATCCAAGGTGATGCCAACTTTATTAAAAAAAGCGGGGGTCTTCTGTTAGCTTACTTTGCGATTAACGTTATCCTTGTGGTTCTTAATTTATTCTTTGGCTTTTACTACACGATTGATAGTAACAATTTTTACACGCGCGGGTCCTATTATTTCATCTCCGTGATTTGGACCTTTATTCCGATTATCACCGCCTTTGTAATCACATTCATCAATCGACGGAACATTGATTATCGCAAATATGCGGCGTTTTTATTTTTTCCGCTGGCACCAGTAATTGGAACCGCCTTAACTTTTGTAACATATGGATATTCCATCGTTTTGCCATCGCTACTAGTCGCCTATTTACTAGTATTTATAAGTATCCAAAGCGACACGATAAATATCGATTATTTAACCGGCGTGTTTAATCGACGATATTTAGAAGAAGCGCTAAGAAAGAAAATCAATGAGGCTAATCCCTTATTTGCCGGAGTGATGCTCGACATTGATGGGTTCAAACAAATCAATGATACGCATGGGCACTTAATTGGCGATCGCGCCTTGGTAGATTTTTCGCGCGTATTACAAAAATCAGTCGGCATCAATGATATTGTAGCCCGGTACGGTGGCGACGAATTCATAATCGTGGTGGAAACTAAAGACATAAACCATCTACAAGAAACACTTAACGACATCAAAGCCAACATTGAAACTTTTAACACTCGAAAAATATACCCGTTTATTTTAACCGCAAGTTTTGGCTCTGCGATGTATAATCCAGAAACAAAACAAAACATGGAACAATTTATCAATTCCATTGACGTATTGATGTATCAAGATAAAAAGAAGCATCCACAAAATAGCCAAGCCGTCTTTTAATTAATGCTAATTTGTTTGCCCTATTTTCCTTTATTTGCCAATTATTCATTTAAAAAACCATTCTAACTATGTTGGTCCTTTTATAATCGTAACTTTAATTCGCCTGAATTCAGCCTATAGCAAGGACTGACAACATTTAATCGTTGATGGTAGTCGCTGATATTCAAGGTAGTGCGCAGTTAGTCTATGGTCGAACTTTTCCGTATCATTTAACTAAAAGTAAGGCTAATGACAACGAATAATTGACAGCTTCTTTGACACATCTATTGGTATAAACATTAACAGATTATATTAACTTTAGATGGTTATTCCCCTGTTTAATACCGACTGATAAATCAGCAAATGCCATGTTAACAACAAAGAATAAGAAAATGGCATCAATTTACTTTTTTCGAATATGAGACAAAGACGAATAACGATGATAAGCACGACCTAGCACTTATCGTCGAAGCCTTCCTTATCTTAAACTGAGTCTTTTTTAGATTCAGCTAACACCGTTTTTGTCGTTGCCATTTTTCATTTTTGGAGATAATCAAGTGTTTCGGCAACTAATTTAGAAATCACTTCATATTGTTTGATTAGAATGCAATGTTGTTTTAATGCAATCTCGGCAAACGCATCGAGTAGATTCAACAATACTTTGGCCCTATCCTGTTCCTCTAAGCGGAATCTAACATCACGACTCGCATTAGCTTTAAGAATCAACTCAATAATTTCGAGTGAATAATTTTGCAAACGATTGACAAGCGTAAACCGAAACTTCTTCGGTGATTTTTCGGTAATGGTCACGACATAGTTTGCTAGATCTTTGGCTTTGACTAAAACATAGAGCGAGCCTTTCTTTTCCATTTGTTTTTTCCTGCAAAATGGACTTCACTATCACAAAGCGATGACGTTTCGTCCATTTTTGATTGCTCCACGGATTGTGATTTCTCTAAAGTGAAATCCACAAAGCAGGGACCACGCCGTAGTTCGTGTAGTAGATGTGGTAGTGTTGGATGCTGCCATCATTGCGCACGTACTGCGCGTAGTTGGCGCTGCCGTCGTACGGCGACCGAAGCCACCAGTGGCCAAATGTGTTGGTATTTGTATACGCCCCTTGGGACTGTGCGTAAGCGCTTGGTGCCAGTTGTCTTGAAGCCGTTGTGCTTAACCCATAAGTTGTGCTAATCGCTTCTACATAGCTTAATAAGAATACTTTATCGCTAGTGTTCTCGCATGCATACTTATTTAGATCGTATCCTGTCGAAGCAACGCTATTGTCGACTGTCGTTGTTTGAATCCTAGCTTTTTCTTCAGTGCTAAAGGCTGTGTTATCGAAGTTATCATATAACCACGAACGAATGTGCGAATATTCATAGTTGTTTGCATAAACCGTGGTCGATTCTATCGTTCTATTTGATGTTGAATAATAGTAATCCTGGGAGTCGAGAAGGAGATCTGCCATTAAAAAGGCTATATCGCTTTGAACATCAAGCACTCTCCAAGTAATCGGCTCATATTTAAATCAATAGACCGTGCTTGATACATAGCCGTTCTCGTCTTGATAAGAGTTGTCGGTTGATGAAGCATATGTTGTATAGTAAGGCTGATAGCTAGTGAAGTAGACCCCGCGATATTCTTCATTTTGATTGATTAAATCGATATACCACATATAGGATGAGACGGAACCGCTGATATAGTAACCATAGTCAGTCCAAGATTGCTTATTTCCTGCGCTTGGGATGGTTCCCGCAGCGGTACTTAAGGTGGAAATCAGTGTGCTATCAATCACCTTGCTTTGCGGATACATACCAAAATATGTTTTGCCACCCGCAACTTCGGTCGGGATACAACTATAGGTGATCCGCGTAGCAACATTGTTTGAGAGAATACCATTCGTGTCTAATAGGACATGATATCCTGTGCCTCGTTTGGCCGTCGTATAATCGAAATTGACGTAGCGAGCGGTACCCGTTCCACTTTCAAAGTCAACCGTACTTAAGCTAATTGGGGCATTAGCCTCATTAAGAGTGATGGTGTAGTCGAGTTGATCGCCTTCTACTCGCTCGATTGAAGGAATGCCAGCATTGCCGATTACAATGACAGAAGCCACTAAAAGGAAATAAATGACATTTACAAATATAAACTATCGCTTCTTAAGTGTAGATTGATGACTAAACATTGTGGTTGTCCCCTATTCTTGAAAAAATAAGTGAAAGCCTTGATTTGAGTGGTTAAAAAAATGTAGTTTTTTATATCAATAATGGTTCATTATTATATTTGAATATAAGGATAAAGGCCAAATTAAGCAACTCTTTCGTTTGATATATTTTGTTAA
>DIVY01000002.1:753-2385 GCA_002422535.1 Caryophanales bacterium UBA6120 | reverse complement strand
ATACGTAAAACAACTTTTTTGTTGCTTTAACTTAGTCACCTAACACAAACACAAAATATTTTACGCTGTGCGTTTGACCCTTACAATCATACATAATATAAGATATTGTAGTAATAGAGATACAAAAGTTAGGGAGTTAAGAAGAGATTTGTAATTTCGATTCGTTTGTTAGTTTCCGAAAAAGAGTTCGAAGAAAGGGAGGTGTCATTATTATGACAAAACGATTAGAAGGAAAAGTTGCTATTGTTACTGGAGCTGCAAGAGGAATGGGAAAAGCTGAAGCCGAACTATTTGCGAAAGAAGGAGCAAAGGTTGTTGTTGCAGACATTTTAGAAACCGAGGCCAAAGAAGTGGCCGATAAAATTCACAAAGATGGATACGAAGCAATTGCGGTGAAACTTGACGTTGTAAAAGCTGGTGATTGGGAAAAAGTTGTTCAACAGGTAACAGAGAAATGGGGCAAGGTTGACGTTCTGGTAAACAACGCCGGTATTTTGAGTATGAATGGAGTAGAGAACGCATCAGAAGAAGAATGGAATCGTGTAATGGACATAAATGCAAAGAGCCAATTTTTGGGTATAAAGTATGTGTGCCCCGCAATGAAAAAAACAACAAAGGGTTCTATAGTAAACATTTCTTCCATGTATGGGATCATAGGCAGTGGAGCGGCTGTTGCGTACCATGCTTCAAAAGGAGCCTCAAGATTGTTAACAAAAACCGTTGCAGCCGAACTTGCTAAATACAATATCAGGGTAAACTCTATACATCCTGGTGTAATAAGAACACCAATGACTGACGAAATGTTAAAAAATAAACAAGCAGCCAAAGAACTACTTGGAACTACCTTACTAGGTAGGCCTGGTGAGCCTGAAGAAGTTGCCAATGGAGCTTTGTTCTTAGCTTCCGATGAATCCTCGTTTATAACAGGTTCTGAGTTAGTTATTGATGGAGGATATACTGCAGTATAACCAAGTATTCAACTGACATATAGTGACATTTACTGCCGTGTTTCTCTAAGAGGGATGCTTTCCACAGCTTCATCATGGATCCGATAGTATTTATAATTGATTTTCGAATTCAACAGGTGTTTTATAACCTTAACTTTGATGAATTCTTTCTGTGTTGTAAAACTTGATGTAACTTCCGATGATGTCGACACCATCTTTATATATGTAAATCTTTCGAATCGATAACCATTCCTTTTTGAGTGATGCATGCCATGATTCTTGTGCTACATTTTCATCACGGGAATGATTAACTGATGAATAACTTGGGATAACCCCATACCTAGATAACGCTTTTTTATAGGAGAATGATTGCACTGCTACGATTTTCTGGGACACATTGGGGGCTGACGAAAAATCGATTTTTCTGATAAACTCAAATAACAAATTAAAAAATGAAAAACAGGTTTTTCAACGAAACTGTAACTTCACATAGTTAATGCCGATTTCTGTCGAATAATGTCAAATACGAGATTAATCGCCGTAACCAATTATCGAAACGGCAATAAGGTTGCTAAAAGTAGTGATAAAAGGGCAATGTTTGCAACCTGAAAATGACAATGTTATTGCCGGTTCTTAGACATATTGCCGTTTTCGATTAGACCGGTGATCTGTGAGAATTCAATGC
>DIVY01000002.1:209-712 GCA_002422535.1 Caryophanales bacterium UBA6120 | reverse complement strand
ACAAATTGTAAATCGGGGATCGTTATTGTTAAAATGGAGTTGGCATCTGTCCGGATTGTTCCGGGGAAGTCCATTTGCGTTGGAAACACATTTGGGTGGCTTCTCTTAAATGCCAGATAGTCAACGAATGTACGATGGCTGCGGTCAATTTTATTGTCGGCATAGTCGTACATTTTGTTTTGACGGCGTTTCTTGTAGGTGACCGCATATGGCAAATCGATACGTTTGGTCGTCAATATCCCCTTGTTGATATAACGGTAGATGGTTTGTACCGAGATGTTAAGGTCGGACTGGCTTTTGACGATATGGTAGATGGACTGCTTGTTATCGCTGCCTTGTTTGACGATCGTGTCTAGGTGTGTGAACTCATCAGGCGTGAGATTGACCCCGATTCGTGATTTCTTTAGAAGAAAATCGGCTTGCTCTTGGGCTTTGGCGGCTTCATATCGGTACTGGGTGAAGGGACAAAGGGAGTATTTCTTTGGGCAGAAGTTACAAACATA
>DIVY01000002.1:0-185 GCA_002422535.1 Caryophanales bacterium UBA6120 | reverse complement strand
ATCGGATATTTCGCATAATTTGCTTTCACGCGATAGAAGTCGAGCAATCAATTTTCGTTGTTCAAAGTTAAGATGTTTCCAGGCTTTCATGAGTATCTCCTTTCCCGGCCTAAGGAAAACATCGATATATTATCGTTTTGCACACTTATTGCAGTTATTTATTTGGAAACGGACTTTCGGATGTG
>DIVY01000007.1:935-44745 GCA_002422535.1 Caryophanales bacterium UBA6120 | reverse complement strand
GATGATATAGCATCAATCATAGAGGCTGATTAATAGAATATTCAAAATACGCATTATGAAAAGAACGCGACATCAATGTATTTTTGAGCATTATTTTTGCGCTTTTGAACGTGGAGTATTACTATACGTTTGTCAAATGAAAGGAATATATAAATGAAAGCAAAAAAATTATTAATGATTGGTTTATTTAGCGTCGTTGGTCTGCTAGCTTCGTGTACCTCAAGTATTACTCCAAGCACCTCAAGTACAAGTACTACAAGTATCGTCAGCACTACGAGCGAGACTCCCTCGTCGGAAACGATCGTATCTTCGGAACTTCGCGTGTTCACATTAACAGAGCTTGCCGCATATAACGGAGATAATGGCGCGACCGCTTACATAGCCGTTAATGGCATCGTCTATGATGTCACTAACGCTGATGAGTGGAGTAATGGATGGCACAAAGGCATGCATCTAGCCGGAACTGATGCGACTGCCGCATTTGCGGATAGTCCCCACTCCACATCAATTCTAAATACTCTTCCAATTGTGGGAACATTAGCTAGTTAAACCATCAGTTTAAAAATAATAAGCAACAAAACCTCCTTTTATCCAGGGAGGTTTTTCATTTGTATGATGCTTTTTATCAACAGGCTGTAATTGAAAATGTGTTTTTCTGAGGATGATGGAAATCCCCATCGCTTAATTCATACTAAATTCAATGAAGATAAGTTTATGACTCATTGTGACAAGATTATCGAAAGCCCATAACGTTTTTAAAACGAATCTAACAGTGTTTCGCGGTTTGGGAAGCCGGGTCCAAAGATATGGGCTTTGTTGATGAATATTCCGATTTTTGGTTTGAAAAAGTGAAAGTGTATGACGATACCCCCACGCCTAAAAATCTTGAGTTACAAAGGAATAAATCATTCTATCAAACGCTTACATCGGGTGATTTTGTCACTATCTTAGAAATTGATTAAACGATACTGCGAAATAGTTATTAGATGCCTATCCATTTTATTATTCATTTATCGCTAGAAACCTCGCTGGGATGCTCAATCTTTATCATCGTCTTGAAAAATATGATTTCGGCATGCATTATATCGCTAGGACTTAATCTAGTGAGGACAAGCTGTTGATTAATAGTTCTTTAAAAGTGAAAACTATCTCCGAGTTGTCCTTTCAGTTCAAACTAGTAAAAGCGCGATACAAAGAACTTCTTAAATATCTTAAGTAAATAATCAATTAGATTTTACAAACTAATAATATTTGTTTTACTGATCAGTCTTGACATCAATCGGCTTGAATTTGGAAAGAGTCGATGAGTTGTCCTGATTGATTGATGGCTTGGGCCAATAAGCCATCCTCATTAATCGTAAATATCGTGACAACGTTAATTCTTGAGGTTAGGGCAAAATCATAATCTTCGAGCACCTCTTCCGGCAAGTCGTATATTTTGGCGCTGGCGCTTCCGCCAGTCAGGTATATGACACCAGCTTGATCAACAGTCGCGCCTTGATACATCGGTGCGGTGCGCGTATAAAGATGATCGTGACCACTGATGACGAGATTCACACCCAAATCTTCAAAAGTCGAAGTCCAACTAGCGCGGAAACCGGAGGAAGTCGTCTCATGATAAGTGCCATAAGCGCTATAGTGCGTGGCGACGATGATAAATTCTGCCGCATTTGCTTCAATGACCGAAACTAGCCACGTTTGTTGGTCCACCCCAAAGGTGCTATTCACGGCATCAAGCATCACGATTAAAGTGGTTCCAATTTTGACATAGTAGGATGAGTAGTTACTGATTCCGTTATCTGGATGAGGAATGTTTTGTTCAAACGAATCGTTATTCGCCCAATCGCCAGCCGCATCATAGTAGTCATGATTTCCGGTTGTCATTAGGAACGGAAGACTACCAAGAGTTTTTGTGGTTTCAAAGAACCAATCCCACATTTGCGAATTGGCACCTCGCTCGACGATATCTCCACTCATCAAAACGAAAGAACTCGCCGGAGCAACATCTATGGCCGCGGTTAATAAACGATTAAGAATGTGGGCTTCATTCAATGAATTCGATTGAGAATCAGCCGCAAATATGAAACTAAATCCGGCGGGGTTTGGCAGGGAAAATGCTTTCCAAGAAGAACACACCCCAAATTCGCATATCCGATATTGATATAATCTATCACTCGAAAGACCTTCTAAATGTAAGCGATAGATGTTTTCCGGATTGCTAGTTAATAGCGAAACGATGCCATAAACGATTGGACCATCTCCATAAGTATATTCGACCCATGTACGGGATGAAGACGTATGGTAGCTTATGATGATATCCTGCGTTCCATTTTCACCGAGCGATGTCATTTCTTTGTTGATTATTGGAAGTGGCTCATAACTAAAATCCGTCGCCACACGGTGTCCGCCAGTAGCGAAATCGACTCGAGCATGGCCGTAGTAAGTGTTAGTAGCAGCATCACTAGCCACTTGAACGCGACTATCTTCTTGATTGACAAGAAATACGTTTTTGACGCTGATAAGGCCCCAACTTGATTTGATGTTATCAACAAGTTCAATATAATACTCTTTTGTTACATCAAGACCGCCTAGGTCATAGTAATGCTTATCGAAACCGCCACCACTTTTTTGATAGAGATTATCGCGTCGCGTTAAACGCAATACCTCGATATTCGTGGCAACTTCCTTGACCAAAACGAACAATTGTTTGTCATACATGATGGCCCCTTCCCATTCAAATGTAAGGAAGTGATTGCCATTTGGGGCAATTCTAAAGGCAGGTGAGCGCAAAACGCCAAGGTCTCCATCGCCTGTTAGGCGATTCGATTGAGCGCGACCATCAACAAAGCGAAAGACGTCTTGAGGATTTTCCCAACCAGAAATGCTGATATTTAGATGAGAAGAGAAGTCATTGTTATTCTCTCCAATGCCAGAAATGTTCGGTTTGATATTGACAGCTAATTGCTCGGGAGGGGGCAAAGGGGCGATTTCAAGATACGTTTGAACATTATCAAGCGCCAAAACATTCCATTCGTGGGATGCAGCATCACTAATCAAGACATACATAGAAGTCCCGAGGTACGATGATAAATCAGCGTAGTATTGAAACATATAAGCTTCGGCATTCATAGTTTGTGATAAAGAAGTGTTTCCAAAATGGCGATTTCCATAACGAGCCAACTCGATGTTGGTGCCACTTTCCTTAATCGATACGTAAGCGGTGCCGGAGTTTGGTCCTCCGCCCATTCGAAAACTTATCCAGCCCGCTCCACCAAGAATGAAATCCGAAGAGCGGAGCATGCCCATACGTTCTTGATTTATGTCTTTGCTAGTGGAAGTGTATGGATATCCATAGACGCCTAAATGGAACTGACCTTCGCGATTATATGGATTGCTATTTGAAGAACCATAAAACGACGTGGCGACGATTCGTTCATTTTGAAAAGCGACCAAACCCGATTCGTCTTTCCAAAGTGGGTAGCTATTCCAACCAAAATAATTGCCTGTCTCAAAATCTCCATTTATAATCCGATTTTCGCGATGAGCACACACGATATCGAATTCGAAGGGGACAAAAATCTCTTGGAAGTCATACGTGAATACGGCTTGAAGAGTATACGATGCAACATTGGGGAAATACTTCAAGTATTCACGGCTAAGTGTGAGTATGTTTCCGGATACGCTATAATCGCTTGAGCGGATTCCATATCCTTCGATTCCCACAAATATCGTTTGTTCAGCGTTCAATTCGTAACGCAAATCGCTTCGATTATCGATATCGAAAGAATCAGATAAGGGGATGACTTCAGGGGTGTTGAGTAGTAATGAAGATTCATAGGACGATTCTTCGCTTGAGGTACTACTCGATATCGAGCTTGAAGAAGCCACGGATGAATAACTTGATGATTCATTACTAGAGGATGAAGAAGACGCGCTATCGCTTGAGGTTGGAAGGGAACCGCTATCAGGAGAGCTTGAAAAAGAGACGGCCGAACTCGATGAGCAGCTTATCAAGAATAGAATCATCGATGCCAATAGGCGACTATGCTTCATGGCGGCTCCTTGTCACTTTTAGAAATATTATCCAAGTCTTTGCAAGGCAAAAAATATTATAGTTCCCAGACTAACCGTGGCTCAGCACCTGAAAAGTTCCAAATGCTCGAATTGAAAGATAATTGTCCTATTTGAATCGTTGTGAGACCGGTAATGCCGTCACCACGTCCAGTTGCCACATTTCCAATGCGATCGAGTGAAGATAATTCATTGTTGTAGTGACAATTATCATAAATTGTGACCCACGTGCCGCCGGGAGTGACTCCAACAAATGAGCCGGCGTCGATATTTGTTCCTGCTTCAATTGAAATGCTATTCAAAGCAATCGAATATCGGACGAGATTGTTATAACCTTCCATGCGACCCACAAAACCACCGATTTGGACTCCTTCAATTCCGGTGGCACTAAGAGCTCCTAGCGAATAGGAGTTTTCAATGATGCCATTACCCATGTATCCGATAAAACCACCAACATAATTCGGCCCGGTTACGTCTATTTCCGCTTTGCTTTCTACAATCGTCATGTAATTATCAATTAATTGACCGATAAAGCCTCCGGTGGGGCTTTGTTCGCCGCCAGTCACAATGATGCTTCCTAACGATGCGGAACGAGTAATTGTGGTTTGTTCATTTGATTGACTCGCTCGACCAATTAGGCCACCAGTAATCGCCTGTGTGGCCACGATGTCGCCTGTATAAATAATGTCTATCATATTGGTTGTTTCCGAAAGTCCCACTACGCCGCCAACTTTGGCGATGCCGTTACTCGAAATTGATGAAATATTGATGTTTATGGAAATGTTGTCTAGGCTACTTGCAATTGAGTGACCGGCTAAGCCTCCAATATTTGGTTCTAGATTTATTGTTGTTACATCGATAGATCCGCTTAAAGTCAAATTCTGAATGATGGCGTCTTCAACGATTGAGAAGAAACCGATGTTTCTTAAAGACGCACTAGTATCATCGATTGATAACGATGAAATGGTGTGCCCATTGCCATTAAAATAGCCGGCAAATGGCAATGGTGTCCACGAAGATGTCAAGGCGATGTCGCTAGTAAGAGCATAAGCACCAGTTTCATCGAGTGCTCTTAATTCCGATTCATTAGTTATAGTAAGCGTACCTACATATATTTTTTCGCTTAAAAGCGAAGGAAGATGAATCGCGGAAATCGCTTTTACTTGAATAAAACTTCCGACTTGACTAATCACTTCGGGACTTAATAAATAACTTGTCAAAATCGTGGTATCAAGTAAGACACCATCAAGGTAAATCTCATATTCTTCAGCATTAGCGACGGCATCGAAGCTTAGTAAATTGTTGACAATATTCAAGTTGCTCGGTTTTGATAGTGTCAGTTGCGGGATTGTCAAAGTATCTTCGCCCCAAGAAGAATCCATATATTCATCTCCTGAAGCGATCGCCTTAACTTTCACATTGACTGATCCCACAAAATTAAAGCCAATTGTTACTTGGTTAGAAGCACTGACAAATTCATGTTCGTCATTGATTAGAATTTCATAGGATGCGGCCGCAGTTATCGCGTTCCAAAATAAAATTCCATTTTCAAAAATAAAATTATTTGGGGTTACTAAGGGCACTCTTATTAATAGTGGGCTTGAAAATGGACTGGAGACGATATATCCGTCAACCCGACCAGTCGCTTTTACTTTCACCGAAGTCGGTTCACTGATGTCAATTGCGTAGGAGGTTTCAAGTGTAAAGTTTTCTACATCGTTGATATTTACGATATATCCAGTTGCTTGGCTGACGGCATCCCAAAAGATTGCGGGACCATCTTGTCTAACATTTTGTGGGGCCGTTAAGTGAAGAATGGCAATGACGTATATCGCATTGCTATAAAGAGAACAATTAGCACCAATATGGGTTTTTACTTCAATCGATAATGGACCAAAATAATCATCCGTAAGCGTAAGTTCATTGATGGTCACTAGGAATTCGTCGTGGCCATTCAAACGCACTGTATACCCTGTAGCATCAAGCACGGCATCCCAAGTAATAACTCTTTCATTAAGAGCGATATTAACGGGGGCAGCAATAGATTCCGAAGTGGCTAACGAAGTGGAAGATGATGAGGAAATACTGGAAGAACCCGTAATCGAAGTGCTTGATGAATCGGGCAAGGATGAAGAGGCGCATCCGGCCATGATGGGACTGATAAGAAGCAAAGCGATGAATAATTTGTTTTTAATGTTCATGGTTATGCTCCTTATCGTGGCATGTGGGTGACGGTTGGAGTCACCACAAGGAAATGTGAAGGATGATTAATGACTTCATCGGTCGTGGCATCAACGATATAGCTTGAAACATAATAATTTACCGGCAAATCGAGGATGGATGTTAAATCTAGTTCAATTGATAGAGGGATGCCATTCGCGTATTTACCATTTGCCAAATTGGAAAAATGGGGAATTGAAAATGGTGTGCTTTGAGTTGAAATGAGTGAGCCATTAAGACCATACACATTAATGACATATTCAATGGCGTAAGAAGTTTTGTCATCGCTATATTTCTTGTTGAGGGCGATTGTTTCGGCAGTAAGAGTATTTGCCTCAAGCGAATAAGCGGAAGTTCCGGCGCTGAAATCAGCGCGTGCCATGGCTAGACCAACATACATGTCCCCCGCCCCATAATAGAAGTACCATTCATTATTGTGACGAATCATCGTGTCGGCGAACATGCACTTGTCGAATAGTCCGTAATCAATTTTATTAGTATCGGTTGGATACATCGTTGGTTCGTCTAAATCGCGCCCTACATTTGTTAACTCAAATGGATTTGATTTTGTAGTTTTTAAAACGCCCAGGGCATAAAACCAACCACTAGCATTAGGTTGTTGATTTTGTAATAAGGGATTGCTTAATACTCCGCCTCCATACATTAAATAAATGTCTTGATCATCCGGACCATAAATATTAGTCAGGGCCATGCAAGATTCGTTGCCTTTCGTCAAATCTTCGATGTCGTTATTGCCAAAATTACCGGTATCGATATCGATGATGTCTCCAGCAGCGATTGAGAGGA
Source organism: Caryophanales bacterium UBA6120 (assembly GCA_002422535.1). Classification (GTDB taxonomy): domain Bacteria; phylum Bacillota_I; class Bacilli_A; order RFN20; family CAG-826; genus UBA6120. Next base: position 37,647 of record DIVY01000007.1, on the reverse strand, counting down.
CATCACTAGTGAATCCAATGCGCGTATAGCCACCATCTTTCATATATATCATATACACTTGGCCACGTTTTCCTGGCCGGGGATCAGGTATCTTAACGGCGTTTCCTTCGGGGTCGGACAGAAACGATCCCGATTTATGAGCTTGTGTATAATTGGGAGCTAAGCGCCCCACTTTATTAAATGTGACAAAGTCGTGAGTATAGATAATCCCTTCGCGCGTGATGCTATTGTCATACATCGTGTAGGTAATGTAATAAGTTGTCAAACCGCCACGATTGGGGTCGTTTTCTATTTTAAACATGCGCGGATCTTCAAGGCCGCCACCTCTTTCATCATTAGTCGTGGGCCAGGCAATGGGATTGTTTTCTCCCCGAACAAAGTTTTTACCATCGTAAGAATAGGCATAAGACAATGTCGACATATGGCCTAGTTCATAGCGGTCGCCAAAATATACATCAAAGCGATCGGGCAATTCCGAGCGGTATATCATATGAAACATCTCCCGCTCATCATCATAAACGACAGCCGGATTATAGGTGGCATACGATTCGAAACCAGGGATATCGCCATTAGTGATGCTTTCCATGTTAGTAACAACCCCATTTGCTTCAATCGGATATCCGTGAGGCGCTAAAATGAGGCCACCATCGTATAGGGTGATATTACTCATCGCGACCCAAGCGGGGCTATTTTGCGAAAATTCCATGGGACGGCCGAGCGGAGCGGCATGAATGGTATCCCAATCAAATAATTCAAACGAATAGATAGAAAAGGTCGATTGCCACGGATAGCGGCCTGTTTTCTTAGTGGCTTCGCTAGTCTCACGTTGAATAAGTTCAATTTTAATGTAGCGCGTCTGTTGATTGGTTTCTAATGCAAATGAATCAACTTCTCCAAGACCCGCTTCGGTTCCGGTAAGATAAAACCACCCACTATCTTCGCGTAATGGTAAAGTTTCAGTTGTCTCAGGGTGCCCATATATTTTATAAATACGGGCGAAGGATACTTCCCAGCGAACTTTTACTAGATCAAACGATGTAACGTCTGGTAAATCGATTAGAACATATTGATTATCATTAGAGTTTGAGGCCCAACGTGTCTGCGCAAGATTATCAATTAAGGCGGATCCAGGAAGTTCAGTCGCGCTTTCATTACTCGACACATAACTTACAATTCCACCAACGGCAGCACTTTTTGGGCCATAGGCCTCAAGACTATAAAAGGAGTAACCATAATTCAACGCGCGATGCACGCCTTGAAACTTGATAAACTTAGTCTCGAGCCATTCGGGAAATTCGATTTCGTCCTTTTGACTATCCTCTTTTGTAATAGAAGCCACTAACGTCCAATCGATTGCGTTAAGTGACATTAATAGTTGATATTCACTAGCGTAAGCCGCTTCCCAATCAATAATGATTTTTCCCACTTTTTCGATGGAACCAAGATCGACATAAAAATAAGCATCGTCGACATTGACGGAGGCATACCTTGTGCTTGCATTAGCATCAACGGCGTTAACGTTATAATTCGTGTCGGTATGGTCACTCGACTTTACGCGGCGGTTGAACGCTAAATCAACGCCATATTCTCTAGTGGCGGCTGTGCTTGTAAGCGGATTAGTGGGCACTGTGGCCATAATTAGGCCAAGGCTTATTAATCCAAATAATATTTTCTTTGTGTTCATATTTCCCCCTATAAGAGATTGATGTTTAAAATTTTGGTTATATATAAATGCGCATACAAAGCACACGGCCAAGTGAACCAATCGCGACTGTATTCACTCGGATTGTTGGCGTTAAAAGCCTCGTGCATGACAAAAGTTCCCGCGGTGGTACTCGTCATATAGTCAATCATTGTCAATATTTCTTCTTGGTCGTTACTTGTTAAACCTTGCATCGCTAAAGCCATATGCCATGGGACTGGAGTTTCGGGGTGTGGATTGGTGCCCCCAATTCCATCATGGGGGTCGCCGATGCCGCTGGCGAATGTGCCTTCGTAATAATAAGGATTATCGTCGCTAAGAATAAAGTCACGCGTATTTTGGTATACCTCATCGTCAAGTGAAGTATAACCAAGCCAAGGAATTGATAGCAAACTTGGGATATTGGCGGCATCCATTAGTAACTTCCCTTCTGAAGAATCGGGATTGCTAGAAAAACCATTCACTTCGAAGGCATACATTTTTCCATAGGTTGGATGGTTGTAGACGGCATAAGTTTCAATTGCCGTTCTTACTTCGCTTGCCATGGTGGCGGCTATTGTGGCCACTTCTGGCCATTTATCAATTGTAGTAAGTAGAGATGCCATTTTTTCTAGTGTGGCTACAGCGAACATGTTGCCTGGTATGGAAAATTTATAGTAACAAACGTCATCGCTGGGGCGATAACCACTCCAAATCAGGCCACTATCGGTGTTGACTTCATGTGGACCGGCATCGCGGTCGGCTTGATTAGTGATGCGGTAATTATCGTCGCTATGATTTCGCTCGGCTGCAAGGGTATCGAGCACTTTATTAAGCGACATCAGGAAGAATGAATCAAAAATCGAGACATCTCCCGTTATTGTGAAATATTGGTCAGCCAGCCAGAGCGGATACATTAACGAATCGATTTCAAACTTTAATTCAAACACCGAACCTCCCGGATTAAAGGCGTTTGCGTATTGGTTGCGCCTGATGAATTCAAATTGTTGTCGTAGTAAGCCTTTTACCATAAGGCGTATGTCGTTATCAATCGTCATGAATTGTAAGTAAGGCAGCACTTGGGCGCTTGAATCTCGTAGCCACATGGCATTAATGTCGCCCGTAATTATGAAAGTGTTGCCATTAGAATAATGTTGAAGCACGCTTGGCCAGTTACCCTTACTATTGGAAATGCCATCTATAGTGGCATAGAAGGTTTTCATTACCGTTTGTCTTTCGGTGGCGTCCTCAATCGAATTGATGAGAGGATTTATATAATCGCGCATCGCTTGAAAATTTGAATCAACATTTATTTTATCAAGCAAGTTGTAAGCTATTTCATCAAGGACAGGCGGTAAAGAGGCATAGTAAGTTTGAATAGCTTCAATTGTTAATAATCCCCAATCCGCGCGGGAATTGTCGACAAATTCAATATAAACGGCATTGTTTTGATACGCGGATAAATCGATATGATAAAGATGAGTATTTTCTTCATCGGCATCTCTCCAGCGATTGCTATAAGTGCGGAAGATCTCCTCGTTTGTCCCCACAAGTTTCAGGGACATGTAGGTGACATCTTCATGCTTTGTCGCTCCAAGCCTAAATGACATGATGTTGGTGCCGGCCACTTTGAAGGCGCTTGAGCGGAGCACACCGATTTTAGTTTCATCGGCACGATTACTTAAGCGGCCGTTTTCGTTTATATGGGACGAGCGAAAAACATTTTCTTCGCCAATTACTGTGTAACCAGCCAGTGTGCGCGTGATAAAGTTGCCATTATACAAATTGTCAGGCGTGCCCGCAAAATCTTGAAATAACGGCATGATGTTGGGAGCTAATGAGAAGGATGACAGGTTAGGCGAACTGGCATAATATGTGACAAAGTTATCAAACGTTAAGTATCCGTGATTTACGATACTTTGATCGACAATCTTTATATACACTTGTTGCCCTAAAAATGGGGCCAAATTAATGTAATAGTCATTCATGTTTTCGACGCGATAATCAGTGTATCCACTTGTTGGCTCGTTAAACCGTGAATTTCCCACGCGATAAATTTCAATATCTGTGAGGGCGCTAACAATCGAGATATAAGTTAAAGCTTGCAAGTAGCCACCACCTAGTTTGAAAGTCATGATTCCAGTTCCGCCAATGACAAATGATGAAGAACGCATAATACCCTCGCTAGATTCGTTGGTACCGCGATAGAAATATGTTCCTTCTTTGTTATAGTTTATGGATACATTGACATTTGTTAAATCACTGATGCCCGCATCGGCGAAGGATGAACCATTAATGATTTCCCAACCCGACAAATCACCAGTCTCAAAATCACCATTAATAGGCATATAAAGCGCGGGATTTATTTCCGAAGTGGCGCCACTTGTTATTTCGCTACTTTCAATACTTGATGAAGAAGATGAAGTCGTCGATGAACTTTCAAAACTAGAAGCGCTGCTTGATGTTAAACTAGATGCACAACTCGAAACCAATAGCATCAATGCTATTAGCGGCAAATTTGTTTTAGAAAGTTGTCGTTTCATCAAGGGTCCCTTCAATAGTTTAAATTCACGGCCAAATCCGCGAAGGTAATGTTTGGTTGCTCAGAATAGAAAGTGATTATATTATCGACAAAAAGCGTATCCCAGCTACCCATGCCGTTATCAATGATTTCAATGTATAAGTGGGCTTGCATATATTCGCGCAGGTCAACATAATAGCGAATCAATTCATTTCCATTATGACGAACATTAGCAAAACGAATTATTTCGCGATTAGTTAAAACCGTTTTGATGGAAACGAAAGTGTCTTTATCGTTGCGGCTTCCTTGCCCTGCCCCAAGTTCTAGCGACATGAAACCCGATCCATCGACTCTAAATGGCGTTGAGCGTAGTAGTCCGCGGGCACTATCGCCAGTGGCGTTAGTGCGGAGCACGCCGTCACTTGCAATAAAAGTATTGTTTGTCCCATCATTTTTTTGCCAACCAGTTTGCATAGATGGCGTCCAGTAATCAAGATTTGAAACAAAATAACCATTAGCAATTTGATTAGGCGCGTAATCAATTCCAATCGGGGGCAATTGATTAATGGCTGCGATGCCTTGAGGAATTTCTTCATGGAATGCTTTAATATCATCAAACGTTATAAAATCCCAATCACGGCCACCGATATCGACTAGTTCGACGTATAACTCTGCACCAAGATGATTTGAAATATCAGCAAAGTAAGTAACAAGATTTTCTCCAAAATATTGTTCTTCGCCGCTAGAAATATCAAACATTTGATTGCCAAACCGATATAGTTCATGGTCATCACTAACGCGTCTAATCGATAAATGTGCTAAGTCGATATTTTTTCCGGCGCCCAATTTGAATGAAATATATCCGTCGCCACCGAGTGTGAACGAAGAGGAAGTGATAGTGCCCATTTTTTCTTCCCAAGTAGCGAGTGATTCACTACTAGGAATTCCATAGAGGAAATCGCCACTTCCATCATATGTTTTTGTGGCGGAGTTAATTGGGCCATTAATAACGATGCCCGCATCGGTAAATGATTGGAGATTATTTTCTCCTTTAAAAATTGTTTTTGATGTCCAACCGACGAGATTACCTGTTTCTAGCGATTCATTAATAATGCGATATTGGTTGTGACGGTCAATAACTTGGATTGGTAACCGAGCGTTCCCATTAGTTGCATAAAGGGTCAAGGTGTATTGGCCGGGGTCCAATGTAACAAGAAAATTAGGATTGATAGTAATGAGATTTTCTGTAATCACATAATCACCGTTAGCGATGTTTAATCCTTCAATATGGGAAATATCGCCGAAAATATCAGCGTCAAACGAAAATTGAATCTCATTAAGGACATCAAAATCAAATGATGACTCAACGGGAGCTACTTCGAGGTAGCTTGTTTCGCTTAGGACACTCGCATGACTGATTGACGATGATTGGGAATCATCATCGCTTAATGAAACCAGCGAAGAAAAATCACAACTGCTGGTTAATAGCGCAATTCCTAAAATAAACATTAGTTTTTGGAATGGTTTACTCACTTAACTCCTCATATTCTATAAAGGGATCGTCAATTACGGCATAGTGGGCTTCAGCGTCTGATACACCTGTATAAATAGTGGCTGTTTTGTCGCTATTACGAACAAGGCCGCCCACAAAGATGACATCTAACAAATCGGGCCGCTTGCTTGCTCCGCTAGGGAAGTCTTGCCGTTCACAAATAATTTTCATTGGCGTCCGTTTCCCTGTATTAGGGTTAATGGCAAATGTCATGCCGTAGTAATGACGAACATTGCCCTTGCTCATGCGCGCCACATGGCCTAAAACGCCAATGAAACGATTTTTTAGAATATGCATTTGATTAGCGCCACCCCAGCAATTATCACCAAACAAATCATCAATTAACGGGGCTTTTGCGATGAATTCCGTTGTGAGTTCTTTTAATGATTCTACGGAAGCAAAACCGATTTTGCCCCATTTTGCATTTCCACCCTGAGGACGTGACATCACATAATATTTTTCGCCTTTTTGAATGCGCACATCTTTCATTTTCATGGGGGCGGTAATGATTTTGGTCAGATTTGAAAATGTTTTCCCCTGATAGAAAACAGTGCTCCAACTATCGATTGGCCCGTTTTTTTCATAATGAATTTCAGTTCCTCCGACAAGTAGGAGACCATCAATAATTTCCACGAAGGGATCTTGTAGATCTTGTAGGATTGTTGGAGTAGCTTCGTATACATCTTCACCAATTCGGCGGAAAAATCGCACTGAAGAAATTTCGCTATTACGTTTTTCAACGCGGCCCGCGATGTATTCATTACCTTCCCAAACAAATGGGTTAGAAATGTTGTAGACATCATAGCCATCTACTCCTAAAAATTGGAGTTTTTTAATCATGTGCGGACGTTTACTGGACCGATACTCCATCAATAATTGATCAAGATTACATGAGTGATTTTGCATACTATTATCCCTTAATGCCGACGCCGGCTACGCTTTGTAAGAACTTCTTTTGCATGAAACTAAAAATTAAAACAACGGGCATTAAAGCGATTAAACTAGCGACTGACACATAATTCCAAGGAACTAGATATGAACTGGAGCCACTTTGAAATAAATTTTCGAAAATCGAAATGCTATTGGCCATTACCCAATTAGAACTATCAGATATATAAAGGGCGGGCCCATATAAATCGTTATAAGTACCCACAAAATATAGCAAGATGACGGTGACGACTACCGGCGTGTTAAGTGGCAAGACAATCTTAAAGAAAATCCCTAATTCCCCATAACCATCCATCCGCGCCGCCTCAATTAATGGCTTGGGAATCGTTTGGAAAAATTGCCGGAAGAGGAAAATCATAAAGACATCCGTGGCAAACCAACTAGCGATCCATAACGGAATATATGCGACCTCTTTTAATCCGGTGTTGACCATGAATTCATAGATAGGGATACCCAGTATTTCTCCCGGAATCATCATCGTCGACAACAGAATGAAAAAGATGACATTTTTAAATGGAAATTTATACATGGCAAACGCATAGGCAGCCATTGAACAAGTGATAACGGTCCCCGTCGTTTTCATTAAAAAGATAAACATCGTGTTTAAAAACATGCGAACGACTTTGTAATCGGGATGGGTGATAACGAAGCGAATATTTTCAAACAAAGCAAACGATTGGGGAAACATCGTTGCTTGCGTTGAGGCTTCTGACAAATCCTTCATCGCGGTAATGATTAGGTAATAGAGTGGCATTAAGGCGACGATGGCAAAGGCAATCAATAGAATATAAGTAAGTGCGATACGCGTTTGTTTTTTTGCCCCGTTTTTACGATGGGCCCCATGTTTGAGTTTTACTATTGCGCCCATATCAAGTCACATCTTTCTGTACATAGAATTTCGATAGAAGGAAGTTTAACCCGGTTAGGGCAAGGATGATTAAAAAGAAGATCCAAGCCATTGCAGCGGCATATCCTAACTTAAATGGCATATTAAAAGCCGTCATGAACATATAAATCGGGAATAGTAAAGTTGAGTTTGAGGGCCACCCTTGACCATTTCCCATCACGAACGCTAACGAGAAAGCACGTAAGCCATCGATTGTAATCAAAATTATGTTGAAGAATAACATCGGAGAAATTAAAGGCAGTGTAATTTTGAAAAATTGTTGCCCTTTCGAAGCGCCTTCAAGTTCGGCCACTTCGTAATAATCCGGAGATATGTTTTGTAATGCTGCTAAAAAGACAAGCATCTTGACCCCAAATCCAAATGCACTAATGACGATCATTGTCATTAAGGCCGAATCGGGAGAAATATACCATAACGGGGGATTACTGGCTCCCAAAAACTCCAATATTTTATTGATAAAGCCAGTCGTTGGATTAAACAAGTTTTTATAAACGGCGCCAACCGCAAAACTTGGAATGATAAATGGTAAGAAGTAGATCGTTCTAAATACCCCGATGAATTTAACGCGCGAGTTAAGAAGAAGGGCAAGAATTAGTGAAGTAACAAGGACAAGCACTCCGCTAATCGAAGCAAATATGAGCGATTGTTTGATTGATAAAGCAAAAAGCTGATCGTTTTGAAGGGCATATAAATAATTGGCCCAACCAATGTATTCGGGATCAGTATCAAAAATCGTCTTGTCAGTCAAAGATAGGATAAAAGTGCGAATAATGGGATACAAATAGAAAAGAAGAAAACCGACAATTGCAATCGTTCCGAACAAAAGAAAATATTTGTAGTGGCGATGGAAATTAACTTTGAAAGGTGTGTGCGCCAGTGGTTTATTCATCATTAACCACCATAAAGAGAAGCGTAATATTGATCGACGCTTTGTTTAATTCGCGATAAAACAAGGGCTACATCGCTTTCGGCACCGCGCCCGGTATACATTAATTTATAAAGTTCGCTCATAACGATTTCGCGCATGATTTTGGAAAAATCCTTTTCATTCGGCAACGTGGTTGCTTCTTCAATTGCGTCAAACAAAGCCGCGATATTAATATGTGGTTGCTTATCTTCTGGTAAACCAGCGATTAGCGATTCCATACTTTTTAAGGCACCGACTTTGCCATATTCAAACATTTTCAAAGCGCCTTCGGGGCCAGACCACATCTTTAGGAACAAGAAAGCTTCATCGATGTAGTGGCTTCTTACCGATATTCCAAACGCATCGGCGGATATTTCGCCTCCGCGCGCATCAGGGTGATCCGCCGGTTTTGGCAACACTTGTATATCCCAATCAAGGCCGAGCGCATCATAACTGAACCAATCACCCATGTGGCCACCGAATATCATGGCGATGTTGCCACCCAAAAATGAAAATGAAGAGGCGCTTTCGATGGCGTCAGGTGCAAATTTGATTCCCACGGGACCCATCGATTTATTGCGGAAGAATGTGGTGGCATCAAGCGCTGCCTGCGAATCAAGCGCGCAGATATGGTTGTTGGAATTCGGCTCATAAAAGGAGCCACCCATTTGTTGCACATAAACGAGCCATTCGCCCCACCAATTAAGTTGCGCTTCGGCTCCAAAGGAGGTGAAGGTGACATTGGGAGGTGTGCCCGTATACCTTGATAAAACAACTCCCGCTGTTTGATAATCATCATAGGTCCAATCACTTTGTGGATAGACACTATCATCTACTTGCAAGCCTAAAGACGACCGCAATGCTTCTGCGGATTCATCAAATAGCGCTTTGTTGTAATAAAGAAGTGAAGTATTAATCGAGGTTGGGAGCGCATATATTTTTCCATCAATCGTTAGAGCATTAATTATCTCATCAAGATAAATCGACGTATCAACATCAGCATCCGCTTCGATTAATGGCGTCAAATCGAGCAGCGAAGGTTTCATTGAAGTAACAACCACCGTGCTTGTTTTTATGATGTCGGGCTCATCTTTAGTTCCAATTAATTTTCCCACGTCTTGTCCGTAAGTTGCTCTAATTTCAATTCCTGTTTCTTCTAGAAACGAGGCGAATAATTCATCATAGCGACCTTCATCTTCGACATCGAGGGCAATTTTAAGAAGTGAAGTCCCTTCATTTGAACTGCATGAAGAAACGAGGGGAGTCGTTAATAACAAAATTAATGGAAGCCAAACAGTAATGCGTTTCATACGACCGCCTCCATATTAGCAAATAGTTCTTCATAAGTAAGGCGGCACGAAGCGATTTGCTGATCGCCGGCGCCATAATAGACACAAATGCCTTTTTCATCATTAATAAGGCCGCAAGTGAAGATAACTTCGGGTACAAAACCATTTTTATCATAGGGTTCACTTGGTTCGATTAGAGGGGCCTTGCTTTTCATGAGGACTTTGCTTGGATCATCTTTATTAACGAGCATCGCCGTTAAATGATAGTGGTGCTTCTTGTCAGCGCAGTGGTAAATGATGACCCAACCTCGCGTTGTTAAAAAAGGCACGGCTCCCGCTCCAAAGCGAACATTATTCCCGTAACTAGTGCGGGCTTCAGGCATGACTTTATGCTCACCCCAGTGAATGAGATTGGTGCTGCGCGCTAGCCAGATGTCGAGTTTACCAAAATCGCTTTTGCTTGGACGATGGTAAGCATAGTAATAATCGCCGATTTTTTGGGGAAAAATGACGCAATCTTTATTGTCAAACGGAAATATATTGCCCAAATGCTCGAATGTTTTAAAGTCATCGGTGACCATTAAAGCGACATTAATACCATGGGTGCTTACGGCGGTGTAGGTTATGTAGTAGCGATTATTAATGAAAGTGATACGGGGATCTTCAATCCCATACTCTTCATAAATGGATGAAGGAAGGATGGGCGCTTCATCAAACTTAAAATGAATGCCATCATTACTATAGCCAACGCGGAAATGAGAGATTGAGGATAAATAATTTTGCTCATGATTACGAATAACGCGACAATCGGAAAAATCAAAATTGGGATCATCTGAAGCAATTTTCAAGAAAGAATAATCCCGATCGCGATACATCGGGATGATGATGTGGGCGTCATCGTCGTTGATACGTGCTTCCGCCACCCGCGCCAGCATGATGATTTTATGATTAAAGCGAATGACGCCGGGGTTAAAAATGCCAATGACGCGAAAATCAGGGCGCGATGGTTTGATGTCTTCGATTTTGATTAATAATTTCTTTTCCACAATATTTCAATCCATCGCGTACATTTTCATATGACTCAAACGCATTTCAGCATCGGCAAACTGGGCGCCAATATCGCTACCATTAACAACAAGATATAATCTGAAATAATCATAGGTTGGATTAAATGTGATCGTGTGTAATCCGCTTTTATTTGATGAAGCGACTTTCAGCGGATTAGAGCTTACGGCCACGGTTCCACCAGCTTGGTAATAAATGATTTTAACTTCCCACATCGTTTTGATGTAATCGCTCATTTGATTAAGACGGGTAATGTTTAGCAATATTTGGACTTCTTGGCTTGCTTCAACTTGATGCATTTGACTGACAATACCGCCAAAGCAATATTTGGCTTCGGGATATTTGTTTTGTCTCATGACTAACTGGTCGCCTTCAATGCGCAAAGAGGCGGGACTTAATGCGTGAATGATGGCATCTTCGGTTTGTCTAGTTCGGTCGGGAACAATCCAATTATCTGTATTCATAAAATCGCTTGGCGTGAGATTGCTTAACAATTCGGCAGCAAGCATCGTCATTTGATATTTTCGAACTTCACCACTGGGCAAAATGATGATTCCTTTTTCGTTATATTGAGGAAGTTTTGTCCAAGCAGGACTATTTGTGGCGTATGCCGCCTTAAATGATCCAGCGTATTCTTCTTGATACAAAAGCCCATCAATTAGCCGATACATAGTGGCTGACGAGGTTCCTTGTAATGTTAGACCGATGCCGACCATGCCTTGAATAAGGCGCGCTTGGGCTTCGCTTATATGGGTTGAATTACTCGCGTCAAAATAGTTTTCGATAATTAGTTCGTCATTATATGTATGATGATCAAGCGCCACCATCGATTCCACTTCGAGTGGTTGATTGATATCGGCACCCCATGTCGTGGCGAATAAATCAAGGAAGCGCGCTTCATCAGTTGAAGAACCGTCTACGGCAAGAGAAGTTAACTCACTAGTTAATGTTATGGGGTTTTCAAAGCCACTTAAAACGTTAATAATAAGTGTCGCTTGCTTACTTTGATCAACCCGTGATTTTGCAATGATGGAAGTAGTGCCCACTCCAACGAATGACAATTGACCCATGCTTGTAATCGTGACGATATTTTCATTACTAGATTGCCACAAGATGGTTTGATCACTAATTGAAGAAGGAGCGATTGTCGCTTGTAGATTAACTGGTGAACTATTTTTTAGTTTTTCAATCTTACCACCGATAATCTCACTAGATTCAATGGTGACGCCGGTAACGGCGGGTTGATTATTATAAATGGCGATATGCCCCAAAACTAACTCGGCGGTTTGCCGTTCCCCATCGGGACCCTTTGCTAAAACATGAAACGTGCAGTTTTTTGTTTGATCGGCGTATTTCCATCCCGCTACATAGCCAGGATCAGGTTGCGTATTTTTCTCGCGATATTTTGTTGAAAGCATGGCATCGACGACATTGATGGAAATGAGACCGGGAGTTCCTTCGTCCGATAGAACGTAATAGTATTCACTTTCTCCTTCAACGGCAAGTTTAACAATGTATTGCGAGTAACTGCTGATGACATCCATTTCAAAGATGACCGCTTTAGAAAAATCAAGCAGCAATCTTGGCGTTTGAACGCCTCCATAATTATCAAGGCTTGCATCGATATTCCAAATAATGACGGTATCTGACGACGATTCATAATTGGCGACCCCGGCGGGAGTGCCGCTTCCAAAACCACGAATATCCTGGGGCGAATAAACGACGCTATTTCCATCCCAAATTGGGATGCCCGAAGAAGTGCTAACGCTAGAATCAGATATCACGCTTGTGGTAATTTCACTTGTTGTAGATGTTAGACTCGTTTCAGAAATTGATTCGTTGCTTAAACTGCTTGTGCAGCTAGAAACGATGAATGACAAGGTGATGAGACCGAATATTTTAAAAGTTTTATTTTTCATCTAGTTATAAACACACGACGCGCTTAGTCACATAATCGCGATGCCCTTTCTCGGAAGTTATTTCTATCTTTAATGTGTAATCGGTGTTGGGCAACATATTTTTGTCATAATGAAACACCATCACGGGAACTCCATCGTAAACGATAATATCGTTGAATGATATCGTCATATTCACAACTTCATCATCTGCCGGAGTGAGCGTTTCAATATTGATGGCGCTCGAAGAAGTCAATTGTTGCCGCGTGACGATGTTTGTTAAATTGACGGCCACCGTTTTTCGTACTAGTGGCACTTCGCCCACGAAATATTGATCATCCTCTAGAACTGGAAATGAATTACCTGGAAGTTCGGCGGCGACTAGCGACCCCCGCGCGGGTAACCTTATATTAATTGAACCTGAAACATTTCTTGCAATGAATGATTGTGAGGATAAATCAAATAAATCATAGGAGGTCTCAGGCCCATCATATCTAATTATTCGATTGTCTTCATAAGGGTTGAAAAGAAGATAATGGGGGAAATCATTTCTTCCAAAACTATCGGTTTTATTCAAATCAATTTTTAGAATAGCTTCGATGTTTGTCGGACTCACGATCGACCCAAGCCCACCAATGAAGGCCGAGCTATAAAGGCTTAAATCCGATGGTTGCCCAAACATCGTCGTGGCATCACCCATGGCATAACCAGTGGTGCTGTTATAGTAATTTCGAAATCCCTCATATACAAGAGATCCCTTTAGATCAAACGGCAAATAACGATTCATCGATTGGTGCGATAAATCATGAGTATGTGGGAAAAACACCCTAGCATTATTGACAAGATTAAGCAAATATTGCCCAATTGCATCGGCGTAGCGCACATCGTATTTGACTAAAGGCGCTAAAGTTGTCGCCAAATGGAAGGAATTCATCGCAAAGGCGTAATCGCCGCTTTGCCCGACGAGGCCATGGGCGGGGAAGCCGCCAAGATTACTATTCATGACGGCCCAACCTGGTCGAAACGCGGAATCGCCATCAAAAATGAAATCAAGGAACTTTCCGACATCATAATTCGTTTCATACTTGGCATTAAGAATCGCGGCCACATACGGCGCATAGTCGGTTAGAGCTTCATAATTGGGATTTTTTTGATAAGTTTGTAAATAATCAAGCACTTCTTTGGCACCATCGAGATACTTTTCTTCTTTAGTCATTTCATAAGCGGCATAAAAAATAAATGCTAATCCGCCATTGGGAGGCTCAATATGACCGCCAGTAAGCGTTGGTGATTCAAGCACTACATTAAAACCAACAAACTCAAAGTCTGGCTGGCCGTTAGTTTGAAAATATGGTAATGCCTCAAGCCATTCATCGGCCCCATTAAGGACCATTTCACGCATAAAAGGCGTGGATTGATACAGGTCGTACAAACGTGTAAATATAATTTGAGGGAATAAATCGTACCAGAAGCTTTGCCCCTGTATACCATAGTTGTGGACTAGTTTTGAACCTGTGTCATAACTAGCAAATGTCATCTCGACAAAATCATATTCATCGCTTCCAAACATTTGCGATTGTTTATCAATGCCGAGAAAACTGCTTCCGAGCACGCTAGCGATTGTCGTCATTGCTTCGCTACCAGAGCTGATGACACGATTATCGCCAACATAAGTTGGCAATCCGAATGTGCGTTTTAAATAACCAGTTTCTAGTGGATCATATACGGGAGGCTGCCTAGGTTGATCAAGCCAATAACCGATAGGCTGCCAAGAAGATGGATCAGTCGATATGTAAGAAGGCAACACGACATTTGGGTTGTTGGCAAAATTGAAAACGACATCATCTAATTCAATTGCTGCTGAGCGATAATCAAAATATTCATAGTTTGATGGTATATATGGAAAATGAGTTACGGTCGCAATTTTTTTATTAATTCGAGCAGCGGGCGTGGGATATATGTATTCGGATGAACTAGTTAGGGAAGAATCAAAATAAGACGATGATATTTCGTCTGAAGAACTCGATGGAACTAGAGAACCACAACCACCGACCAAAAGCGCCGTTATACTAATAAAACCATATTTAAGGTGTTTAATAATTGCCACCTCCAGCATTTCTACTTAATAAGTATATCATAGCAAAAAGAAATAAAAGAAAATTTAACAACCATTAATTAAAAAATTAATCTACATACGCATTAAAAATTTAATATCTATCTTTAGAAATTGCGTACCGTATGGTTTTTTACTAGCAATAATAGTCGAAAAAAATTATGCAATTATGGTCAAATCTTTAACGGAATCTCGCTCGGAAAGGTGTGATCTAACTTGTACGAGTGACCGTTTGCCCTTGATGGCATCAATCATGGCAGTGAGAGCCTTTCGCGCCATACTATCTTTGTGGGGACCAAGAGACGTTAACTTCGGCAACAAGTTATCGCAAAGCATCGTATTATCAAAACTGACAACGGAAATATCGTCGGGCACACGCAAACCATTAATTGAAAGCATCGTATATAACTTTTGCGCCGCTGAGTCGCAATGGCAGATGTAGGCCGTCGGCATGTTATCAAGTGGCAATTCAGTTATCGTCTGACTGCGTTCGATGTTTTCATTGATATGCCAAGCGGAATTAAGCGGATTTCCTGCTTCGTTCATGGCCTTAACATACCCTAAGTAACGGTCTGAGATTGCGGTTGTTTTATTAATGTTGCCCACAAATCCAATCTTATGATGGCCTTTATTCATTAAATAATGAGTCAGCATGTATGAAGACTGATAATTATCAACATATATATAATTGCATGCGTACAGGGGTGAAAAAATATCGATAAAGATGCTTGGTAAATCACTGTTTTCCATATATTTAAGAATTTTTTGGCTTAGTTCACAAGCGAAGAAAACGCCATCTGGATTATAGGCCGAAATAACATTTTGGATTTTTTCAACTGGTTGTTCCGGTTCGATGAAGGCTACTTGCAGCATGCTATTTACTTTAGCGAGCTCGCCTGTAAGAAAATAGAAGATTGTCGAGTAATATTGTTCCGATGGGGTAAGGAAAAAATCTTGATTGATGAAGAAAAGAAATCTTTTTTTGTTGATTCCCACGCTTGAAGATTTTCCGACATAACCTGCTGACTTGGCGTAGTTTTTGATTTTGCGCCGCAATTGCTCGCTTACACCCTTTTGATTGTTTAATGCTTTAAAGACGGCGACGGTGCTCACATTCATTTTTTCAGCGATGTGCTGTAATGTTATTTTTCCCATGTTGATCCCTTAAGCAAATCTTAATGGATAATTAATCAAAAATAAAGTTAATATTTAAAATTAATTATTTTTTAATTATCTTTATCTTGGATTTATCAACACTAATGCCATTAATTTCTTATAACCTTTTTGGATAATTGCTCATTTTAAATTTCTTTGTGATATAGTCAATTTATTAAAGCGAAAAGATGAAAAACGATTATTTAATTTGGAAATCGACACCCCGTTTACCGAGACCATTGCGTCTTCAGTTGCGTTCAATGAGTGAGCAACAAATCGATGAATGCTTTGGGACCAACATTGATTTTGGAACTGGCGGTATGCGAGGCATCATGGGCGCGGGGACTAACCGCATTAATGATTTAACCATCAAGCAAGCGACGATGGGATTAGCTCACTTTTTGTTAGAAAATCACCACCATCCCACCAAAGTCGTAATCGCGTTTGATACCCGCGATAACTCAAAACATTTCGCCATGATCTGTGCGCAAACGCTGGCTTACTATGGTATTCAAACCCTCATTTTTAAAGTGCCTAGACCGACTCCTGAATTATCGTTTTCCGTCCGTCATCTTCACGCCGATGCTGGAATTGTCATCACGGCTAGCCATAATCCTCCTAACTATAACGGGTTCAAAATTTACGATGAAAATGGATGCCAATTTGTGCCTCATAAGGCTGACAAAGTGCGACAAAAAATGATTGCTTATGGAGACTATTTTGAATTTAAAACCGCTGCCTATAAAGAATATAAAACGCAGGGATTGATTGCAGAAATTGGATTAGACGAAGATGAAGCCTATTTAGACATGCTCCTAAAACTATCGGCCCATTATGAAGAACCAAAAAAATTAAAGATTGTCTATACCCCACTTCATGGTACGGGTATTGCTTTTGGCGCTAAATTGCTTTGCAGATTAGGATATCGCGTTACCACGGTAAAAGAACAATCCGTCGTTGATCATCAATTTTCCACGCTGGGATCTCCCAATCCTGAGAACACTTCTTCGTTTATTCTGGCCGAACGATTGGGAAAACAGTTGAATTTTGATATTTTATTCGCCACCGATCCCGATGCTGATCGGCTTGGAGTGGCTTATAAAGACGGAGAAAAGTATTCCTATTTAACAGGAGCGACTCTGGGCGTTTTAATGCTCGACTACTTACTCAAAAGTCGCCCAATCGATAAGAAAGCCAAGCGCGTTTTGATTACCACGATTGTAACGCCCCCACTAGGATCAATCATGGCTATAAATCAAGGTCTTGAAGTGATTCATACTTTGACAGGATTCAAGTTTATCGGTGAGCAAATCGAACTCCTTGACGATAAAAAGCGGTTCTTCTTTGGATATGAAGAATCCAATGGCTATCTTATTTCACCTGAAGTGCGCGATAAAGACGCTTTTCAGGCCATGGTTATTTGCGCGGAAATGTTCAACAACTACTTGAATGAAGGTGTATCGATTTCGATGGTGCTTGAAGATATTTATAGACGATATGGATATTTTGCGGACGACTTATTGACCTATCAAATGAATGGTTTACAAGGAATTGCTGAGATTGACCGGATTATGGACATAGTACGCGCTAGTGGCCACCACCTTTTCCATTCCTTTGACATAAAAACAATCGAAGATTACCAAAGTTCACTTGGGTATGACCTTGATTCGAAGAAGCAATATGCGATTTCTTTGCCACAATCTAATGTCATAAGGTTGACATTCAAGCAAGGCACCATCGTATTTCGCCCCTCGGGCACCGAGCCAAAACTAAAAATTTACCTTTCGTTGCGCGGAAGCACGCTTGAAGTGGCTACAAAGCTAAAGGAAGAGGCAATTAAAATCATCGATGATATGCTTAAAAAGCAGCACTATGAATGAACTCCAAGTATTGAAAATAAGACCGATATTTCAACAAAAAATATGGGGTGGTCAAAGACTATCATCGTTTTTTGAGGAACTACCCACCAATGAAAATATCGGCGAAGCTTGGGCCATATCGGCACACCCATCAGGAGATTGTCTGATTGAGAATGGTCCCCTTAATGGTCTTCGTTTAAGTGATGTTTTTTTAAATCATAAAGACTTATTTGCCTTTGATAAGCACACTACTTTCCCACTCATTGTGAAACTAATTGATGCCCAAGCCGATTTATCGATTCAAGTTCATCCAAATGATGAAATGGCCCATTTATATGGACAACAAAATGGCAAAGAAGAAGCCTGGATTATTCTTGATGCCCCAAGCAATCATCAGATTCAACTTGGTCATTATGCCACGACAAAAGATCAATTTACAAAACTTGTACACCTTGGACTTTGGGACAAATTGCTCCGATATCAAAAGGTTGAAAAAAATTATTTCATCCCTGTACGCCCAGGAACACTTCATGCGATATTAAAGGGTACGTTATTAATTGAAATTCAACAGTCATCAGATGTGACATTCCGCCTTTATGACTATGATCGCCTTGATGAATCAGGGCAAAAACGGGACCTGCATATTGCCCAATCAATTAATGTAACAAGCATTCCAGATACATCCATTGCTCCCAAGAAATTGCCTTTGTCTCATTCCAACAAACGCGAGGTTATTTTTGATGGCGCTTACTTTTCAATCGAACAATGGAACGTCAACCATTTGATGAAGATAGAAAATAAAACGTATCTATTACTGACAATTCTTGAAGGCGCTGGCATGATTGAGGGAAGAAATTGTCATAAAGGCGATAGTTTCATTATCACCTCAATGGCGACTAACCTAGAACTATCCGGCTCCATGAAATGCGTGGTTTGCTATCAAAGCAAAGGGACAAAATGAAATACGCAATTGGCATTGATATTGGGGCGACGAACACCCGCATTGCCATCGTTGATGACCAAGGGACCGTAGTCTGGAAAAAAACTGTTCCCACGGTCAAAAACGACTTAAATGGCCTTGTTACGCAAAATTCCAATCTCATTAATGAAGCCCTTGAAATAGATAAAGAGATCATAGAAATTGGCATTGGAATTCCAGGACCCGTAACTCCTAAAACAGGGTTTGTTCATGTGCTTCCTAATATTGGAATGGGCAATTTTGATATTGCCAAAATACTACATCGGAGATTCAATTTGCCGATTATTGTAATGAATGACGCCAATGCGGCAGCTTATGGCGAAGCTATATGCGGTGCCGGAAAAGGATATCGAGTAGTCCAATATATCACCCTATCGACTGGAATCAGCGGGGGCCTAGTAATTGGCGGCAAGGTTTATACCGGCAAGCACGGGTTTGCCCAGGAAATCGGCAATATGATTATCGACCCAAGCATTGATAAACCTAATACAAGCATGAATAAAGGTAGTTTTGAATCTTGGTGTTCTGGGTCAAGCCTAGTACGGATGGCCAAAAACAAAGGTTTTGCACCAAAACATGCCGGAGATGTTTTTGCTAACCCAGCATGCGAGGACATCATTAATGAATGGGTCAATCACATGGGGATGGCGATTTCCAATATGATTACTTTATACGAACCCGACGTTTTTGTCATAGGTGGAGGCTTAATCAAATCCTCCCATTACTTTTTTGACAAGATTATCGAAGCGACAAAACCATACACTCATGATGGAATTAAACCACACATTATTATTAAAATGGCTTCTTTAGGGCAAGATTCGGGCGTAATTGGCGCTGGGATTATGGCTCTTTTAAATAAGGATATTTGGTTTTAATAGAATCGAATAGTCTTTAACTTTAATTTAATCAAATATTAATTATTTTTAATCTTTAAGAAGCGTATATTGACATTTTTATTCATGTGCGCATATTATAAGAATGTATTTATGTAA
This sequence comes from Caryophanales bacterium UBA6120, assembly GCA_002422535.1. Lineage (GTDB taxonomy): Bacteria > Bacillota_I > Bacilli_A > RFN20 > CAG-826 > UBA6120. The sequence goes on along the minus strand of DIVY01000007.1, from coordinate 17,784 downwards.
GCGCTACTATGAAAAGGAGAATATCCCATGAATAAGAAATTATTACTTTCTTTAGTCCTAGTTTCGGCGGTTCTTGTGGGCATTAATTTGCCAGACGCTGATAACGCAAACGAAGTTAATGCAGAGTTTCTGCCCTATCAAATACCCAATGGCGGGTTTGAAAATGGCGATTTATCAGGATGGACTAGGTACGGAATTTGGAAAACTAGCGAAGAACCAAATTTAATTGCCTTTCATCCAGAGCGTGTGGTTTCCACTGCATACTATGGATCCGGTTCTACCGATCTATACAATCGCGAAGGTAATTACCATCTTGGAGTTTATGCGTATCCCTATGTCGAAGCTAATAAAAACCTAAACCAAGAAAGAATGGGCCACCTTAGGTCATCAAACTTCTTATTGGGCGGCTCTGGTTGGATTAGTTTTAGATTGGGCGGGGGAAAAAGCACCGCTACTGCATATATGTCTATTCGTTTAGCAGACACGCACACTGAGGTTGTTCGTTTTGGAAATCGTCATTTTGGAAAAACCGCTTTGTCTGGAACTTCAAATGCTGAAGCCTATATGTTCCAATACTATTATGATTTAAGCGAATATCTTGCCGATGAGATGTACATAACATTGACTGAAGCCGCATCCCATGAGTGGTGCGTATTGTCCGCTGATAGTATTATAACTTATTACTCGACAGCCCCAACCATAGGTGAAAATCCACCCAGTGGAGACCTCCTTGCAGTAGATATCAAACCATCAATAAATGGAGTTAGCAGTTCAACTAATGCAATTTCAAATGAACTGACGTCCAATATAACCAATTGGGAAAATCCTAATAACGTATTTAGGTGGGATTCAGCAGCTAGGACTAACGCCATTCTCGGAAATTCTGATCTTGGCGCGGCGCGTTCGCCGGCGTTTAATATCAATGGAACTAACACTCACCTTCTTTGGGATTGGGAAGGGAATATTCAAAACGATAAGCAATTATTCGTTTCAGTTAAAGAAGTTGGAACAAATATTGAAGTTAAAAGATTGGTGAGGAGAGCAAATCTTAGTACTAAATCAGGTGGTGGTTTAGACAACCATTGGACTAGTTTGGCGGCCCTTAATGTTTCAAAAGAATATTATGTTGAGTTTATTGATAATTTGAATACGGACTGGGGTTGTATTAGCGTCAAAAATGTTCGATTGCGCCCCTCTAATGACGAAAAAGTGGTATCAGGAGATGAAGCGGTTTCAATAACACCATTGACTACTGATTTTAGCTTGACATATGTTCAAGATGCAAAATCATACGGAGCATACTTTCTTGAACAAACAGCATCATATTGCACCGCTCTTGATGGAGGAAACGTCCCTTGGACAACATTAGAAACCGAATATACAACATTATCAAATGATGCAAAGAACTATTTTGTCGCGAGTGGCACCACTGATGCAGAAATCGTCGGTGCAAGAGATAGATTTGTATTTCTCTATAATAAATATCGGCCAACACATCTGTCATGGAACTACTTCCTCGTCAGTTCGACTAATGCACCATACAATCCTTTGGCAGCTAATCCTGAAATGGTACAAAAGGGAATTAACTTTGAAAGCATGTCGACTATAATAGTTATTTCAGGTTTATTCTTGCTTGGCACGGCCTTCTATCTATTTGGTCGCAAACGGATAAATTTATAAGCCGATATATTGGAATTTCAACTCTGTAAAATCAATGGTGGAAAAGGTGGAATGAGTCAACCACACCATCAAAACTGTAAAATCTAAAGTGGAGAGCTATGATAGCGAATATCACGGCTCTTTTCTTTTCGTTTTAAAGTTAGAGAAAATGAGCAAAGCTCATTTTCGGAATCGTTCAAAATTATGATAACCATAAGCGGACTTGATGATGGTTTTGAGATGGTTGTTGACGACTTCAGTGATGGAGTTCGAATAAGAACAATTGCCTTTAGAACGAGCCGGGCAGATTAAGAAGTTAACGACATCGTCAAAGTTCGTATAAGATCAGTATTTGAATAGTTCTTGGGGCATGTTGCAACCTGACTAAAGCGGTTTGCACACTTTGATGCATTCGAAGACCATGTCATCGTAATGTACGATTTCACCAGTTCGTTTTTAGGTGTAAAACCTATTAGGAATTTTAGCTTGGCGACAGAGAAATAGCTTCCAGTGCGCCGCGAATGGTTTCTGTTCTTGAAACGGCGTAAAATTTATATTCGGTCGTGTCGGATGACAATTATGGATTTTTAAAACCCAAATTATCTTCCAGTGATTAGAATGGTAACCATGAAGGCAGTCGCGATATTACCACTGGATATCTAGTTTTATATCCTGCTTAAAGTCACCAAAAGAAGACCCAAATAAATTGATACCACCGCAATAGTAAGCATCTTTCTTGACGCCAATCTTAATTGAAATATATTTTTTTGTGAATAAATTAAATTCAATCAATGTAATTTCAGACGTTTTTATACCATTTATGAAAACACCAGATTCTTCAATATCAAAAGTTACTAAGGATCCGAATTGAGTCAATTCTCTGGGCCACCATTTTGGATTCTGAATCCCGGGTCGACCACCAAAATCACCAAGACTTCTCCAAGTCCCGGCTTCAATATCATTAATCCAGACCGTAATGTCGGATTTCCAATCATTGCGATAAAAAGGCGCCTCGCTACAAGCTTCAAACGAGATAGCAAACTTTTTCAACTTTTTTGGAAGCATCCTGTTATTAACACGGTATTCAAGAAATCCTTTTGCAAACCATATCAATCCAGCGCGATAACGTTCGGGATGGAAAAAGACAGTTTCGTCATTATCAATGTCTAGCGTTTTTTGAGGAGTGGCAATGCCACATCCGGGCTCAATATCGTAATTTGTGTATGAACCAATTGGAATTGAAATTTCCATGGAATTGGTATTTTGATTATTTGAGTGATAAAGGATGAAATTAATTTGATCGATGTTTCGACTACATAATTTGGATTTTCCAAAAGAATTTACCGTTTCCTGGGTATTTACGAGGCCACATTCTTCTAAAATTGTGATATTTAGAGATGTTGATGATAATGGGTAATCTAATCGATTGGAGATTTCCTTAATGCTCAAACTATCGTTGCTCAATAACTTTAGTATATCGAGTCGCTGAGGTGAGGACAGCGCCCGAGCGATATCGAGCACTTTTTTATCGTCTTCAAAAATGTTAAATATTTCGTTTACTAACATACAGCCTCCCGATTTTTTTTCTATTTCAAAATTGACTCTACTACAAAAATATTGTAGTTCATGCTTTTGTTTCTGACAACTTTTTAGTGTTCAATTAACATAATGGTGCCCTCATCATATAATATTTTTGGATTTGAAAGCGTTTTCAATTTTAGTGAGGATGAAATGATGATTTTGCGACAAGAATATCCGCGCCCACACTTTGCTCGAACGACATGGCAATCTCTCAATGGTCCCTGGTATTTTGATTTTGACGACGATGATGAAGGACTATCGCATGATTTTCATTTAGAAACCCACCATTTTTCTCGAACCATCATTGTGCCATTCGCTCCCCAATCAGTTACTGGGGGCATTAATGATGAAAATCTGCATGATGTCATGTGGTATCAAAAAAAGGTTACCCTAAATGGCAATTTTGAAAATGGAAGAATCCTTCTTTGTTTCAATGCAATTGACAGCGAAGCAACGATTTGGGTTAATGGCAAATTCGCAGCCTTTCATCGTAATGGATATTCTTCATTCGAGAGTGACATTTCTGATTATGTCAATAATGGCGAAAATACGATTACTATTCGAGTCAAAGATGGTTATGATACAACACAACCTCGTGGAAAGCAGTTCTGGAAAGTAAAACCCGAAGAGTGTTGGTATACGGCAACTAGTGGTATTTGGCAAAGTGTTTGGTTAGAAAAAGTCGGGATTGATTATCTCGTTGGTTTGCGCATGACTCCTGACATTGATACGAATTTTGTTCTATTTGAACTTGAGACACTTGGAAAGGCAGAAGAAGCCGAAATCACTGTGTCTTTTGCTGGAAGACCAGTTAAGAAAATCACTTTTACGCTTGATGGGAAATACACGAAACAAGTTATCAATCTAAAAGAAGAAAATAGCGTGTACGAGGTCCATTTGTGGTCGCCAGAACACCCTAATCTATACCAAGTAAGGATTTGTTTAAAGTCGGCGAAAAATGATTTAGATGTTGTCAATACGTATTTTGGTATGCGAAAAATATCTCTTGATGAGAATCAACGTATTTGCTTAAACAATATTCCTCTCTATCAAAGGTTGATATTAGATCAGGGGTATTTTAAAGACGGAGATCTGACCGCCACTTCGATCGATCAATTCGAAAAAGATATCGGGCTTGCCAAAAAAATGGGGTTTAATGGTGCTCGCAAACATCAAAAAATAGAAGACCCATATTTTTATCATTATGCCAATAAAATGGGATTTCTTGTTTGGGGAGAAATGCCGAGCACTTATGAATTCAATCATAATTCGGTTAAAAACAATTTTTCTCAATTTATCGATTTGATTAACCAATTGTACAACCATCCAAGTATAATTTGTTGGGTTCCCGTAAACGAGAGTTGGGGGGCGCGAAAAGCGTTAGTTGATAAAGCCCAACAAAGTATGATTAAGAGTTTGTATCATTTGTGCAAAACACTTGATCAAACGCGGATAGTCAGCGCCAACGACGGCTGGGAAAATATTAATGAAACAGATTTTATCAGCATTCACGATTATGCTTTTTCTGCTGATGGATTCGAAGAAAAATACAAACCAGAAAACATCCAAAAACTTTATCCCATGTCACGAAAGCTCATGGCAAACGGCGAAATTTATCGCGGACAATCAATGATTTTGACCGAATTTGGCGGATTTGCAATCAAAGAGACGATGACAAAAGGTCTTTATTCTTATGGTGGCGTCGCCAAGACCGACTTTGTCAAGCATTTAGAAGATTTCCTCAACACGATTCGCCGGGCTTCTTTTTCAGGGTTTGTTTACACGCAGTTGACGGATACAAAACAAGAAGCTAACGGACTGCTTGATGCTGAACACCAACCAAAAATCGATATTTCCTTGTTAAATGAAGTATTTGGAAAGTAGAAAATAATGAAAGGGCGCATTTTTTCAATCGAAGAATTTGCCGTTTACGATGGTCCGGGAATTCGGACAACCGTTTTTTTAAAAGGTTGCCCACTCAGCTGTAATTGGTGTCACAATCCCGAAGGAATATCCTTTGACCATGAAGTTGTTAGATCCCCTCATGGATGTGCACGTTGCGATGAATTGGGAACAATTTGTCCTGTTTGTCGCGAGAAAGCGGTGACTCATGGTCTTGCGATTGATGAAAATGTTCGGGGATTAATCCGTATTTCTGGTGAAGATTTCGAACCCGATGAACTGGTTGACAAATTGTCAAAGAATGTTGATATTTTGAATATGAATCATGGCGGAATAACTTTTACCGGTGGTGAACCATTAGCACAACCCGATTTCCTGTATCAAGTCTTATTGAAATTGAAAGGGAAGACGCATTTGATGATTGAAACCAGCGGTTATTGCAATTCGGCCACATTCCAAAAAATAGTATCTTTGCTCGATCTACTTATCATCGACATGAAAATTATTGATAATCAATTGGCTTACTTACATGAAAATATTGATAATAGTTTGATTCTTCAAAATTATGAAATACTGAAATTGATGAATATTCCTTTCATTGCTCGTGTCCCATTGATTCCAGGCGTGATCGATACGAAGAAAAACATTGACGACATCATCTCAATATTGAGGGATGCTAAGAATCTAAAGTGGGTTGAGTTATTACCCTACAACAAGATGGCGGGAAGCAAACACGCATCAATCGGTAAGGTTTATCAACCACGATTTGATGAAACGATCGACTCTCGAGTCTGTGTGGAGGATTTTACATCCGCCGGATTGAAAGTGAAGGTTTTTTAATATGAATATGCGGGTAAAACAAATATATGAACGATTATTGCTCCGGGAATATCGGCAACAGCGAAGTCATGAAGAACTTGATTTAGCAAGCGACTTTTCAAAGCACGATGTCCCATTATGTTTAAGAGTTTCCAAGCGACTCTATCGATTGGTGTCCATTCAAAAACCGATTATCTTTCCGGAAGACCGTTTCGGTTTTTATCGCACAATTGAAAAGATTCCAAACATTCTAACTAAACAAGAGCTGGAAGAGTTTAAAAAGAAACATTTCCTGTTTGATGGAGGAATCGTTCAAAATATCTCAAGTAATTTTGGTCGTACGATCGAAATTGGACTTGATGCTCATCATCGTGAAATTAATACAAGGTTGCGCCAACAATTGAATGAAAACCAAAGAGAAGAACTTCAAGCGATGGACGAATCACTAGCCGCTGTGTTCTTGCTTGTTGAGAAACATCGATTGAAGGCAATGTCTAGTAGCAAGGATATGGCCGATGCATTAGCAATTATTCCCCATCAAGGAGCGAAAACATTCTACCAATCCCTACTCTTTCTTAAAATACTTATCTATTCACTTTGGCTAAATGGCAACAAGCACATCACCATTGGTCGTTTGGACCAATACCTATACCCTTACTTTTCCCAAGATATATTAAACAAAACGATCAACGAAGAGGACGCCAAAAACATGCTCGAGGAGTTTTTCGTATCGCTTAATTTTGATACGGATCTATATCCTGGTGTTCAGCAAGGGGATAATGGACAAAGTCTTGTTATTGGGGGTTGCGACGTAGAGGGTCGCGAAGCATTCAATGAATTGTCACGGTTAGTTCTCGAGGCCTCTCTCGACTTAAATTTAATTGATCCAAAGATTAATATGCGCGTTTCGAAAAACACGGAAGACACTTGGTATTCTTTAGGAACCGAATTGACCAAGAAAGGTCTTGGATTTCCCCAATATAGCAATGACGATGTGGTGATTCCGGCCCTTGTCAAGTGGGGATATGAACTCCAAGATGCAAGAAATTATGTTGTTGCTGCATGCTGGGAATTCATCATTCCTGGAAAAGCAATGGATATACCAAATATTGATGCTTTGAACTTTCCCGCCATTGTGGACTATGCCATTAAGACTTCATTAAATACTTCGACGACATTTAATAATTTCAAGCAAGCAATCCATGAGCGCATAGCAATAGAAGTACAACGAATGGTGCAACAAACCGCCACTATTTTTATTGCTCCGTCTCCATTCCAATCAATATTGATGGACGGGACAATTATGTTGGCCAAAGACATCGCTGATGGTGGAACATACAATAATTTTGGTTTTCATGGAGCTGGAGTGTCGAATGCCGCTGATGCAATTGCTGCGATTAAAAAACGAATATTCGACACCCAATCGATTTCAAAAAATGATTTGCTATTAGCACTTGAAAACAATTTTGATGGTTATGGCGAGTTGCGTCACCAATTGATTTCCGCTCCAAAAATGGGAAGCAATGATGATTATGTTGATAATCTCGCCACATGGTTGCTTGATGACTTTTCCGATGAATGCGGAAAATATCGAAATTGTCGCGGCGGGATATTTCGTCCAGGCACGGGAAGCGCGATGTATTACATTTGGTATAGTGAAAACCTTGGCGCCACAGCTGATGGAAGATTGAAGGGGGAAAATTTCGCTGCAAATTATTCGCCATCGCTTCAAACCCACTTCACTGGTGTCCTATCGGTCGTTAAATCTTTTACAAAAGCAAATCTAGAACGCGTATGCAACGGCGGACCATTAACTCTCGAATTCCATGACACATTATTCAAAAACAAAGAAGGCTGCGATAAAGTGGCACGTTTAGTTAAAACATTCGTCCAATTGAATGGTCACCAAATGCAACTCAATGCTGTGAATCGCGAAATTTTACTTGATGCACAGAAACATCCCGAAAATCATAAGAATCTTATTGTCAGGGTTTGGGGATGGAGCGGCTATTTTAATGAACTTGACCTTGTGTATCAAAACCATATTATTAGAAGAACGGAGTTTTTGAATTAAAACATGATTAACAAAGCGAAAACATTTTTTGCCTTTGGGATAGTACTAATCGCTACTTTGTTAGCTGGATGCAATTCGACTGGAGTTGATGCTGGTATGACGGGAACGCCGATGAATGAAACTTTTTACAATCCTTTGGTAAATAATAGGATGTTGGGCGATCCTTGGGTATTTTTACATGATGGTTATTATTATTACAATAGCCCCTTCACGGGAGGGAGCGGCATCAAAATCATCAAATCACCAAAGCTCACACAACTTGCCGCTAATGATAGCGATGAAACAGCGACTAAAATTATTTTTCGAGCCAAAAGTGCTAATCTGGTGGAAGTTTGGGCTCCAGAGATATTCTTTTTCGAAGGACATTGGTATTGCTACTTCACAGCCACACAAGATTTAGCAGTTTCCATTGAAAGAGATACTGCAAGACGAATTTATGGCATAAAAAGTGTGACAGACGATCTTTTTGGAGAATGGGAAGCGGCTGTTAAAATTGAACTTCCTCTCGATTATCGTGCAATTGACGCGACATTTATGAATTATGCTAGTAAGCAATACATAATTTGGTCAGGCTGGCCCAATGCCATAAATGATGGATATCAACAAAATTTATATATAACAGAACTTATGAATGGGAATCCATTGCAGGTCAAGAGTTTGGATGCCAGTGCCCGCCACCTTATTGCTGTACCTACGTATGAGTATGAGGTGACATCAGTCCGCCAAAACGAGGGCCCCGCTGTTGGATATTCGCCTAGTGGGGTTCCGATTATTTTCTATTCAGGAAACTATAGTGGCGATGATAGTTATTGCATTTCTTATTTGAAATTAATCGGAGATAATGTGACCGATGTGAATGACTGGCATAAACCAAACACACCGCTTATGGCTACCGATATGGAATATAGCGAAGTAATAGCTCCCGGCCATTGTTCCATCACGAAATCGATTGATGGAACCGAAGATTGGATGCTGTATCATGCTGCCAAATTTAGCGGTGCCGGCTGGGATCGCGTTGCCCGACTGCAAAAAATCACTTGGTCTGGCGATGATCCCATCGTCGAGCATATTGAAAAAATTGCCGCTGAAGTAACATTGCCTGCAGGAGAAATCGTCAATCGCATTAAATACGAAGCTGAGCTGGCCTTATTGAGCGAGGACTGCTATGTAATCGATAAAACTGGTTTCGCCAGTAATGACAAGGCGGTTTCTATCTCTGAACAAGGGACAATTCAATTCGACGTAGCCGTGCCCGCTAATGGCCTTTATGCGATTGCTATTCGTTATTCTAATCGCGATAGTTTAGAAACTACGATTGATGTCAATATTAATGGCAACAATAATTCGATCTTTACACCACATACCCAATATGATGATTCCTTCTCAATGTCGTGGTTTTATAATGATCTCTACATTAAACGCGAAGGCGTCAACAATATTATTATTTCTGCCGATTCAAGCATTTACATCGATTGCATTGTTATTGATTATCTAAACCACTAGGAGGGTATTATCATGAGAAAAAATACATTAATGAGTTTCGTTTTTCTTGGTCTTTTGGCCACGAGTTGTGATAGCTCGGCACCGGTGGTTGAAGATTTCTACTCAATCGATACAACACTGATTCCTGTAGAATGCTTGGTCGGCCAAGATGTTTTGCTTGATGTCCGCTTCTTGAATTTGGGAGAACCAGAAACTCCCGATTATGGAGTCGAAATTACATTTGGGGAAGAAGATATCACCGAAAGTAGTTACAACTCCCAAACAAGGATTTTCGTTGCCGAAGAAGATGGAAGTTATGATATTCGCTTTATCGTGCTCGATGATGAGGGCGAAGCATTAGTGACTCCATCAGGAGCATCATTTTCCAAAAAAATAACTTTGCAAGCCGTTGTTCAATCATTTGAGGCCATTAATTCCGCCGGACCGGATGTCTCCATCAATACCGGAGTAACTCCAACCACGATTTCTTTTGGCGATAGTTACCTCGGCGATACTAAAGTAGATTCCGGCCAATATCGTCTAACCGGATTATCGTTTGTGGGCGATTATTTTATCACCTATAGGTTGGAAGACGTGCAATACGCGCCAAATTTTACGGATCCCGCCTTATATTTTGGCTGGACACGAAACGACACAAACTCTTACGATGATTCGATTAAGTTATCGACAGGAGCTGGCACGATGGCGGCCTGGATTTGGGGTGGCGATGGTCTGGCCGATCTTTCGGTTAACGCCAATCACGGTTGGTTTTATAATGTTTGGTATAATGCGCCGAGTTCTGTATCCGATAACGCGAATATTAGTGGCGATCACTTCATCACTTTCACACGTTATGTTGATGAGATGAACAACGTCGCTATTTATGGAATTTCATTCGATGATGTGGCATTTACCTATTTGAATATCGACGATAATTATACGGATGTTTTGAAAAATGTCTGGGTGGAGTCCGTCAACACTAAATTAGCGATTTCGGTTCATGAATTCGGTCAACCCGAACCACTTGAAACCCCGCACATGACACTATCTTATTCCGAAGGCGAAGTCGGGGAAACGATTGATCTATTGGGCGGTGCAACAATAGCAGATGATAATATATTCTCTTCAATCATTGTTCCCGACTTTATTGTCACTGACCCAGATGGCAACGAAGTTTTTATCGAAAACAACTTATTTGTTCCTGCAATCGAAGGGGAATATGCCATCGAAGCTACATTGACTGACATCGCTAACAATACAATTGTTGTTAATGGTTCAATCAATGTTACACAACCAGCTGCTCAAGACATTGAAATTGACTTAAGCAAAACCGCCAGTATGGTTCGCGTCAATCGCGCGATTATCATCTATTATGAAGTGACGGAACTAGGTTTCCCAGTCAATGGAGCGACACTCCGGATTAAAAAGGGCGAAACATTGGAGTTAGCTACCGACGTGAGTGACGCGGTGCTTACCAAACACACGGCGACAACGGCTGAAGAAATGGAATTCGACGTCTTTGAGGCAACGGAGAGCGCTAACTACTGGCTCGAGGTAACTTATGAAGATGTTGTAGAAATCAAAAAGATCATTGCCAACAATACAGTAAATAGCGTGTATGGATGGACTTATTTCGATACCAACTTCGATGGTGTCGCCCTTGGAGATGGGGAAATCATCTTCGCTGGGATTTCCGGAGGTATTAACACTGGCAAAGTCGGAAAGAGTATCACCAGAGCAACCAATTGGGAAATATCATTTGATGTAACAGATCTATCGTATTCAGCGCAAGGAAAACTAGGCATTACCATTGGAACTGGACGCGCCGATGGTTCCTGGGGAGGCTGGGAAGACTTAACGCTTGGAGGAAACGTTAATAACGATCTATGGGGCTATGAGGCCAACGTCCTTGGAACCGGTTGGGTTTCTTATCAATGGCGCAGCACTTGGCAAGCCCCTGTGACGACAGCATTCATGCCGAATCCAGAAGATTTCACACTTGGATGCGGCCGTCAAGGCAGCGAGTACTCGCAATATGGATTTGGTACGCATTCCTATCGAATTACGGCAGAAACCGACAATGATGGCAATGTTACGTATCGATACTACATCGACGAGCAACTTGATGTAATACATCACACCGAAGATGCCCACGATTTCATTAATTCAACGGATTTCTTTCAATTCTGGGCGGGTTCGATGAATGGAATTATCACTAATATTCAAGTGCAATAATCTTGAAAAATATAAAAAATAAAGGAGCATTTATGAAAAACACAAGAACTATTCTAATCGCTAGTATTCTCATTTCACTATTTTTGACCGCTTGCCAAAACAGTAACGAGACGACATCTTTAATTGTTTCTTCGTCATTGACTACTTCGGAGTCTCCATCTTCTGAGGCTACCACAGCGACTACATCCATCGAAACAACATCGAGCGAATCCTCATCGGAGACTGTGAGCGAAGCAACGTCTGAAGAATCAAATCCAGACGCCCCCGTTCTTGATGTTAGCGCCACCTCGAGCGTTGCTAGAACCAACTGCGGTATTATTATTTACTACAGCGCAACTTTGGCAGAAGAAGACATCACCGACACGGTCATGGTCCAAGTTACTAAGGACACGACAGATGTTACCGATGTCGTCTTATCCGTTTTATCGTCAGAAGATGAGTCGTTAATTTTTCCAGTATTCACCCCAACCGAAATTGGTGAGTACGAATTTAGCATATCCAAAGACGAATATCGTGAAGCAAAGACAATTACTGTTTCCGATGATACGAGTTTGATTTATGATTGGACTTTGTTCGATTTGACGCCTACCTCCCATCGCAATATTGTTTTAGGTACCGATATTATTATTTATAAAGGTTCTAGCGAGAAGGTCGGAAAGAACATTTCACGGATTACCAATTGGGAAATTTCATTCAATTTGACCGATTTAACGTACACCGGACAAGGCAAAATTGGAACCACGATTGCTGCTTCACAAGCCGATGGCACATGGGGTGGCTGGGAAGATCTGACGATTGGTGGGAACACTAATGATGACCTTTGGGGATTCGAGACTAGCACGATTGGAACCGGTTGGGTGACGTATCAATGGCGCAGTAATTGGCAAGCTCCGGTAACTACTGAATTCATGCCGGATCCTTTAGATGCCACTATCGGCTGCGGTCGTTCGTTCTCGGAATATTCTCAATACGGCGTTGGAACTCATGCTTACAAGATTACGGCCGAAACCGATGAATTAGGTAATGTTACTTATCGCTATTTCATCGATGAAAACCCCGAAGCCGTTCATCGCATGCCAGATGGGCACGATAATATCAACTCATTTGATTTCTTTCAGTTTTGGTCAAATTATGGTAACGCGATGATGACCGACATCTACGTTGGGGTCTCACAATCATAAAAATGGAGGTTTCTTGTGAAGAATCTTGGAAAATCAATTGTTTTAAGCATTTTGTTTGGCCTCCTATTATTGCTCGGAGCGTGTTCCAGCAGCATTGACGAAGAAGGAAAAACCACCGTAAGTCTCTGGGCTTGGGGCGATGAAGCCGAAGTCAATGTATTTCAAAACCTGCTACGTGATTACAACGCGACCAATGATGCCAATATATATGTCAATTTCGTAAAAAAACCGAGTTCCAGTTACTATAGCGTGCTAGAAACAGCGCTCACTGGTCGTCAAGCGCCTGATTTGTTTTATGTTGGTGATTCGATGGTTAAGCGATATGCCAAGAATGGTTATCTCGAAAACCTCGAGGAATATATTACTTACAGTGAAAAAATCGATCTTGATGATATTTGGTCAACATTAATGCAACGATATCAATTCGACGTAGATACGTATCAATCTTCTCCAGAAGCGAGTATCTGGGGTTTACCAAAGGATATTGGTCCTACAGTCATTTATTACAACGAAGACGCCTTGCTTGCCAAAGATATTACTATAATTTCTGCTTATGATGATGATTATGATGGGAAGGTTGTTTTCGAGAACCAGGAATTTGACGCACGTGGATACGATCCACTCAATAAAGTCTTTAATAATAAAATCGCGATGACCTTCGAGGAAAGTGATATTCTGTCAACATTACTCTCGAGCGGTCGTACCATTGCCAGTTCTCATCAAACGCGATGGGGTTTTTACTCCAGTTGGTGGTTCTATGCCGGTTGGAGCATTGGCGGCGATGTTATTCATTTCAAAAAAACCGAAGATCCTCTCTATAAAGGAGGATATTGGGAGTTCACTCTTGATGATGAACGTTCTAATTTCCGTGTTCTAGAGGCTGTGACTATCAATGGTCATAATTATAAGCAAAACACTTTTGTAGATTACTATGATTTGTCTTATATGGAAGAACATCCCATGGAAACCGCAAACCTTATAGCTTCCGGCAATATCGTGGAGTTGCCTTCAATGCGTGAAACTTTCGATTATTGGATTTCAAATTTTGAATCAGAACGTTCTCCGCGACCATCAGATATTTCCAATCAAATGTCATTGTTTACTAATCAAGACGTTGCACTTTTTGTCGAGGGAAGATACGCCACCGTTGAATTTCGCAAGAGCGCTAATTTTGCTTGGGATGTCGCTCCGTTACCTCAACATGAAAATGGTGTGGCCGGTGGCCATAGCGGGTCAATGTGTATATCAATGGCCAAGAAATCCGTCGTAAAAGAAGAAGCTTTTAAGATTATTGAGTATTTATCAGGGGCTGAAGGACAAGATGCCTTAGCGGCAACCGGATTCAACGTTCCCAATCAGATTTCGATAGCTTCTAATCCAGACAAGAACTTTTTAGCCAGCACTTCAAGACCTTATAACAACGAGGTATTTCTCGATGCGGCTTCAGTGCAGCGCGGTGGTGACTGGACTTTGCTAGCCGACGATGTTTGGATCGAGCTTTGGGCTCCAACTTTAAATGGTAACGTTTTAAATGGCTTAGCCACCGTCGATAATTTATTTGCTAACTATAAGGGCGTTACAAACGATAAACTAAAAACATATACTTTAAAATAATATGTAATGGCAAAACAAAGAAATTTTAAACTTAAAGCGAAGACACAAGAAACAATTGCTGGGACGCTCTTCGCAAGCATCCCAGTAATCGGTTTTCTATTATTTGGAATTCTTCCGTTACTGTTTTCTTTCTTCATGTCCTTCAGTTCCATTCCTTCGTTTGCGCTGACCGAAATTTCCTTCTTGACACACAATCCGTTTCAAAACTATATTTCAGTCTTAAGTGATCCATTATTTTATAAAGCTGTTTTCAACACATTATACGCAGCATCATCGCTACCGATTTCCATGTGTCTTGGACTTTTATTGGCCATTCTTTTGAATCAAAAACTCAAAATGAAACGGTTGTATCGAACCTTCATTTTCATTCCTTATGTTTGTTCCATCGTCGCTATCGTCTTGATGTGGCGGACGATGTTGAATACAAATTTCGGCCCCATAAACGATTTTTTAGGGCTATTCAGAATTGAACCAATCGACTGGCTGACCAGTTCAAAATGGTTCATGCCAGCGATGATTATCATGGGCGTTTGGTGTGGAACAGGGTTCAGCATGATTTTGTATTCTGCTGCGCTCGGAAACATTAACCCAGCCTATTACGAAGCAGCGGAAATCGACGGGGCTAATATTTTTCAACGTTTTTTCAGCATTACGCTGCCACTTGTTTCCCCTACAACATTTTTCATTTTGATTGTCGGAATCATCGGCTCTTTGCAGGAATTCACAAGATTTCAGGCAATCAATGCCGTCAATTCGTCAATCATTTCAGCAACTGGCCCCGATAATTCGGGCTTGACGATAGTTTTTTATTTATACAACAAGGCGTTCGCTGAAACGGGTGGATTAGGCCAAGCCGCATCGGTGTCATGGATTTTAGCATTAGTCACTATTATATTAACAATCTTCAACTTCAAAATTTCCAAAAAGTGGGTTTATGAATACTGAAATTCGGTTTCATTTGAAACAAAAAACGCTTACTAATATTATTAGTTATCTCATTTTGATTGTTTTTACTTTAGCGTATATGATTCCATTTTATATCGTTCTCGTCACTTCATTCAAAGCAAACAATCAAATTGCGACAGCACAACCATTCATCTGGTTCTTGAGTGGTGAAGAATTCTCATTTTCTGCCTATGTCCGCGTTTTTACTACTTATACAATCTTCTCGACGGGAAGGAGCATGATCCTGACGGGTTTCGTGAACACGTTAACCATACTTGTTCCTGTGATTGTTGTTGGAATGTTTTCATCCACAATCGCAGCGTATGCCTTCGCGAAACTACGATTCAAAGGAAAGAAAATCATGTTCAATCTCTTGCTTTTTTCGATGATGCTACCCGGTATCATTTTGCTTATACCA
Source organism: Caryophanales bacterium UBA6120 (assembly GCA_002422535.1). Lineage (GTDB taxonomy): Bacteria > Bacillota_I > Bacilli_A > RFN20 > CAG-826 > UBA6120. The sequence goes on along the minus strand of DIVY01000007.1, from coordinate 1,874 downwards.
TCGTATTTCATTTATGACAATATTGGATTGACGGATACGTTTTTTCCCTTGATGGTACCAGCAATGTTTGGTTCGGCCACGGCGGTATTTTTTCTAAGACAATCGATTGTGGCTATTCCTAACGAAGTAATCGACGCTGCCAAAGTTGATGGATTGAATTCCTTCGGAGTTTTTTGGCACATCATCATTCCGTTAGCAAAACCCGCTATTATTGCGCAAACTATTCTCGGCATCCTAGCTATTTATAATGACTACCTTAATCCACTAATATACTTAATCTCCGAAGAGAAATACACGCTCCAAATAGCCTTAGCGATGTTCTCTACTGGTAATGGAACTGACATGCCAGTAGTGATGGCGGGTTCAATTCTTTCGATGATACCGATGCTGATTATTTATTTCTTGCTTCAAAAATATTTTATTTCTGGAATCACGATGTCGGGAATGAAGGATTAATATATATTTAATAAAAAATCATTTCTAAAGGGCCTTATTTTTCGATTTCTTTTTGTAGGTTTATCTTGGTCGATAGATGCGATTGCCGGTACGCCTTGAATGGCTTCGATTCGCGGGACGGGATCCACTTGTATTTGGTCTCGCCGGACTACTATTGCGGAATTCAGGACCATCTAAATCAACTGTCTGGAATGATTGGGCATAAGGGTGATCTTTAACGACCGGTATCTTCATGGCGATGTGCCATTGGATGTCGCTTAAAAGTGGCATTTCTTCTTGCGAACAGAAACTGATTAATGTTCCAGAGAAGCCAGCCCGACCAGTCCGACCCATACGATGTAAGTATAATTCAGGCATTTGTGGTAGATCATAGTTAACCACATGCGTTAGCCGATCAATATCAATGCCACGAGCGGCGATATCGGTGGCTACTAGAATTCGTAATTTCTTGTTTTTGAAGTTATTAAGCGCTTGGACGCGCGC
>DIVY01000007.1:0-921 GCA_002422535.1 Caryophanales bacterium UBA6120 | reverse complement strand
ATCTTTTGATTCTTTAATAAATCGATTAATAGATCGACCTTTTGTTTCTTACCCACAAAGTATATCGATTGATCGATGGTTTCGATTGGCTTTTCCACTGGTGTAATCGCTAAGCGAATTGGATTGGTTAATAAATTATTAGCTAATTGTTCGATTTCATTAGGCATGGTAGCCGAGAACATCATCGTTTGCCGCTTTTGGGGGATTTTGGCGATGATGCGCTTAATATCTTTCAAAAAACCCATGTCTAACATTTGATCGGCTTCATCAAGGATAAATATTTCAATTGCGCCAATATCAACCATGCCCATGCTCATTAAATCTAATAAGCGGCCGGGTGTGGCCACAAGGATATCGCATTTTGATTTTAAATTGTGAATTTGGGGTGATTTAGAGACGCCTCCAAACACAACGGTGGTTCGTAGCCCAAGATGTTTACCATATGTTTTAAAAGAATCGCTAATTTGGGCCGCTAGTTCTCGCGTGGGAGCAAGGATTAAGGCGCGAATGAATTGGGCGCCATTAATTTGTTTACTAGCGACAAGGCGTTGAAGTGTGGGAACGGCAAAGGCCGCGGTTTTTCCCGTGCCTGTTTGGGCGCTGCCTAAAAGATCCTTACCTTCTAGTAATAAAGGAATCGCTTGAATCTGAATTTCGGTTGGCTCGGTGTATCCTTCCTCTTCAAGTGAGCGAAGGATGGGCTCAACAATGTGTAAATCGGTAAATTTCATAAAAAAACTCCTCGCAAATCATCTAATTTAGCGAGGAATGTTCCAAATACTAATATTGATAATCATTGACTGCGTAATAGTAGCACAAATTCAAGAGAATGACATCATTAATGTTTTGTGATGTGAATTCACAGTTCGATACTAGTTAATTGTTATTTGGTTTCTAATGTTAATGAAATAAGATATAATA
>DIVY01000023.1 GCA_002422535.1 Caryophanales bacterium UBA6120 | reverse complement strand
CGCAACAATTATTTATTTAATAAAAAAAATGGAGCAGGTGACGGGAATCGAACCCGCGTAATCAGCTTGGAAGGCTGATGTTCTACCATTGAACTACACCTGCACCACATGGCGGATCAGACGGGAATCGAACCCGCGGTCTCCTCCGTGACAGGGAGGCATGTTAACCGCTACACCACTGATCCAATGCGCCGCTAAAATCGCAAAATAAATAATAACATATGTTATTATCATGTCAATTGAAAGCGGGCCTTAAAATTATTAATGAGAATCGATAAATCTTGTTAAAGGGGCTAATGGCAAGAAACCGACGTTTTTTGCCGCTAAAACGCCATTGACAAATAAAGCAAGCGTCGGGATGGAATAAACGCCATATTCGCCCGCAAGTTCAGGAAGTGCGTCAACATTCAATTTGACGACTTTGGCTTTCGGGCTGCCGGCGTCGTACTGCTCGAGCACGGGCGCTTGCATTTTGCAAGGGCCACACCAATCGGCATAAAAGTCGACTAGCACTTTGCCTGTCTTAATAACTTCATGGAATTCAGTCGCTGTTTGGACTTTGATAATCATAAATTTTCCTCCTGGTTAAATGATTAGGGCGATGAGTTCATAGATTCCATACAGCACTAAGAAGTGCAGGGGATAGAAAGCATAACTTCCGTATTGGAACCATTTCTTGTTATAACCGCGATTGCCAGTGTAGGCATAAATGAACAACGCGGCCATAAACGAGTATGATTGAGCCCCCATCGCCATGTTGGCTATTTGCGGATCAATCAAGTAAATAATATACCAAATTAAGTTGACAGTTAAAAGCCATATACTCGCATAAAGGTTTAACTGTTTTTGATACTGGGGCGTTAAGGTGAATCCAATAAAATTGATACCCAATTGCCTTGTTTGCCGTCTCATTAAATAATTGGCGACTAGACGCATTAAATAGAAACCCACAATCATAACGAGCCCATAAATTTGATAATCCATGCTTAAGGGAGCGGGCAGTGGATAAACATAGATAAAAATGCCAACCGCAGCTGGTATGATTGCGCTCAGTTTCCAATACCCTTTTTGCCGCAATGCGAAGATCATTGAAGCTCCAAGTAAAAGATCGATAAAGATGTTGCCAGCTAATACAGAAATGTGCAAAAAATCATTGATGATAAAGATGGCTAGTCCAATGAAAACGGCCATAAATAGCAAACGCGCTAAATATTTCCAGGGGTGGCGGGAATGCATCATGCCTTCGCTTATCATAAAGGCGAATAAAGGGAAGGCAATACGGCCAATGATTCTAAGTAAACTATAAGCGATGCTACCTGGCCAAAACGCACCCACGATAATGACGCCGGTGTGATCAATAAGCATCGTGGTTAAAGCGATGAGTTTTAGATGGAAACTATCAAGAGCCCATGGTCGTTTAAACATTAAATGATCCTCGCTAATAAATCGATTGATAGAAATGAAGTAATAAAGGAAACAAGGTTGTTAGTAATGTGGGCATATATGGAAGTGGCTAAGCCTTCTCTTTCATATATATAGCAAAATATTAATCCAGCGATGATATAAAACGGAAGGTTTAGTAACTCATTTATCATATTGGTAGTATCGAAGTCAAAGTGAATTAGTCCAAAAAATAAAAATGTAACGGCATAGGCTACATAACGATTAAGGTGTCTTAATAAGCCAAATAAGCCAAGGCGGTAGGTTATCTCTTCACAAATTGGTCCAGCGATGACAAAAGCAATAATCGAGAAGAACGGATAGTTGCGCATGATGGCGGTAATGCTTGATTCATTGGCGTTATCGCTCAAGTCAATTCCAAATGCTAAATATAATGAGTTTAAGGCGATTCCTGCTAAAAGGATGAGGGCGCCATATCCAATTCCTTTAAAGACGACGCTAAGGCGAATGAATGAGGGCAATAATTTCTTTAGAGTGTCCCAAGCAACCATCACAAGGACCACTAGCAGTATTACATAGGAGATGATATTGATTGAAGCTGGATAGCTAATATGACCCAATGCGTTGGCTAGTTCGATGGGATTTGTGTAAATGTATGATAATATCGCCCTAACAGTAACCGAAACAGTGATGGCAATTGCTTGTAATCCCGCCCAACCAAGGACAAATAGAACAAGCTGGCGAATGGCGCTCGGCTGTGTTTCAATAACCGCGTCGTGTTTTGTAAAAAAATTAGTTAATTGGCCCATGCTTATCGTTTTATTTTATGGAATTAATGATAACATAATATAATAATTAAACAACTAATGTCGTTATCGTAAGAATCGGTTTAATATTACTTAATTGTGAGGACATTATCATGAATCATCATATCATCACTTTGCTAAATATTGACCCTGAAACTATTTCCATGGTTTTTAATATCGGCTTTTTCGTTTTGATTGGCCTTATTGCGATTGGGTTTTTGATTGGTCTTTGGCGCGGCGTCTGGAAATCGGGCTTCCACCTTATAATTGTGGGGGGGCTAGTCATTGTGGTATTTCTTGCTTCGCGTCCGTTATCAGAGGCTTTAGCTGATGTGAATATTAATGCGTTGCTAGGAAATTTTGGTATTTCGATTCCCGTGGTTAATCTGACTCTTGGCGAGAGCCTGATCACTCTCAATATCACCTCGATTCGCGAGACAGTCCAAAGTTTTGTCACGCAATTGTTCAATGCCTTAGGCATGACGACTGGTGGTTCCTCAAGTGATACTGCCGCTTTAATTTTAGCGTTTACGCTAGTGTTAATTCGTTATGTCGTGTTCATTTTGCTTGGCATTCTTATTTCGACTATTGGCGAGTTGCTTGCCAGTTTATTATATTTCTTCCCATTCCGTCTATTCATTCCGAAGCCATTACGTAAAAAACATAAATTACGGCTTGTGGGTGGTTTACTAAATGCGGTGAAAGTGGCGCTTGTCACCGTGATGATTATGGTTCCTTTCTCTTCCGTATTAAATACAATCAACCAAGCGCTTCATAATGATGATAATGCTGTCGCCCAAGGAATAGATGACCCAACCTATGTGCAGATGATGTCGTTTATCGATGCTTACAATGACTCGTTATTCGCACAATTGATGTTCAATTGGTCCGTTGATGACCAAGGGCGGACGCTGGATACCGTTTTGATGGACTATGTAACCGGGGAACAGGTCGACGATTACATGTTGACACTTAGTGGTGAATTATTCACGGTTGCTAGCATTGGCCAAACGATTTTATCGACGGGCATTATTAATCAAGGGCTTAACGATACCACGGCTTCAATTCTCTTAGCGGAGGATATCGTCTCCTCCCTTATTTTAAATATTACAGGTTCAGCCTTAATCATGGAGGCCCTGCCGATTGCTGTGTCGGTGGCCATGAATATGGAACAGGTTCAAGAATTTGTCGATCCCAACTTGCTTGATTTGGAAGGCATCAATTGGGAAGATGATTTGACAAATGTTAAAGATATTGCGGTCGATGTCATTAATTCAGGAGTGATTGACTCATTTATGAATCCCGACACCACCACGGCTGATAAAATTGTGACGATGGTCAGCGATGAAGCCTATCCCGAAGTGCGTTCGGCTCTTCATCGAATTGACGACTCGGAGTTCTTAAGTCAAGTATTGCCCGCCGTTGTCTTTAAGCTTGTCAATGATGAAGTTAGCAGCCCTGATCCCGTCGAAGGAATCGGACTCGCCACTTTCTTCCCGACCGAATGGGATGATTATGCTGATTTACATTTTGGCGAAGAAATCGCCCTTGTTTATGATGTCATTCATAATATTGCCAATCTCGATCCGGATTTATTGCCCGCTTTATTCGATATTACAAATCTTGGCGAGGAAACTAATCCTTTCGCTGACCCGTTTGATGATAGTACTTTTTCTGGTGGACGCATCAAATCGCTTTCCCAAAAAATAAAAACGCCCCAGGGATTAACACCTGAAGAGCAGACACTGATTGACATTATCCGCGCTAATAGCGATGAATTAATTGAGATTATCGTCGGTGAACTCGATGTTGATGGTTTGCCAATCGGCGTCGATCCAGACACTTCAAAAACGATATTATTTGACATCGATGGTTTACCTTTGCCCGATGTCAGTGCCAACTTGCTTGATAGTGGTCTTTTAATCCATGGGCTAGATGATTTACTGGATATGGCGATGACCCCATTACTCGAGACGCTTGCCGGGGGGGCCAGTTTCGATCGAACTTCATTAGAAGATGTTTTGACGCTTCTTAATGGCAATGATAATGGCGAAAAGCGCTATAACTATAAAGGTGAATTTGGCGCCGTGCTAGGAATCATCAGCGCTATTTTCCAAAATGACAGTTTAGTGACCCTTATTTTCCCCGAGGAAGAACCGCCAAGTAATCCTTTAGCGCGGGGTCCAAAACTTAGTTCGGTTCCAACTTCTGAAGACCCGGCCGATACAGGATTGCTGACTTTATTTGAAGATAGTGAATTCCGTGATGGCTTCAAAGAAGATGTCTGTCCCTTGCTCGATCGGTCGCGTATCATGGGAGCTGTGCTTCCTGATGTCCTTGAAGGCGCGCTGTCTGCGCCCGAAATGGACGATTTGCTATCGCCACTAGGTTTGACAGTCGCTGATTTAAACTTTGATTTTGGCGATGTCGGTACGCAAATGTCATATTTAATCGATATTGTTGGATTCTCATTAAGCGTTGTCGATCAACTCGATACCATTTTTGAAGATGTTGCTCCTGTCGCTGATGATCTAATCGGTCTGCTCGACTCGCTTTATATGTCGGATATCATCAATCCAAAAGATGACGATGGGCTGATGATTGGAGAAAACTATTACAATATGTTGACCGAATTGTTTAATTCGGCCGGTAACCTCGATTTTGACGAAGATGAATTCGATACAGCGATGCGTTCAGTCCCTAGCGATGGATGGACCACCACTTACGATGAATTTGGCGACCCCATCGTCACAGGCGAAAACTATAGTCTCATTAAATTTGTGGAAACGGCGATGGTCGTCGTCGGCGATATTGATACCGAAGGCGATGTGCTGGACCAAATGATTTCATATGCTTCAGATCCCGATGACCCCATCGGCACGATGTTCGATTCAATCGATTCTTCAATTATCATCAGCGCCACGATGGGTGGCATGCTCGACAATCTAATTGGTCCGACTGGCGGTCTTGTCGACCCCACGATTGGATCGTCCTTTGGAAATGTTCAAGATTGGCATGAAGAAGGAGCCAATTTAAAAATAATCCTCAATTCTCTCAATGATTTCACCGAGGGGCTTGATAATATCGACTTTTTAAACTCTGATCCTGTCAAGGTCGAAAGCCTTCTTAAATCACTTGCTCGCTCTCAAATTTTTAACGCACCAAGCGACGAATATGTCTTTAGCGATTTCCTATTAGCCAAATTAAAAGGAACAGGCACCTTGATGGCGGATTACATTTATGATCCTTACGAAGACGGAACGTCGCTATCTCCTTATGACCGCGTGACCGCTGATTTCCACGCGGTGGGACAAACGCCAGCCACAGCCATCAACTGGCATGGTGATGGAGGTGAAATTGACAAAATTGTCGCTTTTGTGACCGCCATTCAGACATTTGCTGACGGCGACCCCGATCCGATCAATAAACTTCAAAACGATCCCACGATTTCTTCGGTTGACGTAAAACCAATCATGCTAGCCTTGAATGATATTGGTAGCATGCGTATTATGCTCTATAACATGTTTGATTTAATTCTTGGAACCGACCAATTTAATGTCGGTAGCCTTGTTTTAGCCGAACATAATAGTTACATTCTTTTGACGATGGATGAATCGAGCGATCGCGAGTTAGAAATCGATTATGCGTTTGAAGTATATGCATCACTAGAGACATTAGCGCTTAATGGTGGCGCCGCTTTCTCGATGGATACTTTGACCACCGAAAACATCGCCGAGATTGAGACGATGCTTAACGCACTCCATCATTCAAAAATATTCAATATGTTCGATGAATCATTTGAATCACGAAGCCACGCTTTAGGTAATTTGACCATCTTTGAACAAGTCGTGGAAATGATTTTTGACACTTCAATGATGGATACGTACATTTATGCCGAATTGGCCGATCCCCTCGATGTCGATGCGGCTCTACGAGACGACATTATGGCAATTCCCAACAACTTCACGGACACCGATAATCCGCTCGATGAATGGATTGGCCCAAGTGGGGAAATCAAGGCGATTACCAATGTCTTAACGAGCTTTAAGAACACCGGTCTCAGCTTTGATGACTTTGGAAACGATGGCGCTGCCTCTTTCTCGACATTGCTCAGCGAGGCAGGTGGCACCACAAAAGTGGAAACATTGTTGCTTGATATCAACTTATCACGCATCGCCTATCCTTCGATTCCCAATTTATTCGATGAGATATTCACATCAGGCTCCTTTGCGATTGATGGCGTGGATTTGAATGACGCCAATACCGATTTCTTCCGCGATGAACCATTGGCCTCTGAACGTGCCACCGAAATTACGCAACTTATGGATGTCTATGAAGGCATTAATGATTTGGGACTTACAGATGGCACACCACTAACGCTTGCGAGCATCGATGGTGTCGGGATTGAGACATTGATGAACGATATGCATGATTCGAAAGTATTTAATACATTCATTACCGGCAATGACCATGCGACTGATGATTTAACCATATTTGAGCAAACAATTAAAATGTTATATACAGTTACCAATTTCGTCGATCACATTTATAGTGACGAGCTCGAAGGAGATCGACCCGGATTATTGGTTGATGACATTATCGATATTGGTAATAATTTTGCCGCCACAGTCCCCGCCAATCCTGACAACTGGATTGGTGTAAATGGCGAAATCGCGACGATTAAAAATATCCTAGTCGCCTTAAAAGATACCGATATCGATTTTGATTCGATGGATAATCCAGCCGCTTTGACCACCGAATTCGATCTCTTGCTGGGTGATCCAACTGGACAAGCAAAGGTTGAAGTGCTGATGGCACGTATTAATGAATCCTATATTGCCTGGCCAGCCAATCCTAACTTACTTGACCAGATGTTTAGCGCCGATGGTTTCTCGATTACAGGGGTTACTATCGCCGATAGCAATCCTAGTTATTTAAAAACGATGGGTGCCGTGTCTGAACGACAAGAAGAACTCGATAAAGTTTTCGATATATATGAACTTGTTGATTCTTTGGGAGTTAACGATGGAACCCCGTTTGATGAAACGCAAATCGATTCCCTCATAATTGATGATTTATTGAATGCTTTGCATGATTCACTAATTTTCAATACGCTACAACCGACCAAAGATCGCTTATTACTCGATATCACCGTATTTGAACAAATGGTGTGGATGATTATTGATCAATCGCAACTTGATGCCTATATTTATGAAGGCATCGGTAGTGACCCAGCCTTAAAAGAAGACATCATTGCGATTGGCAATGATTTTGCTGGCCATGAACCGCTTAATGATGATGGATGGGTCGATGTTGCGCTTCCGGCCACGACGGGCGAAATTACACGCATTGTCGATATTCTTGACGCATTTAGCGCGAGCGGGCTATCATTTGCCACATTCAGCGGTGCGGGTTCATCCGATGTCTTATCGACGCTTTTAGATGATGATGCTACAGCGGTAGAAAACATGCTGCTAGCGATGAACCACTCCTCAATTGTCTATCCCTCAATTCCAAATTTATTTGCCAATATGCTGACCTCGGGTGATGTAGCCATCGCCGGTGTCGACTTTACCGATGCCAATACGCACTACCGCGGCAATCGCGGCGACCCGCTCATCGACGATCAATATTTGCCCTACCAAGATGGGGAAATTACCCAATTGCTTGGCATTTATAGTGACGCCAAAGTAGTTGCTACGAAAACTTATACCGACTTAACCCTGATTGCAAATAGCGACATCGATTCAATTCAAGCGCTAGCGGAATCGCTATTTGCTAGCAACGTCTTCCATCAAGAAGGCGTCCCTGGTGGGCTTCCCACTGATGCCACTGTCTTTGAACAACTCATGATTAAGATGATGAATGATACGGGCTTAAGCACCTTAATCAATGATTCGCTGAACCCCAACCCCAACTATTATGTGGCCATGGTTTATAAGTTTGCTTCAGCCGCCGAAAAGGCCGAATACTTAGTCGTTAATTATGAAACATTATTTGGCATGAGCGCTGAACACCACACCAATGATTGGGAAGGTGACTCCGGAGAAATTAATGCCTTATTTAGGGTTTTCAAAGAAGTAAAACGCGTGATGCCCACGAGCACCGGAACGTCCGGAATCGATCCGACGACGCTGTCGCCAACCGAAATAAGCTCAATTCTTGCCGTATTAAATTACAGCAACCTGGCTAGTGATGCCGTGGCTGATTTATTACGAGATGCCTTTCAATCCATTTCTTTCGATGTCTATACCGAGGGCAAAGAAGATTATTACTTGTCGCCCGTTGATTACTTCACGACCGATTTGACAACAATGGATTATTCCACGACTGACTTCACCGCAATCAATCCTCCAGTCGTGGGACCTCAAGGCGTTATTGAAGAACTGCTTTCAGAATTTTATGACGGGGCGGCTTATGAAGATATGGGGGCGACATTCGACATCGGTGCCTTCATCGGAGGCGGCCACACAACCGAGCCATTACTACATTTGTTTGATGTGTCACAAGTATTCACGAATGATGTATCAGGCGAAACGTACAAGACGCGATCATTAGCGTTCCATAACATTCTTGATTCGGCCAGCATCGCCAAATATATCGACTTCAATAATCCGTTAACGGATAAAGACAGCAAGTCCAACAAGATTGAAGCCATCTTCCTTAATAGTTTTGATTATGAATTTGAGGCGGAGCGGCTCGACCTCTATGTGGAAACATTAATCGATTTCAATGGGGTGACCGATGGAAGTTCCATTGAAGGCTATGGAAGTGAATTCCGGTCGCTGATTGAACTTACTTATGTACTTGATGGATCACAAAATATTAGCGATCGTGCTTATCTTGTTAGCGAAATGTCGGCGGGCTTCTATACCGATATTTTTGAAGAAGAATACGCGAAAGTTGTCCCGACACCGACCACAATCGATTTCTATGGCACCGACTATGCCAATCTCAACCCCGTCGAAGCTGATGGTGTGGAAGGCGCTTTGTCCGTTATTGATGAAATTGACCTGATTGTGGGCGGCATCTTTTATGAAACAGACGTCGCGCGGCTGCAAGGCCACTTTGTAAAGATGGGCTCATTGCTCCACACTGATGTGACTGGTGGACCATTTGGAACCGCCTCTTACGATTACACAAACTATGACTCAAGTGGCAACTCTTTAATCGCTAAGCTATTCTATGCGGCCGAAGTCGTGCAATCACCCAACTTTGGAACATTCGCCACCGCACTAACAGCCTATGCTTTGACCTACAAGTCCGCTATCGTCAATCTAGATTCAAATCCTTATAACACGAACTTTGTGTTTGAAGTCGAAGGCGATAAGATTTACTTCGTTTACGCTTAATCGAAAGGAGTATTATGGTCGACAATTCTTCCAGTATTTTTGAGAAAGCCAAATTACATCCCAAATCGCGGGTGAAGCATGTTATTGCTGTTTTATCTGGGAAAGGCGGTGTTGGTAAAAGCTTTGTGACCGCCCTGCTCGCAACTCATTTGACGCAAGAAGGATTCCGTGTCGGTATTCTTGATGCTGACGTGCTAGGACCTTCCATTCCTAAGATTTTCCACCTCAGTGGAAAGGCCGAAGGCGGCGAGGGGTACATTTTACCCCAAATGAGTCGTGGAGAAATTCAAGTAATTTCCGCGGCGATGCTACTTGATGGACACGAAGAACCCATCTTATGGCGCGGACCACTAGTGAGCGACCTCGTACGCCAATTTTATACGGACGTCTTCTGGCATGAAGTCGATTATTTATTAATTGATATGCCGCCGGGAACTGGCGATATTGCCCTCACGACATTTCAAAAAATACCGGTATCCGGAATCGTTATCGTCACCTCACCGCAACAGTTGGTCGCCAACATCGTCGCCAAAGCCGTGAAGATGGCTTCGATGCTACGCATCCCGGTGCTAGGCATTGTCGAGAATATGGCATATGTCAAATGTCCGCATTGTGGCACCATCATCGATTTATTTGGATCCAGCTATTCAAAGGATTTGGCGGATCGCTACCATGTGCCGTTATTGGCGCAGCTACCAGTGATGAATGAAATGTCGCAAATTATCGATGAAGGCAATTTTGAAACAATGAGAATTGCAGAACTTGAGGAAGCGGTTAAGGCACTTATTGCCCTTGAGTGATGATTGGCGTTTATTCTTCAGGAAAAAGCGAACTGACACTTGACCGGTCCCGGTTTATCGGATCGCTATTTCCAATACAGACTCTAGAAGAAGTAAAACTAGTCTTAACCGAATTGAAAAAGACGCACCCAAGTGCCGCCCATATTCCGTTTTCCTATATAATTGCTGACCAATTATATGGCGATGATGACGGGGAACCATCAGGTACTGCTGGACTGCCATTGCTTAATTTACTGAAACGAGCGCCGATTGATTGTGGTTTGCTTGTTGTCATCCGCTATTTTGGCGGTCGAAAGCTTGGAAGCAAACGGCTGCGTGAGTGTTTCATTCAAGCCGGAGAAATGGCGATAAATAATTCGATACTAGGAGAAGTGGGGGAACGATTTTTAATCCACTTAGTGGGTCCTATTGAAGAAATGGGGCATATTCATCGTTTTTGTATGGAAACCGGTGCGACAATCCAAAATATCACTTATAATAATAAAATAGACGCCCAGTTGATAAGCAATTCACTTATTAGTGGTGATGTCATTAAAAGACTTATGAATCGTTGGACGCTTGAAGATGTCCAAAAAGAACGCTTTGTGCGACCGATAAAATTTGAGGAGTAATGTCATGGAAGCTAGTCAATTCAAAAAAAGACGCGACAATCTTATCGCTAAATTACTTCCTGATAGCGGCTTGCTTTTGTTCGCGGGTACCGCTCTAAAAGCGAGCGCCGATTCACAGCACCCATTTATTGCCAATCGAAATTTTGAGTATTTAACGGGGATTACCCAAGAAAATTCTGCCATATTAATTTTAAAGACTGACGATAATCTAGTGAAAACGTACCTTTTCATCGATGAAGCTGATGCCACAAAAGAAAGATGGACGGGGCGTTTATTGACGATTGAACAAGCGCGGCAAATAAGCGCGGTGGACGACATCTTGTTAACTAAAAATTTAATGGCTAAAATTGAAGCTATTTTTGCCACTGAAGAAGCTTATGGACCAATTAAGCATTTCTATTTTGATTTAGAGCCTGATCTAATCATCGGGCCACATTTTAAACAGCCAAATGACTTTGCCAACGAATTAAAAGGACGCAAGCCAGATTTAACGATTGAAAATGTTTATCCCATAATCGTTAGCGACAGAATGATTAAATCCGATGCTGAAGTAGCCGCGATTCGCCAGGCGATTCGCATTACTGGATTTGGATTAAACTATATTGCGACGAGATTGAAACCGCGTTTATATGAATATCAAGTGGAAGGCTTATTTCGTTTTGCGATTAAGGATTTTGCGAATGCGGAACCCGCCTTTGACACGATTGTAGCTTCTGGCCCGAATGCCGTGATTTTACATTATCCCAACCCCAAGGATAAGATTGCTGATGGCGCGCTTGTATTATGCGATTTGGGAGCTCGGTATGATGGCTATAGCGCCGATATTACGCGGACCTATCCAGCATCAGGCTCGTTTAACGCCTTGCAAAAAGAGGTATACGAAGCCGTGTTGGCCACCAATAAACATATTATTACATTTGCACGGCCTGGCATAACATTGATTGATTTACAACGCGAAACGATTGAATTTCTAACCAATCAATGTCTCGATCGGGGGCTCATAGAAACAAAAGAACAAATCGCGCAACACTATTACCATAGTGTTTCTCATCATCTTGGTCTTGACACCCATGACGCCGCAATTCGCGAGTTACCACTAGAACCGGGACATGTCATCACGGTGGAACCGGGATTGTACTTTGCTAACTTGGGCATTGGCATTCGAATTGAAGATGATATATTAATTACGCGCACCGGCTCTGAAAACTTGTCAAGCGACATTCCCAAAGAAGTAAGCAATATCGAACGTCTTGTCAGGTCAAGATAACTAGCGATGTCGTCTCCCATGACCGTGCAGGATATTATCCAGCGTTTGTATCAATTGGCGCCGTTTAATAAAAGGAACCACTATCCTTATAATTTAAAAATAAAGCTAGGGCCAATCCGGCTGCTTAGTAAAGAATTGGCGAATGCCAATGTTGATTGGAGCGATTTTGCTTATAACATCCATTATGATTTAACGCTTGTTTATGGCTTGTCGATGGCCTATAGTCAGCGGTCACTTGAAGAAAAATGGATCTTTTATCGAGCGTATTTTAAAGACGCCACCGACTGGTCATTTGTTGATGGCGTCGCCGTCACATTACCTAAAAACATTGGCGAAGAAGTTATAAAAGTGATTCCGGAATTTGCGAAATCCTCATTTCCTTATTTGCGCCGGTTCGCGTATGTGCTGGCCCTTATTTATGTCGTCCCTAAAAAACCCCTCGACATTGTTTGGTCGCTGATTGATGAACAAGAAGCGGTCTACCATGTTTACATGGCCATTGCTTGGCTATTAGCGGAATGCTTTATTCGGAGAAAATCTGAATTTCTTGAATATATAAGTCAAAGTCACCTCGCCATTTGGATTCGTCAAAAGATGGTGAGTAAAATTCGCGACTCATATCGCGTTAGCAGGGAAGATAAGGAATTTGTCAAGGAATTGCGGGGAAATTGATAACTATGAAAAAATATATTCTAGCAATAGATCAAGGAACGACATCATCGCGCGCCATTATTTTTGATAAAGATACAAGGATCGTTGCCCAAGCCCAAGAAGAAATTACTTGTCACTATCCTCATCAAGGCTGGGTTGAACAAGACGCCCTCGAAATTTGGGCCAGCGTCAGTGCCACCGTCAATGAGGCGCTGATTAAATCAAATTTGACGATGCGGCAAATCGAAACGATTGGAATTACCAATCAACGAGAGACCACAATTGTATGGGATAAAGCTTCAGGCATGCCGGTATATCCGGCCATCGTATGGCAATCGCGCCAATCAATCGCCATCTGCGATAAGTTAGAGTCTTTTCGCACCATAATTCATCAAAAAACGGGGCTGTTATTAAATCCCTATTTTAGCGCATCAAAAATTAGGTTTATTCTTGACGCGATCGATGGCGATGAGCGGGCAAAACGCGGTGAACTTTTATTTGGAACCGTCGATAGTTGGCTGTTATATAAACTGACAAATGGCGAAGTACATGCCACTGATGTCACCAATGCTTCGCGCACCATGCTTTTTAACATATTCGAGAAAAAATGGGATTCGGAATTATTGCGATTATTCGACATTCCCATCGAAATGATGCCCGCCGTAAAATGTTGCTCCGGAAAATTTGGAATTGCCAAATATTTTTCAAGCAATGTTCCAATCATGGCTGTGGCCGGTGATCAACAGGCGGCGCTCTTCGGACATACATGCTTTGAATCGGGGAGCATCAAAAATACTTATGGCACAGGTTGTTTCATGCTGATGAATATCGGCGATACGCCAGTTTTATCAAAAAACGGCTTGCTGACTACTGTCGCTTGGTCATTGGACAATAAATTAACTTATGCACTTGAAGGCTCGGTATTTGTCGGGGGCGCCGCGGTGCAGTGGCTGCGCGATGAAATGAAGATGATTTCATCAAGTGCTGATAGTGAACGAAGCGCGATGATGATTAATGATAGCGAAGGCGTTTATGTCGTCCCCGCTTTTGTGGGTCTTGGAACACCTTATTGGGATAATGACGCTCGTGGCGCTATCTTTGGTTTAACGCGAAACACCACCAAGTATCATATTGTGAGAGCGACCCTCGAAGCAATTGCCTATCAAAGTAAAGACGTCATCGAAGCGATGAAGGCCGATACCGGACTAAAACTTCCGGCCCTCGTAGTTGATGGGGGGGCAACCGCCAATTCTTATTTAATGCAATTTCAAGCCGACATCTTAGAAGTGCCTTTGAAGGTACCGACTTGTCTTGAAACAACGGCGCTTGGAGCCGCCTATCTCGCCGGTTTGGCAGTCGGGTTTTGGACATCGCTGGAGCAAATTAAGAAAATCCACACCTACCGGCAATCATTTACTCCGGATATGGCTCATGAAGAAGTTAAGCGTAGGTATCACGGATGGTTACAAGCCATTACGGCGACACGAACATATAAACTCTAACTTTAAGATAATTAATTTAATTATCTTAATTAAACATTCATTATTTACGATATAATTTTGTTATGGATAATCAGGCTACTAACATATCTTTTATCATTTGCCCGCCCAATTTTCGAATCAGTTATTTAAAATCACATTCAATTGATTTGGGAGAACCAGTTCGGTTTTACTCTAAAGAAGATTTGATTCAAGGCCTTTATTTTTCGACTAAAGAATCAGCAATTGTCTATCTGATGGAAAAATATGGCTTTTCTTATGCATTAGCAAAGGAACGCTTAAATGATTTATTTTTTTTGCCTCAAGTGCCAATCGGAAATGTTCGCATCGATCAATTAATCTCCATAAAAGCGGATCTTGAAAACCAACAATTACTAGCGAAGTCACCCTATTTTTCCCAAGGGTTTGAAGGAAAATTTGCGAAAGTCATTGGCTATCATCATCATGATAAAGAATTACACAAACTAGCAAAGATTCTTGGGCTACAACTCGTGTTTGAAACGCCTTCTCAATTTAAAAAACAGGAAGTTTTCGCTTTTTCGTCAATCCAATCCGAAGTCGATTACTTTTTTAATGCCGCTTCTGAATTAATCGATAACGGAGTTAACATCAATGATATTTACGTCGTTTATAACGACACCAATTATCATCTGCCATTATTGCTCGGTAGCCATTATTTTCAAATGCCAATCAACCTTCCTTCAATCGCTTCCTGGGGCGCAACTCCACTCGGTCAGATGGCTCAAAAGTTGTTTAACGATGGCCAAGACATTGGATTAATTACTGCGCAACTAAAGCAAGATTTTGCAATTGAAGACACGCATACGGTTCTATTGATGATCCAAAAGGCATCCCAAATTAAAGGGTCACCAGCCACGATGAGACGTTATTTGAAAGCACTTCTTGATCAGACAAATGTACCGGCAAAGGTAATGAATCCGGCGATTCGTATTTTGCCCTCGCCATATCCCATCAAAGGGGCGTATGTATTCGTTTTAGGAGCAAATCAAGGCGTCATACCTTCAATTCATCGCGATATTTCATTTCTTAATGATGAGGAACGACAGCAACTTGGTCGCCTTACTTCGACTGAACAAAACGATGAAGAGGAAGGCGTTTGGGAATATTTTTTGAAAACTCAAACACACCTCTATATCAGTTATCACTTAATTGATGAGCGGGGCCAAGCTTTTGCGAGTCCCTTGATTAATCGTCTTAACTTTGACAAGTTAACGCCGCGTCCCCGAAGAATAGAATTTGGGCGCCAAAGCGCAGACATAAAGTTGGCTAACATGCTCGATTTAAAACGGGTATTCCACATTGATAATGAATTAATTGCGCCATATCAAAAGGCATTGAATGTACCATATCGCCAATATGATTATCGGTTCAAACCATTTGATATGAATCTTTTGGAAGCCAAACTCCGCATGAGTTATTCGCGGATTGACACGTTTTATCAATGTCGCTATCGCTATTATTTAGACTACGTGCTTGATCTTGAGCCGTTTGAAGGCAATTTCTATACCACTTTTGGATCTTTTGCTCATGCGATGTTGGAGTTAAGCAATGATCCTGATTTTGACTTTGATACTTCCTTTAATCTTTTAAAAAATCGCTATTTTTTTTCAATTAGGGACAAGGCCATTCTTGATCACTTAAAACCTGATTTAATTGAAGTTATATCTTTCAATGCCGAACATAAATCCCATATGCACCTTGTTGCGCAAATGAACGAAGTAAACCTTAAATTTGCACTAGATGAGAACACCACATTCATTGGCAAAATCGATAAGATTTTACTTACGCAACTCGAAGATAAACGTTTTGCCGCGTTTGTCGATTATAAAACGGGTGATGAATCTTTTAGGCCCGACAAATTGCAATACGGCTTATCGTTACAATTACCAAGTTATGGTCTTTTGTTTAAACGCGATCCACGGTTTTGCGATGTCGATATCATCGGGTATTATATTCAAAACATCACTCCGCCTCCGATTAATTTAAAACCGAAAGAAGATTATGCCAAAATTTATCATAATAAAGTCCGGCTTAATGGTTTATCAATCAACAACGTCCCCGTGTTAATGACGCTTGATGATACCTTGCGGAATAGCCAATATTTAGTTGGAATTAAAATCAGCAAAGAAGATAAATTTTCTTACCCACAAAGAGTGTTCTCACAAGACGACAATGAACGTTTTCTGGAAACGACACTTAGCCATATAAATAATGCCGTTAAATCGATTCGCGCTTGCGACTTTACGATTAACCCGCGCCGAATTGGCAAGGATTATTCTTGTTCATATTGCCCGTTCCGCGATATGTGCTTCCGGCCAAATCACGCTGTTGCAAAGATTTACATAGAAAGCGAGGACGTTGATGATGGCGCGGAGTTGGAATAACGAGCAACGGCAAGCGATTGAAGCTCGCGGTCAAAATATCGTTGTTTCGGCGGGTGCCGGAAGCGGTAAAACCGCTGTTTTGACTGAACGCGTGTTTCGGTTAATTGAACAAGGGTTTTCGCTTGATCAATTATTAGTCTTAACATTTACTAATGCGGCCGCCAATGAGATGAAAGAGCGCATTCGAAGTCGCCTTGTTAAGGAATTTCCAAGCGCGGCGATGCGTGTCGAAAGCGCTCGGATCATGACCTTTGACGCTTTTGCCCTAGCGCTAGTAAAAAAATACCATTATGTCTTAGGGCTCGAAAAAGATATTGATATCATTGATGAATCTTTGCTGGATTATGTGAGAAAAAAAGCGCTTGATGATATTTTTGCGTTTCATTATGAACAAGGCGATTTGGAATTTTTACATCTAATTAATACCTATGCCACGCGCGATGATAAAAAACTGCAATCTCTTGTTGAAAATGTTGATCGGGTTGCTGATTTAAAGATTGATAAAATCGCTTATTTTGACCATTATATCGATCATTATTATTCTGATTCTTTCATTGAAAAAGGATTATCTGATTTTATTGAATTGGTTGAAGAAGAATTTGTAACTTTAATTGATGCGGCTAAAGCTTTTAGTAATTCAGATATGATGACGGCGGTAATTTCATATTTTGCGCGCATCAATGACATTACGGATGTGGATACTAAAATCGCCGCAATCATCACCAACAAATTTCCCGATAAAATACGCGGAAAACTGCTAGATGAAGAAAAAGCATTGCATGACTTCATCAAACAACGCGTCCAGGGTTTGCAGGAATGGGCCTCGATTATCGCTAGCTCCAATTATGCTAAAACACGATATTTAGCAACTAAAAACGACGTGACGACCATCGTTAATATCGCACGCGAACTTCACAATCGTCTCATGAGTTTCAAACAAGAAAAACAATTGTTTAGCTTTTCTGACGTAGCCAAATTCGCAATTAAATTAGTCGAGAATCCCTTAATAAATAAAGAATTAAAACGAGAAATCCGGCATCTCATGATTGATGAATACCAGGATACAAATGACTTACAAGATTATTTCATTAATTTGTTGGCACAAGATAATGTCTATGTCGTAGGGGATATCAAACAATCGATTTATCGCTTTCGCAACGCCAATTGCGATATATTCGCGCAAAAGTATGCGGATTATCGCGATTCATTGGGTGGTCGGGCAATTGATATGAATACAAATTATCGCTCACGCGCCGAAGTTATTGATGCCATTAACGATGTTTTTTCGCACCTTATGAGCCCTAAAATTGGGGGCGCCGATTATCTAGCCCATCATCAAATCCATTTTGGACAAACAGAATATAACCTCAATGGAAAAGTATCGCAAGACGTAGGTTTAATAATGTATGGCTACGAACGCGAAATGAATATTGACCCAATTGAGACAGAAATAAACATCATCGCCGATGATATCGTTAGTAAAATGCAGACAAAGCAGCAAGTCTATGATAAAAAACTCGATGTTTTGCGGCCCATTCAATTTAACGATTTTGCAATTTTAATCGATCGCAAAGCGTCATTTTCTGATTTTCAACGAATTTTTAACGCTGAAGGCATTCCGCTCGATGTTGAATTGATTGATGATTTCCATGAATCGGATGTCTTAAACGTATTCGAAAATTTGATTCGCCTTGTCGCTGGTGCGCAAGAAGAAGATTTCCCGCTTCAGCATTTGCATGAATGGGCCAGCGTCATGCGTAGCTTCATCTTTCAAACAAGCGATGCCGCAATTCATCAAACAATCATGGCTTTTAAAGAAAAAACGATTGACCACGATCCTCTTGTTGATGAAATTCGCAATCTTGCTTTCGAGGCGAAAACGACTTCCCTGCAACAAACATTAATTAATATCGCCATTAAATTTGATTTGCACCATAAAGTTATTGCGCTTGGCGATGTTAACTTTCATGCTCACCGCATCGATCAACTTATAAAATTAGGCGCTTCGATTGAGAAAATGGGCCAAACGATGACCGACCTCGTCATTTATTTCGATGAATCGACGCGTCTTAATGCTCCATTAGCGCTTGAGAGTTTGAATCAAGGCGAACAAGCCGTTCATTTAATGACGATTCATAAATCGAAAGGGCTTGAATTCCCTGTTGTGTATTATCCAGGTTTTGCGAAACGCTTCAATCATCCCGAGGAAAAAACATCGATGTTAGCCCATGGGCACTATGGTATTGTCTTGCCAATTTATGATAAAGACACAACTTATACCTTGTTTCATTTTCTCGTCCGCGCCGACGAGAAGCAACAAGCTTTATCCGAAGAAATGCGGAAATTATACGTGGCGCTCACCCGTAGCGAAGAAGCGATGATTATGATCTATGAGCAAAATGATGGACGCCCATTTACCCTGTCAGGAAGCAAAAGCTTCCATGATTTTATGGCATTTGGCCGATTCTTTGAACGGTATGGCCATAAATACATATTCAAAAATGTTGAATTGCGAGCGACTGAAGATGGGAAGACGCCCCCATCAATTGAATTTAAGCATGTGAATATCGCCACAACTCCTCAAATTAAAGAGCGGGCAAGCGCGACTCCCCTTCAAGTGGATCAAACAGTACTCGAGTTTGGGGTTCGCCTCCATGAGATTATGAGCCGGATTGATTATCAAAACCTTAACCTTGATTTTATCGCTTCCGAAGATTTAAAAGCACATATCAGGGCCATTATAAAACTGCCACCACTTAGCGATGCCAGGCTGGCTAAAGTGTTTCAGGAGCAAGCTTATGTCGATAATGCTAGCGATACATTGGGTATGATCGACCTCATGCTTGAATTCGAAAATGAAATTCGCATCATTGATTTTAAGACCAGTTCCCTCGATCATATTGAGTATGATCGGCAAATGAAAATGTATTATGAGATAATCGCCGCTCGCACTAAAAAGCCAATCCGCCTTTACCTTATTTCATTAATGCGTCATATTTATCGTGAGGTGTCATCTTATGAATGAGCGAAACCATTTCGAACCGGTCCCGCAAGATAAGTTCCATGAGCTGATATTAACGCTTAGTTTACCTGCGGGGACTAACGAATCATTTTTGTATCAACTCCATGTTGACGCTCTTCAAGGAGTAACTCAATTTTTAAATGAGCATCCCGCCAATCCGATTCGCTACATCAATCCTGTCGTATTGACGCTATATTTGATTCATGAACATATGTATTATTATTTAAAAGAATCCGAGGAAAAGCGGGCGCAACTTGAGCAAAATCAAGACTATGTCATGCGTATCATCAATTCGGCGATTGATAAATATTTGACCAACGAACATCTGGAATTCCGGACGGGAGCCATCAAGAGCCGCTATTTTCCACCCTTGACGACGCTTAAACTTTATACGAATACGATTACCGGCAGCCTCAGCAATTTCAAAAGCAAACAACCGCAACAAACACTTTTCACCGATATTATCAATAAAAGCTTTTCCTTGCTTACTTGTGCCCTCGATTTACTCATCTCAGGATTTGAAACGGAGGCCTTTTCGACGTGGCGCACCCTTCATGAATCGGAAGCGATTCTAATTATCTTGCACCAACATATGGCTGAAGTCGTGCCCGTTTATTTAACGCATCTTCAGTATGGCTTAGCATTCCACCACCTAATTGATGATAAAGAAAAAACCGATGCGATGTTTGCCAAGATTAAAGAACAAATGAAGGAACGTGGCCTCAAAAGCAAGGACCTCAAGAAATTTATCGAATATGGGTGGCTTTACGCCACGGCAAGTCAAGCCGAGGTGCGCTTAAATTTCCGTGATGGGGTGCAAAAAGTCGCGGGGCTGTCTCAATATGCCAAGACCTATGAAATGAGCAGCGAAATTACGCACTCATCGCCCCTATTAATCTATTCGAGACGCACGACTTTTTATGATATTACGTTAATAAATTTATATGAAACATTCTTCCGACTGGAAACGATTTTTCTCAATCGGTATCTCCCCTGGTTAAGCGAAGAAAGGCAAGCCCAATACAAAACGCTACGAGAAATCTATTATCCACAGTTGGTGAATTTTCATAGAATTGAACGCACGCGCTTGATTAATAGTCGCAAGCTTAAATAACGTCGGAGTAGCACGATCCGCCAATGAATTCGCGGATTAATGAATTTGATGGTACCCACCGATCTTCGATGTCGAGAAAGTATTTCAGCATCCTAATTAAGCGCTCGGCAGTGGGATAATTGGGAGCGTCTTTTTCAATAGTAGTTAGCAGGGGCATCGCATAGCGTTTCATGACGCATAATTCATACGATAAAAAGGAATTAAACACATAATCGGCATTTTCTTGGGTATCGTAAATCCATGTAAATTCGCCGCGACGAACGCTTGGCCACATGGAGATTGTTTCTTCGGCTGAGGAATTACGGTATTTTTTATCGCGGACGATGCGGCGCAATAACCGTAAATCGGTTAAAGAAAGAGGGTTATGGTTATCGAGGTTGATTTGTGATTGGGGTGAAATATATATTTTATATTTCTGGTGTTTGGGAATCAGGGTTGTTAGTTTGTCGTTTAAAGCGTGGATGCCTTCGATGATAATGACGGTATCATGATCAATCTTTAAGGTGCGACCGGAGACTCTTTGCCCGATTTTGAAATCAAATTTAGGCAATTCGACGGCCATCCCTTGAATCAAATCAAGCATATTCTGGTTAAAGTGTTCAATATCCAACGCATCGATACTTTCCAAATCGGCATCCCCATTTTCATCTTTCGGGGCTTTATTCCGTGGCAAGTAATAATCATCGATTGATATTCGAATCGGATTAATGCCACGCGATAATAATTCGATTCTTAAACGGTTAGCAAACGTCGTTTTACCCGAACTTGATGGCCCAGCAATACAAATAAGGCGAATGTTATCGATGTCTTTGGTAATTAATTCCCCAAGTTCAGCGAGCATCCGGTTGTGAAGCGCCTCGGACAGGTTAATGAATTCGACGACGCGTTCATCAGTAATATAAGCATTGATGCCGGCTACGGAATCGGCATGGGTAATCTTCGACCATTGATGAATTGCTTTCAATGTATGCCCAAATGTGGGCGCATCTTGGAACGGGGGAATTTCTCCCCGGCATTCGTAACGGGGATATTGAATTAAGATCCCAGGACTATATAGCCGCAGTTTCCAGCTTTTTAAGTAGCCGGAAGAAGGTACCATATAGCCGAACATGTAATTCAAATAGCCCTCGCATTCATAGAAATGAACTGTTTTTTCAGGGCGGAATTTCAAGATTTCGATTTTATCTTGCATATGTAATTTTTCATAGATTGCGCGCGCCTCATCTTTGCTGACGATGAAACGGTTGAACTTGTAATCGGCATCGACGATTCGTTGCATCTCGCGTTCTAATTGGCGCACCATGTAAGTGTCGGATAGCTTGTCGCGATTGAGGAGTTCCACAAAAATAGAGCGCGATACATTATACGAAAAACGGAAATCCACATCAGGATAAAGCCGTGTAAACGCCATGGCGAATAAATAGCGCAGCGAAGTTTCATAAGTGCGAATCGCGTCTTGATCCTTAACGGTCAAAAACGAGACTTCAGCGTCAAAATAAACTTCATAAGTCAACTCGCGAATGCGGTTATTGACCTTTGCGCAAACAATTGAATGATCATCACCGGCTAAGTCGAGCAACGCGACTTTGTTATCAAATGTTTTTGTTTGGTTGTCATAAGTAATCGTAAAACTCATGGATGGTCCTCCTATAAATGAATATCATATCATAACACGAATCGTGGTTCATGCAAGCGGTTACATCCCTAGGCGCCAAGCTGATTGTCAAGCCAGGAAATAATGGTGGCAGATGTTTGATCGGCTAGATTAATGAAGGAAGTAACGGCACCATCTTCAAGTTCATAAAGTAGCGGAACTGTCGATGAGGCAAATTCTTGAGAAATGTAATTAGATAAATCCTCATTTAAGGTCAGCTCCAATTGGTAGATGGAACCTTCCATTGTGGAAAAATAAGGGAATAGAAAGTCGTTATAAAGGCTGACAATTGAGGTGTTAGTGCGGTCATAAGCAAGCACGATTCCATCGGTGAGCTTTGTTTGATAAGTTTCGGCGTCATGAATTACATTAATATTTACCGCTTGAGCAAAACTTTTCATCATGGGGCGAAACGTATTAATGTCAAGCATGCGACTATTGCCAATTTGTTTGGTCCGTAGTTCCCCGAGTTTAAAAAAGTACAATGATGGAGTGACCATGTTCAAGGAAAAAACCTCGGGATAGCGTTGTAACAAGATGTCAAAATCGTTGCCATTTTCAATGTTATCGTAAGAATAAATAAGCATGTTTGTCTCATTGATGTATGTGGAAAAAGATGGATTAAAGGCGATGCAAGAGCTGCAATAAGCATTACCAAAATATAAAACAAAGGAGGCATCCGTATCGATGAGGACACTTATCTCATCGCTTGAAACGGCGATTGTGAAATTACTTGTGGATGTATTAATAACGCTATCCGCGCTTAAAAATAATGTGCCATTTTTACTAATAAACGGGGCGTCACTTTTTTGACAACTTACCAGCATTGTTAGGCTGGCAATGGTTAGAAGTGAGAGCGTCATTGGTCGCAATTTTCGTTTCATATTGTGAATTATACCATGTTTTATTATCTAGCAAAAAAACGCTTGCTTGATATAATATCTAAAGGAGA
>DIVY01000016.1 GCA_002422535.1 Caryophanales bacterium UBA6120 | reverse complement strand
TTTATTTCAAGTTTGGCAGTCAAACATGGCAAACTGAAATCTCACTTGCAAATAAACAATGGGCTAACATCGCCTTCTCATGGACGAAACTTCCTCCCTCAGAATACACTCCAGAGACTAAGTACAGTTTCATATTGAGGGTAAATAATAGTATCTTCTATCGCTACTATCAAACAATTATTGGCGTCTTTAGTCCATTAAAGGTTCGAGTGGCCACTGATAGTGAGGGACTGACTCCATTGTATGGTCACGTCGAAATGCTTGTAGCTAATAGTGTATTCCATCTTAATGATGCCATCACCTCAGTGTTAAATAATCTTAAAACCATTTCTTGCACGCGAATGACTGATCAGTACAATCGGTTAGTTGCCCATACGTTAAGTGAAAATGGGACGACACTTACAGAACAATCGTATACTTATTCGACAAGAATTGACGATACTAACAAGAAATCACATCAGATTAAACAAGAAACGTTTGTTGGTGCTAACAATTATGGTATCAATCGCTTCTACGCTTATGATACCAATGGTAATGTTTCAACCATCACGGAAACGGGCACTGGTGGAAACAAGAATCAAAGTTTCACATATGATTACCGCGGGTTTTTAACAAATGAAACCGGTGGCTCTTTGAACATGCTTTACGTCTACGATAATAATGGCAATATGACCTATAAACAAAACCTGAGTGGCGGCACTCCGGTAACACTGACATATGATAACTCCACGAGTGGGATCTGGGCCGATCGACTGCTCAGTTATGATGGAAAAGAAATCAAGTACGATCCAAAGTTCCTAGGTAATCCTAAATACTTCGGCACCTTCAACTCTCAAGGAGAACTCATCTCGGGCATCACTTATGGTTGGGAAGGTAAAAACCTTACCTATTACCACAATAGCGTTACCCAAAAAGAAATTAACTATACCTATAATGACGCTAATCTACGCATCAGCAAGACCATCAATAGTGTCCTCACCTCATACACCTATGAAGGTGATCGCCTCGTCATGGAACAAAGTGGCACCAAGACGAAATGGTTCCTTTATGATGAAGCGGGACTCTTAATCGGCTTCTCATATCAAAATGGATCATCAATTAATCGTTACTTCTATATACGGGATCAATTAGGTCATATCCTTGGCATCGTTGATGGTACCGGTGAAGTCGTGGTTCGTTATACTTATGATGCCTGGGGTAACATCCTCAGTGTGACCGGTACACTCGCTTCGACGATTGGACAAGAGAACCCCTTCCGATATAAGGGATACTACTATGATAGTGAGACTGGGTATTACTATTGTCAAAGCCGGTATTATGTACCGATGTGGTGTCGGTGGCTGAGCAGTGACAGGGTTAGTTATCTCGATCCTGAAAGCATTAATGGCATCAACCTATACATGTACTGTGGTAACAATCCTATATTAGGAATTGATGAGCAAGGGAATATCTGGTGGAATCTATTTAGTTGGAGTAAAGACACCTGGACAAAAATCGGCTTAATTGCTTTTTCAATTATTGAAGTTGTGGCAGGAACGGCACTAATACTAACTGGTATAGGTGGTTTCGCTGGGATGACTCTAATTGGAATGGGAACAGGATCAGTTATAAATGGATTTATGAACCAAGCTGCAAAAGGTTCGTTCTTTGCAGGTTGGTCAGGTGGCCAAGTTAGTGGTATTCTTACTGGTATTATACCCGGTGGAGGAATCTTAGGTGGATTCTTTGGTTCGGTAGTGACTGATTGGATTGATCGTGGTTGGGATAATATAGACTGGAACAAAGCCGGTATTACTGCGGCCGTTTCTTGGGGACTTGATATATTGCCGGGAATCGCCGTATTTACTTTGGGAAATTCCTTATACAAGAATATTACATTACAATTAGCATTATCGTTTAGAGGAACAATTGTTAGCACTGTAATTGGAGGAACAAATTATTATAACTCGAAAGAGAGGTTTTTATGATAGAAACCAAGGCATTGAAAAGATGGCGAAAAAATACAGGGCTCTCAATAATTATTCACACTGGCCTATTCATTACGGCCATTACTTTTGGCGTACTTTATCTTGATAGAGAAGACGAATTATTTTTAATGATATTCTTTGGTCTAATCATCTTTACAATAATGTCTTTACTGATCTCATTATTCACATGGAATAGGTTCATTTATTTAGATAAAGAAAAGTTTTGGAAAATTAAAAAAAACAAGATTATTGAGTGGAAAATTGATAAAATTACATCTTGTCGGGTAGTGAGAAAACCATTTTGGACAAAAATCTTCCTTGTCGAAATGATATCAAGTGACAACCCTAAGCCTCTTTTATTTGAAACTAATGGCAAAATTGAAAAAAGCATTTTAAAAATTACTAATGATAAAGCGAATAAGGACATTTTTGAAAAAGCGTTTAAATAAATGCGATGATTTATTATTGGTGATTTTACCACTGACGTAATGACAAAATAGAAGCCTCGTGAAATACTTCTCAATTTCGCGATAATTAATATAAAAGTATATACACTTTTTATAGTCAAAAAATTCAAGAAATAAACGAAATGTCACGAAACATTAAGAAATCATTAGTGTCCAACGATGATAACAAAAGCAAATTTTTCCTTAATAAACTGAAAAGGACGGGCGAAATGTCAGCCTGATTGGCTGGCAAGTGGTACCAAAACGAAGCATTATCTCAAAATACAAGGTTTGATCATATTATTGTTGCGACTTTTTCGGGTATGAGGATACACCACCAATACACCACGATATATCAGAATATATCACTTAGAGCATTTTTGACTTCTTGATTTATTTGTTTATATCAGTATTTATTACAATTTATCACTTTTTATCATCACTGCAGAGAATTCTGGCAGGGGGCACCAGTGGACAAAAAAGCACGTCTTAGACGTTTTTTTAATTATTACTGTTATTTTTTGTATGAAATGGGTATGATTTTGAAAGAGAAGTGTGATGTCTGGTGAGAGATAAGAGATATGTGATACTTTTGACCTACCACTCGTCTCCCATCGTTGATGTAACAAGTCCTTAGTGTATAATTAAAAAATAAGGATATTTTTATGACTTTAACGTTAGCGATTATTTTATCTTCTTTGTTTTCTCCAACCAATGGCTATAATGGAAATCTTTTCGAACAAGTTAAGGTTCAGAAAGAAGACATGCAACACATTGAATCGTTTACAAGTACATATTTTAATGGACATGATTTCCTCTACATTGATGCTTTGTATGATTTCTCCGGTACAAAACGATACTATGAAATTGCTTATGAAGACGTTGGATATGCTATTTATGACACTATTTCAAAAGAAGTGGTCGAGTTTGCAGAAAATAGCATTTCGCCCTACCATTCCTATGTGAATGAAAAGAAATTATTTATTGGTCCTATCGGTCACTTTGTTTCAATTGATGGTGCGATTGTCGATATTCGAACGAGAACCCAATTATCTACTGATGAAATTCAATTTCTATGTCTAAAACAAGCACAACATGATCGGTTTTTATTAGACAAAAAAAACGATGGCGAAAGCAACCATTATACAACCGAGTCTCTCCTGCTTAACAATCCACCCGTGACATATTCTATACCGAGAGCATATTATTTTCAGAACCTTCGAAAGTATGGTAGTAATCAATTGGGAACATGTTCATATATTGCGATTCAAATGCTGCTGTCATACTACGATACATTCTCAAATGACGATTTAATAAGTGAGATATATGACAATCCATCAATTATTGCCAATTCACAATCCATTCCTCAACATACAGATTCACCTGGAAGCCTGGAGAGTTTTCATCAATATCTTGTATCATTTGGAGAAGAGGAATACGGATATGGCCTTGGCATGTACCCCGAAGAGCAACGAACGCTACTTCAGGGGTATCTAAATTCCCGTAACTTCATCAGCGATTTTTCGACTTTTTACGACGAAGATCCCGAACCAAGTTCCTATATCATTAATCTTATAAAATCGGCAATATACGATGGCCGCCCAGTTATTATTGATTGGTCGGGGATGCGACTTCCTGGAGAACCAGTTTCATATGGAAATCACTCGGTAGTAGCCTTCGAATATATAAATACCTATGTTACTGTAAATACAGGATGGAACGATCTTAATGTTGTAAATAGTTCTTTCGATTATGTATACGGAATTATTGACCTCGAATTAAGTGCTAATTTTCCAAACTACCTTTCAGACAATTACCGACTATCAACCGGACAATATGTCGTTGAAGGCAATACCCATAGTCATCGTCATAATACATCTACGCATAGTGATTATGACGATTATCTTGAAACGACTTGGCAAAACAAGTATCTCATTTATTCATCGAATTATCACCGCCTGACTTGTTGGCATGATGGCTACGTATTTCAGCAACATTCACAAAATTTTAACCCAGATGACAACCCATGCATCTGCGGATATTATAGGCCACCATTGTACTTGTATGTTTCTCAAAAAGAAGAAGATTTTTTGGAAGTGAATTAAATGCCGCTTAGTATGCAAATGAAAAAAGTCTTACTTGTCGGAATCGCGTGTTTTGCTATTTCCGGATGCAAAGTATCATCATTGGAAAATGGTAGCATCATTTCTTCAGGCAATAGCATGGACATGGTTCAAATTTCTTATGGAACACAGTCCCTAGAAGAACTGATGATGTGGTGGGATAATGCCGTTGGAACTAATGAAAGCGCCATCGCATTTCCCGCTTTAACGATAGACAATGCGGAAGTTTTTTATTACCTTACCGCTATTGGTAGCCTTTCTGGCATGGAAGTGAATAAATACGATTTCACTGTTGTTACAATAAACATTCGTTGGATATTATTAGATCAATCATTCGATGAGGCTTACCTCATATTAGAGCAACTGCCTCTTTCACATGGGCTAGACTTGGAAATTCGCGAAGCAGAATTATTAGAAAATCCTTTAACTCCAACCAGTCACTTTTCTCTTCCGGGATATTTTGATTACAGCCCTTATTCCAATATCGAATCAGGAGATGAAAAACTTGGTGAGATTGGATTTAAATATGACGATACTGGATCGAATCTTGAAGAAGAACAACAGTTTATAGATCAACTTCTAACAAGTATGGTTATATGGCATCGACTAAATTTTTAGTAAACAAAAGCAATTTAGTCACATAATTAAAAATTAGCCTTTTGTACATGTAGTTAAAAAATCTCAGTGAAGTCTGATAATTTTTACTATAACATCCAATTTTGCATTGAAACATACACGAAATTGGTCATTCACAACCAATGCCAACAATATTACATTACTTTTTCTCTATATCATTTCTAAATAAAAATTTCGGGCATGAGAATACACTACCAATACATCACAATTTATCAAAATATATCACTTAGAATATCTTTAGACTTCTAGATATATCTGTCTATATCAGTATTTATTTTCGCAAAATCATAAGGGTTTTTGATATGAAATAACTAGTAAACTCAATAATATTGTCGTAATTGCGGGGAATGTCGCTGTCAAACATATCGTTAGAGTAACGCCAAGAAAAGCCAAAGTAATATCGTTTTCAAATATGTATTCCAAAAATCAAACAAAAAAGGGAAATAAGACAATCGTTTTAGAAATGAAAACAACTATTCCAAGGATAAAAAAGACAATGCCAAATGGATTTATTCAGACTATTCCTCTATGATGGCATAATATACAAATCCTTGAATTAATTTAAGGTTAAAAAGCCTCACATAACCAATGGGGCATGTATTATAATCAAATTTATGAACAACATTAAAAATACATCAGCGACTAAAAAGTTTTTGAAAACATCCGTATTAAGTTTTCAACATATGTTTGCAATGCTTGGGGCGACGGTGGTCGTACCATTATTAGCAAATCTTAGTATTCCAATCACTCTTATTACTGCGGGTATTGGAACCGTCATTTTTTATTTTGTGACCAAGAAGAAAGTTCCGGTGTTCTTAGGTTCCTCGTTTGCCTATTTACCCGCGATGATGGCCATTATTGGACATGATAAGCCCCTTGGTTCTGTTGAATGGCAACAAGCGATGGGCGGCCTTGTTATCGCTATCTTTTTTACCGGTCTCGTTTACATACTTTTCTCTTTAGTCGTTAAATTAATCGGAGTGGAAAAAGTTAGAAGTAGATTTCCTCCACGTGTAGTTGGACCGGTGATTATTATTCTTGGAATGTTATTAGTTCCTAGTATTTTGTGGAATAACATCGTCGCTAATTATGCCTTGCCTGGGGCCACTTCCGCCGCTTGGAAGGAATGGACGACGGCGTTAATTACACTGCTCAGCATCATCGTCATTAGCGCATTCTCAAAGCCAAAGTCATTCTTTAAAGCGGCGCCGATTCTGCTTGGTTTTTTAATTGGCTATATCTATGCACTTATTATTGGTATCGTTAATTTCGCGCCAATTCAAAATAGTGATATCGTCGTGTTTCAATCGCTTGGATCATTACTTGGGTTTTATAAATATCTCCATTTTGATGGGACCGCGATCGTCATGATGGTGCCGTTAGCCTTTGTCACTTTAATGGAACATATTGGCGATATCAGCGCCAATTCAACCGTGTGTCAAAAAGATTTCTTTGTCGATCCCGGCATTGATAAAACACTTTTAGGCGATGGATTAGCTATCATGGCGGCTTCAGCGCTTGGCGGCCCTCCTCAAACTACATATGGAGAAAACACCGCTGTATTAGTTATTACTGAAAATTATGAACCACGAAATGTGTTTTATGCCGCCTTACTAGCGATATTCTTTGGAACATTCTCGCTATTTGGCGCGGTTATCTCGACCATTCCAAGTGCTGTCATTGGTGGCGCTTCCATTATTCTATTCGGCATGATTAGTGCTTCTGGTTTAAGAATGTTGATTGAACATAAGGCGGATATTGGTCGTACCAAAGATTTAATTGTGGTATCCGTCACATTAGCTGTGGGACTTGGGCTTGGCGCGCTGAGCGTGGCTAGTGACATCATTGGCGCCTTAACCGATTACACTGTGGATGCCAATTTCTTAAAAGTAATGATAGGCAATATCACTATTTCCCCATTAGCGCTTGCGACGCTTGTGGCTATTATTTTGAACGTAGTTATTCCTGAACCAACGAGCAATTGAAAAAGACGCATTCTTTTTGTCAAAATACAACCGTTATTAATGTGATATTTATTCTAATTTAGAATTGAAACTTATTTCCTCTAAATTGACATCAAGACCGTAGTCAATCCCATCGATCCTGAATCCATGGATTTGATAAAATTCATCAACAAATTGTTTGGTGGCCTGGTTATTTAATAGTGAAACATCATCGATATTCATCATCAATTTATTGACTTCATCCTGGATTGAAGGCGCCATTTCATACTGGTCAAGGCGTAACCGTCCTTCATCATCAATAACACGATTCAATCCATAAATCATGTCTTTAAACAGGCGATATTTATGCTCTAGTGTTGTTTCGTGGACACCATGACGCTTCATGACATCAAACAAATAAGCAACATAGATTGGCATTTGTGGAATAAATACGCTAGCCTTCGTGACGACGGCCTTGCTTGCGGAAATGAGCGCTTCACCATTGTATTTGCTTGCTAAAAATGTATGCAAAGCATGTCCCGTATTTTCAAGATCGACTTTAGCCCTTCCGATTGTCCCAAAGCGATATATTCGTGTCGTTATATCGCCACCGACATAGGTGTAGGCCACTGTTTTAACGTTTTGGTTGAGGACATTAGCTTGATCAAGTTGCTCAATCCAACTTTTCCAATCGCGACCACCCATGACAAAAACCGTATCATCAATTTCCATATTAGTAGCGCCATCAACCGTAATTTGCTTGATGGACATCGTGGAGATATCGATTGTTTTGCCAGACACTGGTTCCCCAATTGTCTTGATATGGGAGCGTACCAATTCCCCAGTGGTTTCATTAGTGCAAGCTCCTGCCGCTAGCGAATAAACAATCAAATCAAGTTTGATCCCGGTTTGTTTTAAGTATTCGATGACCTGATTTTTCATCAAAGATGAAAAGGCATCACCAATGAAGTCTTTGTGTGACGTGGATGATAGGCGCATCGCTTCTTGGAACGCGAGATTGTTCCACCAGCCAGCAGTCCCAGTCCGTTCGCCTTTTGGCCCTGACTCATAAGAAACATTTATCGTATTGGAGTTGCCCGAAACAGCGAGGGCAATCCGCGAAGCAAGGCCAAAACCCGATGAACCTCCGATTATTAAAACGTTGGAAGGACCATGGAAAGGCGGTAATCGTCTTGCCTCGTCAATTTGATGTTTGACGAATTGACGGCAACCTAATGGATGCGCTGTGAGAAACACATTGGCTCGTATCAGTGGTTTAATAATCATAGAATCGATTACTCCTAATTTTTATTACCTAAATGTGACGATGAATGCGACTATTATACAAGATTGTGGCACTTCATTGCAAAAATGCGTTTGATGGTATAAATTGCTAGTAGGTACCCGTCATATATTGGCATCTTGACTTGACAAAATGGCGATAAATGGTAAGATTAATCAACGAAAAAGACCGTTTATTAGTCGCCCCCATTGTCATTTAAATCCCGAACGTCGAAAGGAATTATACTGATGATATTCGAAAAAGTGTCCCAGATGATTGCTAGCAAATTTAATGTTGCGGCCGACACATTAACGCCTGAAACGCTACTTAAAGAAGATTTGAACATCGATAGTCTCGAGTCAGTGGAGCTAATAATGGAACTTGAAGAAACCTTTTCCTTATCGGTTAAAGATCAAGATATGGCTACTTTAAAGACTGTTGGTGATATTGTTAACTACATCACTTCGCACGCGAATAAACGCGCGTAATCAAACGGAAATATGGATTATAAAAAAATACAGGAGTTGCTCCGTTATTTTGAAGCATCATCATTGACCACACTTAATATCGAGGAAGGAGATTTCAAGTTATCCCTTTCTAAGTTGACAACACCACGACCACAGGAAGCTGACACAACAGCTATCATTACAAATCCTGATTTGGCAAAATTAAACCCGCTAATGAAGGACCAACTTATGGGCGACCCTAAAAATGCCTTTCTGCGTTCCATAAGGTCGCCACTAGTAGGTACATTCTATTCGGGAACTTCGCCTGATTGCGAATCATGCGTCCATATCGGACAAGAGGTAAAAAAAGGCGATACAGTCTGCATTATCGAAGCGATGAAGATCATGAATGAAATCGCCTCACCCTATACAGGCGTGATTGAAAAAATCCTGGTTAGTGATGGCGCCGTCATCGGTTTTGATCAGGAATTGATGGTTATCCGGCTCAAGGAATAGGTCATGAACCAAAAAGTATTGATTGCTAATCGTGGGGAAATCGCGGTTCGCATTATTCGAGCTTGTCATGAACTGGGAATCGCCACCGTAGCTGTTTTTTCAACCGCTGATCAAGACAGCCTTCATGTGAAAATTGCTGACGAATCGATTTGCGTGGGCGGACCTTCTCCTCACGATAGTTATCTAAACATTAACAATATCATCTCCGCGGCCATTGCCACTGGGGCGACCATGATCCATCCTGGGTATGGTTTCCTTTCGGAAAATGCCCAGTTCGCCGAAATTGTCGAAAGCTGTCATCTTACTTTCATCGGACCGACATCTCTTGTCATCAAAACCATGGGCGAGAAGACAAATGCCAAAAAAATCGCTAAAGCAGCCCGCGTCCCCATAATCATGGGGAGCGAAGGGACGATAAATTCGTTAACGGAAGGGCTTATGATTGCGAGAAAGGTTGGGTTTCCCGTCATGCTTAAAGCCACCAATGGTGGTGGCGGCCGTGGCATCAGCATTATTCGAACCCCCCAAGAATTTAAAACAATGTTTACACGAACGATTCACGAAGCTGAAGCTAGCTTTGGTAATGGTCACCTTTATGTCGAAAAATATATTGAGGCGCCACGCCATATCGAAGTCCAAATATTCGGTGATAAACATGGTAATATCTTGCTATTAGGCGAGCGCGATTGTTCCCTACAGCGGCGCAATCAAAAGATGGTCGAGGAAACGCCATCTCCCGCTATCAGCAATTCGGTGAGATTACGCATGGGACAGGCGGCAATTCGTTTGGCAAAAGAAATTAATTATACCGGAGCCGGGACCATCGAATTCCTCGTCGACCACAAAGGAAATTTCTATTTCATTGAAATGAACACACGCATTCAAGTCGAGCATCCAGTAACCGAATGCGTGACGGGAGTCGATCTTGTCAAAGAACAAATTCGCGTTGCGCTAGATCAACCTTTTTCGATAAAACAACATCAAATTAGAAAGACCGGCCACGCTATCGAATGCCGCATCAACGCCGAGGATATTGACAATAACTTTTTACCATCACCTGGCACCATTAATCGATTGATTTTACCCGGAGGGCTAGGAATACGCGTTGACACGCATATCTTTGCGGGATATATCGTGCCGAGTCATTATGATTCACTTCTGGCAAAATTGATTGCCTTCGCTCCCACGAGACTCGAAGCAATCGAAAAAATGCGCGTGGCCTTACAACAATTCATCATTGAAGGCGTGAAGACCAATATCGATTTTTTAGAATACTTGATGCGAACTGAGGCATTCATAAATGGGCAATTCGACACTAATTTTATTACCCAATTACTAGAAAGCGCGAAATAATGGGAAGTATCGTCGACAAATTGAAAGAGCGTAATGATCCGAAACCCGTGCTGCAAGGAAAAATTAGACCAAGCGACATTCCTGCGGGTCTATTCATTGCTTGTGAGAAATGCCATGCTGCCATTCATCAAAAAGTTCTTGATGAAAATCTGCGCGTTTGTCCTCATTGCCAGCATCATTTTCGCCTTAGCGCTCGCGAACGCATTGCGATGACGCTTGATGTGGATTCTTTCCAGGAAATGGACGCCGACTTGATGTCGACCAATCCCCTTAATATGCCGGAATATGCCGACAAGTTAGACAAAAGTCGTGCCTTAACCGGAAATAACGAAGCCCTCATTAGTGGCCTTGGAACTATCAATGCTATTAGGGTGGCTTTCGCTGTGCTTGATCCCTTTTTTATGATGGGTAGTATGGGTTCTGTGGTCGGCGAAAAATTGGCGCGGTTAGTTGAAATTGCAATTGCGAAGCTCCTTCCTCTTGTCATCATCGCGGCCTCAGGAGGCGCTCGGATGCAAGAAGGTATCTATTCATTGATGCAGATGGCTAAAACCGCCGCGGTCATCAAACGTCATTCCGACGCTGGTCTTTTATTCATTTCGATTATGACCGATCCCACAACCGGTGGCGTTGCCGCCAGTTTTGCCACACTTGGGGATATCCTTCTAGTCGAACAAGGGGCCCTGATTGGGTTTGCTGGACCACGAGTTATTAAACAAACGATTCAACAGGATTTACCCGAAGGCTTCCAAACAGCCGAATTCCAATTGCTTCATGGACAAATTGATCTTGTCGTCAAACGTAAACAAATTCGCCCCTTATTAACGCAGTTATTACTACTTCATCAGCAGGTACTAACACGTGAGTGAGCAACTTGAAAACGCCATTTGGGCCAAGATAAAACTAGCGCGGCATCCTAAGAGGCCGACATCTCAAACGGTGATACCTTTACTAATTGATGGTTTCGTCGAGTTATTCGGCGACCGCGAATATGGCGATGATCACGCGTTTATTACCGGAATTGGATTTTTTGATGGGATGCCGATTACCATCATTGCCCAGGAAAAAGGTCTCACGACAGAGGAACGGATTTACCGCAATTTTGGCATGCCACATCCTGAAGGATATCGCAAAGCTTTGCGGTCTATGAAACAAGCTGAAAAGTTCCACCGCCCGATTTTAGTGCTGATTGACACTCCTGGGGCCTATCCCGGCATTGGCGCCGAGGAGCGAGGCCAAGCGCAAGCCATCGCTAGAAACCTGTTCGAGATGATATCAATCAAGACGCCCATCATCGCCTTCGTGCTATCCGAAGGGGGATCGGGAGGAGCGTTAGCTATCGGCATCGCTGATCGTGTCTACATGCTCGAAAATAGCATTTACTCGGTTTTGTCACCCGAAGGGTTTGCTTCGATTCTTTTCAAAGATAGCACTTTGGCGAAGAAAGCCGCTGCCATGATGAAATTAACGGCGGATGATCTTCATGCTTTTAATATCATCGATGGAAAAATTAAAGAAGATATTAATGGATTTCATGAAAACATCGATCTAACGATTAAACATATGCATCAAGTCATCAAAAAGGAGTTGCGTCATTTGCAGAAACTTGATGGCACAACACTACTTGAACAACGGTACCAAAAATATCGAAAGATGGGTGCCTATCAAGATGGCCGACCTATCATATGAAGATAAGAAAACGACTTTGGCCGGCAATATTATTGGAGTAGCGCTATGGAACAACATAAATGTAACTTTTCAAATAAAAAATTGGCAATCGTTTTTCCGGGCCAAGGTGCCCAGTGCAAAGGCATGGGGCTTGATGTATTGAATAACAATCCCTTGTTTCACCAAATGATTGAAATTGCGGAAGCCAAGACTGGTCTTCCACTTGAGGAAGTTATTACTCAAGGCGATGAGCGACTCCATCAAACGCGATTTACGCAACCTTCACTACTTCTAGCTATCATTTTGCTTTATGAAGACTTATTGAAAAATTACGCGTTACCAACCGCTGTTTTTGCCGGATTCTCGCTAGGAGAATATGCCGCATTATACGCGAGTGGTGTTGTTGATATCGCGGTTGCTTTTTCTTTAATAAACGAAAGGGCGTGCGCAACGCAGCGCGCTAGCGAGCAGGAACCTGGATCCATGGCTGCTGTTCTGGCGCTAGATAATTATAAAGTCGAAGAAATATGCCACCGAGTGACGAGCTACAATAACATTGTCACTATTGCGAATTATAATTGCCCGGGCCAAACTGTAATTAGCGGTCATAAAGATGCCGTCGCTGAAGCAGGAAAGTTATGTCTAGAATCCGGAGCGCGGCGTGTGATGCCACTCCAAGTAAGTGGCGCTTTCCATTCACCATTAATGCATCGCGCTAGATTGGAATTTGAGCCACTTCTAAATGCGTTTAATTTTTATGAACCACACACACCAATCATCATGAATGCCACGGCAAAACCACTTCAATTTGATCAATTAAAACGAAATATGGCAGAACAACTTGAAGCACCCGTTCGATGGGAACAAACCATAAACTTATTCAAAGAAACGGGCATTCAGTGCGTCTTAGAAATCGGACCGGGCACGGTACTAGCGGGTCTTGTCCGCAAAACAGCCCCTGATATTGACGTATTCAGTTATAATAAAACCGCCGATTTTGAGTTATTGAAAGGATGGTTAAAGAACCATGAACTCATCTGAAAAAGTCGTTTTGATTACCGGAGCGGCCACCGGAATTGGAAAAGCAATCGCGGAGGCGTTTGCCAAAGAGGGGTACCAATTAGCGCTTCATTATCACGCTAGTGCCACCGCTGCCCTGCAATTAGAAAAGGAAATTAATGATGCTGGAGGAAAGGCAAACATTTTTCAAGCCGACATTTCGCAATATCTTGAGTGCGAACGTTTAATTAAGGATACATTGAATGCCTATGGGCGGATCGATGTCCTTGTCAACAATGCTGGCATAACCGATGATGGCCTCATCTTACGTATGAACGAGGATCAATTTGATCGCGTAATTGCTACAGATCTAAAAGCCGTTTGGTCTTTAAGTAAATTTGTGATACGTCCAATGCTTAAACAAGGGTTTGGGCGCATCATCAATATGGCGTCGGCAGCGGGAATTGTTGGCAATGCTGGTCAAAGTAACTATAGCGCTGCAAAAGCCGGGGTCATTGGGCTTACTAAAGCGCTTGCCCGAGAATATGGAGCCAGGCAAATAACGGTTAATTCGATTGCCCCTGGATTCATCGACACAGCGATGACTAGAAAACTTCCAACCCCTTTAATTGAAGCGGCGATTAGCACGATTCCGCTTAATCGGATTGGAAAACCCGAAGAAGTTGCCGCGGCAGTGTTATTTCTTGCCAGCGATAACGCTTCCTACATTAGTGGCCAAACGCTGTCGGTTGATGGCGGGCTGGCGATGTAATAAGGAGAATAAATGAAACGAAGAGTTGTTGTTACTGGACTTGGAGCTGTCTGCCCTGTGGGTAATGATGTGAATTCAATGTGGGCGGCCATGCTTGAAGGGAAAAACGGCATTGGTCCCATTACTTTATTCGACACGACACTTTCACGCGTGAAAATCGCTGCTGAAGTAAAAAATTTTGATGCTAGCAAATATCTAGATGAACGGCAAATTGCTCGGCTTGATCGTACGATTTTACTTGGTCTTGTCGCCGCTTCGCAAGCCTATGAGGATGCTGATCTCGCCTCCGTGACGATCGATCGTTACCGGATTGGAACTTTTGTGACTAGCGGCATGGGCGGTAGCACTACAATATGGACTGAAAGTCAACATGCAGCGGCTAAAGGACCCGATCGCATGTCGCCATATTTTATCCCTAACTCGATCGTCAATTTGGTTGGGGGCAATATCACGATCAAATTTAACATCAAAGGACCAAATTTACCGGTGGTCACTGCGTGCTCCTCAAGCACAAATTCAATTGGGGAAGCATATCGTTACATTAAAGATGGATATCTAGAAATTGCCCTTGCTGGTGGCGCTGAAGCGGCCATCAATCCGCTTGGAATAAGTGGGTTTACCGTTCTACGAGCTTTGAATTTTTCGAATGATCCCGCCCGTGCCTCGATTCCTTTTGACCGCGAGCGCACTGGTTTCGTCCTTGGAGAGGGTGCTGGCGTCCTCGTGTTAGAAGAATATGAACACGCGTTAGCGCGCCATGCTAACATTTACGCCGAAGTCGTCGGATACGGAAATACAAGCGATGCCTATCATATTACCGCTCCCGATGAAACGGGTGAAAGTATTACCATGTGCCTTAATTTCGCCCTTGAGGAAGCTGGAATTATACCCGAACAGGTAGACTATATCAATGCTCATGGCACCTCGACGGTTCTCAATGACCGGATTGAAACGCGCGCCATTAAGCAAGCGTTTGGACCACATGCTTATAAACTCAACATCTCGTCGACTAAGTCGATGACTGGCCATATGCTTGGAGCGACCGGCGCTATCGAATCGATTGCGGCGATTTTGTCCATTAGAGATGGAATTATTCCTCCCACGATTAATACGCGGGAAACGGATGCCGATTGCGATTTAAATTATACGCTTGGACAGGCGGTCAAACGCCGTGTCGATATTTCGATGAACATCAATATGGGCTTTGGTGGACAAAATGCCGCAATTGTATTTAAGAAGGTAAGCAAATGATGACGCGAAAAGAAATCGAAACTATCATCCCTCATCGCCATCCCTTCCTTTTGGTTGATTATATATCGGAGTTAACGCCAGTCAAACGCGCGGTTGGTTATAAAATAGTGCAGGAAGATGACTTTTGGGTGAAAGGCCATTTTCCTGGCATGCCGGTCATGCCCGGAGTTCTTATTATTGAAGCCCTGGCCCAAGTCGGCGCCGTCTGTCTGTTGTCTGCCGATCCTTTTAAAGGGAAAATCGCCTTTTTTGCGGGAATTGAAAATGCCAAATTCCGGAGAAAAGTACTAGTAGGCGATACATTGCGTCTCGAAGTGGAAATTTCTAAATTACGGCCATTTTATGGTATTGGCAACTTTAAAGCTTATGTCGGCGATGAATTGGCTTGCGAAGCCACCTGTTCCTTTGTCGTTGGTAAATGAAGTGCTCTTTTCAATCATTCATTTTGATGAACTCACTTCCACAAATGATTACATCAAGAATAATTACCGTCTTCTGCCCGACGTATCGCTTATTCGCGCCGATTATCAAAGCGCGGGCCGCGGGCAATTTTCACGCAACTGGGAAAGCAATCGTGGCCAAAACTTACTTGTTTCGCTTCTATTGAAGACAGGTATTAACGACTTATCGGTTCATTCATATGAAGAACAAGTTCGCAATTCATTAATATCATTATTGGATTTTTATGGTGTCAATGCTCATATAAAACTTCCTAATGATATCTTTGTTGGCGATCGAAAAATATCGGGCATTCTCATTGAAACGAAACAAATCGCTGGTGTCTATGAGTATTTAATAATTGGCATTGGCCTTAATGTTGGGCAAACGGAGTTTCCCGATTATTTAAATGCCACGTCGATTGCGCTTCAATCCCCACTAAAGATTTATCTAGAAGATGTATTTAACAAATTTATTAGCATGCTTGAAGTGAATCTTGCGCCATTATTGACTAAAACACCCTAAGAGATTCACCTTTCTTTATGGTGATAAACAATCTTTTCATCGATGATGGTCATCGAGGTTTTTAAATGTAACAATTCGGCGTCTTCAACCTTTAAAATATCCGCGGGAAAGACTGAAAAATCAGCTAGGTAACCCACATCAATATGGCCCCGCGACTTTGTCGAGTTGGAGATAAAGGCATGATTTGTCGTATACATCCTTACGGCGTGGAACCGATCGACACATTGTTCGATATTGTATGTTTTTCCTTCTTTTAGTGAGGTCCTTGTCACAAGCGCATGGATTGATAGCAGGGGATTAGGATCTTCAACCGGAGCATCAGAACTTCCAATAAGCTTTAAATTGTATTCTAAATATGTTTTCCATGGATAAACGAGGTCGGGCATGATATGTAACCATTCTTGGAGATGGGGCATATCGCTCGTTACAAATAGTGGTTGGATATCAATAACGACGGGGAGTCGCGCCAGTTTTTCTAGTGTCGCAATTTTGGCGAGTGAGGCATGAATGATGCGATCGCGTTGACCCTGTTGCGGTGGAAAAAGCGTTAGCCAATCAGCGACTTCATCTAGTCCTTGGTCACCGATAACGTGGATAGCGACCGGATAATGTTGCTGTCTAACCAGCGTAAGAAAACGTTGAAAATCATCGCGGGAAACAATCGGAGCGCCTCGATGATTAGCGCGGGCATAATTATGGCTGATAAAAGCGGTGTTTGAAGATAAAGTGCCGTCATAAAATGTCTTAACAGCACCAAACTCTAGATATGGTGAAGATGGAGAAAAGTCGCTCTTTGATTCCAGAAATTCTTTAAAGACACGATGATTAATGAGCAAATGAGTCCTGAATGGCAATTGTTGCAGCGACTCGGTAATCGCGCTTAGCGGATAGCTAAAACGATTGAAGTAAGCCAAATCATCGCTATGGCCACCGGTAATGCCAAGTTCATGTAAATGTGAAACTGCACGATGAAAATACTCCATTAATATACACTTGTCATAGGAAAATAATTTTTCTTTTAAGGTGTCGGCTTCACGTTCGGTGATAACACCATTTGTCGAGGTGATATTGGCTTTTTCAAGGGCCCAGGAATTGGCAGTGATGGTGTGGTAATCACCATGAATTAACACGATCGGTTTTTCGCTCGAAATGGCATCTAAATCGTCCTTTGTGATGCCACATTCGCGATATCCTTCAGCCACGATTATGCGAGCATTAGTAATCCCTTTTAATCGTTTGATTATTTCTTTACAAATAGTGATACCTGTTAGATTAAGGCGCGATAATTTTTGACCATAACCAATCAAGTGTAAATGGCCATCAACCATGCCGGGATAGGCATGATGTCCGTGCACATCAATCGAAGGTGTGGACTTAAATGCTGCTTCATCAACATTGACAGCGATGATTGCCCCATGATCGGTCAATATGTTAAAAAACGCTTCATCAGGATTGTGCATTGAATGGAAATGGCCGTTTTTCCAAAGTTTCATATCGTGATTATAGCATGATGAAATTGAAGCAAACGGGCCATCGCTAATTCAAAGCGGATAAAACGCGATTCTTGCAGAAATTAAATTAATTAAAAGACAAACCCAATTACTTTGAAAAAATGACAAATTTGCTATTTTGTTGCAATATAAGCAAACAACATGTACTATATCAATGGTTTTATTATCGCAAGGTAATAAAACGTGTTATTAACTCTGCAAGAGTGGGTCCTGATCCACTCTTTGTCTTTTGAAGGGAGCCTCGATGAGTTTAATTGAAGATATCACCATTCTGCTGAAAGAACCCTTACAGGCGATTGGGGCGACGATTGAAGAAGTTAACCTTCGCGTCGAGCGCGGCGAACACATGCTCCATATTGCCATCTCGCGCGCGGGAGGACTGATCGACCTCGATTATATCGTTAAGGTCACTAACATCATCTCGCCACTGATGGATCAGGCCAATCTCATCGATCACCACTATATGCTTGATGTATCAAGCGCGGGGATTGAAAAAGAGGTACCAATTGTTGATTTATCAAAGCATCTGGGAACGTATCTTGCCATTACCCTTCATAAGCCTTGGCATGGAGAGAATAAACTACTAGCGACGCTTAATAGCGTACACGGGGATACCATCACGATTAGTGGTAATCTTAAGGGTCGTAACTACAACACGCAAATCTCGATAGCGGACATCGATAAAGTCCGTGAAGCCATTAAATTTTAGGAGCCACCATGTTCAATGCCAAAGAATTCCTGCAAGCCTTAGAAGCGCTAGCCCAAGAAAAAGGAATTTCCAAAGACGCCATTATTGAATCGCTAAAAGAAGCGATGGAAAAAGCCTACCGGAAGCAACTCGGAACCGGAGACGACGCGTTAGTCAGCGTCGATATCGACGCCGATGCCGGTCGCATTTCGATGTATCAAATCCTTAAGGTCGTCGAGGAAGTCGATGATGATTTCTTGCAAATTAGCATCGATGATATCAAGAAGATGAACCTCGACCTGCAAGTGGGCGATGATTATAAAATCGAAGCTTCGACCGAAGATATGGCTAAAGCTGCGGCCATGACCGTTAAAAATATTTTCCGGCAAAAACTCGCCGAAGCCGAAAAAGCGGCGCTTTATGAAATTTATAAAGATAAGATGGGCGAGATGATTATTGGACAGGTGGAAAAGATCGATGAACGCTCGGCTATCGTTAATATTGGACGCACCTCGGTTTATCTACCTAAATCCCATTGCATCCCTGGGGAGGTATTCAAAATTGGTGACCGTATTA
Organism: Caryophanales bacterium UBA6120; assembly: GCA_002422535.1. Classification (GTDB taxonomy): domain Bacteria; phylum Bacillota_I; class Bacilli_A; order RFN20; family CAG-826; genus UBA6120. Next base: position 50,291 of record DIVY01000016.1, on the reverse strand, counting down.
AACTGTATGTTATTGACGTGTCAATCGTCCAAGGCAAAAGCGCGCAAATTAACGTCAGTCGCGCCGATGCTGGATTCCTCCGGCGCCTGTTTGAAGAAGAGATTCACGAAATTTATGAAGGCACGGTCGTGATCAAGAATATTGCCCGCGAAGCTGGTGAACGCAGCAAAGTCGCTGTCTACTCCCTTGATCCAAATGTTGATCCCGCGGGTGCTTGTATCGGGCCAAATGGCACGCGGATTCAAAAAATCGTCGGCCAATTAGGCAACGCCAAAGAAAAAGAAAAGATCGACATCATCGCTTATAACGATATTCCCGGCATCTTTATCATGGAAGCGTTGAAACCGGCGCAGGTGCTGGGCGTTGTTCTTGAAGCAAAAAAGAAAGCGGCGATTGCTGTTATTGCTAACGGCCAATCGGCCCTAGCAATTGGTAAACGTGGAGTTAATGCTCGCTTGGCTGTTAAATTAACAGGTTGGGATATCGCGATTAAAGAACAAGATGAGGCGCTTGCGCTTGGACTTCATTACTTAACCGCCGATGAACTTCGCCGAGACGAAGAAATTCGCCGTTACGAAGAAGAAATTAAACGGCGTGAAGCTGCGCGTCAAGCGGCAATTGATGCGATTCCCCCAACGCCCAAAGATGACATCACGATGACCCAGGTCATGGCTGAAGCGACTCCAAGCGAAAAAGTTACTCCTGAAGTTGCAAAACCGGTGGCACAACCAAAGCCCGTGGAAGCGCCCAAACCTGAAAAGAAAACCGTCATTCGCACGACCAAGACACTCGAAGATCTTGAACGAGAACTCGAACGCGAAAAAGAGAGAAATCTCGCAAAAGCGACCGCTCCTAAGAAAAGGCCATACAAGCGTGGTGAAAAGCGCGATGAGATGCCGGTTGAAAAACCGGTTGTCACCCCAACCTTAACGCCAACTTCTTACATGGATATTTATAGCGATGAGGAAATCGAAGAGCTCGAAAAAGAAGAAGTTGTTACGGAAGAAGAAGACATCGATTTCGAGGAATTCGAAGACTATTACGATACTGAGGAATAACGATGAAGAAAATCCCGATGCGCCGCTGCCTTGTAAGTGGCGAGATGCTTCCTAAAAAAGAATTACTTCGCATCGTGAAAACGCCTGATGGACATTTAAAAGTTGATGCCACCGGCAAGCTAAACGGCCATGGCGGTTATCTTAAAAAAGATTTCCAGATTCTGGAAATGGCCATAAAGCGAAAAACGCTTGAGAAAGTGTTTGGGATGCCGGTTGAGGCAACTCTTTACGAGGAGATTAAACGTCTAATATGAACAACGCGAAGGTCGAGGGGTATTTAGGACTCGCACGGCGCGCTAACTATGTGTTATTTGGCGAAACCGCGCTACATAACGTGCCGCTTGGACGCATTAAGTTACTAATCGTCGCCAGTGATAGCAGTCAAAATACAATGATGGATGTCGCACGCGCTCTCGCCGATCACCCGATTGCTAACTATGTGTACGGAACCAAAGAGTCCCTCGCGGCCTTATTTGGTAAAAAAGCTGTTGCCATCATCGGAATTATCAACGATGGACTCGCGCGGCAGCTAAAAATCGAATTGGAGGATTCGCACGATGCAAAAGAAAAATCAATACCAAAAAAATAATACGACTAAAGTCCGCCAAAGCAATGTTAGGGGTACCCTGGCAAAAAGTGAAAAGGCGAAAGTTTCCAGTGGTGTCTTTGTCTATACAGGTGAAATTGGCATTAGCGAATTATCCGAAAAGATCAATATCCCCGTTAATGAAATCGTTAAATACTTATTCTTAAATGGCAAGATGTTCACGATTAACTCCAAGCTCGACGATGAATGCGTCGGCATGGTGTGCTTGAACTTCGGACTCGATTTCAAAAAAGAAAAAGCCATTGAAGAAGAAAATATCGAAGAATACGATATTGTCGATGATCTTAAGAGCTTAAAAGAGCGGCCTCCAGTTGTCACGATTATGGGACACGTCGATCATGGTAAGACAACATTAATTGACGCGATTCGCTCGAGTAATCTCGTCGCTGGTGAATTTGGCGGCATCTCGCAAGCCATAGGTGCCTATCAACGCGATTTTAATGGCAAGAAAATCACCTTTATCGACACGCCTGGGCACGAAGCTTTTACAGCGATGCGCTCACGTGGCGCGAGTGTCACTGACATTATTATTTTAGTAGTCGCTGCCGATGATGGCGTCATGCCTCAAACTCGGGAAGCGATTGATCACGCTAAAGCGGCTAATGTCCCGCTTATTGTCGCCATTAATAAGATGGACAAAGCCAGCGCTAACCCCAAACGCGTCAAAGATGAATTAATGCAACTTGGCATCGTCGCCGAAGAATTCGGAGGCGAACATATCTTTTTAGAAATATCCGCCAAGTTCAATCGCGGCATCGATACATTGCTTGAAAATATATTAACGCTTTCAGAAATGCTTGAACTTAAAGCGAATCCGGATCGCTATGCTTATGGCACTGTGCTAGAAGCCGTGCTCGATAAAGGCGAAGGTCCCAAGGCGACGCTATTAGTGCAAAACGGCACGCTGAAATCTTCGGATTATGTTGTCGTGGGTGCCGCTTATGGAAAAGTTAGACGCATGACAAACGAATTCCAAAAAATCGTTAAAGTCGCGCCACCTTCAACGCCAGTTTCCATTATTGGCTTGAGCGAATTACCGATTGCCGGTGACCATTTCATGGCCTTTTCGACCGAAAAGCAAGCGCGCGATATTGCCTCCAAACGGAAACTAAAACTCGACGCCACCAAATTGGCGGGAAGCGCCGCCGCTTCGATGGAAGACTTAAATGAGCGGTTTTTGAAAGGCGAAGTCCAAGATCTCAATTTAATTATCAAAGCCGACAATACCGGCTCGGCGGAAGCCCTTAAATCTTCACTCGAAAAGATTGATGTCAAAGGTATTAAGCTCAATATTATCCGTTGCTCGACGGGGGCGATTACCGAAAGCGATATCCTACTTGCTAACGCCAGTAGCGCCATCATCTATGGCTTTAATGTGCGACCCTCTGCCAATATTCGTGCGATGGCCGATGAAGAAAAAGTCGAGATCCGTCTTCACCGCATCATTTATGCTTTGATTGAAGAAATCGAAGCCGCCTGTAAGGGCATGCTAAAACCGGTGCAGGTCGAACAAGTGACCGGCCAAGCGGAAGTCCGCCAAATATTTAAGGTGTCAAAAATTGGCACAATTGCCGGATCGATGGTTATCTCTGGATCAATCAAGGCCAACAACCCGATTCGTTTAATTCGTGATGGAGTTGTCATTTTTGAAGGAAAAATCGCTAGCATGAAACGCTACCAAGCCGATATTAAAGAAGCGAATACCGGCTATGACTGCGGCATTGTGCTAGAAAACTATCACGATACGAAGGAAAATGACATCATTGAAGGTTATCAAATGGTCGATGTCGCCGCCAAATAATGAACCATCGTAAAGATCGCCTCGAAGCGTTAATTATTCGCAACGTGTCAGAAATCATCCAATTCGAGTTAAAAAACCCGAAGATTGGTTTTGTCACGATTACTTCAGGAAAAGTGACTTCGGATTATTCCTATGCCAAGATTTATGTGACTTTCCTTGATGGCAAGGGCAAAGAGGAGCGGTTAGAGGAATTAAAAAAAAGCAAAGGCTATATCCGAAGCGAACTTGCTAAACGCCTTGATATATATAAAACACCCGATATTGTCTTTATATATGATGATACTCACGAACGCGCCGAAAAAATTGAAGCGGCCCTAAAAAAAGAGGCCGAATTCTTCTCTAAAAAATAAAAGGGCATTGCCCTTTTTTATTTTAATGTCACGGTCATTTTATAATGTTCGATACCGGCTTCGAGGAATATATCACCTTCAGCGACATATCCAAATTGTTCATAAAATTGTTTTAGATGGGCTTGGGCGTGAATCGTGATGGTGACGGGATTAAACTTTTTAGCGAGGAATTTATGGAGCCATCTCATCATTAATGATCCATAACCTTTTGCGCGATGTTCTTGTAAAATAGCGACGCGGCCAATGTGTAAACGGCCCGGTCCATCAACGATATAGCGAATCGTGCCGATGGCTAAGCCATGTTGCATTAATAAGAAACTATGGGCGGTTTCGTCATCGGTTCCATCAAATTCAAGATCGACAGGGACATTTTGGCCGATCACGAATACGACATTGCGAATATAACTTGCCATCATTCCATCCAGTGCCGAGACTACGGGTCGCATCGATAAATTGGTGCCTTCGATTTGGTAATTGATTTCATCAAACCATAAATCGGCTTGTTCAAAATTCGAAAGCATCGTTAAAAAATTATCTCTAGCGCTGGGATAGCGATGATATAAGTTGTTAAGAATTTCTTTAATATCTTGACGAGTTGTGGCCCCATCCGCTGGGCATGGGCTTTCGGTAACGGGGATTCCCAGTTCTTTTACGGCCGTAATTATTTGCGTTTCCCGTACATGGATGAAGGGGCGAATAAAGGTGATATCAGCCTTCTCTAGATGCATTTTAGGGGCAAAAGTCGCTAGACGTGCCCCGAAGATTTGATTCATCATGAATGTTTCTATCGCATCGTCACCATGATGGGCAAAGGCAACTTTGGAATATCCTAAATCAATAGCGACTTTATTAATGGCCGCTTTTTTCATCCTCGAGCAAATTGAACAGGGCAGGTGTTTGCCCTCGATTTGGTGGGCAGACAGAATTGGATATACTTCGCGAGCGGGCACGACTTTTAGCGTTAATCCCAGTGTCGCAATATAGTCACTGGCGCCTTTGGCATTGAAACCAGGAAATCCCAAATCGAGCATGACTGGTAGCATTTCAAAATCTTTGTGGACGAATTTTTGATATAAGTGAAGGGCATAAACAAGAAGGAGCGAATCTTTACCGCCAGAAACGCCGATGATCAGCCGATCGCCGGTATTAATTAAATCGTATTGTTCATCGCCCTGACGGAGGGCGGCAAGGATGGTGCGTATTGCTTTCATAATTCAATGTTATTTGATGTTAAAACTATTATAATATACAGGAAAGTGAGACAAACTTAAATGGATGGTTTTTTATTAATCGACAAACCACAAGGAGTCACCAGTCGTGACGTGGTTGATGATATTGTTAAGAAGTTCAATATGCCGAAGGTGGGACATACCGGAAGCCTTGATCCATTTGCCACCGGACTTTTAGTTATCACCCTTGGTAAAGGTACCAAAGCCGGACCCTATCTCGAGGCACTTGAAAAGACATATGTGGCCACGTTAAAACTTGGCACGCAAACCGATAGCGGCGATTTGACTGGAAAAGTGATCGCTACTTCCGAAGTATTCCCGCTTTTTGATTATTATGTTCAAGAAACGCTTGAAATGTTTTTAGGCGATACCATGCAAACCCCACCGATGCATTCGGCCCTAAAAGTGGCGGGGGTGCCACTATACAAACTGGCCCATGAAGGCATCTCGATTCCTCGCGAATCGCGTAAGATTCATGTCCATGAAATTAAATTAAATGAGCTTAAAACTGATGAAATCACCTTCACGGCGACCGTATCAAAAGGCACTTATATGCGGACTTTAGGCGAAGATATCGCTAAAAAGTTTGGCATGGTTGGCCATTTAATTAGTTTAAGGCGGACGCAAGTCGGATCTTTTTCAGTTAATGATAGTAGCCGACCCGAAACCATTGGGGTCAACCAAGTGCGCTCGGTCTATGAAGGCTTATCATTTATGCCACAAGTCATCATTACGGGCGATTTAATTAAGGATGTCAAAGATGGCAAGCCGCAACTATTGAAGGCTAGCGATGATACCGTCTTACTCGTGAGTGATAAACAAGAAGTGCTCGCCGTTTATGAAAAACGGGAAAGCGGCTTATATTTTAGTGTCCGAGGTCTATTTTAAACTTGAAAGTTATTATTACGAATTTAGTTGATGTGAAACGCTTTGATAAGGACACCGCGCTTTGTCTTGGCTTTTTTGATGGTGTTCATCGGGGGCATCGCTCGTTAATTGAAGCCGCGAAAGCGACGGGTCTAGAAGTTGCCGTATTGACATTTGACAGGTCTCCTAAAGCCAAGTTAGAAGCTCCATTATTAACGACGGTGGAAGATCGGTTGCATTTATTTGAACAATTAGGAGTGACCACGACATTACTTGTCATTTTTGAGGACAAAGTAAAGTCATTAAGCCCTGAAGATTTTATGGCCTCTTTGAATCGGCTTGGCGTTAAAAAAGTCTTTTGCGGACCTGATTTCCACTTTGGTCATAAAGCTGCGGGCGATGCCACATTACTTAAATATGGGCTTGGTCGCAACTTTGTAACGACAATTGTGGATGAAGTTCTTGAAGACAACCAGAAAATTGCCAGTTCTCGGATAATGAAACACCTTCAGTATGGAAATATTTCCATTTCTAATCGCATGCTTGGGCGTCCATATTCCATCAAAGGGACCGTCATTAAGGGCAAAGGCAATGGCAAAAAACTTGGCTATCCCACCGCTAATTTAGCGCTTTCGGCCAATTACGTGTTGCCCCTTAATGGCGTGTACGCCACGATTGCCACAATTGGTGAGAAACGGTATTACAGCATGACTTCAGTGGGATATCATCCGACCATCGATCCGGTTGCGCGACCCCTCGTCGAAGTCCATATTTTCGATTTCAAGCAAAAGATATATAAATCGACTCTCAAGGTAGAATTCTTACAATTTTTGCGGCCGGAGATTACCTTTAAAAGCGTTGATGACCTCGTTAGTAAAATGCGAGACGATGAAACGACGATTCGTGGCCTCAAACATACGCTTTTCAAGTAATTGTTGTTGCAATATATCCGTTTTATAGTAAACTATACGAGCAACCGTTTCTATGAATGACGACACTCCGACGTCATCCATGGGGCGTGTCAAGAAATATCGAAGGAGGAATAATCGATGGCTTTATCAAAAGAAAAAGTCGCAGAACTTGTCGCCCAATTTGGGGAAAACGACAAGGATACCGGTTCAGCCGCTGTCCAAATCGCCTTGATGACGATGCAGATAAATGAACTGACTGCACACTTAAAAATCCATCACAAGGACCACCATGGCCGTCGCGGCTTATTGGTGCTCGTCGGCAAACGTCGGGGTTTGCTGGACTACTTAGCGAAAACAAATCGCCCTAAGTACTTGGAAGTACTCGAAAAACTTAATTTACGTAAGTAAAATAAAAGACCAGCGCTGGTCTTTTTTCTTTAATTTTTCATGGTGATGATTGATAATTTACTTATGATGAGGTAATCATATGCCGTTACTTGAAAGATTTTTGGAATACGTTGGCATCGATACGCAATCGGATGATTCTTCCCCCTCTTCCCCGAGTACGAGCAAGCAGTTAGATTTATCGCGCTTACTTGTTAAACAGTTAAAAGAGTTAGGTCTCATCAATGTGCGCCTCGATCATTTTGGAACCGTCTATGGCGAGCTGCCAAGCAATGGGGGCCCCAGTCATCCAATCATTGGTTTTTTGGCCCATGTGGATACCGCCCTTGAAATGCCGGGCGCCAATGTTAAACCACGGATTATTTCCAATTATGATGGTGGTTCGATTGTCTTAAATGAGCAAGACAACATTTTGATGGATATCCAAAATTTCCCCCATTTAGAACAATTTAAGGGAAAAACGTTGGTGGTAACCGATGGGAAGACTTTATTAGGCGCCGATGATAAAGCGGGAATTGCAATTATCATGACGTTATTAGAAAAACTTCATAATGATTCCTCAATTATTCATGGTCCGATCAAAGTGGCGTTTACGCCCGATGAAGAAATCGGTCGCGGGGTCGCCAATTTTGATGTGGCATCCTTTGGTGCTGATTACGCTTATACAATTGATGGGGGACCCATTAGTGAAATCAACTATGAGAACTTCAATGCTGCTTTGGCTATTGTCACCTTTAAGGGAGAATCCATCCATCCAGGATACGCCAAGGGGAAGATGATTAACGCTCAATTAGTGGCCATGGAATTTTATGCCTTGCTCCCCGACAAAATGCAACCGCACTTGACTGATAAATATGAGGGCTTCCATCACATCGTTTCATCAAGCGGATCGGTTGAACATGCGGAAGCCCATTACATTATTCGCAATCACGATGCTAAATTATTAGCGCAGCAAGAAGCCAATTTTCACAAAGCCGCTTCAGTTATAAACTCCAAATATGGTCGCCCCGTCGTCAGCGTGACGATACGGCCAGGATACCGCAATATGCGTCCGGTGATTGAAGAAAAACCCGAGGTATTATACACCGCGCTTGATGCCTATAAGGCTTTGGGAATTCCCGTAAGTACGACGCCGATCAGAGGTGGCACTGATGGCGCTAGTTTGACTTATAAAGGGATTCCTTGCCCCAACTTAGGGACGGGTGGCTATCACGCCCATGGCAAATATGAACTGGCCATTGTCGAGGAAATGAATACGATGGTGGCAATACTCCTACATATTGTTACTAAAAAATAGTAAAATATAATATAATATTTACAAAGGAGACGCTGTCATATGAAAAAATACGCGAAGCCATTACCCTATGTCGCTTTTATATTCGGTCTAATAACTTTCATTACCATTTTCCTTGCCGGGCTACAATGGACAAATCCCATCACCCAAGATGTGACGATGTATACGGGATTATCGATTAGTTTTGGCAGTCGCTATCTCATTATCAATGATAACAATTACTCGGCGTTTGCCTTTAACATCGGGACTTCTATCGCCTATATTCTTCCCTTTTTCCTGTCGTTATGTTTTTTTGTCTTAAATCAAATATTAAAATTAAAAGAAGGAAAGAAAGCCGTCTTGATGGGTATTCTTGCTGTTTCTTTCTTTGCCTCCTTCATTCTTTTGATACTCATCCCCAATACTACGATGTCTTATTCTGTAATATTTGGCACTCGTGGCGATAATAGCGTGTTTGCTAATGGGGCTTTAGCCTATGGAAGTTATATTGGATTTATATCATCGATTTTAGGTTTTATCACTGCCGCATTTGCCACGGTTTTTCCGATTATCGATCGTTAGGCGCCTTGTATTTTTTAATGATTTAAGTATCCATTGTGGATACTTTTTTCTTATAAATCAGCATGGATATTTCTGTGCGCTTGGCAATATATATTTATACTCAATCGCTTGAAATTTGCTATAATAAACGGGTTAAAACAATGAAAGAGGTAAAACATGTCTAAAAAAACATTCGAACTGGAGTTCGAAGGCCGGCGACTCACGATTGAAACGGGTGAAATCGCCAAACAAGCCGATGGCGCTGTCATCGTGCGCTACGAAGATACTGTGGTCTTATCCACAGCTGTGGCAAGCAAATTGCCCAAAGATGGAGATTTCTTCCCCTTAACCGTCGTCTATGAAGAAAAACAATACGCTTTAGGAAAGATTCCGGGGTCATTCCTTCGCCGTGAAGGCCGCCCAGGCGAGCATGCCACGCTATCGGCGCGCATGATTGATCGACCAATTCGCCCCTTGTTCGATGAAGGATTCCGCAATGAAGTCCAATTAGTAAATACGATTCTAAGCGTCGATTTAAACTGCACCCCAGAGATGAGTGCTTTATTTGGTTCCTCCTTAGCATTAGGAATTTCTAACATTCCCTTTGATGGACCCGTGGCTGGCGTTTACGTTGGCCGCATCGATGGTAACTTCATCATCAATCCCACATTAGAACAAAACGAGTTAAGCGACATTCACTTAGCAATCGCTGGCACGACCGAAGCCATCAATATGGTGGAAGCTGGGGCTCGCGAAGTTGGTGAAGACGATATGCTCGAAGCGATGATGTTTGGCCATGCGGTGATTAAAAAACTGTGCGCGTTCCAAAGTGAAATCATTGCCCAAATTGGTGTTGCCAAACGCGATATCGAACTATATAAAGTCGCTGATGATCTTGAAAAAGCTGTCCGCGAAGCTGGGACCATTCGTTTAGTTAAAGCTATTTCCATTTTTGATAAACTAGAACGCCAAAACGCGATTGAAGACATTCAAAATGAAATCATAGCTACTTATGACGCGCAAAAGTATGACACTGAAAAAGCCAAAGATTTGGTGTTACGTCAAGTCAAGCAAGTGCTTGAATTAATCGTGTCTGAGGAAGTCCGGCGCTTGATTACCGAGGAAAAGATACGGCCAGATGGCCGTCGGGTCGATGAAATTCGACCGCTGAACGCTCAAATCGATTTATTGCCCCGCGTTCATGGTTCGGCGATGTTCACGCGTGGACAAACACAAGTCATTTCCGTGGCCACTTTGGCATCGTTAAATGATGTCCAAATCATCGATAACCTTTCGCTAGAAGATAGCAAACGTTTCATGCATCACTATAACTTCCCGCCATTCTCAGTCGGAGAAACCGGACGCATGGGTTCCCCTGGTCGCCGCGAAATCGGTCATGGTGCCCTTGGTGAACGCGCGTTAAGTTACGTCATTCCAAGCGAAGAAAAATTTCCCTACACAATTCGCGTTGTTTCCGAAGTTGTGGAAAGCAACGGCTCGTCCTCACAAGCGAGCATCTGCGCCTCCTCGATGGCCCTCATGGCCGCCGGGGTTCCGATTAAGGCAAGCGTGGGTGGTATCGCAATGGGGTTAATTACCTCGGGACCACTTGATGGTAAGCATCCTTACACGATTCTCACGGACATCCAAGGACTTGAAGACCATTTTGGCGACATGGACTTTAAAGTCGCTGGAACGCGCAATGGCATTACGGCCCTACAAATGGATATCAAGATTCGCGGTATTACCCGCGAGGTCTTAAAAGAAGCTTTAGTGCAAGCTAATTCCGCCCGTCATCAAATCATTGATGTTTTAGAAGCGGCGATTCCTGCTCCGCGCGAGGAAGTTGGCAAATACGCGCCCAAACTCCATCAAATGATAATCTCGGTCGATAAGATCCGCGACGTCATTGGTCCAGGTGGCAAGGTCATTAACGATATTATTGAGAAATGCGACGATGTTAAAATCGATATTGAGCAAGATGGCCGCGTCTTAATTTATCACCAAGACAGGGAACCGATTAACCGGGCCGTCAAGATGATTGAAGCGCTTACCAAGGAAGCTAAGGTCGGCGAGATTTATGAAGGTCGCGTCGTCCGGATTGAAGCGTATGGTTGCTTTGTGAATCTGTTTGGTGATGTTGATGGCATGGTCCACGTGTCGCGATTAGCCCCAACGCGCGTTGAACATCCAAAAGATGTCGTTAAGCTTGGCCAAACACTTAAAGTGCGCGTTGTCGAGATTGATGAAAAAGGTCGCGTCGCCTTATCGCACAAAGAATTCGCCGAGAAGAAATAAATCGATTAAAGGTTGGCAAGCGCCACCTTTTTTATTTATCAAAACACGACTTAATGATAAAATCATTAGCAAGAGGCGTTTTAATCATGCATGATGTTATCATTCTCGGTGCTGGAGTCATTGGAGCGTTCATCGCCCGTGAGTTAGCGCGTTACCAACTCGACGTAATCGTCATCGATAAGGAAAACGATGTCGGTAATTTCACGTCGATGGCTAATTCGGCTCTCATTCATAGTGGGTATGATCCCGAACCAGGTTCGTTAAAGGCGAAACTAAACGTCCGCGGTAATGCCATGTTTGATCAAGTTTGCCAAGAACTCGANNAACGTGCTCCAAGAACTTCAAGAACGCGGACGTCAAAATGGCGTGGAAACACGAATTTTAAATCAACGAGAAGTCCACGAAATCGAACCCGCTTTAGCGGATGATGTTGTTTATGCCCTATTTGCGCCCACCGCGGGTATCATCGATCCATTTGAACTAGTTGTCCATTTGATGGAAAACGCGATTGATCACGGCGTTAAACTTTTTTTGAATGAAACCATCACGGGGATTAGTCCAATTGATGGAGGCTACCGCGTGATGACCAATGGCGCCAAGCATGCCGGCAAGATTATTATTAACGCGACCGGCGTTAACGCTGATTTAATTTCCGAGATGGTCGCCCCTAATGACTTTGTCATCAAACCCCGCAAAGGCTCTTATTTTGTCTTTGATCACTTTAATGATAACTTTTTAAAACACATCATATTTCCCGTGCCTGACCAACGAGGCAAAGGGATTGTGGTCACCTCTTCATATTCCTACAATTATCTCGTGGGACCAAATAGTAACTTTATCGACGAGCGTGATGATTTGGGGACCGATCGCGACACGCTGGAATATATTAAAGGGCAAGCAGTAAAACTCGTTCCCCAACTTCCGTTCGACAAAGTAATTCGGACTTTTTCGGGCTTGCGAGCAACTCCAAATACTGGTGATTTTATCATTGGACCAATCGCTAATCATCCTAATTTCATAAATGTCGCGGGTATTGAATCGCCGGGATTAGCTTCATCTCCCGCAATTGCTGAATATGTTATTAACGAATTCATCTCCAAACGGATCACACTCGTTAACAAGGAATCATTCAATCCCCGCATTCGGCCCCTCTATCGCTTTAATCGCATGAGTGAGCAAGAAATCAATCGACTTATTAAACTTAAACCGGAATTCGGCCATCTTGTGTGCCGTTGCGAGATGGTGTCGGAAGGCCATATTTTAGATTCTCTTTCGCGTAGCTGTCCGCCTCATTCCATCAAGGGTGTCAAGAAGCGGACACGAGCTGGATTTGGTCGCTGTCAAGGTGGTTTTTGCCAACCCCTTGTAGTGGCCTTGTTAGCAAAACAATATGGAATTAGTGAAAATGATGTCCTCTATGATTCGTTGGAAACATCCATTTTAAAAGAAGAAACGAAGGGAGGCTCCCACCATGAATGACGTTGATTTAGTCATCATTGGGGGTGGATCAGCCGGTTTAGCCGCTGCCGTAAGTGCCTACGATTGTGGCCTTCGCAATATTCTTATTCTTGAAAAGGATCGTTTTCTTGGCGGCATTTTGAATCAATGTATTCACCCCGGATTTGGCTTAACAGAATTTAAAGAACAGTTAACTGGCCCTGAATATGCCGAGCGTTTTATCGATATGGTAATTAATCGGGGCATTTCCTACCGCCTCGATACGATGGTAATGAGTATGACTTCTGATAAAGTTATTACATATTCCAACGCTTCCGAAGGTGTTGTTAAAGTAAAAGCGAAAGCTGTTATCCTAGCCACTGGTTGTTATGAACGCAACGCCGGCTCGATTGCCATTCCGGGGGACCGGCCCAGTGGGGTGATTACCGCGGGACTCGCGCAACGTTATTTGAATATTGATGGTTACCTTGTCGGCAAACGCGTATTTATTCTTGGAAGTGGTGACATCGGTTTAATTATGGCGCGGCGGATGACGCTTGAAGGGGCAAAAGTCTTAGGCGTGGCCGAAATAATGCCTTATAGCAATGGATTGAACCGCAATATCGTTCAATGTCTGGTTGACTATGATATTCCCCTGTATTTGTCGCATACAGTAACTCGTATTATCGGTAAGAAGAAACTGGAAAAAATAATCATTAATCAAGTCGACGATAAATTTGTGCCGATTCCAGGAACCGAATTGGAATTTGACGTCGATACGCTATTGTTGTCGATTGGTTTAATTCCTTCTAATGAATTACTTGATAAACTAAATATTCCCACCGACAAGACCCGCGGGGCGATTGTCGATCAAAACTTACAAACTACGCTTCCCGGAGTCTATAGCTGCGGCAATGTGCTACATGTCCATGATTTAGTCGATTTTGTTTCGATGGAAGGTAAAATCGCTGGCAAAAACGCCACTAAATACGTGTTTGAACAAGATACTAGCAGCGGGTCATTTATAAAAGTGGTGCCTCAAACGGGCATTAGCTACGCTGTTCCTCAACGAATTGATGTACAGCATATATTGGAACCGATTGAGTTTAAATTTCGCGTGAGTAAACCAAAACGAGATATATTCATATCGATAAGCCAAGGTGAGCGCTTGCTTAAACGGGCGTTTCATCCAGTGGCCATTCCCTCGGAAATGATAAACATGACGCTTCCGGCAACTTCACAAATTAATGATGATGAACCGATTTTCATCAGTATTAAGGAGCGAGCATGAGTAATATTACGGAACTTATTTGCATCGTTTGCCCCAAAGGATGTCACTTGCGCGTTGATGAAAATCTCAATGTGACGGGACAGGGATGTCCCAGAGGCATTGTCTATGGGAAAGCGGAAATGCTGAATCCTACGCGCTTGCTTTCATCGACGATCAAACTTCATAGCGCATCAATGACGCGTCTTCCCGTTGTTACAAGTGGAGAAATTCCCAAGGGTAAAATATTTGACGTGATGAGTGTTATCAATTCCCTGGAAATATCCGCCCCCGTAAAAATCCATCAAGTTATCGTTAAAAATATCTTGGGCCTTAATGTTGATCTTGTTGCGACGCGAAGCGTATCTTCATGAGTTTTAAGCAATTACTAGCGAAATACAATTTGGCACGGGCAGTCGATTTAAAAGGCGATTGGAATTTAGGGCGGCTATTAAACATAAGCGCCATGCTTCTCGGTTTTTTGATAGTTGTTGTGGGCTATTTTATTAAGCTATTTCCTGATGGCATAGACTTTCAAGTTCGTCATTTTTTTGTGTTGATCGGGGGTTTAGGAGTATCCATTTTGCTGCACGAGCTAATTCATGCGCTGTTCATGCGGCTATTTTTATAAGAACGAGTGCGGTTTAAAATTCGTGGATGGGTGGCTTATGATGGAGTAGAAGATGGATTTTTTACAAGAAATGAGGATATGATCATTGCCTTGCTGCCCCTCGTTTTTCTGGGAATAACAATTACAGTATTGTTGTCATTAGTGACTAAAGGCGGTGATGCCCTCGCTTCATGGTATGGGATCTTACTAGTAATTCAAGGACAACACATCGCGGAGGCGCTTGGCGATGACCAGGTACACGGCATTTTATTTAAACAGAAGAAAATGGTTCTAGCTAATGATGATGGCATGCGTATGTGTTATTATCTTCCCGAAAATGAGCAAATCAATGCGATTCAAACTGAGAATTTAAGCGATTTATTTAGAAATTCAAGTCATTTTATTTGAATTTCGTCTTTGTTTCGTTATAATAACAAGGAATTTACTATAAATAATAAATAATTATTTGGAGGAAGACTATGTCACAACGCATTCGCGTGTTCGCTTTGGGCGGCCTCGACGAAAACGGAAAATGCTTATTCGTTATCGAAATTGATAACGATATATTTATCATCGAAGCTGGCCTTAAATATCCGGACGTCACCAATCCTGGCATCGATGCCATTATCCCGAATATCGCCTATTTAAAACAAAATAAAAACAAGGTGCGCGCTTATATCATCACGCATGGTCATGATGATCAAATGGGTGCCCTGCCCTATATATATCGCCATGTCCCAGCGCCTATTTATGGCTCTTCGGCCACGATTGCGCTTATTAAACAATATTCGCAATCGATCGTCCCGGCCGTAAAATTTGAGTTTGTGCCCATTAAACCAACGGACCATGTAACAATTGCGGGCTATCATTTCGATTTTTATCAAACGGTTCATGCGATTATGGATACATCCGGCTTTGCGCTTGAGACCGTATATGGAAATATCGTCTATACTGGCGATTTCATCATTGAGCATAATTCCAATAAAAATTACAAACACGATTTTAACGCCCTGGCCAAAATCGCCGAGCGCGACACGTTACTTTTAATGACGGAAAGTAGTGGCGCTGATAAACCCGGCTACACTTCCCCCAATCATCGCCTGGCTCCTCATTTAGCGCTTCCCTTCCAAGAAGCGACGAGCCGTATTTTTATCGCTTTGTATAACCAATCGGTTTATAACCTCGAAGAAGCGATTGAATTTGCTTTTTCCCAAGGAAAAAAGATCTTGTTTTATGATAATGAAACCGAAGACTATATCCGCACCTTCCAAAATTTTGGCTCGCTTTCGCTACCGAAGGAACGCGTTGTCTTACGTGAAAATCACCTCCGGATGCCACCCCAGGATTTGGTTATTTTAATGATGGCTCCCGGTGAAAAAATCTATAAGAAGATTGCCGAGTTGGCGATTGGGGAAAATGATGACAAGACGTTTAAAATTAATACAACGGACACATTTATCGTTGCCGCCCCTAGTGCCCCCAATATCGAGATATTAGCGTCTAACGCCATTGATGATTTGTACCGGACCGGCGCCAGTGTCGTTAATATCACACGCAAAAAGATTACGAGCATGCACGCCCAAGAAGAAGATATTAAGACGATGATTTCGCTTTTAAAACCGAAATTTTATATGCCGATTAAGGGCGAATATGTCCAACTTGTCGCCAATGCCAAACTCGCAGTCTCTCTTGGAATTGGCTTAAATCACATGAATACCTTTTTAATGGACAATGGCATGATTTTAGAAATTAATGAAGGCAAAGCCCGTGTTTTAAGTCATGAAATGGATATGATTGCTACAGGCGATGTATTAATTGATGGATTAGGTGTTGGCGATGTGCGCAAAGACGTCATCACCGAGCGCCAACAATTAGCCGATGATGGCGTTATCGTCATGGGAATCACCATATCGCGCAAAATGAAACAAATCGTGGCTGGGCCCGATGTTCAAATGCGTGGTTTCGTATTTGTTAGGGACTCCGATAATGTCATGAAAGAACTAACCAACATTTTTAAAGAATCGATTGGTGAGTATTTCTCAAAACCAGCGATGACGCTTGAAGAAGCGCGGACGCTTGTCATTGAAAAATCGTGGCGCTTCATTAAACGTGAAACAGGAAAACGGCCCATCGTTATTCCGATTATTATCGATACTACCTTATAAATTAGAAAAGCGCCGCGGCGCTTTTTTATTTGGTCATGTAGAAAATGAAGATACTGCCAAGCAGAAGCATCACAAAGAAGAAGATGCTGGCGCCTCGATAAATCTTTTTGATGGCCCCATTAGAGGGTATCAAATAAAAATACCCAAGCGAAAATGGCGTCAGGATAATGAATAACGCGTCTTTGATGTTTGTTTTTCGCGTGATTACTTCAAAAATACGAAGCAATAACAAAATAATAGGTGTGCCAAATAAGGCGATGATAAAGGAGATGACAGAGACGCCAATCATTAACTCAAACATGTTTGCGCCCTCCAATAAAGACAAATATTAAACCGAGCCCAGGTAAAATCGCCAGCCAGTAGAAACGGAAGAAAAACACGACCACGACAAACCAGAATATGGTCATAAAGAAGACCAACAACCGATCGAATAGTTTCATAACGTGACCTCCGCTTCCACCATTAGGAAAGAAGTCATTGTGCCATATTGGTCGACATCGATGAGGCGTCCGCCGCGATCGATAATGCCATACCCGTTATAGCCACTTGTTTGGCCATAAGCGAGGAGCACGCCATCTTTAACAAAACTAAAGTTTGATAAATGGTCATGACCCACAAAGACACCGCTGGATACATCGTGAGTGACGATCGCATCAAACAAGCCGGTGTCTTGGCCTTGGGGGTACACTTTGTCTTCGCCCATTTGGCCATCGATTAATGGATATTCGGTATATTCTTCAAATTGAAGAAGTGGAATATGCATATAAATTGTGGAGTTAATATCATTAATGGCATCTTGGGTAGCGTGATTAGCGTACCAGGCAACTTGCGCTTCCGATAACCAACCATATTCCATTAAAGCGCCATTTTCCGTTTTAGAATCGAGCAAATACAAGCGATGGAAGACTTCATCTTGGTACATGGCGTCAATTATAAAATTACCAAAGCCACCATCGACCAGCTTGGGACCAATTTTAAACAGTAAATTTTCGGGCTTGGCCCGCTCGATGGCGTCCAGATTCCTTTTATAATTATTGAAATCGGTATCGTGATTACCGAAGTTAAATGTCCAGGGGATGCCGATTTTGTCGATGCGACGCGTCAGCGATTCATATAAGGAAGGGGCAAGAGGCGACATTGTTAAGTCGCCGGTGATAACAATAATATCGGCTGATGTTTGCGTCGCCAACGCTTCGATTAATTCAAATGTTTTTTGATCATTCCGGTCAATGCCATAAGTCAAATGTAAATCGGTAACTTGGAGGATGCGCAAATGAGAACTATCAAGCTCAAAAGTTAGCGGTAGGTCATCGCTATATTCAATTGTGGCATCAGAGGCGCACCCAACTAACGAAAGCGCAAGTAAAGGTAACAGCCAAACAAAATGTTTTTTCAAGTGGCCACCTCCAAAATCTTATTTGATATTATAGCATTAATTTTTAAATAAAAACTTACGACAAAATACATTCGATACATTTTTATAATTATATATTTGTTATAATAACTACTAGTATTAAAGCATGAAAAAAGTCGCACAATCAAAGAATACGCAAAATAATCCGCTGGTTTCTCATGATTTAGAATCGATTCTTATCGGAATCATGATTGTTTTTTTGGGGATTCTGGGGTTTACGAACATGACCATTGTCAGTGGCATTTTTAATTATACGGTCACCGTTTTTATTGGTAATGCCAGTGTCGCTGGTTTCCTTTATGTGATTGGTCTTGGCCTATACCGGATTATTAAGCGCAAACCTTTTGCGCTTCAATTCAATTTGGTAACGTTAGGACTTGGATTGATATTGGGAAGTTTTTTAGCTTTATTCACTCATTACCACTTAGTTAATGCGGGGCATGCGCCTTTAACAATCACCACTTTTTTCAATGGTTTTAAAGATTATATTCCCTTGCTAAAAGATATTCCGACAACCTATCCTGTCGCGGTGTCTGGCGGATTAATCGGTTTCTTGCTGTTAGGTCTTATGAATACGCTTTTTGGTATCATAAGCGGCTATGTTTCCTTTTATGTCATTGGGGCAATTGGCATCATATTAGCGACGAGTCCATGGTGGCGCCACCTTATGAAGTTGATTAAGAAACACCAAAAAGAAGCGAAAGCGGAGCGCGCTCGCCTTACTGCTATTCGCCTTACACAGCCCCGACACCCAAACGTGATTACTAAAAAAGCGCCAGTCATTGAAGCAGATGAAAAGCCGCGCCCCAGCACCCGCTTTGTGACACCGCGCCTGGAAACCACATCATCGTATTCACGCCCATTAAATTCAAAAAATCCTTCATCAGGACTTAAACGCGTTGTTTATCAACCAAAAGGTGCCCCTGCACAATCTGAAGAATTATATCAAAACGAATTTAAACAAGATAAACCAATCGCGTCACAAACGCCACCGCCAAGTCTGAGGCGACCACTTCCGATTGACGATACTAGCGGGCTCCAAACACCAACTTTCATGCCTCCACCTTCAATCAAAGATGAAAACAATCAAGACGATGATGATTTGAAACAAGAAAACTACGTTCCAAAAACGATTTCTTCCCTCAAAACTCCGGCAATTAGTAGTGCACGTAAAGATGATTCGTTCGAATTTCCTTCAATCGATTTGATCGATGATGTCCCTGAAGAGGCCGATTTCGAATACAATGATGAAGTTTCACTACGGCGGATGGGCACCATTAACGAATTATTTGCGGACCTAAATGTCAAAGCTTCCGTAGTTTCTTACCAAGTAGGACCATCTTTTACTTCATTTGATGTCCAACTCGAACGCGGAACGCTGGTAAAAAGCGTCGCTACGATCATCAATGAAATCTCGATTCGTCTCGGCGGGATGCCCTCATTATTTAGAGAAGTCGTGCCAGGCAAGACGACTTCGACACTGGAAGTTCCCAATGAAAAAATTGCGATAGTCAGTTTTAAAGAAGTCATTCGCGAAATCGACAATCATCCTGAATACGCCGGTCGTGTCGTGTTACCTTTTGGCAAAAATATTCTTGGCAAGTTAGAGGTGCTGCCCATCAAAGACATCATCCATATGCTCGTAAGTGGCACCACCGGTAGTGGCAAATCGGTGTTCATGCATACGCTCATTACAACAATCATTATGCGTAATCGCCCCGATCAAATCCGCTTGTTAATTATCGACCCCAAGCGCGTTGAACTGATGCGTTATGATGATTTGCCACATTTACTCGCCCCCACGATAAACGACTATGGCCAAGCCAAGATTGCTTTGCAACGGATGCTTGATGAAATGTTTGCCCGTTATGAAACATTTAAAGAAGCGGGATTATCAAGTCTTGATGCATATAATCGCTATGCTGTTGATAATGGGTTAGAAGCGCTTCCGCTTCTCGCCGTCATCATCGATGAATATGCGGATTTAGTCGAAGGATTGCCGGCCATTAGCGATATTGTCGAACGTTTAGCCGCCCTAGCTCGCGCGGCTGGCATTCATTTAATCATCGCCACGCAGCGCCCAACAACGCGGGTCGTGTCTGGCAATATTAAAAATAACATCACGACAAAAGTTGCGCTCCAGATGAATGCTCAAGTCGATTCGGTGACCGTCCTTGGACATATGGGCGCCGAAAAGCTGCTCGGCAATGGCGACATGATCGTCAGTTGTCCGAAACTATCACGCCATGGCGAATTACGGCTCCAGGGCGCCTTTATTTCTGAATATGATACGCTACGCGTCATGAATTTTTATCGTGAACACTATGCGACTAACTACCATCCAAACTTTTTGAACCTCGTCGACATTTCAGCGATGGGGGCTCCCTTTCCGGGTGCGCCAATTAACCCCGATGATGGTCTTTACGACCAGATTAAAGAATACACGATGACCCAAGAATACATGTCGTCAAACCGTATCATGCGCGAATTTAAAGTTGGGTTTTCACGATCAAAAGAGATGATTCAACAAATGCAAGATGAAGGAATTCTTGCGGAGGGACCGGAAAGCCCCCAGTCAAACAAAGGGATTCGTGTCATCAAAAACATTGATTAAAATTATTTGAAAATAGAAAGGAACTCACTTATGTCAATTGGTATCGATATCGTTTATATGCCGCGCTTTGAACATAAAGAGACGCTCGCAAAACGAATTTTATCACCCGCTGAATTTGCCATCTATGAAAAGCGAAGTGATAAGGTTAAATTCATCGCGGGAAGATTTGCCGCCAAGGAAGCCTTTTTAAAAGCTGTACGTGGTGGTTTTGGGCAAATCGCCTTCAGCCATATTTCGATTCTTTACGACAATCTGGGCGTTCCTTATCTTGAATATGAGCAGAAACGATACGACGTTTCGATTTCTCACGATGGCGAGTACGCTGTGGCCATCGCTTATGTAAGCGCTTCGCGCGAAGACATGGAAAAATGAGGGTATATCATCTCAATGAAAGATAGTTTTTTATCATGCAAATTAATGGCGCCAAGTGAAATCAAAGTTATTATTAATGGACCACTCAATAAAGAAGATAATCGACCTTTCTTACTTATAACCGATAGTGAAAACATTGAAACTTTACGCGTTGAAAAAATGACGCCATTTAGCGGTGGTTGGTCTTATGATTTACGCAGTTATAACGAACTGGAACTTGGTCATCAATACGATATTGTGCTTGATGGCTTTTCTCGCTACCCTCTCGAGGTCACCAACGCGATTAATTTTCCTGGCTTTGATAAAAAATATTTTTATGATGGGGATGACCTTGGGGCAATCTATCACCCTGCTAGGACTTCGTTTAAATTATGGGCACCGCTTGCGAGTCAAGTCATATTAAGACTTGATGAAGGCGGTTCGAGCCGTCTTTTAGTGATGAATCGCCACTCTAATGGCATTTATCATCTAAATGTCGCCGGAGATCTTGATGGGATTAGTTATGTTTATATCGTGACTAATAATGGAATCGCGGTGATCACAACCGACCCCTATGCCTTTGGTTCGACCCAAAATGGCGAAAAATCCGTGGTTATCAACTTTGATAAAGTGGCGCTACCGCTCAATGATGATAAATTGCCACCCTTCAAAAAATATACTGATGCCATCATTTATGAAACAAGCGTGCGCGATTTAACGATGGATCCCTTGCTTGATTTTGAGCATCCTGGTCGCTTTTTAGGGATGATTCAAAAGGGCGTTAAAACACAAAAAGGTTACCCAGCTGGGTTTGATTATATCGTTAATAGCGGCATCACCCATTTGCAATTAATGCCGATTTATGACTTTCAAACGGTCGATGAGCGCGAACCGGCCCGATTTTATAATTGGGGTTATGATCCCCAACAATATTTTGTGCCCGAGGGAAGTTTTGCCAGTGACTTAACCAATCCTTATTCGCGCATTCGCGATTTAAAACTTCTTGTGGCGACATATCATGAACAAGGCATTCGCATCGTCATGGATGTGGTGTTTAACCACGTCTATCATGCCCATCTTTCCGTATTTGAAAAAGTGGTCCCGACATACTATTTTAGACGTCGCAAAGACGGGCGCTTATCCAATGGTTCATTTTGTGGTAACGATGTGGCGAGCGAACGCTTGATGGTGCGCAAACTCATCGTCGATGCCACAATTTATTGGATTAAAACATTTGGCATCGATGGGTATCGCTTTGATCTCATGAGCAATATTGATATAGCGACCGCGCGTCTGATCGAACAAACCACAAAAGCGATAAAGCCCGAAATCATGCTTTATGGCGAGGGATGGAATATGCCGACGGAATTACCAGAAGGCGATCGTAGTTCCATGTTCAATAGTGACAAATTGCCAAATTTTGCCTTCTTTAATGATTCCTTTCGCGATACCGTTAAAGGTCCAACGATGGATGACCGACTCAAAGAACGCGGCTATTTATTAGGCGCTTCCTCATTTCGACTTGGATTTAAGTTTACGTTTGTCGGTAGTTGCCTCGATTTAATTTTTCCTTCGAAATTCGCGAGCGCCAATCAATCGATTAATTACGTTGAATGCCATGATAATGGGACTCTGTTTGATAAGATGCTTGCCAGTAACGGAAATGAAAGTTATCAGGTCCGATTAAAACGGCTACGCCTCATTAATTCGGTAACAATGCTCGCGTTTGGCATCCCGTTCTTCCATATGGGACAAGAAGTCGGGTTATCAAAAAATGGCGACTTGAATTCCTATAAATCGGGCGATAAGGTTAATCGTTATGATTATCGCGTCCTTGATGAACGCTATGAGTTATATAGGCATTTTCAAGATTTAGCGAAACTACGAAAAAGGCTGCCTTTCTTAAAAGAAGCGCGAGCGGACGCGATTGAAAAGATGGTCCAATTTGAGGATCTCGGTGAAGCGGGGTTAATTATTCATTATGTCAATCAACAAGCCATCGCTCCGTATAAACACGTGATGATGATGATTAATCCCACACTTGAAGATCAATACTATGAGCTTGAGACTTATATGACGCTCATTTTCTCTGACTGGGGCTATGTCGCTGAGCGCCATGTGCAAATGCGCGAAATTATGATTGAAGCCCTCTCGTTACTCGTGTTTGCGTACTAAATAGATATATTTTTGGGAAAACTCTCGCTTAAGGTTGAATATGATTTTCTTTAAGGAGAAAAATTATATGATGACAAATATTGTTGCCATAGGCAAAATCGGAGCAGAGATTAAACCCAATGCCCGGATGCTCGAAGTCGAACGCCCCCATCGCAATTCGCAAGGAAATTTCATCACCGACCAAATCCCTATCCTTTATTGGTCACGCGCTACTAATAATTATTTTATGAATATGGCTAACGGGACTTTGATTCTTGTGAAAGGCCGTCTTGAAGGAACCGACCTTGGTTTAGCAATCATCACTGATTACATGGAGACATTAGTGCCCTTGAAGTAGCAGCAACGGGCATAGTCACGGAACCGAAATCCCTAAATTTTGATATAATATCATTTTAGAGGAAAATTTATGTTCCGGTATATCCGCACCATCACAATTTGCTTCTTTGATATCTTATGCGCTTACTTTGGGTGGATGATTCCTTTTTCGCGTCATCCGGAACGATATCCGCTACAATATCGCTATGCCAAAGTCCGCAAATTGACGCTAAAAGTCACTAAATATATGCACGTTGATATTATTGCTAAAAATCCCGAAATATTAAAAACGCCGAGGACTTATGTTTTCATTGGTAACCATACTTCGATGTATGACGCCTTAATCATGCTCTGTTTGTCTGAATACCCCGTCAGTTTTGTTGGAAAACACGAAATTCGACACATGCCTTTTTTTGGCCGCATTATGAAAGCAATCGATGCGGTCTTTATCGAGCGCGACAACCTCAAAAAAGAGGTGGCAGTACTCCGAGAAGTAAAACTTTCCCTTAAAGAAAAGAAGATGAGCTGGGTCATCTTCCCCGAAGGCACCCGGAATAAAAATCCCGAAGGTCCATTATTACCTTTCAAAGCCGGTAGTTTTAGGATGGCTTTCGATACCGATACTCCGATTGTCCCAATCGCTATTTATGGCGCGCATCGACCCTTAAACACTAAATACCGGTTAAAACGATTTCCGATTCATGTTTCGTTCCTAGACACGATCACGCCTGATCAATTCAAACAGCAAAACACAGTTACGATTGCTAACCATGTGCAGAATATTATTCAAGACGAAGTTAAGCGTCTTCAAGTGCTGGATGGCCATTTATTAATGATGAAAACGGATAAAAAGAAGAGGTAACATTGTATGCGGATGCTTGACTTAATCATTAAAAAACGAGATGGGCATAGCCATTCTGATGAAGAATTAGCATTTATCATCAAAGGGATTGTCGATGGCGCACTACCCGATTATCAAATCGCCAGTTGGCTGATGGCCGTTAAATTCGTAGGGATGAGTGACCATGAAACGGCGATGTTGACCCATTTAATGATGCATTCGGGCGAAACCATTGATTTAAAAGACATCGACGGAATCACCGTTGATAAGCATTCCACTGGTGGCGTGGGCGATAAAACGAGTCTGGCACTGGGGCCAATGGTGGCCGCGTGTGGGGTCAAAGTCGCCAAGATGAGTGGTCGTGGCCTCGGCCATACGGGCGGGACACTTGATAAATTGGAAGCAATTCCTGGTGTTTCCGTCACGATGAGCCGCGATGCCTTTGTGAAACAAGTTAATGAAATCGGCCTCGCCATTATCGGTCAGACTGGGAAACTTGTTCCCGCGGATAAAAAACTATACGCCTTGCGTGATGTCACCGGGACGGTTGAATCGTTACCGCTTATCGCGGGGTCGATTATGTCCAAAAAATTGGCCTCGGGCGCGGATACGATTTTACTCGATGTTAAATTTGGTAATGGGGCGTTTATGAAGACGCTCGAAGATGCGGAAGCGTTAGCGAAAACGATGGTGGCGATTGGTAAGTCACTTGGACGTGACACGCGGGCGATGATTACCGACATGCAACAACCATTGGGGATGGCAGTTGGTAATATTATCGAAGTCGAAGAGGCGATTGCCACGCTTAAAGGACATGGTCCTGCTGATTTTGTTGAATTATGCTTGGCGGCGGGGTCAATTATGCTTTTGCAAGCGCATGCGGCGGCCACTCTCGATGAAGCTCGTCAAAAATTAATTAAAACAATTGAAGATGGTTCCGCTTTTGAAAAATTAAAACAGATGATTTCTGCACAAGGTGGCGCGGTGTCCTACCTTGATGATATTACAAAATTTGATGTGGCGAAATTTAGTTATCCCATTCGGGCAAAGGAGACAGGATTCATCAGTGAAATCAATGCCTTAGCCATCGGTGAGGCGGCGATGAAGTTAGGCGCCGGGCGAGCCACAAAAGATGATGTGATCGATTTTACGGCTGGCATTAGATTAACCAAAAAAGTTGCGGATTTAATGAATCAGGGTGACATCATCGCTTATGGTTATACAAATAAGCCGGAAGTGGCCGACATTCTTGTGGATATTGCTGACGCCTTTCGCGTCCAAAAAGATCCCGTGATTCCGGGACCAATTGTTTACAAAGTAATTGTATAAATCATTCTTTTTTCAGTTTTGCTAAATCGGCGCGCCGTCTTATTTTCATTAACTGCCGATAATTATCGTTTAATTGGCGCAGGTAAGCGCCTTTTTCTTCAATGTTAAAGAAAGTTTTATCTTTAAGGGAATGTGGCAAGTATTGCATTTTATCCCATAAATCTGGTCGGTCATAGGGATATTTGTCTTCGTCTTTGTGATTGACGGGCGTGAGTTTTAAATAATCAAGCACATCTTCGGGGTGGTCGCCGACCGCTGCAAGCGCGGCATCGATGCTTTCAACCGTTACTTTTGTTTTCGGAGATAGCGCTAAATCGATGACACAAAATGCTAAAGGAATGCGCGCTTCGGGAAAGCCGACCATTTTGGCGACATCGATTGCCTGGACCGTGCGCATCACGGCATTAGGATTGGCGAGGCCGATATCCTCATAGGCTGTTACGAGTAAACGACGGCGTAGCGACTCCATATCGCCAGCGACGATTAACCGCGCTAAATAATACAGCGCAGCGTTGACATCGCTACCACGGATGCTTTTTTGCAAGGCGCTGATAGCATCATAATGGCCGCCGCCATCTTCATCGATGATTGAAGGCGGAACTTTTAGGGTGGCTTGCACATCTTCAAACGTGATTAGATCTTTTTGATGGGTGATGAGCACAATTTCTAGAGCATTATAGGCGAACCGCAAATCACCACCGGCTAACTTGGCAATTGCTAATAATCCATCACTTGTAACACTAGCGTTATGAGGATTGACAAGCGTATCGAGCATAGCTTTGTGGAGACCAAGTAATATATCATCGCTATTTAGCGGCATTACTTCTAATAAATGACAACGTGATCTAATCGCCGGGTTAAGCGCCATATAAGGATTTTCGGTGGTTGCTCCAAATAAATAGATGCTGCCATCCTCGATTGCGGCAAGCAGGAGATCTTGCTTGTCTTTTGGCAAGCGGTGCACTTCATCAATAATCATGATGCAGGGGTGAAATAATCGCGCTTCATCCATCGCTAGTTCGATTTCTTTTTTAGAAGCGGTCACCGCGTTTAACTTAATCGCATGCAAATCCATTGAATGGGCAAACGCTTCGGCAATCGTGGTTTTGCCACTGCCGGGCGGTCCAAATAAAATGACCGACACGAGTGTTCTTCGTTCCAAGCATTTTGTCAAAAAGCCATCCGGACCGACAATATGCTTTTGGCCGAGGACGTCAATTAATTGTGTGGGACGTCGCCTAAAGGCGAGCGGAGGATTATTCATATTTTTTAAGTATACCAATTAACGCGCTAATTCTCTATAATGTTACCGGTATTCATGATGCGGATTATATCTCAAAACATAAAAAAAGGCTCGATAAAAGTCGCTGATAACATCATCGCTTCAAGCGATTATGGCCTCGCCCTATTTGTCGGTTTTACTCATGGTGATACTGAGTTAATCGTCGATCAAATGGCTCAAAAAGTTATGAACATGCGGATATTCCCAGATATTGAAGGGAAGACCAATCTTTCCATTTCCGACGTGAATGGCTCGCTATTAGTGATTCCCAATTTTACATTGTATGGCTCGCTCAAGAAAGCGCGCCGCCCATCATTTTCCGATGCGTTAAATCATCATATTGCGGCTTCGTTATATGTAAGGTTTGTCGCACAATTGCACAAAACGAACATCACCACAGCATGCGGGATATTTGGCGCCGCGATGGAGATTACGCTTGTTAATGATGGACCTTTTACGATGATCATCGATTCACGAGATTTGCCAGGAGCGACTTTATGAAAATCATGGTTGGGTTAAGTGGCGGCGTCGATTCGGCGATTGCCGCGTATTTTTTGAAGAAACAAGGCCATGAGGTGGCCGCCGGATTCATGAGAAACTGGGATGCTTACACCAATAACGATGTGCTGGGAAATCCGACTCTTAATGAGGATTTATGTCCGCCGGAAGTCGATTATAACGACGCTAAGCGCGTCTGTGAAACGCTGGATATTCCGCTTTATCGAATCGATTTTGTCAAAGAATACTGGGATCAAGTGTTCAGTTATTTCCTCAAGGAATACGCCCTTGGTAGAACTCCTAATCCCGATATTTTTTGTAATAAATATATCAAGTTTGCCTCATTTAAAGACTTTGCCGCTTCCCAAGGGTATGACTACATTGCCATGGGCCATTACGCCAAAAAATGCGAGCGTGATGGAAAAGCCTATTTATGCGAATGCGCGGATGAAAGCAAAGACCAAACATATTTTTTATCGCAAATTAGCCAAGCGCAATTACAAGCAACTTTCTTTCCACTGGCCGATGTCTTAAAGAAGGATGTCCGCCGAATTGCTGCGGAATTAGGGCTTTCAATTGCCACGAAGAAAGATTCAACCGGCGTCTGTTTTATCGGCGAACGCCACTTTAAGCTATTTTTGAAAAACTATATTCCCTCGCAACCCGGACCCATCATTGATATTATTAGCAAAGCAAAGGTCGGCACCCATGAAGGCGTCTATTATTACACGATTGGCCAACGAAAAGGACTCGGTATCGGGGGAATTAGTGACCAACCAAACGGCCGCTGGTTCGTGTGCAATAAAGACGTGAAAAACAACATCTTGTATGTTACTTCTGAATCGGAACAGGATTATTTATATGGTGATGAAGTAGTCATCGACCAGCTTAATTTTATTACCGATATCCCCGAAAGCAACCGACCTTACGGCGGAAAATTCCGGTATCGCCAAAAACAAGTTGCCTTAAGGATTATGAAACTTGATAAAAACGAGATGATTGTAAAATTGGATGTTCCCTTAAAAGCGATTACCCCAGGACAAGCCGCGGTCATTTACGATGGGCATCTTTGTTTAGGTGGGGGTATCATTAAAGAAGTATACGCAAATGGTCGCCTTCTAATTAAATAATCCGCTTGAAAAAGCGTCCTTATGCTATAATGAAGCCATCGATGACGAAGTCAACTTCACGATGTTTGAATAGCGACAACTTGCTGGTGGAAAAAGTTGCAAATACGTGATTGAAGCCCCTTCCGAGATGCGATTAACCCTCGCCGCTTTGCCAGCGTTATCGGCCTCGAGTGCATTAGCGATAATGAATAAGGATGGTACCGCGACCCTGTTCGTTCCTTACTGGCACTTTTTTTCATTTAAAGGAGTAGATGTCTATGAAACCATTAACCGGACAACAAATTCGCATGATGTGGCTCGATTTTTTTAAGCAAAAAGGCCATCTAGTCGTTGAAGGAGCCAGTCTCGTCCCTCGTCATGATCCAACTTTGCTTTGGATTAATTCCGGTGTGGCGGCCATCAAGAGCTATTTTGATGGAAGTGAAATTCCCGATCATAAACGGCTGACGAATGTCCAAAAATGCATTCGGACTAACGATATCGAGAATGTCGGCTATACTGCTAGACACCATACATTTTTTGAAATGCTGGGCAATTTTTCAATTGGCGATTATTTTAGAAAAGAAATTATTAAATGGGCGTTTGAATTATTGACAAGTGAGCAATATTTTGCGATGCCAAAAGACAAGATTTACGCTACTTACAATCCTAGCGATGAAGAAACACGCGATTTATGGATTAAAGAAGGACTTGCACGCGACCATCTCATCCCGCTTGAAGGCAATTATTGGCAGATCGGCAGTGGTCCCTGTGGCCCCAACACCGAAGTTTTTTTCGATCGCGGTCCCGCATACGATCCTGATGAACTAGGGATTCGTTTGCTCCAAGAAGAAATAGAAAACGATCGCTATATTGAAATATGGGGCATCGTGTTTTCCCAATACAATGGGATTGAAGGACAACCGCGCGATACTTATAAAGAGTTGCCGAGCAAAAATATCGATACGGGAGCCGGACTTGAACGAATCGCCTGCATTCTTCAAGGAAAACCGACGAACTTTGAGACGGATTTGTTTTATCCCATCATTGAAGTCACCGAGAAACTGGCGTCAATTGGCTATGTTGAAAGTGGTTATCGGCCCTATCGTGTGATTGCCGACCATATTCGCACGCTGACATTCGCGCTGGCCGATCATGCAAGTTTTTCGAACGAAGGACGTGGCTATGTCTTACGTCGCCTTTTACGAAGGGCGCTGCGCTATGGCCGGAAAATTGGCATTCATCACCCCTTCCTTCATCAACTAGTGACGACCGTAGCCACGATGAATCGTGAGTTTTATCCTCATATCGGCTCACAAATAACAAGAATCTCCAAAATCATCGAGGCCGAAGAAATCAAATTCCTGAAGACGCTTACTAATGGAGAAGCTCTGTTACGCCGCTTAATTGAACATAATAACGTTCTAAGTGGCGAAGATGCGTTCAAGCTCGCAGATACCTATGGCTTTCCAATTGAGTTATCGGTGGAAATTTGTCGGGAACATGGTGTGACTGTCGATTTAGAAACATTTAAAGAATTACTCGACCAGCAACGGTTGCGCGCTAGGACGGCGCGTGAGGCCACGAATTCGATGCGGCTCCAATCGAAAGACTTGTTAGCGTTTCTCACTCCATCAAAATTTCATTATGACCTTCAGGAAATAGATGCCCATGTAACTGGCTTATTTTACGATGGCGTACAATTTGAGGAATTAACGGAAGAGGGCGTCGTTATCTTCGATGAAACGGTGTTTTACGCTGAAAGTGGCGGACAAATCGCCGACACCGGAATTTTTGAAAATGAAACGACACGGGCAGAAGTCATCGATGTGCAAAAAGCGCCAAACGGTCAACATATGCACTTCGTGAAAATCGTCTATGGAACAATTAAGCAGGGTGATGCATTGCATCTTACCATCGACAAAAGCAAACGCTATTTAACCATGCGGAACCATTCTTCGCTCCATTTATTACAAAAAGCGCTAATTGAAGTGCTCGGTCCCCATATTTTGCAACAAGGATCATTTGTAAGCGATGAATATGGGCGCTTTGATTTTTCTAATCCCACGCGGGTGCTTGAAGAGCAATTGCTAAGAGTGGAAGCGCTCGTTAATCGCTATATCAACGAAAATGCGCCCCGTACCATTGAAGTTTTAACAATCGCCGATGCCAAGAGAACCGGCGCCATTTCCCCCTTTGATGAAAAGTATGGCGAGATTGTCCGCATCGTGACATTTGGCGATATTAGTAAAGAATTTTGCGGTGGTACTCACGTCGCACAAACTGGCGACATTGGTGTATTCGCCATCGAAAGCGAAATGAGCATTGCCGCTGGGATTCGTCGCATTGTGACAAGGACTGGCTATAAGGCGTATGAATTATTGAAACAACGCGAGAAATTGTTTAATAAAGTTCGCGATCAATTAGGCGCCAGCTCCCTCTTTGAAGTAGGTGATCGCCTAAAAGCCTTGTTAAATGATAAACAACAGGCGGAAGTCCGCATCGCTTCATTAATGGAAAAACAAGCGCGCATGACCGCGAAGACATTATTAGCAAGCTTTAGCGCTGAGCAAGAGCCCCATCTTGTCGCGCTGTTAGATGATGTAAGCCGCGCGATGTTATTAAAAATTGGCGATGAACTTAAAAGCAGTAAGGCCGATTGCGTATTTTTGCTTGCAGGACGTCAACTTGAGGAGATGCCGTTAGTAATTTATGTGGGACCATCGGCCCGTGCTCGGGGCTTAAAAGCGGGTGTCTTGATGAAACAAATTGCGACATTGCTTGGCGGCTCCGGCGGAGGCCGGCCAGATTTAGCGTTTGGAGCGGGGAAACTCGCTCATAAATTTGGCGCAGCCGAAAAATTATTTAAGGAACTCATCAAATGAAGCCTCGCTACATTGGCGTCGATTTGGGGACTAAAACGATGGGCTTGGCCATCAGTGACCGCTTGGGATTAGCGGCGCACCCCCTGGAAACATACCGTTTTGCAAGGGGAGATTATAAAAGCGCCAAAGCTTACCTAGGGGCACTATGTGCTCAAGAGGATGTGCATGAAGTGGCGATTGGCTATCCGCTTCACATGTCGGGACTTCCCTCCGAGCGTTCCGAATCGGTGCAACGTTTTAAACATGAATTTGAAGAAGAATATCAAAATATAAAACTATCATTAGTCGATGAACGCTTAACGACGGTGATGGCCAGTAAGATGATGATTGACGCTTCCTTAAAAGCGGAACACCGCCACGAAGTCATTGACGCCGCCAGCGCGGTCTTAATATTAGAATCATTTCTAAGGAGAAAACAGCACCATGAAATTTGAAAAAGACAATCAAATTCTGATTACTAAAGACGATGGTGGCGAAGTGATGATGGAAATTCTTTTTACGTATGAAGATCCCGAAACTGAAAAAACCTATGTTTTGTATTTTGACCCTGAAAATCCCGACGATATCCTGGCTTCCCGCTACGATAAGAGCGATGAATTGTTCGACTTAGAAGGTGAAGAATACGAAAAGATTAGCGCCATCCTTGATCATTTTCTTGATGAACTAACGGAAGACGAAGACTAAAAACTAAACATTATTATTCCAGCAAGTGCCGCGACCCCGATTAAAATCATCGGATGAAGCGGCTTTTTCTTTAAAAAGCGATACCCAAAGTAAAAGCTTCCCAAGTTAATTAACAAGACGAGGTGAGGAATATCGATTAGTGGCCAACTAATCGTGGTGGGAAATAATAGATTACGGAGTAAAAACAAGATGGTCGTGGCAATTAACGCCATCACCACGGGCTTAATACCTTTTAATGCCGCCTGAGTAAGCGGATGATTGATGGCCTTATTAAAGACGGCGGCCACCAACATAATAATTACGATTGAAGGCAGCATGACGCCTAAAGTAGCCACTAAAGCGCCCGATATTCCATTAACTTCCGTTCCGATGAAGGTGGCCATGTTTAAAGCTAATGGCCCTGGGGTCGATTCGGAAATGCTGATGAAGTCGATAAAAAGCGTCTCATCCATCCATCCTCGCGATAAAACCTCGGTCTTAAGGATGGGAACCATCGCATAGCCACCCCCAAATGTGAATAAACCAATGCTAAAGAAAACGAGGAATAGTTCGAGAAGAATCATACCTTGTTACCACGCCTTTTGATAAACGAGGAAATACCATGGAGCAGTAGACCAATTAAGGCGCCGGCTATAATGAACAAGATGCCCGAAATCGGGGTTCCCAGCATATCAAGGGTAAACATTACAAGGGTTAATAATCCGATTATGATAAAAGTAATTTTGTTTTGGGGAAGCAACTTAATTAATTTCATTAATGCCGAAGTCACTAAGATAACAATCGCGGTTTTGATGCCAGATAAGGCGCCAGCGATCATCGTGTTGCCCTTAATGTCATCAAAGAAGATGGCAATTAAATAGATGATTACCAGTGAAGGGATTGCTAATCCCATCGATGCAAAAAGCGAACCCAGCACGCCACGCCGTTTAAAACCGACAAAAGTCGCGACATTGAGCGAAACCGGACCAGGTGTTGATTCGGCAATAATGATAATCTCTAACATTTCCTCATAAGTAAGCCAATGTTCTTGTTCGACGACAATGCGTTGGATTAAGGGAATCATCGCATAGCCACCACCAAAGGTGAAGGCCCCAATTTTGAGAAATGTCAGTAAGAGTTTAATTAAGGACGGGTGATGTTTCATATAACTTAAATAGAATATACGATTTTGTAAAAAAATGGAAAAATACGTTACTAAACAAGATAAAATTGTGGCATTTAACCGCTATTGTTGCTAAAATACATACGAATTGAATGAGGTCATCACATGGAACTAGAAAAAGTAATCTTAACGCGCGAAGGCGCTGAAAAACTCAACTCGGAATTACGGCATCTAATTGACAATGTCCGTCCTGAAGTTATCGAACAATTAGCGTTTGCCCGCTCACTAGGCGATTTGTCGGAAAATGCCGACTACGACGCCGCCAAAGCACGCCAAGCCGATGTCGAATTACGCATCCGCCAATTAGAAGATATTTTGCAAGGAGCAACGATCGTCGATAACGCCACCACGTCAAGCAAGGTCGTAACCTTCGGACGCACGGTGACCATCAAGCATTTAGGCAATAATAAGGTCATGATTTACCAAATCGTCGGCACTCATGAAACGAGTCCCTCGGAAAACACCATTTCCAATGTTAGCCCGCTGGGGATTGCCATTATGGGCGGCCATGTCGGCGATGTCGCCCTTGTCAAAGCACCAAAACCATACTCCGTCGAAATTATTAAAATCGAATAGTTATTGACCAACTAGAACATAAATCACCTCCCTATTAATAAGCGAGGTGATTTTTTATGTATAAGGTAATGATTGCCGTGTTAGTGTTCACCGTGGTGACATTAGTAATTTTATTAAGCATTGATCCAAATCTAAACGCCAACTCTCTTTCCCTTGTCTCTAGCAGCCAAACAGCATTTTCAGTCACGATTAATGGACAAGTTCTTCGTCCTGGAACTTATGCGATGGAAGTAGATAAAACGCTTGGCGATTTAATTGAAATTGCGGGTGGCACCACAGAAAATGCCGATGAACGCGCTTTCTTCATTGATGTGGAACTAGAAAATGCCATGTCTTATTACATTGCTCCCATGTACGCTGAAGACGATATATGCGGCGATTACCCTTATGCCAAAGTCGGGCTAAACACCAGCACCAAAGAAGAACTGTTAGTTATTAGCGGGATTGGAACGACGATTTCGGCAGCGATTGTCGGCTATCGCGAAGAGATTGGAAGCTATAAATATCTAGAGCAAGTTATGGAAGTTAACGGCATCGGCAATGCCACATTTGAAAAGATTAAGAATTACCTTACCCTCGAGTAATATTTTTGGCTGTTTCATCGGATTATATTTTGGCGTTGTCGCTACCTTTGGGAATCCTATTCGTTGGATATTCCTTGTGTTACTTATTTGTGGCTTTGCTTTGTTCCGATTTGGCGATAAAAGTGCGGTCGCCATCCTTGTGGCATTCTTATTCGGATATGGAAGTCAATTGCTCAAGACGCCATTTAATCCCTCGATGAGTCGTTACCTTGTCGTTTATACAAGTGACAACTATGTAATTGTTCAACATGGTTTTTTGAGGCTCTATTTGAGCAATCGCGACACGACCTACCAAATCGGAGATATATTGGAAATTGCGGGATATTTGAAGGAACTTGATTTTGGCGTGGTTGAAGGTCAATTTGACTTTGAAAGATATCTATTTCAAAAAGGGGTTAGCCATGAATTAATTGCTTCGAATCTTGACGAAGCATTTCTTGTGCCATTTCGTTTGAAGACATGGCAAGATCGTTTTCTAAGTCATTACGATCGTGACTCCAAGTCATATCTATCGGCACTATTATTTGGCCACCAAGATGATAGTGAGATAACAGCAACTTTCTCATCGTTAAATTTGATTCATGTGCTGAATATCTCGGGCATCTTAGCATATGGACTTTTAAGCGTGATTAGAAAGGTCCTCGTCTATTTTCTAAGCGAGAAGAAGGCCGCCAATTACTCATATGGCTGCTTAGTTTTTTGGCTGATTATCGCACCCCAATCGATTGCCTTGTGGCGCATCTTTTTAGGGGGGATTGTGAATATGATAAATGTGGAAACGGCGGACTCCTCCCATCGATATTGGCATCAAAAAGGACTTGTAGGAATAATATTGGTTATATTTAGTAGATATATAGTAAATAGTCCTGCTTTTTATCTCTCATATATTATTTCCATCTTTTTATACCTGACACGGATGAATCGACACAAAACAGGCTTAATCAAAAAATGGAGTTACCGCTTATTACCCTGGATTCCGCTGGTGCCTTTCTTGGCAATTTCGCAAGGAAAATTGAATATTGTCAGCATGCTATTATTCATTCCTTTGGCTTTCGTCCATGTGGGAATATTGACAATTGGCCTCATCCAGTTTTATACGTTTAAATTGCCGTTTCTTATCACTCCGCTGATTCGAATTAGCAGTTTTATCATTAACCTATCGAACATTGCTACTTTAAGTTTGCAACTGGAGCGATTATCACTATTGGGATTAATGATTTATTGTGTTGGCATGATTGTGATTTTTTTATTCAAGCAAATGTCTTACCCCCGTGGCACGAGACGAACGGCACTGGTGGTTTCCCTCTTGTTATTGTTCGATTTTTTACCGCTCGAACAATTATATCAAGAGGGAATATTTTTTATTAATGTGGGACAAGGTGATGCCATCCTCGTGCGGCAAAAGCGGCATGCCTTATTGATTGATACTGGGGGTTCGTTATACCTTGATATCGCCGCCACTAGTTTAATCCCCTTTTTTAATTCGATTGGGGTTACTAAACTTGACACCGTAATCATCACCCATGACGATTTTGATCATAATGGCGCCTTACCTTCACTTGTTAAATCGTTTCGAGTTGATCGAATAATTGAAGATACAAATGAATTTCCTTATCGGATTGGCACAATTGACATTTATAACTTAAACAAAAGATATAACAATCCCGATAGCAATATGAATTCTTTAGTGCTCTATTTTTCATTTATGAACCAAACGTTTTTATTGATGGGGGATGCGCCAATTGAGGTGGAAACTCAAATTATTAGCAACTACCCCAACCTTGATATCGATTACCTAAAAATTGGTCATCACGGATCGAACACCGCAACTTCAGCCCAACTTCTGGACCATGTAACACCAATGGAGGCCATCATCAGTGTTGGGCGCAATTACTATGGCCATCCACATGCGGAAGTATTAAAGCGTTTGCAAGAGGAGAATATCACGATAAGAAGAACCGATCTAGAAGGAACGATTGCCTACACTTAAATAGTTTAAATCATGTAAAATATGACTAGCGTATGATTTATCTATTATTTGGCCAACAAGAGTTGATGATCAAAAGTCGCCTGCAAAAACTCATCAAAGAAAATCTTCCTATCGTTGATGAATTTTCGCTTGTTAAATTTAACGGGCGGGAAACGCTTGTCCAAGAAGTCGTCAATGAATGCCAACTCATGCCCCTAGGCTCTGATAAAAAAATGGTTGTCCTTGAAGATTGTTATTTTTTACAACCTTCAAAAGCAAAAGAAAAAATCGAAAAGGACCAAAATTACGATGTCTTGGAAAACTATTTAAAACGACCTAACGAAAGTAGCGACCTCGTGTTGACGGTTACTAATAAAGCGTTCAACACTAAAAGCTCCATCGGTAAAATATTAAAACAAGGCGCCAATATTTATGAGTTGACCGATATTGATAAATTCGCATGGCCCGAATATGTGCGTCGCTATTTTGCCAAACATAACGTTACGATTGATAATAAAGCCGTTGATGAACTCGTGAAGCGGAGCCAAAACGATGCGGGACGTTTTGTTTCTGAGGCGCAAAAGTTGCTGTTAGCCCAAAACCACATTACATATGACCTCGTGGTCGCGCTTGTCAGTCGACCACTTGAAGAAGATGCTTTCGCTTTGTCAAATGCCTTGATGAAGGGACGGATGGAAGAGGCGATAAGCATTTTCAGGGACTTAAAAACTTTTTCTGAAGAACCCGTGATGTTAATTTCCCTACTAGCGCGCCATTTTCGTCTATATTTAAAAGTCCTTTACCTAAGTAAACAGGGTCTTAGTTTATCGGAAATCACCAAACAATTAGGCATTCATGAGTATCGCGTTAAGCTAGCGCTTGAGAGCCAACGTCATTTTAACGAGGCACGGTTATTAAACATTCTTGACCAACTTTATATGTTAGATTTTCAAATTAAAAGCGGCCAAGTTGACCGCTTCTATGGCTTTGAATTATTTTTACTAAACTTTAAACCATAATTATTTCTTTAAGATATCGCGATACATCGAGGGGCGCCGGTCACGGAATACGCCCCAGGAGTAACGATATTTTTTTATAGCCGTTAAATCAAATGTGGCGCTGATGAATCCAGTATCAAGGCGGTTCATTTCCTTAATAATGGCGCCTGTTTCATTGGCGATAAAAGAAGAACCATAAAAAGTCATCTTCGAGGTACCAGCGGTTTCTGTCCCGACGCGATTAGCGGCGATGACTGGGATTAAATTGGCGCCAGCATGGCCTTTCATGACATTTTGCCAATGGTCGCGACTATCGATGGGAAGCGTTGGTTCGCTGCCGATAGCCGTAGGATAGCATATTAATTCCGCGCCTTGAAGCGCTAAGATACGGGCAACTTCGGGGAACCATTGATCCCAGCAAATGCCGATGCCGATTTTTCCATAATGGGTCTTAAATACCTTAATACCAGTATCACCGGGCGTGAAATAAAACTTCTCTTCATAATTTGTGCCAGTGGGAATGTGCGTTTTTCGGTAGTTACCAAGGATGGAGCCATCGGCATCGATAACCACCAGCGAATTATAGAACACATTTTCCGACCTTTCAAAATAAGATAGCGGAAGCACGACATGCAATTGGTTGGCAACTTGTTGAAAGTACCGAATCGTTTGGTTATCTTCAAGTTTTGAGGCTAAATCAAAGTATTCGTATTTTTCTAATTGGGGAAAATATGGTGTCATAAATAATTCGGGCAATAGGATGATATTAGCCCCATCTTTGGCGGCGTCCTTAACAAGTTTATCAGCGTTATGTAAATTGGCGTCTTGGTCCCAAGACATGCTCATTTGGATCGCGGCGACTTTAACGTTCATCGTTGGTCGTTCCTAGGGGGATTTGTTGCGTGATGCAGTGGATATTGCCGCCACCCAATAAGATTTCGCGCGAATAGATGGGAATAATGTCTCGGTCGGGGAATAATTCTTGCAATATTTGCGCGGCTTTAGGATCGGAAGGAAGATTGAAGGCAGGCATGATAATCGCCCCATTGCAAATGTAGAAATTGAGATAACTGGCGACGAGCCGTTTATTCGCGGGTCGTGGGACCGACGTATCGACTTCATCGACGGTTTTGCTTTCATCGCGCGAAGAGTAAACTAGTTCGCTTGGGAAAATCATCTTTGAAATTTTTAAAGGTTTTCCATCAACGCCAAGCGTTTTTTCTAACACCTTTAATGACTTTTGCGACATTGCGTATTGGGGATCATTTTTATCGTCAAATATGGCAATTAGGACATGGCCCGGAGCGACAAAACAGGCAATGTTATCAATATGGCCATTCGTGTTGTCGTTATAAACGCCATATGGTAGCCAAATGACCTTTTTAACATTTAGATAGCGTTTTAACATGGTGGTAATTCCGCGTTTATCTAAATGGGGATTGCGTCCTGGTGACAATAGGCACGATTCAGTCACCAAGGCGAGGCCTTGACCATCGACATGGATCGAGCCGCCTTCAAGCACAAAATTTTGGGGGCGATAGCGATCGACATTCCATATTTTTAGAATGGCTTCCGCCATGGCGTCATCGGTATCCCAGGGTTTATAGAGCCCATCATAATCGCCACCCCAAGCGTTAAACACCCAATCGACGCCGCGAAGATGGCCATCTTTATTAATGACAAAAGTGGGACCATTATCACGCATCCAGGCATCATCGCTTTCAAGCGGGATAAATGTCACATTAGGAATGGGGTAACGCGCTTCGGCTTCCGCCAATAAATCAGGGGGAACAGCGACAAACACAGGTTCGTGCTTAGCGATAGCCGCGGCCACTTCCATATAATTATCTTGGGCGGGAACGCCGTCTAACCGCCAGACGTCACTCCGGTAAGGGTAGGTCATCAAGGTGCCGCGGTGAGGTTCGAATTCGGCGGGCATTCGAAAGCCATCATGACGCGGATCAGTTTTTAAATTTTTCATATAGAAAATGATAGCACATCCCCTGGGGTAAAAAAAATGGCTCTCGATGAGAACCAGATAGTTTTTGAAAAAAGAATGTAAAAATTATTGAATTGCGTTAAGGCGGCGTTGTAAACTGCTCTTTTGACGGGCACCAGCAGCGGCGCTTTGCACTTTCGAGGATACCGATTTATCAATTAAAGCGACAGCTTCCACGAACAGCGTTTGAGCGGCCGCTGCGTCTTTAGCTAAAATCGCTTTATCGACTTTTTTAATCGCAGTGCGAACTTGTGATTTTATCGCACCATTAAGTTGCCGTGCCTTTTCATTTGTAAGATTGCGTTTGATTTGTGATTTGATGTTTGCCATATAGATACCTCGTTAAGACTCAATGGATTTTATCATAATCATTGACGCCATGCAACATTAATCAAGTTTGCCATCGCGTCTCGAGCAAGTAATGATGACTTCAGATGGTAAAACATCTTTTATCACAGTAACATTGGCTCCAATTTTGGCGTTATCACCAATGGTGATATTGCCAAGAATCATCGATCCCGCTCCCAGCATCACGCGATTTCCCACCGTGGGATGGCGTTTGCCTTTTCCTTCAAAGCGACTTCCAAGCGTGACTCCATGATAAATAGTGACATCATCGCCGATGATGGAGGTTTCCCCAATGACGACGCCCATCCCATGATCAATAAACAGACGTTTGCCAATCGTCGCCCCAGGATGAATTTCAATGCCGGTACGGCGCCTTGAGATCTTGGTAATCCACTCAGCCATAAACTTAAATTTGATGCGCCAAAAAAAGTGGGCAATCCGATAATTGATCAATGCGGCCACTCCTGGATATAGTAATAAAATTTGCAAGTAATGGCGCGCCGCTGGGTCGCGTCGCTTAATTGAAGCGAAGAAAGATGCGTTTGTTGGTTTCATTGATAGACTCCTTGGGACATATATTTAATGCCGCCATCAGGGATAATAACTAATATCCGTGAATTCTGAATACGCTTAGCTAATTGTTCACTAGCGAGGATGGCTGCTCCCGAGGAAATGCCAAAGAAGAAACCAAGGCGAGCTAATTCTTTTGTTTTGGTAATCGCTTCGCTTGAAGAAATTCGTATTATTTCATCGATTTGCGTTCGATCTAGAATCGGTGGAATAAAACCGGCACCAATTCCCGCGATATGGTGAGAACCCGGAGCATCTCCTGATAATACGGCTGATTCGTCTGGCTCCACGGCAACCATCTTTAAGTTTTCATAGTGTTTTTTTAAGATTTTACCTAGTCCGGTAATTGTGCCACCGGTCCCCACTCCGGCCACAATATAATCAAGTTGTTCAAAATCAGCGATGATTTCATTTGCGGTGGTTTTCATATGAGCTTCGGGATTCTTAGGATTTGAGAATTGCTCAAGGTACAAATAACCATGTTCGTGGGCAAGTTGCTGCGCTTTTTCTTTAGCGCCATTCATTGATAATTCTCCTGGTGTCAGAATAACCTGGGCGCCATAAGCTTGCATAAGGTCAATCCGTTCCTTGGAAGCGCTGCTAGGCATGACGATTGTTAATCGGATGTTTAATGTAGCTAAAACGAATGCTAAACCAATTCCGGTGTTGCCTGAAGTTGCTTCCACAACATGGGATTGTTCATTTAAAAGACCTTTATCGAGCAGATCGTTGACCATCGATAGCGCGATGCGATCTTTAACAGAACCAGCGGGGTTAAATTGTTCGAGTTTTAGATAAATGGCGTTATTGTTTACATTGCGATAAAAGACAATGGGAGTATTACCGATCAACTGACGCATATTCTTGTATATCATTGCCCCACACCTCACTTCGCGTTAATATATTATGGCAATAACAATATAAAAACAAATGAAGTAATCTTTTATTGGTAAACAAAATGAATTTTAAAGAAGCCCGCCTCGTTTTCATGGGAACTCCGGATATATCGGCGTCTCTTTTGACGGCCTTAATTGAGGAAGGCTTTAATGTCGTGGGACTTGTCGCTCAGCCAGATACCATCAAGGGGCGCGGTGGGTCAGTAGAAGAAGTAGCAACCAAAAAGGTCGCCCGCGCTCATGGCATAAAAGTGTGGCAGCCACCATCACTTCGACGCGAACATGAGTTTATAAACGCGGTGGCCGCGGATTTAATTGTCACACTAGCATATGGACAAATTGTTCCCGATGAAGTTCTCGCTTGGCCACATCGCGGCGCTTTGAATGTCCATGGTAGTTTACTGCCTAAACTTCGGGGGGCCGCCCCAATGCAATACGCCCTGATGCAAGGATTAGAAACTACCGGTTTCACCCTGATGGAAATGATTGATCGACTCGACGCCGGCAAGATGTATGCCAAGCGGGAACTTCAAATTGATAAGGATGATGACTACGGTCGCCTCCACGCCAAGATGTCGGCTTTGATCGTCACAGAAGTTCCCGCGCTTCTTAAGAAATTCCTTGACGGCAAATTGATTGGCATCCCTCAAAATGATCAAGAAGCGACGTTTGCTTATAGCATCAAACCTGCCCAAGAGCATCTTGATGTTAACCTTGATGCCATTTCATTCACCAATTATGTGCGGGCATTAGCGCCGACCCCTGGTGGCTATCTGCTCCATGGGGATACGCGTATTAAAATACTGAAGACAACTCCAGTGGCAATGGCCGAAATAAATGAACCAGGACGCATCGTAATCGATGGTGGATGTCTAATGTTAGATGTGGCTTCAGGACGCGTAAATATCGATTTGTTGCAACTGCCTGGTAAAAGGCCTGTCGCTGCTCGCGATTATCTCAATGGCCATCGCGATATCCATGGGACTTTCTGGCAGTGATTAAGACATTACGTCTATCCGTTCATGCCCTGGTTGATTTTATGCTTCGCAGTGGCGATATCGATAATCGCATCTTTAATAAAGCTTCAATGCAGGAAGGGACGCGCCTTCACTCCCAATATCAACAAGCACAAACCGGTTCGTTTGAAGCGGAGCATTTTTTGCGCCATACATATCATGTTGACGAATTTGATGTGACGATCGAAGGGTACGCTGATGGGATTTGCGAAGTCATGGGCAAAGTATTCATTGAAGAAGTGAAAACGACCGTCGCCGATTTAGAAGAATTTGCCACTAAACATGCCACTTGGCATCAAATGCAAGCCTTCTTGTATGGTCACATTTATGCGCTGGACCATGATTTAGACATCGTGCGTATTCGCCTAATTTATATTAATCAAGTTGATAGACAAACGATGATTCAATCATATGAAAAATCGGTTAGACAACTTGACGAAGCCATCGAACAGCTCATTATAGAATATCTGGCCTTTTATAAAATAGTGATGACCCACCTTGAGATGCGTAATCGTAGCGTCATCGATTTAAAGTTCCCCTTTTCTTCATTTCGCCCGGGGCAGCGGGATTTAGCAAAATACGTATTTTCACTCACCAATAAAGGGGGCACCTTATTTGCCGAAGCGCCCACGGGGATTGGAAAAACGATATCCACGCTCTACCCGAGCGTCCTTTCATTTGGTCGCGGAATCTTGGGCAAAGTATTTTATGTGACTGCGAAAAGTTCGGGGCATGAAGCCGCGCGTGTTGCGATGCGTTACATTCGGCAAGCGGGGGCTGCTGTTAGTGATATCCGGTTAACCGCCAAGGATAAAATATGTTTAACTCCTGGGGCAGCCTGCAATCCTGATGAATGCCCATTTGCCAAAGGGTATTATGATAAAATTCGCGACGTACTCCATGAAGCCTTAGAAAAAGAAGCGACATTCGATCGTGACATGATTGTTAATTATGCGACAAAACATGACCTTTGTCCGTTCGAATTACAGCTCGACTTGTCGCTATTTACTGA
Source organism: Caryophanales bacterium UBA6120 (assembly GCA_002422535.1). Lineage (GTDB taxonomy): Bacteria > Bacillota_I > Bacilli_A > RFN20 > CAG-826 > UBA6120. The sequence continues at coordinate 6,825 of DIVY01000016.1, read as the reverse complement.
TGTCATCATTGGCGATTATAACTATGTGTTTGACCCGATGGTCTATTTGAGACGCTTTTTCGATGTCGATGCCTCGAGCCATTTTCTGTTAGTTGATGAAGCCCATAACTTGCTGGAACGATCGCGGTCGATGTATTCGGCTTCGCTTTCGCTGGCATCTTTTCAAAAGATGCGCGTGTCGATGCGCAGTTTGAAACATCGAAAATTTAAGCAAACATTAACCAAAATTCAAAAAATGTTTACGGAGACTAACGAAACATATACACATTATCCGCAGACAGTCAGTTTGAATCGCCAATGGTTTTCAGTCCTTGATGCTTTTTTAATTCAAGCCCAAGATGTCATGCGCAAAGAGCCAAAACTTATAAGTGTGGCATTTAAAGACTTCTATTTTGATGTCAATCGGTTTTTGAAATTATCGGATTACTTCGATGAACATTTTGTCTATTATCTCGATGTGGCACCCCGAAGTGGGCTATTAATCAATCTATTATGCCTTGATTCCAGCGCTTTGATTAATAAGACGATGAACGCATTTCTTGGTCGCGTCTTGTTTAGCGCTACCCTGGCTCCGCTTGATTATTTCATCCCTATGCTTGGGGGCGCACCCACGGATGCCATATTACGATTAAAAAGTCCGTTTCCAAAAGAGAATTTATTGCTAATGGTCGCGCCCACGATTTCGACGCGGTATAAACAACGCAAGCGGACGCTTGATGAAATTGCCCTTGATATCGAAGTGGCGACCAAAAGCCGTTTGGGCAATTATTTAGTGTTTTTTCCAAGCTACCAATACTTACAAGATGTGATCACTCATATGAAAATCGAAGATGATGTAAACATGCTGGTGCAAACCCAAGATATGTCTCGCGCTGACCAAGAAGCGTTTTTGGCCCAATTCCAACCCAATCCCATTAAAACCACAATTGGTTTTGTGGTGCTTGGGGGCGCTTTTTCCGAAAGCATTGATTTAATTGATGATCGGCTGATTGGCGCCATCATCGTTGGGGTGGGATTACCACAGTTATCATTTGAACGCGATTTGATCAAAGAATATTTTAATACCCATGGCCGTGATGGTTATTCGTTTAGTTATGAATATCCGGGGATGAATCGCGTCATGCAGGCGGTGGGACGGGTGATTCGCTCGGAAAAAGACCGCGGCATCGTGTTATTGATTGATGATCGTTATCTTGAAACGCGGTATCGCACCATGTTCAAACACGAATGGGATCACTATGAAGCGGTGATTACTCCTGATGATGTGGAAGCCCTTGTCAATAATTTTTGGAATCCGCATCGAAATTGATGCAAAAAATTAGTGATAAGATAGAATATACAAGCACCATGAATAAATTTGATCAAACACGGATTCGTAACTTCTCAATCATCGCCCATATCGATCATGGAAAATCGACGTTGGCCGATCGGATTTTAGAATTGACAGGCACAGTCGCCATGCGCGATATGCGCGAACAGTTGCTCGATTCGTTAGATTTGGAACGCGAACGGGGCATCACCATCAAACTGACGGCGGTCACTTTAAATTATCACGCTGACGATGGATATGATTATATCTTTAACCTGATTGATACTCCTGGGCACGTTGACTTCACCTATGAAGTGTCGCGGTCGCTGGCCGCCTGTGAAGGCGCACTGCTTGTCGTTGATGCCTCTCAAGGCGTGGAAGCGCAAACGCTCGCTAATGTGTATTTAGCGATTGATAACGACCTAGAAATCATCCCCATCATCAACAAGATTGATTTACCATCGGCTAATGTCGAAAAAGTAACAGAAGAAGTGCGCGACCGGATCGGACTTCCAGTCGATCACGCCATTGCAATTTCTGCAAAAACCGGATTAAACATAAGAGCGGTCCTTGAAGCAGTCGTTAAATATGTGCCCGCCCCTAAGGGAGATGTCGACGCCCCATTACAAGCCTTAATCTTTGATTCGTTTTACGATTCCTATCGCGGTGTCATCATCCTAATTCGCGTTAAACAAGGGTCAGTGCGCGTTGGGGATACGATTCTTCTCATGGCCGTCAATAAAAAGTATTTCGTCACTGAAGTAGGCGTTCGCACCCCCAAAGAAGAAAAACGCGCCATCCTCTACAGTGGCGAAGTCGGATATTTAGCCGCCCAAATCAAGGATATTAAAGAAGTTCATCCGGGCGAAACCGTCACTTTGTTGAATAATCCCGTTAAACAACCGCTGCCCGGTTATCGCCACATTAACCCGATGGTTTTTTGCGGATTATATCCCGTTGATAGTAAAAAATATGGCGATTTAAAAGACGCCCTTGAAAAGTTAACATTAAATGACGCTGCTTTAAAATACGAGCCCGAAAACTCGCAAGCGTTGGGGTTTGGCTTCCGCTGCGGTTTTTTAGGATTGCTCCATATGAGTGTCATTCAAGAACGGCTCGAACGCGAATATGGGTTAAATCTTATTTTGACCGCCCCTAGCGTTATTTATAAGATTTTCTTATTCTCGGGGCAAGTCATCGATTTGGATAACCCTAGCCAATTGCCAAATCCCACATTAATAAAGGAAATTCAAGAACCGTATGTGTTAGCATCAATCATGACCCCAAAGGACTATGTTGGTGCAGTCATGGAACTATGTCAAGCGCGACGTGGCATTCACGTCGACCTTGAATTTTTTGATGACACGCGCATGATTGTTAAATACGAATTGCCCTTGGCGGAAATTATTTACAATTTCTTTGACCGGTTAAAAAGCACGACGAAAGGCTATGCCTCGCTTGATTATGCCTTGTCCCAATACCGCCCCAGCAATTTAACGCGTATGGATATCTTGCTAAATGGCGAACCCATCGATGCCTTGTCCACGATCGTGTTCCGCGGGAGCGCCTATGACCGCGGGAGCATCATCGTCAGAAAACTAAAAGATATTATTCCGCGGCAACAATTTGAAATTCCAATTCAGGCAGCTATCGGTGGTAAAATCATCGCTCGCAGCAATATTAAGGCGGTCCGCAAGGATGTGCTCGCCAAATGTTATGGTGGCGATATCTCTCGGAAACGGAAGTTATTAGAGAAGCAAAAAGAGGGTAAAAAACGCATGAAAGCGATTGGCTCTGTGGAAGTTCCCCAAGAAGCGTTTATGACGGTCCTCGCGCTTGATGAAGATTAAACATTTCTTTACAAACTTTTAGTAGAAAATTAGTTGTTTGTTTGTTATCTTTGAAATATAGGTACAAAAACAAGTATGGGAAATGACGATCTAGCAATTCGATTTAGCAACGAAACGTATGCAACTCGTTCGGATGTCATTCGGGCATTAAGGACGAATCTAGTCGACGCAATTTGGACTAATATTATCAAATATCGCGGCCAGTTCACGCGTTTGCTATCGCTCCATGGAATCGATCATGGTCAATTGACCATTGTTTTGACCCCATCCATCGTCGATGCCACCAACACATTAGAACGAAAATTAATGAAAGCATGGCGCAAGCTTGACAATGTCGCCAAAACTTCGAGCGCCTACGCTCTGTTTGAGCAACAGCTGATTGCTGAGCAATTAGAAGCGATCGCCAAAAAATATCGCATCAATATCAATGAGGCGTTTTGCAAAAGCATCGTTAACGATTCACTGTCGAATATTGTCCCCGAGCGGATGATTTTAGTGAATTATTTTGCCGCGATAAAATATATTAAAAACAATCCGAATGATCCAATTGACGAGGCTTTTTTTGCCTCGCTTTACACCATTTTAAGCGGGCAAGAAGATTTAAAGACACTGTACCGCGAACATGAAATCTCCTCTTACGAACAAAAAGCCTTAATTAATAAGACATATGTGGCGGCCCCGATAAACCGGATTGATGAGATGATGAAAGAATTGCAAGAATTCATCATTCACGCCGAAATGTCGCCGTTAATTAAGGCTATTATCGCTTTATACTTTATTATGTTAATCAAACCATTTGAAACTTATAGCGAAGAAATGGCATTATTAACACTTAAAACAATCCTAGTGCATGCTGATTTCGATGAGATGCCATTATTATTAATGCTTGAACCATTATTAATCGATCAAAATGATGATTTAGCGCGTACCATGAATGAAGTGCAAAAGACGGGCGATGTCACTTATCTAATCGTGGCGTTATTACCACTTATTGAAGCGGCGGTCATGCGCATCTTAGATGATTCGGTCGTCTTTGAAAAAGAAACTATCATCGAAGAAGCCCATCATGACGTCATCGCGGAAGTTCCCGCAACTATTTCGCCTCAAGCAGAAGCATCTGTTTTACCAGCGACCACCAATAAGCCCCTTACCATCGATGAGCGTATGGCGCTTCCAAGTATTCCCATCACGCTCGATGAAGTGGACGCTTCGCGCATTGAAGAGCATTTAATGGAAACTAATCCGGCGTTAAAACGGGGCGAAGCATACTTTTATGCCCGTCATTGCACGATTGGAAAATTCTACACCATCAGTCAGTTCAAAAAGACACTTGGCTGTGCTTACGAAACGGCGCGTACATCGATGGACCATTTGGCGCAATTAGGGTATTATCGTAAAGAACATTACAAAAACAAATTCATTTACACTCCGGTAGGACGAAAGTAGGTAACTATGTGGCACATTTATAGCAGTATTCTCGACAATCCGCTTCTCGCTGTTTTAGTAATATTAGCGCTTTTTGGCTTTATTTCTCTGGGAGCTTATTTATTAAGAAAGTTCATTCCTAGCCTCCGTGGCAAAGAAATCAAAATCGATGAAGAAGAAGCGGCACGCGAAGAAATCGAGCGCGTGATCGTCAAAGTCGAGGACGATGCCACCAAAGAGCAAATGGAACAATTTGGACCAGATGCCACGAAACCCAAAGATTAAATCCCTATACGTTCACATCCCCTTTTGCGCTCATCTGTGCCATTATTGCGACTTTACGAAGATGCTGTATCGCTTGGAAGAGGCTGACCGCTACTTGCAGCGGCTTTTTTTTGAAATTGATTCCTATCACATTCAGGATCTTGAAACAATTTATGTTGGAGGTGGCACCCCGACTTCTTTAAACCCTAATCAACTAAAGTCATTAATTGAGAAACTTTCGCCCCTGCTGAAAGATGGGGGCGAATTTAGCGTTGAAGCCAACATTGAAAATGCCAGTCAAGAAAAGTTAAGAATCTTAAAACAACATGGGGTCAACCGCCTTAGTTTCGGCGTTCAATCATTCCAACCACGCTTATTGCGCCATATGAATCGCCTTCATGATGAGGACCAAACAAACATAGCGATATCCCAGGCAAAAGAATGTGGCTTCACCAATATTAGTGTTGACCTTATCTACGATCTACCGACGCAAAATGATGCTGATCTCATCGATGATATTCAGAAAGCGATAGCGCTTGATGTTCCCCATATTTCGACCTATTCGCTTTCGATTCATCACGCAACCGTTTATGGCATACGCGGATATCTTGAAGCCGATAGCGACGAATCGAGGCGTCATTATGACATTATTTTATCCATGCTAAGAGCGGCGGGATATACTCGATACGAAGTGTCGAATTTTGCCAAACCCGGATATATGGGACGCCATAACCTGACATATTGGAATAACGAGCAATATTACGGGGTGGGCCTTGGCGCCAGTGGCTATGTTAAAAATAGGCGCTATACCAATACCAAAAATTTTAGAAAATACCTAGAGGGCAGCACCATTAGCGAACAAGAAGAAGTGACAATAACTGATCAGGAAACATATTTTTTGATGTTAAAACTGCGCCTACAGCAAGGATTTAGCGATAGCGAATATCGGCATATGTTCAAGCAATCATTTACCGCCAAGTATCCCCAAGAAATTAATTTATTATTGCAACGCGGACTACTTCACCATCGCAAAAATCGATGGTATGCTACTGATGAAGGACTGATGTTGCTCGACCAAGTCCTCCTGACGTTGCTAAAGGAGCATTAATCATGCATATTGCCCCATTTGATAAACGAATCATTGCCTATTTTATCGATTTAATCCTGGCCGCTGCCATTAGCGGCGTCATTTTTTTCATAATTCCAGGACCAATTACTTTTCTCGATCGCTTTTTGCTTATGCAAGCTGGTGGCTATGTCCTTTATGCGCTTGGGACAACGGCGGTACTATTGATCTCTAACGGCTTTACGCTTGGCAGCGCCCTTTTAAAATTACGGGTCGTGCGGTTGAATGATCAACGGATGGATTTGACGCATTCATTGATTCGAGGAATTTCTTTGGCGGTGTTTCCCTGGGTCATTATCAATGCGTTGAACATGCTGTTTGTTCATACAGAACGCACGATTTTTGATCGTTTATCGGATACGATTGTCATCGACAAGCGTTGTTAGTTATAAAATCGAAGACCTTTAGCACTTATTTGTTGACAGTGCTAATCACATATTATAAAATGCTAGTGGCACTCCGGTATAACATGTGCCAAAGAGGTGTTGCATGACCTTTTCACGGCGAGATCAAATTTTAAAATTAATCGTCGAACACTTTATTAAAACGGCCGTTCCTGTGGGGAGCCATACGCTGATTGAAGTGTATGATTTACCATATTCAAGTGCGACCATTCGTGCGGAGATGAGCGATTTAGAAAGCGATGGGCTACTTGAAAAGACGCATACTTCTTCGGGACGCGTCCCTTCATCTAAAGGATACCGCTATTACATTGACAATTTGCGTAGCCGCAGCGTCGATGAACAAATTAAGCAACAACTACAACTTATCCTTGATAAGAAGACGCAATCGATTGAAGATATCATTCGCCAAAGCTGTGAAATTCTCGCCCATATGACTAATCTTGCTTC
>DIVY01000006.1 GCA_002422535.1 Caryophanales bacterium UBA6120 | reverse complement strand
GTTTCACATCATTGACTATTGTACAGATTTAACGAAGCAGTTTTGATGTAATCGTGTTTATTTCGGCTTCACTGAGCCCAATTGTCCTTAAATATTTTTTGGTTGCCCCGTAAGTGAGATCGAACAAGACGAAGAATGAATCAATGTATTCACGTTTGGAATAGCCAAGGAATGTGGGAAAGTTAGGATCAAATTTTCTTATGGTTTCAATTTTGCTTTCAATCAGCGTCGAAGATAGGGCATAGTCGCTGGCGATGATTTCGCGTGGCACATTTATTAAATCAAGTAAAAGAAAAGTCACCATACCGGTGCGGTCTTTGCCTGCCGAGCAATTATAAATAATGCCACCAGGAGCATGGGCAATTGTTTTAAAAATATCAAGGAAAGTATCATGATGCGCTAGCATACTCATGTATAACTCGGGTACTTTAGCCTCATCAAGCGGGACATCGGTCCCTTCGACGATCGGGATAAGGTGATAGCTAAAGCGAGGATCTTCACTTAACGATGACCGGTATTTGGTGGCCACTCGTGGCGTTCTTAAATCAATTGAAGTCGTAATACCATGATCCAATAAAAATTGGACTTCGGTTGCTGTCAACTGATTGACAGCATCGCTACGAATAAAACGGTAGTCGATAATCATCTTCCCATCAAGGGTGGAATATCCACCCAAATCGCGAGTATTCATCGTACGAGTAAATTCAATTAGTTTCATAAGGGTATTTTACGCGAATCATGCAATTAATCACATGAAAACGCTTCATTTTTGGCCCAAAAGAAACAAAAAACTTCCGTACTGGAAGTCATTTTCAGCAAATTGGTGGAGCTGACGAGGATCGAACTCGCTACCTCTTCCATGCCATGGAAGCGCTCTCCCAGATGAGCTACAGCCCCAAATTGCTTAAATACAATAACAAAGAAATAAGCGAATTTCAACGAAAAACCATTGCTTATACAAGGAAATTATTAATTTAAAAGGTAAAACTCCTTTTTTAGCGAATCTAAAGTAAGTAAGAGCGAATCTTGTGTTTCGCAAGATGAGGTTTGCCATCCAACATTTTCTTGATAGACCAAATATTGATAGAAAGAAGAATCATTATTTAATGCACTAAACACCCCACGTCATTCTTGAGAATTTTGGATAAGCACATATTCTTTTTTGTGCCACCGCTTTTTATGGGATCGTCTTTTTTGTAATCGCAAATTGTAGCGCCCCTGTTGGGCATTTCTAGGCCGTGAATTCCATTGGTTCGATATTTTCGAACCCATCGATTAAATTGCTCAATTTCAAGATTCTTTCTAACGGCAATAACACGAATGACGGTCCCTAAGTTGAAATACTCTAGTATCAACCGCTCCAGCACTTTGGGGGTTCTCATAATATTCTTACTTCCTATGGGTTTCTCATACCTACATCCAAAATTTAAGAGTGTCAAATGAAAAAGTAGACGCGAGATTTTGTTCTTTGTCTACTTTTATGATAGCGCGCCGTCTAAAGTCTTACCTTATTCGGCGGATTTTCCTTCTCCGACTTCATCGAGTTTTACTTCCACGCCATCAATGGTCACCGTTTTATCTTTTAACCATAATTTTTCGATCGGCCTAAAGATTAAGTAAAAGATTGGAATCGTGATAAATAGAACCCACCAAGGATGCCATTCCCCGTACAAGAAGCCAATCAGCAAATAAATACCACTGACTAAGACGGGGAAAGATAATTTAGTAACGCGGCGGTAAGCAACCGCCAAGACGATGGATTCCGCTAAAGGAATCAATAAGAACATAATCCATGTTGGATGCCAAATGTGCAGGAAGCCACCGATTGATACATAGGCAAGGATGGTTAATAACGCCATGGTGCCAGTTACTAAATCGCGGGTTTTACGGCATTGTTCCTCAATCTTGGAATCTCCGACTTGAATACCGCCTGGGCCGAGACGAACTTGGGTATGGCCATCTTTGATATTGATGCCCAATCCGGAAATATGAACTTCATCTTCATCGTCGATAACATGAATTCCATCTTTTCCAATATGAACAAAACTCTTCTTCTTTGTCGGTTCGCTTTGCGTCTCGGGTGGCCGCTGTTCTGCTTTTTCGGATTTTTCAGGTCGCTCGGCCTCAACGATGTGTTCGACGGGGGCCTCGTTTTTAAGTAGGTCGTCAAGCGAGATATTATAAATTTTCGCGAGGCAAATGAGATTGTCCGTATCCGGAGATGCTTCCGCCCGTTCCCATTTGCTAACCGCTTGCCGCGATAATCCGAGTTTGGCGGCTAATTCTTCTTGAGATAAACTGTTTTTCTTGCGTAATTCAACAAGACGATTTGCGATTTCGATATTCATAATTCGTTTCTCTTTCTTCCCTTTCATTGCGCGCTGGCGCGGGCCACCATGATTGTTTTTCGATCGAATGGATATTGCGTGAGTAAATTTCGTTATTCATGTTGGGTCGCTCCTTAGGCGACCACCTTCATCATATGGTTGCGGTTTTGTTGCTACTACCAACTCTGCTTTTCAAGTAAAATCTTATTCGCAACTATAGGTTGCAAATTGATTTTAGCACACCATTTATCAAAAAAAATAGTCGCGCAAAATATATTTCCGATTAAATGTCTTAACAAAAATTAAGAAAGAAGAACTTCTCTATTTTCAGCCATGCTTATTCGGGCTAAATCCATGATGGCAACGACTTTTAGGGCTAGCTCAATCTCTAAATCATCTTGTTTAAAAACTTTGATGTCGCGGGCAAGATTATCATAAAACATATAATGTTTTCCCATTTTTACGGGAATTAATTCATCGTCTTGCTGATTGTTTGAATAAATGATGCGGCTATTGTTTGATAACTCATGGAATTCTGTTTCGCCCTGGTAGTGAATAAGGTCAGGATCGTCAAATCCATACTTAACATAGGTAGCGTTTGTTCCCACTAATTGAAATCGAGGTAGAGGATTACGATCTAGTTTTTGCGCTCCTAAGTAGGCGACGAAATTATCATAGTACAACGTCAATTCAAAGTGGTCATCGACAATAGCGGCCACTCGGTCGCGATATGACTTGGCATATCCGCGTCTTGGCATGCCAAATAAGCGCAGGCAGTGGTCAATCAGATGCGGTGCCAAATCGTTAAATACGCCTGGCAGCACACCCATTTTGTCCCGCCAGCCATTTTTGACGATCGGTTCATAGGTGTCGAAGCGAGCGGAAAACGATAATATTTTACCTAATTTTCCGCTATTTAAAACATCGTGAACTGTTAGGATGTCCCCATCATATTGGCGGTTGTGAAACACGCGCAGGACTTTGTTATTCCCGTTTGCAAGGGCAAATAAATCTTTGGCCTCCCCAAACGTTTCCGTAAATGGTTTTTCAACCACGACATGTTTACCCGCAAGAAGTGCTAATCGGGTGTACTCACCATGCTGCTCATTTGGGGTGGCGATAATCATTAAATCCACTGAGGTGTCTGTCAAAGCTTCTTCAATCTTGGAGATGACTCTTATGTTGGGATAATGTAATTTCAACTCAATTATATTGATTTGGTTATTTGTTAAGATGCTAACAACCTTAAAACTTTCGTGATTAATTAAAGGTGGCAAATGGAATATTTTGCCCGACATTCCAAATCCAATGATAGCCACACCAATCTGATGATCCACTTGCATGCCTCCTACCACTATGAAAAATTATAGTATGATTAAACTTGAGAAGAAAGAAAGCCATAGTCATTTGACAATTATTTACCGGAGGATGGCATTATGCGCAAACCAATTAGTCGTTTAGGTTTTGGTGGTTGGCAGTTAGGCAATCATCAAGAGTGGGGACAAATGGATGAGGAACAAGGCATTAAGCTTGTGCAAACAGCGTTTGAAAATGGTATCACTTTTTTTGACACTGCGCCCAACTATGCGGCAGGACGAAGCGAAATCTATCTAGGCATGGCTACAAAGTTATTCCGCGACAAAATATATCTTAACTCGAAATATGGTCATGACCCCGATGGTAACATCGGCTTCAGCGTCGCCGGAATCGAACCATCGATTCGTGGAAGCCTTAAAAGATTACAAACTACCTATCTTGATTCGCTTCTTCTTCATAACCCACCAATGGAAATATTAAATGGGGCTACCAGTCATTTTCAAGAGTTGGAGCGACTCAAGCAAGTTGGCTTAATCAGGGCATATGGGGTAAGCATTGATACCGCTGAAGAAGTCGAGGCGGTGTTAAAACAGCCAAATGTCACCATCATCGAACTGCTTTACAATATCTTCTTTCAATCATGCCGAAAACTTCTATCCGATATTCATAAACGGGGCATCTTGCTCATTATTAAAGTTCCCCTTGATTCGGGTTGGTTAACCGGCAAATACACGGCCAAGGCCGCCTTCGAAGGAATTCGCCACAGGTGGAGCCAGGAAGATATCCAAAGGCGCGCTGATCTTGTCAACCAATTATCAAATATCACTAAAGATACTTCTTTAACAAAATATGCGATGGGATTTCTATTTAGTTATCCTGAAATTACCACCATCATCCCCGGAATTAAAACTATCGAGCAATTGCATGACCACCTGAATCACCAAAAATATGTATTGCCCCATGATATAAAGCAACAATTTGAAAACCTATATGATCAATCCATCGCAAAGAATCCCCTGCCTTGGTAATATTTTTAAAATAAAAATGGTCTAATACAATTGTATCAAACCATCAATGTCGATAATGGCGCGCTTGAGACGATTCGAACGTCCGACTTTCACCTTAGGAGGGTGACGCTCTATCCAACTGAGCTACAAGCGCAACAATACTAATATACCAATAATTTCTACTTTGGTGCTTAAAATAATAAGCCAAGGCCCAATAAACTGACTACTAAAAGCGGAATTGAAATCACTAATCCATAGCGAAGGAATGAGCCATAACCATAGGGGATTCCTTCTTTTTTTAAGATTGTCATCCACATGATACCCGCTAGTGCCCCAATGGGTGATAAGATCGCGCCAAGGTTACTGCCAATAATCGTGGCATATACGGCCGGAAGGCTTAAGGTGGCCGATGATTCAAGCACTTCGGTAAATAAAATACTCATCGGAATATTATTAATGATGTTTGAAAATATAAAGGAACTAAAACCATAGCTAAATAATGGGGAAATTCCAATGAGTTTTTGCGCCATAAAAAGAGGAATCTCATATTTGTCGAGGGCAATGACAATAACCGTCATCGATAACATAAACGGGACAATTCCATAGGGGACGCGTTTAAGCACTTTAAATAAAATGCGCCATGATTTCTTGTTAAATAATAGATATATGGTCGTGACTGCAAAGAGGCTAAGCGCCCCGATCAGTGGAACGAGCCACATTTGAATCTTTAAGTATCCCGAGATAGCGATCAGAAATGTTGCGAAGCCTAAATGGATTAGGCCCATCACCATTAAGGGTCGCGATGGCTCAGCCATCGAAACAGAATTTTCAATAGGAGTTTCCAGATGTTTTTTGAACAAAAGCCTCATGATCAGATATGAGCTAACTCCCGCGGATAGTGTCGGTAGCGCCATGATTAATAAATATGAAAAGAAGTCGATGTTAAATGAAGTCGCTAAATAAATATTCGTGGGGTTGCCAATAATCAGTAGCATGCTCCAGGTGTTAGCGCCCACAAATTCTGCGAGCAAATAAGGTAATGGATTAATCTTGGCGTTTTTAGCAAAATAAATTATAAATGGGGTTAATGTCAAAATCACAATGTCGTTAGCGGTAAATACCGTCAATACCGAAGTGAGCATATAAAGTGAGGTAAAGAGTGTTTTTTGTGAATGATGGGCACTGGCGGCCACTTTCGAAGCGATATAAGCAAAAAAGCCAATTTCATCGAGGAAAATTGAAAACACCGTAAATGACAAAAATAGTGTCAAAATCTTGATTGGATTAATCGATTCCTCAAAAAAAAATCCCTGACTAACATCGCTTAGAGTAATTAGATTAAAAGAAATTATTAAAAGCGCCCCCATTAGGGCAATTAGCCAATAGGATGAAATTTTAAATGACTTAATCTTTATTGATGGAAAAAAGATGATCGCTAGGATCATCAAAAGCAAAGTCGTGATTGTAATGGTCAAAAGCAACGTCATCGGGTCGCTCCACAATCAAACATTAGCTTATTCAATCTTTGATTGCGCGATTATTATAGTTCCGGGAAAAACACTTTGCAAAACATATTCGATTAACCTAAAATATAGGCAATTGTTAGCACTCTTTTAAACTACTTTTAATAATAGGAAATATGTCATGAACAAATTCTGGCAAATTTGGTTGACTAATAACAATCATTTTAGTAAAGATGAGGCCAATTTTCGACGCGTCATTATTTTAAATTTTTCTTTGTCAATCATGTCCGTCTTTCTTTTCGCTTATGCCTTGTTTAATTTGTTAATCGCCCCCGACTATCTCATGGCTATCATGCAATTCATCGCCTTGGCTTTAACATTGCTGCTGATACTGTTTTTTAAATTATCACATCAGGTCGAGATTAGCTCTTGGATTGGCGAGTTGATATTCATATTGGTCGTTCTTGCGGCAATTATCATCGATAAAAATGAATATTTGGTGTTCGCCTGGGCCTTGTTAATTCCTCCCGTCAGTTATTTTATATTGGGAAGATTATATGGCACGATCATGTCGGCCCTGTTCGCCGGTGGTTTTGCCGTGATTTTTGTCATCTACCCTCCCGCTGTTTCAACCAATCATCTGGATGTTTTCAGTTTCATCAACGTGTTTGGAACATTTTTATCGCTGGCTTTAATCATCAATTACTATGAGGCGAATCGCGCCGCCAACCTTCATGAACTTAATCAGAAAAATAGCGACCTTAAACGATTGGCAGAAACTGATAAATTGACTTCACTTTACAACCGCCTAAAACTGGATGCCTCCATCGAGGCAGAAATTGAGATTGCCGAAAACACCAAGAATCCATTTTCGCTCATCATGATTGATATCGATAATTTTAAACGCATCAATGACGAATATGGTCATCTAGTCGGCGACTCGGTATTAACCCAGGCCGCTTATTTATTAAGAAAAAATCTTCCTGAGCATGTTCTAATTGGACGTTGGGGTGGTGAGGAATTTCTAATCGTTTGCCCAAATACTGATGCTAAAAAAGCTCATCGCATTGCCGAAAACTTACGCCACTTAATTAATAACTATCCATTCGATGGAAATATCAACTTCACCATTAGTCTTGGCGTCAGTGCCTGGAAGCAGGGTGACACTTACGATGACCTTGTTAAACGAGCCGACAGGGCCATGTACGAGGCGAAGTCAAAGGGCAAAAACACTGTTGAATCTTAACAAGCGGGTGTGCCACTTTTATTAAAAGATGTATAAATATATGGCAAAGAAGTGGAGCAACGTTCCCGCGAATACGAATAGATGCCAGACGAAATGTGAAAATTTAAAATATTTAGTCGCGTAGAAAAACACCCCGATTGTGTAGGATATGCCACCCGCCAGGATTAACCAGAATGCTGGGTGCGACACTTGATAAAGAGGGCCAAAAAGTCCCAAGGCACTCCATCCCAAGACTAGATAAGCCGTAATATGTAACACTTGAAACTTATATATTTTGATGGCCTTGAAGATGATGCCCAGGATAATGATCGCCCATTGCACAGCGAGCAAAATCCAACCCATCGGTTTTTGAACAACCAAAATGAAGATTGGAGCGAAAGTGGCCCCAATTAACACATAGATGGAAATATGGTCAAATCGTTTGAAGACGCGCTTTGTGACGCCATCTTTCGCAAAAGCGTGATATAAGGCGCTCATCGTGTAAAGGAAAATCATTCCTAACCCAAAGATTATGGCGCTGGCGACTTCGCCGCCATTATTGGCTTTGACAAGCATTAAGACCATGCCGGCGATGCCAAATAGACCACTGACACCATGAGAGATCGCATTAGCAATCTCTTCACCGACAGTTTGTTTTCGTTTATCTGTGATTTTTTTCATATAATTTCCGTTTATAAGAATACTTGACTTGGGGATAAGATTCAAACAAAGTTATCACCTTTTACCTTGATAGCGGTTTACTCCCGCTTTATCGCCCGCGTGGCAAAAAAACAGGGCACATTCAAATCATGAAGATGACCTTCGCTATTAATATCTTCATACAGGTGCGTCAAAATGAATCCGGCTTCTAATTGGCCCCCGATTTGCTCAGCCAACGTGTGTGAAAATTGGACCCCGTTATCGCTATCGAGTAATGCTTTCATTTGGTCAGGGTTCACAAGCGGATTAAACGGAAACCTATTGGTAATTGTGTGTTCGTCATCACTTATATAGTTGATGCCATTATCATAGCCACCGATAAAAATTCCGCCTGGTTTTAAAATACGATAGCATTCCTTGAAGATGGGTTTCACTTGTTCGACATAGGAGTTGGACACGGGATGGAAAATAATATCAAACGTATTGTCATCAAATGGCAAGCGCTTCGTCATGTCGGCGCGAACAATCTCGATATGGTACCCTTCTCGAGCCGCCACCAATCGTTCGCTTTCTAATTGTTTTAGGGAATAATCAAGCACTGTGACTTCGGCGCCAAGCGCGGCAAAAATCGGCATCTGCTGACCACCTCCAGATGCTAATCCCAAAAGTTTTAGTCCCTTAATGGAAGGAGGAAACCATGATTGGGGCATCGCCTTAGTCGGTGTCAAGACAACTTCCCACTCGCCCTGCTTGGCCTTTAAGAAAGTATCTGAAGAAATGGGAATGCCCCACTCCCACCCTGCTTCAATCCAGTGGTCAATCGTTTTCGTGTTTTCTTCGACATAATCAAAGGGAGGCTTATAATTTTTCTTTTCCATATATATCTCGACTTACCTTCAAGAAAAGGTCATCTTCAAGTGTAATAAGATATTGTTGTATCATCAATCATTTAATGAAAGAAAAGTAATAAGCAATATGTCTATAACAACCCTCAAAAGAAGCGTGGCAGAAAAGGGCTTAGACATTCTTGTGTTAGTCGCCCATCCAGGAGTTGCTAATACAGAACTGAGCCACTCCATGACCAATAATGTTCGAGCGCAACCCTTCTTCTGGATGTTCTTCAAATTAGCTTCCACCCTTTTCTTATAGACATTTCTGTCCAGAGAAAGGGGTACACTTTTCAATGGTCGGGACGATGGGATTTGAACCCACGGCCTCTTGCTCCCGAAGCAAGCGNNAAGCGCGCTACCAAGCTGCGCTACGTCCCGCTGTTTCTAATGTCGACAGCCTAAATATTGTATCGTAATGGACCTAAAATGAAAATAGCGAAATTTGGTTAGACTCATCAAGATGGTCGAGCACGTTGAGCTTCGCCAGGTGTTCGACGTTAGTGGCTGAAAGTTTGGTCCGCGATAGTAAATCTTGCCGTGATAAAAATGGTTTGTCACTTCGAGCGGTCACCACAGAACTGGCAGCGTTAAGCCCCACTCCATCAATCACGATAAATGGCGGAATAAGGGCTTTTTGTTCATAATCGACCAAAAACATTTCGGCATCGGATTTATCAAGGTCAATATTTTGGATGCGGTAGCCGCGCTCCATCATTTCAAGTGCCATCAACAAGCTATAGTGAATATCTTCATCTTTTGGTTTCATGTGGCCACGCCGATCGACAAGCGTCATCCGCATATGATCGGTTTTCGCTAGTATTTCTTTGGGCGACTTTAACATCGTCTCCAAATCAAATTGTTTGGCTCTTAAGCTAAAATATGACGCATAGTATTCCAGCGGATAATGAACTTTAAACCAAGCGACGCGTACGGCCATCGTCACATAAGCAGTCGCGTGGGCTTTGGGAAACATGTATTTAATTTTGTTACACGAATCGATGTAGTAGCTCGGGACTTTACAGGCCTTCATGACATTTTCAAATTCTTTTTTAACCTTGCGACCACGCCGTACATCTTCCATGATTGCAAATGCCGTTTTCGGAGGGACGCCCTTATCCATCAAATACGTCATGATGTCATCACGGCATCCAATTACTTCAAGCAGCGTTCCTTTTCCTTCATTGATGATGTCCTTAGCGTTACCGACCCAGACGCCTTTTCCATGGGAGAGGCCTGATAATATGACAAGTTCCCCAAATGTTTTGGGTTTTGTTTGATTAAGCATTTCCATGACAAACGGCGTGCCAAATTCAGGGAGTCCAAGCGCGCCATTTTGGAGCGATCGCAAGTTTTTGATTTGCCGCTTCAATGCTTCGGAACTTGAAAATAACGATAACGCCTCTGGATCATTCATGGGAATATCTTCAATCTTGACGCCGGTGAGATCCGATAATAGCTTCAATGCTTGAGGATCGACATGACCTAATAAATCAAGTTTTAAGACATTATCGTGAATCGCTGAAAAGTCAAAGTGCGTCGTCATCGAATTATCTTCACTTTTATCGGCGGGATATTGAACTGGGGTAAAGTCGAGGACATCATAACCCGTGGGAATCACCACAAGGCCACCGGGATGTTGACCCGTCGTGCGCTTGACGCCTTGGCAACCGGCCGCAAGATAGGCAATATCAGCATTACTAACAGTTTCTAAATCAATGCCTTGGCGTTCAAAGTAACCTTTAGCGTATCCAAATGCCGTTTTTTCGGCAATTGTTTCAATCGTCCCGGCGCGATAAACGTTTTTCTCCCCGAGCAAAAAGCGCGTATAATCATGAGCCCGCGCTTGATAATCAGGCGGGAAATTCAAATCGATGTCCGGAACTTTTTCGGCTTCAAAACCAAGGAAGGTCGCAAAAGGGATATTTTGTCCATCACCTTTCATCGGCGTCAGGCATTCCGGACATAGTTTGGGTGGTAAGTCAAATCCAGACCGTACCACTTTGGAATCTAAAAATTCACTATGGTGACATGAAGGGCACACATAGTGGGGTGGCAATGGATTAACTTCAGTAATATTAGCTAGCGTGGCGACAAAACTCGATCCAACGGATCCGCGCGAACCGACAATATAACCATCGTCATTGGCTTTTTTAATTATCTTATGGGCGATATAATAGATGACCGAATATCCATTTTTGATGATACCCGTAAGTTCCCGTTCCAGCCGGTCTTTAACAATGACGGGAAGTGGTTCGCCATATACTTCGCGGGCCCTTTTGGTACATAAGTCGCGCAGGAAAGTTTCCGAACCTTCGATGATAGGCGTTAAAAGTTTATCTTTAACAGGATAAATCGCCTCGATTGAGTCGGCGATGAGATTGGTGTTTTTAACAACAATTTCAAAACGGCGCGTTTCACCTAACCAAGCAAATGCTTGCAGCATTTCCTCGGTCGAACGGAAGTGTTGGTCTGGGTTTTCAAATTGTGGTCGATCTTCTCGGCTGTAGGGGCTCATCGGATGGTTGACACCCTTTAGTCCTTTGGCCGAAATCATCACATCGCGATATACTTTTTCATGTCGTAGCGAATAATGGGCATCGCCGGTGGCGACTACAAGCTTATGAGCCTTATCCGCGGCGTTAATTAAGCGATTGAGCATGACCTCAAGGCGTTTCTCGTCCATTTGATCCATGTCGATAAGCCACCGGTAATTTTCTTTCGGTTGAACTTCAACATAATCATAAAAAGCTGTGGCATCTTCAAGTTCTGTTACCGTGCGAGTACTGGCCATCGTAAATAGTTCCCCATTGAAACAGGCGCTTCCAATGATTAAATTAGCGCGATGCTTGGCGATTTCTGATCGAGGAATGCGGGGAACATCGGCCCAATATTTGGTGTGCGATAGTGAGATAAGATCAAACAAGTCTTTGAGTCCAGCCGCGTTTTTCGCTAAAACGATGACATGATATGGAAATAGGTTTTTAAGCATCCCATCCGGAGGCGATAAATGCGCAATCTCGAAATGCTTGCTAATTCCTTGCCCTTGAATTTTTGTATTGAGCACACCCCAAATTTGCCCTAATACTTGGGCATCATAATCAGCGCGGTGGGCTTTTCCTTCTTCATAAACGACATCAACGCGCCGGGCCAGCGATCCTAATCGATGCGATGAGGCTTCATAAAAGATATTGCGCGACAATGACAGCGTATCAATAATGGGATTTACAAGTGGGGCATACCCATGTGTGATTAAAGCTTCGTTGAGAAAACCATGATCAAACTTCGCGTTATGGCTGATGAGCATATCTTTACCGATGAATTCAATGATGCGGGGCAAAGCTTCGCTAATAGACGGTTGTCCTTTGAGCATGGCATCAGTAATGTTAGTGATTGAAACTGTCTTTTGACTAATTGGGACGCCGGGATTGATTAAAATGTCGAGGGTGGCAATGACCAATCCATGGCGAATCTTAACAGCGCCAAACTCAATAATGTGATCATCACCAATAGATAGACCCGTCGTTTCAAGGTCAAACGCGATGAAAGTGCTCGTTGATAAATCATCCGGCGATGGGTTGATGATATACCCTGGGTCATCGTCGATCATGTACATCTCGACCCCATAAATCATTTTCAGGTTATATTTCTTGGCGGCGATTTGCGCATCGGGAAACGCTTGAACAACGCCATGATCGGTGACGGCAAGTGCCTTATGTCCCATCGAAGCGGCCACGCGACAGTAATCGCTAATTAAACTCACGCCATCCATCGCTGACATTTTGGTGTGCAAGTGCAGTTCGACGCGCTTTAGTTCACTATTATCTTGGGGTAGTGGGGGTGGGGGCAAAACATCGACATAATGGGCGACGACCACAAGTTTGCCATTGTTATAGCGATCGCTATCAGTGGTACCGCGCACGCGAATATGGCATCCCTCTCTCAATATGTCGAGCTTTTCAATTTTGAGGTGGTTGCGATCTTCAAACGCCTTGACATAAACACCATGACCATCAAATCCCACACCAAGATTGAGGATTAATCGGCCCTTGCTTGTTTCAATCTCTTCGCGCGAAAATATCACACCATCAAAGTCTACTTGCCCGCTTTTTGTATCGAAATAGCCGATTTTTGCCGGTTTATATTGGCCACTACGTTTAAATTTATTAGCCACGCGGCGATCTTCTTGCATCGCTTTTAAGTTTTCTTCAAGCTCATCACAAATAATATCTTGGGCGACGATGAGGCGTTCTTCATGCATTTCATCATTATCGATAAAAGGGTTATCAAGATCGAGGTCAATTGTTTTATCCGCTTTTTTATTAAGCCGCGAGACTTCTTTTTCGTCGATTTTAACAATCGGGTCATGCACAATCCTTTCGATGTCAATATCGTAATTTATAAAAACGAGCAACTCTTTAAAGGCGGCAAATACATCATCATACTTGACTTTTTCCTCTTCGCCTTCATGGTCAAACATAATCGATGTTTCCGTTAATGAAAAGGTAAATTCCGGTAATTTCCGGTAACTGGCTTGATACCAATGGTCAAATAGCACGGCGCCATCTTTTGAAGTTGGTCGCGACCGATAATGAAAGCGAAATGTACAAGGATAATCAATGTTATAAATCGCATTGAGAAAGTCTGATAAGAGGTCGTAATGCCAGGGTTCTTCTTTAAGAATCACCATATCGATTTGCTCTTTTTTAAAGGGATTGCGCGTTACCACTTCAAAAGACAGGTCATAGCGATCGAAATCGGTCAAACCAATCGAAGTCAAAAAACGTCGCATCACTTTATCCATGAATTGCTCCTAAAAGATCGTCCAAATGTCTTTAATCAAAAGCAGGAACATCAAGCCCAGCAATAGCATTAATCCAATCGTGGAAACAATATTTTTAATCTTGGGTGGTATTTCTCTTCGAAACACGCCTTCAATCGTAACTACTAGTAACTGCCACCCATCGAGCCCAGGGAATGGTAGTAAATTAAAAAGCGCTAAGTTAACCGATATCAAGCCCCACATAAAAATGTAGGACCCGAGCCCGAGATTTGTTAATACCGTGGCGCTCGTATCAAATATAGCGATAATGCCGCCAACATCACCAATGCCTTGGCCGACAAATAATCCACCCAGAGCTTTGGCGATGAGAGTCGTGCCTTCCACCCAATCTTGCCCCGCCACCGCTATGGCCTCAATGAAGTTGTAGCGGTACGTATGCAATAAGTTAATACCGGTATCTTCCCAGACAAACTCGTCTCCGTTAGCAATCGCGTTAAGCGTAATATCGATGGTACTTTCGACATATTCGGTGTCACTAGTGTAGGTTTGAATCGGTAATGGAAAAGTCACCGAATCGGTAACGGAATCAGGAATATACTCAATTAACTCGCCGGCTTCGGTATACGCGAAGGTAATGCCGTCAACAAATTCATCATCATACGTTTTAAAACCAACAAACTTTAAATAATACACATCGGTTGTATCGCTAATGGTGACGGCAATATTGCCAACATCAATGGCATCGAAATCAATTTTAACTGGTGTCGCTTCCGTGCTGGTGACTAAACCGGCATTAAAGGCCGGACTATTCGCCAAGACATTGACGTCGCGGCGAAATTCCTTTTGCTCAAAGGCGACATTAGATACAAAAAACAATACAAACGCCAAGACAAAATTTAACACGATGCCGGCGGCCATAACGATGGCCCGTTTGTGTTTCTTGATGCCTAATAAACTTCGCTCTTTGGGGATATTAGCGTCGGCTTCCGTCGTTTCTTCCCCATACATGGCCACATAGCCACCAAGGGGCAAAGCCCGAATTGAATATTGGGTTTCGCCTTTGTTAAACTTAAAAAGAACGGGTCCAAATCCCAGAGAAAATTCTTTCACATAAACATTAAATGCTTTTGCCATTAAGAAGTGGCCCAGCTCATGAATCGTGATTAAGACTCCCAGCGATACAATAAATAGTAAGAAGGTCCAGATATTCATGATTACCACTCCTGCGCTAATTTAAGAGCGTTCTTACGCGCCCATTCATCAGCGATGATTAATTGTTCTAATGTTGGATGATCGACGACTTGATGCGCTTCTAGTACGGTTTCGATTAATGTTTCGATCAAATCAAACCGCAATGATCCGTTTAAAAATGACGCCACGGCGATTTCATTAGCTCCATTGAGAACCGCGGGAGCCGTGCCGCCTTTAGCAAGGGCAAGACGCGCTAAAGCCAATGCTGGGAAGCGTTCTTCGCTTACGCGTTTCAATTCTAACACTTTTAGTGTTTCCGGTTGCGGTTCATACTTTAAAAATGGGAGATGGACGCGTTTTCGACGGAATAAGGCATAGCTAATTGGAATGTGCATATTGTTCAGTCCAATGTCGGCGAGCAGAGTTCCATCAACGAGTTGAATCATGCTATGAATCTTTGAAGTGGGATGGAGCCAGACATCAATTTGGTCAAGCGGCATATCAAATAAGTAATGCGCCTCAATTATTTCAAACCCTTTGTTCATCATCGTCGAAGAATCGATGGTAATCTTGGGGCCCATAATCCATGTAGGATGAGTTAACGCTTGGTCGATAGTCACGTGTTTTAACTCGCTGCGCCCGTAATGATATAAGGAGCCACCACTTGCTGTTAAAATGATTTTTTTAACGTCGCTTCGTAATTCATGACGTAAAAGCTTATCAAGTGCCACATGTTCGCTATCGATGGGAATTAAAGCGCTTTTGCCACTTTTGGCGGCTTCCATCACTAAAGGTCCGCCCACGACGAGCGCTTCTTTATTGGCTAACGCCACATCGATCCCCCGTTTAAGAGAAAAAATCGTAGGAGCGAGGCCAACAAAACCGACAAGCGCGTTAACAACCATGTCAGCCTTATAATAATCAATTATTTTGATTAGCCCTTCGTCACCATGATAAAAGGTGATGTCGGGGTGATTTTTTCTTAATGTGGGAAGAATCTCTTCGTTTTTAACACAAATGGCCATTACTTCTTGGTGTTTTGCTAAAATGCCTTCGATTAAATGGATTTTTTCCCCAACCGAAAAAGCGACAAGCAAAAACTTGCGAGGAAAGGCTTCAATGACATCGAGCGTCTGTCGTCCGATTGATCCGGATGCGCCTAATAAGATAATCCGCGTCATGCTAAGAAATTCCATCCTGTGCTAATGAAGGTGACAACAATTGCCACATAAAGTGAGGTTATTAGCAGCGAATCAATGCGATCAAGAATGCCGCCATGTTCTTGGAGGATGGTCGAGAAGTCTTTGATGTCAAAATGGCGTTTAATCGCTGAGAACAGGAAATCGCCTAGATTAGCCATAAATGGCATTGTGATCGAAATCAGGATAAGCCAATACCATTCATTATGGCTTAAAAATGGGAGCATGGGATACCCAGTCGCGCTGACGATAAGCGCAAACGCAAGACTAAAAATCATCGAGAAAAAGACGCCTCCAAAGAACCCTTCCCATGTTTTTTTAGGAGAAATGCGGGGATTCATCTTGCTACGACCGAATAACAAACCGATAAAATAAGCGCCAATATCGCTCATAAATGTGCCGATAAACACATAAATGATTAAGAAGCTCGTTTGCCACCACGAATAAGCGATGCCCCATTCGCCAAATGAGAAGGCTGGGAAGAAGCGCAGAAACAAAACAGCTTGTGCGCTTAATCCAATTAAAATAACCATGGTAATTAAATAAGTAGCATCATCGATTTTAAAGTTTTGGTTGAGTATACTGCTTAAAAATAGCACTCCGACGGTGACGGCCACGCCAATCGTGGACACTTCTAATTCTTGCAATCCCGTGTTAAAACTCCACGAGGCGAGATCCAACCCATACGATTTAAGATTGTTTTTAACAAAAATCCAATATACAAAAGATACAGTCATAACCATGATGAACAAGTGAATAATGAGCTTGTATTTATTATGTGGTCGCGCATTGGTAAATTCATGAATGGCCAAAAGCAAAGCTACGAAAGTAAAGGCAAGTAATAGCCAATCGCCAATAAATATCGTTGGTAAACCAATTAACGTCAATATGACGCCCATGATAATGCGGTTTGACATCTTCTTTTGAGTGTCTGAGGTGATTTTATTCACGAGCAAGCCCTCCATAACGACGGTTTCGCGTTTTGAATTCTTCGAGGCAAATTAATAACTGTTGTTTGGTAAAATCGGGCCATGTCGTCTTCGTAAAAATCATTTCGCTATAGGCTAATTGATACAACATGAAATTACTAAGCCGCACTTCACCTGATGTTCGCACCAATAAATCAATCGGGGGAAATGGGGCCGTATATAAATATTTTTCGAATGTATTGACAGTCATATCTTCAATCTCCATCTTTCCGGATTTCGATTCGCTAACGATTTGTTTAATCGCTCTAATTATTTCCTGTTGGCTTCCATAATTCAGGCAAATATTTAAAGCAAACGTTTGACAATGAGCGGTCGCATCAAGTACTTGTTTAATGGCCGTTTGCGAATGATTGGGTAGTTTGGAGATATCTCCTGATACATAAAAGCGGCAATCATCTTTGAGTAGTTGCTTCAATTCTTGTTTCAAAAACTTGTCGAGGTAGTGAAATAAAAAATCAATTTCTTCTTGGGGCCGCTTCCAATTTTCGGTGGAAAAGGCATAAAGCGACATGCACTTAATCCCCAAATTACGGCAAGCCGATGCGATTTCTTTAACGCGCTTAAAACCTTCTTGGTGCCCCTTGTGGCGTGGCCATCCCTTTGCTTTGGCCCAGCGGCCATTTCCATCCATGATGAAAGCGATATGCGAAATAACTGCTCCAGTTGGCGTTTCTTTTTCGATTTGTCGGTTATTTTTTGATTTCGTGCTCATGCGGTTATATTTTATTATACATGAGTCGTGGGCATGAAGGCACGAACAATGAACGATTGTTTCTTTTTTATAAAAAGAAAGAAGACGACTAAATCGTCATAATTTCCGTTTCTTTTTCCTTAAAGGCAGCATCAACTTCTTCAACGGCCTCATCGGTTACTTTTTGAATCTCGGCGATGATCCGTTTTTTAAGATCTTCGGTATATTCATCATCGGTCAGCAAATCGAGATGTTCGTGCCGAATATTGCGAATAGCGACTTTGGCCTCATCAGCAAAGCGTTTAGCAGTCTTTGCTAATTCGAGTCGCCTCTCTTCAGTTAAAGGAGGTAACATCAAGCGAATTGACGTCCCATCGTTAATCGGATTGATGCCGATTGAACTCATGGAAATGGCGGTGATGATAGCTTTGACATCATTGCGATCATAAGGTTTTATTAAAAGTTGCCGTGCTTCGGGGACACTGATGCTCGCAATTTGATTGAGCAAAATCTTGTCGCCATAATAATCGACTTCGATCCGGTCAAGTAGGGCCGCGTTGGCGCGACCAGTCCGTAAAGTATTGAAGTTAGCATGGAGTGCTTCAATCGACTTCTTCATGTGGTTTTGAGCTTCTAGTGTTAGTTCATCCATAGTATCAGCCCTTTCTAATAATTGATCCGATATTCTCGCCATGGAGCGCCCGCATAAAGTTTTCCGGGTCGTTCATGTCAAAGACACGGATTTCGATATTTTTGTCATGGACGAGCGAAATCGCCGTTAAATCCATGACTTTTAAATTTCGACTAAGCATTTCTTCGTAAGTTATTTCTTTAATTAACTTGGCATCTTTGTATACGCTTGGATCTGCCGTATACACGCCATCAACGCCGTTTTTAGCGATAAAGATGACTTCGGCTTCAATTTCCATCGCTCGTAAACTGGCTGTGGTATCGGTTGTGAAATAAGGATTGCCAGTACCGCCCGCGAAGATGACCACCCGTCCTTTTTCAAGATGGCGAATAGCGCGACGCCTAATATAAGGTTCAGCAACCGACTTGACTTCAAGAGCCGTCATAACGCGTGTGGGTACACCGATGTTTTCGAGCGCGCTTTGAAGCGCAATCGAGTTGATAATCGTCCCGAGCATGCCCATATAGTCGGCTGTCGCTTTATCAATGCCGATTTGATCGGCAAACTTGCCACGCCATATATTTCCGGCGCCAATGACGACGGCAACTTGGACTTCTTCGGTGCGCATCTTCTTAATCGCTGCGGCGACCGTAAACAGATTTTGAGCGCCTAAAATGAGGCGGTCTTCGCGATCGGCTAACGCTTCACCCGATAATTTGATTAAAACGCGATGATAATGATCCATTTTCATAGCTCCTTCTATCATTATAAAAAAAACACTCAAAAGAGTGTTATTTTTTGTGTTATTTTATTTGCGCCATGACTTCTTCAGCGAAGTTGTCAACTCGCTTTTCAATCCCTTCACCAACGGCGAAGCGGACAAATTTGATGACGCTTGCCTGTTGTTTCGCCAATATTGCGCCAACGGTAGTGCCAGTTTCATCCATGAGATACGGCTGTTCGCTCAGCGTCGACTCGCGAAATACTTTGCTAACTTTGCCTTCGATGATTTTCGCTAACGCCGCTTCAGGTTTACCCTTTAGTTTTTCATCGGCGGCCACGATTTCACGTTGAATCTTTGTCTCGTGTTCAAGGGCATCTTTGGGAATATCGTTACTTGTAATAAAACGCGGGTTATTGGCAGTAATGTGCATCGCCATATTATCGGCGAAGGCCTTATCAACGCCATCCATAAGAGCGAGCGTGGAAATCTTGCCGTTCATGTGGACATACGAGCCAATCACTTGGCTTCCCGTCGATTCAAATACTTCAAAGCGGCGGACGTCAATCTTTTCGCCAATCTTCATCGTCGCTTCACTAATCAATGGGGCAACTAAGGTTTTAGCGGCATCGATACTAGTTTCCCCACTTGCTAGAATTTGCTTAGCAATGGCATCGACAAGCTGGATGAAGGCGTCATTACGGGTGACGAAGTCGGTTTCGCAGTTAACTTCAATGACTAGTGTTTTCGCGCCATCTTCCACTACATGGGAGATTCCTTCAGCGGCAATGCGCGTCGCTTTGCTTGCGGCTTTGGTAATGCCTTTTTCACGGAGCCAATCCATCGCTTTAGAAATATCAAGGTCGCTAGACTCTAGGGCACGCTTGCAATCCATCATGCCGGCGCCAGTCCGCTCTCTTAATTCTTTAATTAAATCAATAATTTGTGACATTAATTATTCCTCGGTTTCCGTTTTTTCTTGCTCGGCTTTGGCAGAGCGCGTCGTCTTTTCCTTCTTGACAGAAGTTTCAGTTTTTACTTCGATTTTGGCTTCTTCAGCCACAGGGGCCGTTTCAACGTGAGCAGCAAAGCTTGAAGTCCTAGCGGAATCGGTGGCCGCGCGCGTCTCAGCCTTCATAGCCGCATAACGATCAAGGAATTCATCTTCCTTAATATAAGCGACTTCGGTGAAGCCACCCTTTGACTCGACAATGGCATCGGCCATTACTTGGAGAATCATGCGGACACTACCGACAGCGTCATCATTTCCAGGAATTGGGTAATCGACTAAATCCGGATCGGCATTGGTGTCGATAATACCGAAGACGGGAATGCCAAGTTTTTTGGATTCGCTAACGGCGTTATGGTCGATCATCGGATCAACGACGAATACCGCTTGAGGAACGCGGCGCATTTCTTTGATGCCTTCGAGGTTTTTGAGTAATTTTTCTTTAAGTTTGCGGAGCGAGCTAACTTCTTTCTTCGGAAGTTGTTCAAGCGTACCATCGGCTTCTTGGGTTTCTAAGTCTTTAAGATAACGAATGCGGCCAAGGATGGTTTTAAAATTAGTTAATGTGCCACCGAGCCACCGATTGTTAATATAAAACGAGCCGGATCGCAGCGATTCAACCTTAACGAGTTCTTGAACTTGCTTTTTGGTGCCGACGAATAGCACTTTGCCGCCAGCGGTAACGATTTCTTTTAGTTTTAGATAGGCTTCTTCAATTTTGGTGACCGTCTTCTTTAAGTCGATAATGTAGATGCCGTTATGGGCGCCATAAATATATGGGGCCATCTTTGGATTCCATTTGCGCGTTTGATGACCATATTGGACACCCGCCGCGGCTAACTTCTTCATCGTAATAATCGGTTCGGTCGGACTGGGAGCGATGCTTTCCATCGTCTCTTCTGAAGTCGGGGTAACGACGACTTCCTTTTCTTGTTCACTCATTGGTGAATCCTCCTTTATGTTTTTTACCTCCATCGTTTCTAACAACACCCCCAGACAATGCTGGACTTGGACGTTGAATCGGCGATGTGTGTTGTCTCTATTTCATAGAGCCAAGTAATTTTAGCACAAGGGCAGTTGCTTGTAAATGAAAAAGGTTCCATCAGGAACACATCCAAAAAGGCAGTTTTTGCCTACTTTTTTCGTTTGGCGCGGGGATGGGCGGCCATGTAAGTTTTGGCCATCGACTCCGTGGTAACATGGGTATATATTTGCGTCGTATTGATAGAAGCATGGCCGAGCAATTCTTGAATAGTGCGCAAATCCGCCCCGTTTTCGAGTAAATGGGTCGCAAATGAGTGACGTAGTTTGTGAGGATGGAGATCTAAATAAATGCTCGTCTTCTTCTCAATCGAATGGAGAATGTATTGAATTCCCCGACTTGTTAAAGGCATCCCAAGATGGGATAGGAATACGAATGATTTACTGTCAAGGGGATGTAATTGACTTAACTTTGGGCGTAACTCTTGCAAGTAGCGATTGATTATCCCGATCGCGGATTCAGAAATTGGCACAAGCCGCTCTTTTTGTCCTTTGCCAAATATTCGCATCATGCGACCACGAAAATCGACATCTTGCATCGTTAATGATGTTACTTCGCTGACGCGGAGTCCCGAGGTATAAAGTAATTCAAGTAAGGCATCATCGCGTATTGCTAATTCGTCAGTTCGCTTTCGGTTAGCTTTGATAATCCACTCAATTTGTTCGACGAATAGCACTTGCGGTAATTGGCTTCCGACTTTAGGCGCGCCAATTAACATAAAGGGATTCGTCGTCACATATCCTTGCCCAAGCAAAAATTCATAGTAATGCCTTAGTGCCGACAAACGCCTTTTTAATGATCGTTTAGAAATGCCCCGCGCTAGTTCAGTTGTCAAAAAATCGCGAATCGTTCGTAAATTAACCTGGGTATCCAATGTATTGGTCGTCAATAGATAGGCATAAAAACAATCGATATCTGCTTGATATGATTTACATGTCGCTTCTTGATACTTTCGCTGATGCGTCAAATATTCTAAAAATTCGGCCGTCGTCCGATTCATTAATAGTTATTCCTCAGCAACTTTAGCGGGTTTGAAAGATTCAATATAGGTGCATGATGGAAAATTTGAACAGGCGATAAAGGGCTTTCCGTTTTTCTTTTGGTGTTTTATGAGCAGCTCGTGTCCACACTTCGGACATAGACGCCCAACTTTTTCGGGTTCTTTTTTGGGTTCTTTTTGGATGTATTTACAACTGGGAAAATTCGAACAGGCAATAAAGGAACCAAACTTGCCTTTTTTCTCAATCAGGTGACCAGTACCACATTTGGGACAGATGCCAAATTCTTTGACACAGTTCTCAGTCGGTAATGGTTCTCCGGCTTTCGCAATTTCATCTTCTAGCGTGTGATAGTAGCTTGTCAAAATATCTAGAGAGGCATGGCTTCCTTCTTGTACATCGTCAAGTTGTTTTTCCATATCGGCAGTAAACTTGGGGTTGATGAAGCCCGGGAAATACAATTCAAGATAAGAAATTGTGCATTTACCCTGATCAGTAGGCGTCAAAAAACCGGCTTTGCTTGTGACATAGTCGCGCTGTTTTAATGTTTCGATGGTCGCGCTATAAGTCGATGGCCGGCCAATCCCGTTTTTTTCCATCTCTTCAACGATTTTAGCTTCTGAATAGCGCGCGGGCGGTTTCGTGAAGTTTTGCTTGCCTTTGAAGTTACTAAACGGATACGTAGCGGGAGGAACTAACGCTGGCAAGACATTTTCTTCATCTTCGCCCAATTGATATAACTTGGTAAAACCATCAAACTTGGTGATGACGCCTTCTGATGTAAATTCGACACGATTGGAATCGAAAGTATAGGTCGTCACTTGTTCGATTTTATCGGGCATCAAACTCGCTAACGCCCGATTATATATTAACGTATATAATTTTAATTGATCAGGTTTAAGAAATGGGGCCATTGACTCTGGGGTTCGGTGGTTTCCCGTCGGCCGAATGGCTTCATGCGCATCTTGGGCCAATAGTCCTTTTTTTACTAATCGAAGCGGAGCAATATAATCGTCACCAAATCTCTCTTTAATATAATTGTGAGCGCGGTTAATAAATGTCTCCGATAGCCGCGTCGAGTCGGTTCGAATGTATGTAATTAAGCCGACGGTTTCAGTGCCGATGTTGACACCCTCATATAATGTGCTAGCGATAGCGTTAGTGCGTTTCGTCGAATATTTGAATTTTGCAAACGCTTCTTGTTGTAGTGTTGATGTTTTAAAAGGTGGCTTGGGTGATTTGTGACGCTCAGTTTGTTTAACATCGATTAAATCAATAGTGGGTCCAAGCCGAGCGACTAAGGCATCGCTATCGTCTTTAGTGTGAAGCTCAACCTTTTTCCCATCTAATCGCTTAAATGTTAAGGGAATCGTCTTTCCATCAATTTCGAGTGAAGCTTCAATCGTCCAATATTCTTCGGGAACGAAGGCGTCGATTTCTCGTTCGCGGTCGACGATGAATTTAAGGGTGACTGATTGCACGCGGCCAGCCGAACGGGATTTAATTTTCTTTTGTAGTAACTTCGATAGTTTAAAACCACTGATGCGGTCGATAATCCGTCGCGTTTCTTGGGAGGCTTTTAAATTAAGATCAATTGTCCGTGGTTGTCCCATCGCGTTTTTGATGGACTCACGTGTAATTTCATGAAATTCGATACGCTTGGTCGTATGCACATCAAGCCCTAAGACTTCCACTAGATGCCAACCAATCGCTTCACCTTCCCGGTCAGGGTCGGTCGCGATAATTACTTCATCATTAACTTTGGCAACTTTCTTTAACTTATTGACTACATCACGCTTGTCGGGATTGATGATATAAAATGGCTTGAAGCCGTTTTCAACATCGACGCCAAGACCACCTTTTCCTGTATTCGACAAGTCGCGAATATGTCCAATTGAGGCCTCGACAGTGTATTCACCCTCGACGTCTTTTAGATATTTGCCAATTGTGTCACGCTTGGCGGGAGATTCAACGATAACTAAACTTTTCATGGCTACTCCTTCTATTTTGTAATTATCACTTGAATTCATCACTTGTCAATTGATATAAACTGCGCTTTTTCCTTTATTTAATATTAAATAAAATTTTTTGGCAATGGATCTGGAGCTACATCCAGCACTTCCTCATGGGGCGTTTTCTTAAGCTCGTCGAGAATATCTTGCCCCGATTCCACCAAAATCGCGCCATCGCGGATGAGGCGGTTACCGCTGTTGTCAACATTGGCAGGATGCGGCAATACGAATACATCCTTTCCTAAATATAGAGCATAACCAACTGTTATCAAGGTACCGCTCCGCTTTTTAGCTTCACTTACAAAGACAGCTTCCGATAAACCGGCAATGATGCGATTACGCCACGGAAAGTTATCCTTGTTTGGTTCGACGAGCCCCGGATATTCACTTACCACGAGTTGCTGACGTTTCATTACCTCATAAGTATCTTTTGTTTCGCTGGGATATGGCCGATCAATGCCACTTCCTAAGACGGCGATCGTCTTTCCCCCATGCTGGATGGCCGTGTCATGGGCAATGTGGTCAATGCCCTTTGCCAACCCCGACACAATCATTACGTGCTCTTCCACGAGCGATGTAACAATTGACCGTGTCATCGTCACCCCGTAATTGGAAGGTTGACGACTGCCAATCACCGCCAGGATGTTATGATCATAGTTCCATAATGCTTTTTCGCCATAATAAAAAAGAACAAACGGCGGTTTATATATTTTCTTTAAGGCCTCGGGATAATCCTCATCAATAATGGTCATCGCTTGTGATTTGACCATGGCCAACGAAGCTTCGATTTCTTCTCGCGAAGCCGGTTCCTTTTCCTTTATCGCCCCATAAATTTTATTCCAATCACCGGAATACTTGACGGCCAAATGAATTATAATATCGCGCCCTTTAATCAAAATAACCACCTCATTTATATATAAATAGGATGGTGAGCTTATTTTTATGCACTGACGAACTAAAGATTTTTAATGGGTCGGAAGGACATTCGATGGATTCCCTTAATTGCTCCATGAGTCAAAATCATGTTGTGATGAAGTTTCGTCCCATAACCTTTATGAAGGTCAAACCGATAAATCGGGTGCTCATGATGAATCTTAACCATGATTCGATCACGTGTGACTTTCGCAATAATAGATGCGGCGGCGATTGGTAGCGCTAGGGCATCGCCATGAATCAAACCTAACTGGGGTAGCGCTACTCCATCAAGCTTCAGGGCATCAATTAGCAAAAACGCGGGTTTAATCGATAAATTATCAATCGCCTTGCGCATCGCTAATTTGGTTGCTTGAAGAATATTTATCTTATCGATGACTTCAGCGGATACAATCCCGATTCCAATCGAAAGCGAATCTTTGACAATGATATCAAATAACTGGTCTCTTTTATGGGCCGTCAACTTTTTAGAATCATCGATGGCATCATTATAGTACCCTTTTTTAAAAATGACCGCCGCGGCGACCACAGGTCCCGCCCACGGACCACGCCCAGCTTCATCGATGCCGGCCATTAACTCATAAGAAGCAAACTCTTCTTTTAAATGATAAACAAGCGCCACTAGTAAGCCACCTCAAGGGAAACACGGCCGATCGTGCCAGCTTTAAAATCATCATAAAAGCGATTGATTGCTTGTTCTCGCGCGATAATGCCTTGATTCATTAAGCCAAAACGGAGTCCGACCGCATTAATAAATGAATCATAATCATTGAAAGCGTCAGTTTGTAAATATTTAAAGAGTAATTTGGGATAATTGCTTTTTACATATTTATAAATATAACTGGTCAATGACTCAAGTGGTAAGACATCGCGCTTGATGGCCCCAATTGCCGCTAAATGGGTCGAAGTTAATTTATGTTCGTAATTCATCGGCAACACTCCTGGAGTGTCTAATAACCAAATCTTATCATTTGGCTTAATCCATTGTGGCGCCCGTGTCACCCCTGGCCGGTCTTCGACAACCGCCGCTTTACGTTTGGCTAAACGGTTGATCAATGTCGATTTGCCAACATTAGGAATACCAATGACCATCGCACGCAAGGGCTGTGGTCGCATGCCTTTAGCAATTTGTTTTTCAAAGACCACGTGCCCAATTTCAAGTGCTTTTTTGACGATAGTCGCCGCCGAATTTTTTTCAAGTACATTGAGGGCCAGTATCGGCATGCGCCGTTCCTCAAAATAAGCTTCCCAGTGGACAGTCACATACGGATCGGCGAGATCGGTTTTGGTCATGATGATCAGATGTAACTTATTGCCATCATAATTAGCTAAAAATGGATGTCGCGAACTAATGGGCGCCCGGGCGTCAATAAGTTCAATAATCATATCGACGATTTTTAAGCCTTTGCGTATTTCGCGTGTGGCCACGGCCATATGGCCGGGATACCAATGGATGTTATCTTGTTTCATATTCATTAATAGAAGGTTGGCCACCGATATGTTCGCACGGCGCATGATTGTAGCGCGACACCAGCTTCGCTAATTGTCTCTCCATTAAGGCAGACGCCTTCAATCGCGAACAATACACCAACGATGTTTTCAATGTCAAATGGCCCTATGGCGCGTGAGTCATAGGAGTTGCCGCGATTATCTCCAAGCACGTAATATTGATTGTCTCCGAGGGTGATTGGCGAAAAGCAGCCAATACTTGTGGTCGACGGACACGTCGCTAGGCGATAGGGGTCAACCGCAATAAAATCTTGGCTTATGTGGGCATTATTGACAAATAGTTCCCCATTATTATCGAATACAACACGGTCACCCGGGAGTCCGATGACGCGCTTAATGATATATTTATCAACCATCAGCGAAGGTTGTACAATGACGATGTCAAATCGTTCAATTCGGTCAACCCGCCACGAATTCGTGTCCATGACGCCAAATTCCGAATCTTGAAGCGTGGGTTCCATCGAACGGCCCACAATTTTGACGGGAACGTAATACACATTATGAAAAATGATGGTCCCGCCAGAAATGATAAAGATAATAAATAAGGTGTGGAACATGACATTAAAAAAACGCCGTATGCCGGACACTTGTTTTTTGCTCATCACGCCACCTCCTAATTTATTTATTATAGACGCTATCCAATTACTTAATAAGAAAAAAAACGGCCCCCTGGGGAACCGTTGTCACTATTACTTGATAATTTCTTTAATCCGGGCGGCTTTGCCAGACAATTTCCGCAGATAATTAATCTTGTTACGGCGGACTTTTCCACGACGGATCAATTCAACACGGGCGACATTGGGGGCATGAACAGGGAATGTCCGATCAACACCGACGCCACCGCTAATTTTTCTAACGGTGAACGAGGCGTTAATGCCTTCGCCGCGGCGGCCCATGACGATTCCTTCGAATGCCTGTAACCGTTGCTTGTTGTTTTCAATGATACGGACGTAGACGCGAACGGTATCGCCAGATGTAAATACTGGTAGATCGGTTCGTAGTTGCGTGGCAGTGATTTCTTTGACCAAATTATTGTTCATAATATCACGCTCCTATACTTAGTTTTTGTCAGAATGTTCATAACGTAGTGACACGAAAGCGGACCATTCCTAGCGCAAGCGCTTAGATATATTAACAAAAGTTAATAATATGTGCAATTGAAATGTGATATTTATATGGCGCTTGTAAAGTAAATTTACTTGACATAGATATCACCAAAAGATTACAATATTAGCAATAGAGGAGATTATTTATGGCTGTTAAAATTCGTTTGGCTCGTGTTGGTCGCCACAAGGACCCATTCTACCGCATCGTTGCCGCTGATTCACGATACGCTCGCGATGGTCGTTATATTGAACAATTAGGATTCTATGATCCCTCGAAACCCGAGAAAAAAGCCGTAATTGACGAAGCTTTAGCCCTTAAATGGTTACTTCAAGGCGCACAACCAAGCGATACCGTCCGGTCGCTATTTTCGGAACAAGGTCTCATGACCAAGTTTACTGAAACAAAACTCGCAATTAAGAAATCAGGAAAGTAACTTATGGATTACGAAGCCATTATCCACGCTTTCGTCGATCCTTTTGTCGTTCACAAAGACGCGATTATGATTCGTGAGCTTCCAAGTAATTCAGAACGCGATATTACGCTACTCATCGTCGCCGAAGGTGAAGATACTTCGCGATTGATCGGCCGTAAGGGCGTCGTCGCCGATGCCTTAAGAGAAATCCTATCTGTCGCTGGAAAAAGCGAAGGAAAACGCATCTATCTTAAATTTGAATCATTTGAACCTAAAGAAAGCGAGGAGTAAATACTCCTCTTTTCATTTATACTAACACTATGGCATTATTAACCGTTGGTCAAATTGTCAATACATTTGGTGTTCAAGGCGAATTAAAAATCGTTTCTTTTTCACATTTTTCACATAAACGTTACAAAGTAGGCCATCACTTGTTACTTAGAAATGAACTTACAAGTGAAGAAAAAAATGTCACGGTAAGCAGTTACCGCGTCCATAAAGGTTTGGATCTTGTTAAATTTTTAGAAATCGACGCGACGACCGCCACCACATACTTTTCTTGGTATGTCCTGGCGGAAAAAGACGACATTAAATTGCCCGGCGACACTTATTTCCATGTTGATTTAATTGGCTGTGTGCTAATTGATGAATCTAATAATGAACTGGGTAAAGTCCAGGAAGTCGTTGACTATGGCGCCCACCCAATCTTAAAAGCAAAGACTTTTAATGAGGGAAAAGCATTTCAAGTTCCCTTTATTCCTTCATTTATCATTGCCGTCGACATCAACCATAAAACAATAACGATTCGGCCCATTGAGGGTCTTTTATGAAAATCACGATTCTCACATTATTTCCTGACATGTTTACGGGTTTTACCAGTCAATCGATTATCAAACGAGCAATCGATAAAGGCCTTGTTTCATTTTACATGGTAAATATTCGCGATTACACCACTGACCGGTATGGTCGCGTCGATACCCCACCCATTGGAGGGGGGGCCGGTTTAGTGATGAAAGCCCAACCTTTTGTGAGCGCCTTGAACGCCGTTTCTAGCGAGCATACTCATAAAGTTCTTTTGGCACCCACGGGGAAACCATTCACGCAGACGGAGGCCCACCGTTTGTCAAATAAAGACGAGCTACTATTTGCCTGTGGCCACTACGAAGGAATCGATGCTCGCGTCGAACCTTATTTTGATGAACAAATAAGTTTAGGCGATTTTATTCTCACAGGCGGGGAGCTAGGTGCCATGGTCATTAGCGATGCCATCATCCGCCTAATTCCTGGAGCGATTGAAACCACTTCTCTTGATCTTGAAAGTTTTGATGATGGCCTTTTAGAATATCCCCAATACACGGAACCATATGAGTTTGAGGGTGAAAAAGTGCCTTCGCTTTTATATTCCGGCCATCATGAAGCCATTAATAAGTGGCGCCACCTAATGCGACTCGTTACTACACGTGAGCTCCGGCCCGACTTATTTGCAAAATACAAATTGACGAAACAAGATAAAAAATTACTCGATGACCACGACGCTGGCATCCATCCGAAGTGGCTTCTGGAAGCGATTAACAATGGTCATAAGTTTATGAAGGAATGACAAAATGGATTGGATTATTGCATTAAAATATTTATTGCTGGGATTTGTCCAAGGATTAGCCGAAATCCTTCCCATTTCAAGTTCTGGCCATCTCGCCCTTTTACAATACCTTTTAAATGTAAATACCGATCAAGAAGCGCTATTTGCGATATTCGTTCACTTTGCTTCTTTATTGGCGCTGAGCATTTTCTTTTTCAAAACAATCGTTTCCATCATCAAAGGCTTTTTCATATCCATATTTAAACAAGACCCTCGTTACAAAAATGAGTTTTGGATGGGAATTTATATAGTCGTGGCATCAATTCCCGCAGCTTTAATTGGCTTTTTGCTAGAGGATTTAGTTGCGGGTTTGTTTGGCGATTTACTTTTCGTTGGCATTGGATTTTTAGTCACGGCGACGATTCTATTCTTATGGCCTTTAATAGGAAACAATCAAGATGAAACAGTTTCATGGAAACACGTGCTTACCGCGGGATTATTTCAAGCGATTGGCATATTGCCAGGTGTATCACGTTCAGGCATCACCATTACGGGAGCCAAACTAAGCGGATTGAAAGAAGAGCCCGCCAAGAAATTTGCTTTCCTATTGTTTATTCCAATCGCCTTGGGAAGTTTTGTATTAAGCCTTGGTGATATTTCTTTAATCGTTGACACCGAAACTAGTTTGCTAGTTTATTTTTCGTTAGCGATGGTGGCCGCTTTCATATTTACATATTTGGCGCTACTATTCATCTTCAAAAAATTCCACTACAGCCAAGCAAAATATTTTGCCATTTACCTAGTTGCCATTGGCACGCTTACGATTATTTTAAGTTTTATTTAACGACCGAAGGGGAAACCGCCCATTCCTCCAGGCATCTTACCTTTGCTACCACCGAGCATGCGCATCATCTCCCGCGTTTGCTCGTATTTTTTTATGACACGATTGATATCCGCGCTCGACTTTCCTGATCCTTTGGCAATTCGCATTTTGCGCGAATTTCTTAATATATCGGGATTGTGACGTTCTTCAGGAGTCATTGAGTTAATGATCGCTTCAAAATTTCGCATTTCTCGTTCGGCCGCCGCTTGTTGCTCTTCGCTAATTTTGGGCATGCCTGGAAGCATCTTTAAAACGCCACCTAACGAACCAAGTTTTTGCACTTGCCTCATTTGAGACAGCATATCATTAAGGTCAAAGCGACCGCTCATCATCTTATCGATAGCTCGTTTCGATTCTTTCTCATCGATGTTTTCTTTGGCTTTTTCAATGAGCGTAACGACATCGCCCATGCCCAAGATGCGGTCAGCCATGCGTTCGGGATAAAACATTTCTAAATCATCGATTTTTTCACCGATACCGACGACTTTTATCGCTAACCCAGTTAAATGACGAATCGATAAAGCGGCGCCGCCACGAGCATCGCCATCGAGCTTAGTCATGATTAATCCCGTTAAATTTAGCCGTTCATGGAAAATCTTAGCGACGTTATAAGCATCTTGACCGCTCATCGCATCGACCACTAAAAGGGTTTCTTTTAAAGATACGTGCTTTCCGATTAACTCTAGTTCTTCCATTAAGCGTTCATCAATTGATAAACGACCAGCGGTATCAATCAAAACGACATCGTATTTTTCTTGCTCGGCTAACTTTTTCGCTTCATCGATAATATCAAGAACTTTAGTCGTTGATCGATTGCTATAAAAAGCAACTTCGACTTCTTTTGCCAGCGTTTCTAGTTGGTCAATCGCCGCGGGACGATAAATATCGGCGCCCACAAGCAATACTTTCTTTTGTTGTTTTTCTTTAAATAATTTAGCAAGTTTGGCAACACTGGTAGTCTTACCAGTTCCTTGAAGACCGGCCACCATCATAAACGTGGGGCCACTTTTTTCAAATGTGAGTAATGAAGCTTCGGCGCCTAACAATTCAATCAATCGTTCTCGGACGATTTTCACTAATGTTTGGCTCGGATTAAGAGTGCCAAATACTTGCTGACCAACCGCATCTTGCTTAATCTTGTTTAAAAATTCTCGGACGACTTTAAGATTGACGTCCGCTTCTAAAAGAGCGGCCCTTACCTCCTGAAGCATGGCGTCCATGTTCGCTTCCGTTAGACGCGACTGCCCGCGTAATCGTTTTAGAATTAGTGATAGTTTTTCCGTTAATGATTCAAATGCCATGTTTCACGCGTTCCTTAATGCGGTTAATAATGTCTTGTTTGTCGCTTTGTGAATTTAAAGCTAATGACTCGAGCAGTGGCAAAATTTCCATCTCTAGTTGCAGCAAATGCAATTTTTCTTCGTATTCCACTAGCTTTTCGGTAGTTAATTTAATGATTTCGCTCACGGCGCTTCGGGATATTTTTTGTTCTTCAGCCACTTCCGCCATCGTTAAATCGTAAAAATAATATTGCTCCATCACTTGTAGTTGATGATATGTTAACAAGGCCCCATATTTTTCTAATAAGCGCCCCGTTTCGGTGTAACGATTAATCGAGTTCATAATAAATAACCCATGACATAAGAAATCATTAACAAGACGATAAATAACATCGCGAAGTTACGGTGAAACATCATGTCTTTATAAAATGGTCCTAAGCGCCGGTCATGGCGGATAAAAGCAAAAATGAAGGCCATGATAAAGGCGACGACGATATCAATAATAAAATATGGCACATTTAATAATCGCAATATAAAAGTAACCGTCATATCCACTAAGATAAATAATAGTAAGGTTCTAAGAAATCCCATTAATCTTCTCCTATACACAAACCATACAAATACGATTCAATGTCAAATTCATCTAAATCGGTCAGCTTCTCGCCTAGGCCAATGAACCTAACGGGAATCCCGATTTGATCACGTATCGCTAAAATGATACCACCTTTTGATGTACCATCCATCTTCGTAATTATAACGCCTGTTAAGCCGGTCGCTTCCGCAAACGCTTGGGCTTGAAACACCCCGTTTTGACCAGTGGTGGCATCGATGACTAGGAAAACTTCATCGGGAGCCGTTTCAAAGAAACGCGCAATGGTGCGTCTTACCTTAGATAGTTCCGCCATTAAATTGGCTTTTGATTGCAATCTTCCCGCCGTATCCACGATCACAAGATCATAATGGCCCTTTTGGGCGATATCCATGCCACGATAAGTAACAGCCGAAGGATCTTCCCCATCGTTACCTTTGACAATGTCGCAGTTAAGGCGTGTTGCCCAAACTTGCAATTGCTCTTGAGCGCCGGCTCTAAACGTATCACCCGCCACGAGCAAAACGCGTTTTCCCTGGGCTTGATACCGATACGCTAACTTGGCGATAGTCGTTGTCTTGCCCCCACCATTAACCCCCACGATTAAAGCAATTGTCGGTCTTTCACGATTAAAAGTGATTTCAATTTTTATATCCTTGCCACTTTGAACATAGCCGATAAACATTTTATCAACTAACATCTCATTAATAAGTTTAGGATCGCTAATCCCTTGTTCGACACTGGCGGCTTTTGTCGCCGTGATAATATCATCAACAAGTTTAATACCAATATCGGCTTCGATTAAGATGTCTTCGACTTCCTGAAAATACTGGTCATTAATGCGCGAATACCGTGTCGATAATATATTTAGCCTTGAAGAAAAATTTGCGCGGCTTTTGGCGAGTCCAACGACATATTTTTCCTTGACCGCTTTCGACTTTCCGGTCATTTTTTGCTTTAGAAAAGCAAGTAGTCCCATCAAACAGCCTTTTTCTTTAGCGCGTCATGCGCCGCTTGTTGTTCGGCCATCTTTTTGCTTGATCCTTGTCCACGCCCGAGAATCGTACCCGAAAAAGACACATTAACGATAAAGTGGCGATCGTGGGAAGGTCCTGATTCTTCTTCAATCGTGTAAACCACCGATTCGCGATGCTCGGCTTGAATCGCTTCTTGCAGTTGCGTCTTATAATCGGTTAACAAATCAACATCGATATCAATGACGGATTTGATAAACAAATCTTTGATAATCCGATGGGCAATTTTAAAACCTTGGTCGATATAAATTGCGCCCATCAATGCTTCAAACACATCTTCTAATATTTTCTTTGATGTGGCGATAATTTCTTGAGCGATTGAATGACCGCTACGAATATAATCGGCTAATTGTAAATCTTTGGCAATTTTAAAGAGGTTATCCGTTTGAACGAGTTTGGCGCGTGTTTTGGACATTTCACCTTGATCAAATTCAGGGTGCTCTTTAAAGATGAGTTCTGCGACGACCATCGAAACAATGGCGTCTCCCACAAATTCGAGCCGTTCATAATCCCCGCCTTTTTCCCGCGAATCCGCATGGTATGACGGATGGGTAATCGCCAGTTCGTATAACGCAATCTTTTTTGGTTTTATTGCAAATTTTGCTAATAAATTAGTAATTGGCACCATCTTGCAATCCTTCTTTTATGAGGGTGACAACATCAGCCTCAGCCATCTTGAAAGCGACTTCAAGGGCATATGAGAAGCTAAACCCATCACTGCTACCATGGGCTTTGACCACGACTCCATCGACCCCTAAAAGCGTCGCACCGCCATAGGTTTTATAATTGAGTGAAGTCTTCATATCTTCGAATCCCTTTTTGGAAAGCAGATAACCAATTTTTGTAAAAATATTACGTTTGAAGGCCTTTTTGATTAGGTTATTCATCAAAACTAAAATACCTTCGCTTCCTTTTAAGAAGATATTTCCGGCAAATCCACCGCTAACAATGACATCGGCTTCGCCATTTAACGCTTCGCGGGCTTCGATATTACCCATGAATCCGGGATACTTCAATTGTTTTAATATTTGGTGGGCTTCTTTTAATTCGGGAGTGCCTTTTTTCTCTTCGACGCCATTTGATAACAAATATATTTTCGGGGTATCGATGTTATAAATGCGTTTTGCGAAAATGCTACCCATCTTGGCAAACTGGACAATTTGGGTTGGCGTATTTTCATTATTTGCGCCGATATCAAGCACGGTTGCTTTTTTGCCTCTGATTGCGGTTGGGAATGGGCTCATAAGAGCCGCTCGTTCCACCCCAGGAATTAATTTAAGTTTCAGTGTTGTGGCACTTAAAAATCCGCCTGTGGAACCAGCACTGACGATGGCATCAGCCTGGCGTTCGATGCATGTATTGATTGCCACGAGCATCGAGGAGTTTTTTAACCTCATGACATCCATGGCACCCGCTTCCATCGGCACGATGTCGGTGGAAGGAATAATTTCACATTGGTCTTTTAGTGGCGCTAATTGCAATGGATCACCGACAAGAATAAGTTTAGCGCCATTATTCCGAGAGAAAAATTGTTGCACACCATCAATGGTGGCGCTGACCCCATTATCTGATCCCATCATATCAACGACGATTGTTTTCATAAGTTTCCTTCTTCTTTAGTGAATATTTATCTAGTTAATATTGACCTAAATATACCATACAAGTGTTCTTTTGATAATTCAAATGAATATATTTAGGCATAAGGAGTACTATCTAGATTTTTCGATGCCACTTCAATTATTTTTTTTGAAGACTGGTCCTCTTTGGAAAGTATCTCGATGGCATCCATCCGAGCATATTCAAGCATTTTATGATCTTGATATAAGTTGATAAAAGCAAAATTGGGCATCCCGGCTTGCCGTTGGCCCGCCAGTTCGCCTGGCCCCCTAAATTTAAGATCTTGTTCCGCGATGTAAAAACCATCATTAGATTCGATTAGAACCTTTAATCGGGCATGCTCATCAGGAAGTTCGATATCGGTGACTAACATGAACCTGGCAGCACTTCCATCGCGCCCAATTCTTCCCCGAAGTTGATGAAGAGAAGCAAGACCGAAGCGCTCGGCGTCATATACGATCATCAAATCCGCAGAAGGAACATCGATTCCCACTTCAATTACCGTTGTAGAAACAAGGATGGGGGTGCGTCCCGAAGTAAAATCATCAAGCGATTGATCTTTATCTTCACTTCCAAGGCGACCATGCAAAAGGCTCACGAGTCCGGGATAAGTTTGCTCATATTGGTCAAACAATGTTTCGACTGTGAATGAAGTAATCTCACCTTCATCAATTAACGGGGCCACGATAAATATACGCCGTTTGTCTCTTAGTGATTGCTTAATTAATTCATGGATTAGTCGGTCATCGGATTTATGGATGGACGTCGTAACATGGCGTTTCAAAAATGGAAATTGTTTAATCGTGGTGATGTCTAAATCGCTATATAGCGTCAAAGCAAGGGTGCGGGGAATGGGAGTCGCGCTCATTAGCAACAAGTCGGCGCGCGTTCCTTTGTTAGACAGAAGGCTTCTTTGATTAACCCCGAATCGATGTTGCTCATCGATGATGGCTAATCCAAGTGATTGATAAACGACATCTTCAGAAAACAATGCATGGGTGCCCACCACAATATCAAGGACACCATCAAGTAACATCTCCTTAATTATGTCGCGTTCCTTCCGTGACTTTGATCCAACCAGAAGACCGATTTGCACGCCTATCCCCTTAAAAAAATCGTTTAGCGTCAGAAAATGCTGTTTGGCTAGAGCATCGGTTGGCGCCATCAGCGCTCCTTGATCCTTTCGCAGATAATTAGCATATAAAGCAATTGAGGCAACGACCGTCTTGCCACTCCCAACATCACCTTGTAAAAGACGATACATTAATGGCGCTTTATTCATGTCATTGATGATGTCACGCACCGCATCGAGCTGATCGTGGCTCAGCTTAAAAGGCAACCGCTTCACAAAATCATTAATCATCAACAAATTGATCGCGGGTTTACTAGATTTAGTCAATAATTGATTTTGACGCCTAATTAGCAGGGTTTTTAAGCTGAAAAGAAGCGCTTCTTCATATTTTAATGTACGCAATGATTGGCGCACATCATCAAAAGAAGTTGGAAAATGCGCCAATTTTAAGGAATTAACTTTAGGTAATAAGCGATACTTTTGCTGTAAATAAATCGGAATAATATCTTCTACGAAAGGAACCGCTTCATTAAATAAGCGCCTCACAAGACGATGAAATACATGTTGATCGATTGAACTAATCAGTGAATATATTGGCTTAATAATATCTTCTTCTTTAATGGCCCCGTGCTTAAAGGCGATAAAATTTAGGCCTTGCTTTAAACGGTCGTAAGTTGCGATGATGGTGTATTGGCCCCCCATGCGAATCGCGCTTCTTAAATATGGCCGATTAAACGCGGTTACGCGGTATATGTTGTGGCCATTACTTTTAAAATTAAAGGTGATTATTTTAAACCGCCCCGCAAAATTGATGATGGGAGCGGTAATCACTGTTCCAAACAAGACTAGTCTTTTTCCGTGGCTCAATCCAACTTCAGGAGTAAGAGAATAATCATCGTACCGATACGGAAGATGATTGATGACTTCAATCGGAGAACGCAATCCCATTTGTAGCAGGGCATCATTTAATTTTGTGGATTTGGAAAGTTTCATTACTTTATAATAGCAAAATAAAAAGGGGCAAGGCCCCTTTAATATGTGAATTAAGAATTTATTCCACGCCGATGAGGAATGAATAGACCGGTTGATCGCCTTGACGAATATCAAATTCGACATCGCCAAATTTGGCTTCGAATTTTTCGCCTAACTTGGCGACTTTCTTCATATCGACACCTTCGCCAACGATAATCGTGACAATACTTGTCATTTCATCAATCATAGTTTCGAGAAGCTGCTCCGCCGTCTTAAACATATCCTTATGAGCGGCGACGATTTTTTTATTCGCAATCGCCATATAATCGTCTTTCTTAATTTCGATGCCATCGATGGCGGTATCCTTAATCGAGAAGGTAATCGCTCCCGATTGAACCGAACCCAACGCGTTAGTCATTTCTTGAATGTTTTCTTGAAGTTTAGCTTCGGGATTGAACATCATGCAAGACACTAATCCTTGAGGAATCGTATTTGAAGGGATGACATGGACGCTATAATCGCTGCCAAGCACTTCCACCGCTTGATTGGCGGCGAGAATAATATTGGGATTATTTGGAAGAATAAAAATGTGTTTTGCTTTAATCTTTTTAATCGCTGACACAAAATCCTCAGTGGCCGGATTCATCGTTTGACCACCGCTGATAATATAATCGACACGTAATTCATTAAACATCGCTTCGAGACCGGCTCCGGCGGCCACGGCAATTAACGCATAGTCTTTTTCTTCATCAATTGCAGCTTCATGATAGAAACTCTCGTGGGGATGTTTGACGTCTTTTAATTTGCTATTTTCTGATAAATGCGTATGTTGCTCCGACATATTTTCAATTTTAAGCGTGA
This sequence comes from Caryophanales bacterium UBA6120, assembly GCA_002422535.1. Taxonomy (GTDB): domain Bacteria; phylum Bacillota_I; class Bacilli_A; order RFN20; family CAG-826; genus UBA6120. Next base: position 1,881 of record DIVY01000006.1, on the reverse strand, counting down.
CAAATTCGCCAAATTGTTGAGCATAGTTAAGTATATGCCCTGGAATCAGGGTGTGGATATGAACTTTGATGATATCCTCATCGCGCACTAAAACGATAGAATTTCCATGGCTGTTAAGGACATTGCTAAACCGCTTTTCCACAAAAGGTTTTTTCTCGGATTCACCGGCCCCAACGCGTAAAATGAATTCGGTACAATAGCCAAACTCTTCGGCTTCCATCATTGCGCCAGCGGCTTCGCGTGGCTCTTCAAACGCCGTTGCTTGGTTCTTTTCAATCACCTTATCGTAAAGGGCGCTAACAAAACCTTCTAAAATGCGTACCAGCCCAGCGCCACCGCTATCAACGACGCCAACTTCTTTTAAAATAGGAAGTAAATCCGGGGTACGCTTTAAAGACTCGCGCGCTTCTGATAGCATAAAATCAAGGGCGCCCTCTACTTGCCAAGATTCATCAACTTGATCTAGTAAAGCAGTGCTTGCTTCGCGGACTACCGTTAAAATTGTGCCTTCAACTGGACGCATAACGGCTTTATAAGCGACTTCGCGTCCCAAATTCCAAGCTTCAGCGAATTCAACGGCGTTAATCGAAGATTTGCCTTCTAATGCTTGGGCAAAACCACGGAAAATTTGGCTGGTGATAACTCCCGAATTTCCTCGCGCACCCATCAGCAAACCTTTGGAAAAAGCACGAGCGATTTCATATATATCTTCATCATTTCGATTGGCGACTTCTTTAGCGCCACTCGACATCGTTAAATTCATGTTCATGCCGGTGTCGCCATCGGGAACAGGAAATACGTTCAGGGCATCGACTTCCGGATAATAGTTATACAACTGATTAGCACCGGAAATGATCATCTTTTTTAGATCATACCCATTAATTGTTTTCATGCATTAACTCCTAAAGTGTTGGCTTAAATCGTTTTTAGTCCTTGAACGAATACGTTGACAGCTTTGAATTTGATATCAAACGTTTTTTCGAGCACATATTTAACTTTTTTTTGGACTTCACTAACGACTTCGGTGATTTTGACACCATAGGCAACAATAATGTAAAGATCGACACTATAATCGTCCTTATCTTTATGGGGAATGACTCCTTTGTAATAGGCATCTTCTTTCAATAAATTGGCAATATTTTCGCGTAATGAGTTTTTAGCGGCTAATCCGACAACGCCATAGCATTCCGTGGCGGCCGAGCCAGCCACAGCGCCAATCGCTTCCAATGTGATATTGATGCCACCAAATTTTGTTTTCTTATCAATTACCATGCGTTTTTCCTGTTATTTTTTCGGGATTTGGTCTCGCTCATTATACTATAGATCATTAGTGTTTGCCATATTTTATCCCCAGTGCCCTACGGGCAAGGGAGAAAAAGAAGGACATAAAAAGAAAAAGCCCGGCGGCTCGCTATTCTCTCCAACGGATACCTTCGCCACTACGGTGCTTAACTTCTGTGTTCGGGATGGGAACAGGTGTGACCACCGCGCCATCGCCACCAGACTTTTTCTCCAGGGATGTTCCCTGAAAACTAGATACTATTTCTTTACACGTCTTTCTGACATTACCCGAATTTTATTTTTTGATTATTTTCGTTAGAAAACTTAATGAAATTAAGTCCTCGACCTATTAGTATCGGTCGACTGAATGCATCGCTGCACTTACATCTCCGACCTATCAACCTAGTCACTTACTAGGGGTCTTACTTCTTGCGAATGAGAAGTCTCATCTTGAGGTTGGCTTCACGCTTATATGCTTTCAGCGTTTATCCATTCCATAGGTAGCTACCCAGCCGTGCCACTGGCGTGACAACTGGTGCACTGGAGGTGCGTCCATCCCGGTCCTCTCGTACTAAGGACAGCTCCTCTCAAATATCCTGC
>DIVY01000021.1 GCA_002422535.1 Caryophanales bacterium UBA6120 | reverse complement strand
TACTCTTTATAAAGTGGCTAGTTGTTCAGTTTCCACCTCACTAGGTGTTTTGTAATATAAGACCGACATTGGCATGTCGTTGCTGCGTTTTAGATAGCGAGCTCCTTGAATGCGAAGATCATCGAGGTCGTAGAATGTTAGGTATTGATAGAAGCGTTGATTGTCATTACGGTGGCTGCGTTCAACTTTACCATTATGGCGCGGAGTCCGGGGACGAATCAGTTGATGGGTGATGCCTAGTTTCTTGCAAAGAGTGTCCAGAGGATGTTCTTTTGCGCGATTCTTCCTGGAGGTACATGTGTACTCAAAGCCGTTATCTGTCTGAATTATTTTAGGTAGATATCCGAAGTAGTCAATGGCCCTGATTAGAAAGTCAACCGTGTTGTTCGTGGAGATGTCATCATACCAGTAGAGGAAGCGTTTTCGATCAGCTTCATCGATGACAGTGTACTGATAGAATTTTTTATCAGATGGCGTCTTGCTGGACTTGCATGCCTTGGGAACATACTTAGTATCCATTTGCCATTTTTCACCGATGTGGACAGGTGTATCGTATGGTTGCGGCTTATATTTCACCAGTGGTTTCTTCTTATAGTGGAAGTCTTTGACAAGGATTCGATACAGACTGACCGGATGTCGCCTGTACCCCTTTGTTCGCTTCAGTTTGACCCATAACTCGAGATATGAATGATGGGGATTTCGTCTTCTTAAATCACTGATCCATTTAAGTTCGATATCCGAATGAGCATTAGGATGCCTTGATTTAGGCCTGTGTGATTGATCGATGAGTGAATCACGAGTTCCGTCATAGCGCTTTCGCCATCTCCAGAGACTGGAACGACTAATCTTATAGCGTCTAACGATAACTTGAAGCTGTTCGCCAGCATTAGCTAATTCCACGGATTTCTCGCGAGTGATTACCTCGTGTGGAATGTATCTTTGCTTGTGTGATAAAATAGTCATGGGCAATCTCCTCTTCTAATGTGCGTTTTTTCTAACTACATTATAAAGAGTGATTGCCTTTTTATTAAGGCTTCATGTTTCACATCAATTGTATAGTTACATGACGAACACGCATGCGTTTTTCTTTTGTTTATTGAGCCTAGCGGCCAATTTGCTATACTTTTATGGTATGCAAGAATATTACATTCCTGATTATAAAAAATTAATGCGATCCGCCTATTTAAGGATGCAAACTCTCGTCACCACAACGATTAAGCGACCATGGGGTTATCTATTTTTAAATACTGACAATCCAAATTATCATCAAGCGAACCACGCTATTATTACGAATGAAGCGCGCATTGACGAAGTACTAGAAGAGATAAAATCATTTTATACAAACCATAATATGGATCCCCATATTTACGCTTTCCATGATGATGAACAACTTAGTCGCATTAAGGTTGCTCTTATCGGCCATGGCTTCACTATTGATAATGAAGAAGAAATCGAAATGATGTTAGAAGATGTAGTTGCTTTTCCCCTCGAATATCGACAGACATTTAAGCGATTGACACACATCGATGATGAATTCATCAAGAATAATGTTCCACTCGAACGACAATCTTATTACATACAAGCACTTAAAAGTCTCATAAATCAGCCATCGCATCATTTTCTATCTGGTTTTCTTGGGGATATGGCCGTTACTAGTGGCGTCATTGTCGATTATGGGTTTGGGATAGCTGTCTTGGAAAACGTGGAAACGCGAGAAACGTATCGAAATAAAGGGTATGGGAGCGAATTTATCGCTTTTGCCACCGCTTATTTTATAACCAATATGAGCGGTCGTTTAATTCTAGCGGTCGACAATCCGCAGGCCAAACATATTTACGAAAAATACGGGTTTCGTCAATGGTTGGGTGGTAGCAAATTTTGGACCGCGTCCCTGAAATATAAATAACATCTCTTTTGTCCTGGTCATGTTGACGTTCACTAGATTATAACTTTAAAATTTCGGCGTGTTCGCATCAATATTTTGAAACATTATACAATGAATGGACGTAAAATATAGAAGTTCATACTATTATAGTGCTAGTGTTAATCTTATGATGATATTCGGTTCATCGACGCTCATGCGTGAATCAAGGAGTTGATTGTCCATCTATGGGAGATGACATACGATTTGCCACTTTATCAGATATTCCTTTCCTACTGAAACTCGAAGAAACTTTTCCAGAACGGCGCCGGTTCGATAAGGTCGCCATCGCCCGTAGCATCAATAGTCCACATCAGGACGTATACATCATCGCCTCAAACGCTATCGATGTCGGTAGCATCACCGTGTGGCGCTACGCGAAAACATGGCGCGTTTACTCGATTGCCGTTTTGCCCGACCACCGCAAGCACGATTATGGTCGGCGCTTGATGCATTTTGTCATTTCCAAGGCCAAGGAGTCCGAAGTGGCGCAAATCGCGCTCGAGGCCGATGCTAAAGAAACGCGACTTATAGCGTGGTATGAATCATTCGGATTTATCAAGATTGGCAAACTCAAAGACTATTACGGACCGCGCGAGCACGCCACGAAACTCCTACTCGTGCTTAAAAAAACGCCAAACACTCTACGTTTCTACACGAATGTTCTCGTTGTTGATCGGCCATATCCTTGGTTAAAAGATCTCAAGGACGTTGAAGCAATCACCGCCGAAACGTTTTTGAATGACGAGCAATACATCACGGCCAAGGAATCACGCGTCTTTAATTTATGCTCCAGTTATGATTATCAATCGATTGGTTATTACGTATCGCTTCTTTCAAGTGCTCGCGGATTAAGAGCCACACCCAATGTGGCGACCATCGAAGATTTTTTCGAAGAGACGATTGCTTCTTCCATTGGTGATGAAATCGATGATCTCATCGAAAAGACGCTTGGTCATCGGCGCGATAAGTCATTAAAGTTGACGGCTATCTTCGGCCGATACAGCCCAAAGCAATATTCACGGCTCGGCCGCGCGCTCAATCGATTGTTCGATGCGCCTCTTGTCGAATTCACCTTCGCGAAGAATCGCCGGTGGCAACTTGTCAACGTGCGCCCGTTATTCATCAAGGATATCGAGGTAACCCCCTCCATCGTCCAAGCGATCTCCAAATATCTCGATAATAAACGGTTTTCCATCAGTGGCATTAAACAATATAAATACGATATGGCCATCCTTGTCGACCCGAAGGAACCAGCGCCTCCATCGGGAAAAACGGCCCTCGATCGCATTATCGACGCGGCGGAGAAAATGGGTTTTTATACCGAATTAATCACCAAAGAAGACTATCACCGCATTCCACAATTTGATGCCCTGTTTATCCGCGTAACAACGAATGTTAACGATTACACGTATCAATTTAGCCGTTACGCTTATGCTGAAGGCCTCGTCGTCATCGATGATCCTTGGTCGATTCTAAAATGCGCCAACAAGGTGTATTTTCACGAAGCGGCGCGTGCTGAGAACATCCCAACACCAAAAACGATGATTATCAGCAACAAGACAAGCATTAGCGATATTGCTGAGCAAATCGGGTTTCCGATCATTCTCAAGCGACCTGATTCCTCTTCCAGTCAAGGAGTATTTAAAGTCAATTCACTCGTCGAATTGAAACCGAAACTCAAGGAACTATTCCGCACGAGCGAACTATTAATCGCCCAGGAATGCGTCATCAGTCCCTTCGATTGGCGGATTGGCATCTTGGGAGGCAAACCGATATACGCCTGCAAATACTACATGGCCAAGAATCATTGGCAGATATACAACTGGCATGCCGAAGGCGGTCGCGTCACCGTCGGCGGCGTGGAAACATTTCTTGTGGAAGATGCCCCGAAAGATGTCGTTAATGCGGCCACCAAAGCGGCGAGCGTCATGGGTGATGGTTTCTATGGCGTTGATGTTAAAGTAAGGGATGGACGACCGCTCGTGATTGAGGTCAACGATTGTCCGAGCATCGACCATGGCTGGGAAGACAAGGTCCTTGGGGAGAAATTATACCTGATGGTTATCGGGTATTTCCTCAACAAGATAACGAAAGCGCGTCAAACGTGAGGGTCACCTTCTCACGTTGGTTTTTTCGACTATTTTAGTCGCTCGGACAGTTTATTTCATAACTATTAATCAAAGAAGCAGAATCATGTTTTCTATCACCAAGCGTTTAATGATTTTTTTGATTCATCTTTACTAGTTACATTAACTTCACAAAATCGAAAATAAGAACTAAGTTGATCATTGAAAGAACAACCAATTTGTTAAATTATTCCCTAAAATATTAGCGAATCGCTAGATTAACGTTATTTTTCTTCCACATAATATTATGTGGATATTTAATGCAATTTTAACGACTTTGGACTATGCTTATCACGTTGGATAAATGAAATGAATATTCGTAACGTCGCCATTATCGCTCACGTTGATCACGGCAAGACCACGATGGTCGATCAACTGTTCAAAACCGCCCATCTTTTCCGCGACAACGAAAGTTCGGCTGAACGGATGATGGATAACAATGATCTTGAACGGGAACGAGGCATTACCATTTTAGCCAAGGCGACCGGGATCCAATATAAAGACTATCATATCAATATTCTCGATACTCCCGGGCACGCTGATTTTGGTGGCGAAGTCGAACGCATCATGAACATGGTCGATGGGTGTTTATTGCTGATTGATGCGTTTGAAAGCACAATGCCGCAGACGCGGTTTGTTCTTAAAAAAGCGATTGAAGCAAGAGTTAAACCAATCGTGGTCATTAATAAAGTCGACCGCCCCAACGTCGATATTGAAAAAGCCGTCGATGATGTGCTTGATTTATTTATTAACCTTGACGCGCCTGAAGAATACCTTGATTTCAAGGTTGTTTACACTTCGGGATTATTAGGAACGAGCAGTCTTTCTCCGGACCCTAACGACCAAACACCAGGCATGGAAGCGATTCTTGATTTGATTATTTCCGAAATCCCAAGCCCTCGAGTGAATCCTCAAGGACATCTGCAATTTCAACCGAGCTTGTTAGACTATAGCGACTTTGTCGGCCGGATTGGAATTGGTTTAATCAAGACGGGCACGCTGATTCTTAATCAAAATGTCGCCCTCGCGCGTCTCGATGGTTCAATTAAACTCGGTAAAATCATGAAGATTTTTAAGTTCGTCGGCATGAGCCGGATTGAACTGGAAACGGCTACCGCCGGCGATATCGTTGGCATTGCCGGTATCGTTGATATTAATGTGGGAGAGACGCTTTGCGAGCCTAATTTTGTCGTGCCACTTCCAAAAATCGCCATCAGCGAACCAACATTACAAATGACGTTTGCCCCTAATAGTTCTCCGTTCGTGGGTCAATCGGGCAAATTTGTCACGTTTAGACAACTGCAACAACGGCTTGATAAAGAAGTGCAACGCGACGTTGCCTTAAAGGTAAATATTATCGAAGGAAGCGATCGTTTTTTAGTCTCGGGGCGTGGCGAACTTCATTTGGGTATTTTGATTGAAAAGATGCGCCGCGAAGGTTACGAGATGGAAGTGAGCAAACCCAAGGTCATTATTTCGATGATTGATGGGGTCGCTTATGAACCATTTGAAGAATTACAACTCGATGTGCCCTCAGAAAGCATTGGCATGGTCATGGATGTGTTATCCGACCGGCAGGCAGAAGTGATCCATATCGATTATGGAGAAATGCATTCACGGTTGCTGTATGAAATATCCGCGGCGGGACTTATTGGTCTTCACGCCCAAATCATGACCTTAACAAAAGGCTATGGCTTAATGAATCATAGTTATAAACGTCATCGCCCGGCGAGCAACTTCCAAATGAAAGGTCGCTCGTTTGGCGTGCTGATTTCTTCCGAGACGGGCCAAAGCACAACCTATGCTTTAGAAGGACTAGAAGCTCGCGGTACGATGTTTATTTATCCCCAAACGGCTGTATATCACGGAATGATTGTTGGTGAGAATCGCTATCCCCGAGATTTAGTCGTCAATGTATCGAAAGCCAAGGCATTAACGAATATGCGGATGTCCACCAAGGAAGCTAAAGTCGTTTTAAAGGCGCCACGCATTATGTCGCTTGAAGCATGCCTTGCCTATATTAACGATGATGAATTATTAGAAATAACACCCACGGCCTATCGAATGCGCAAAGTATACCTTGATCCAATCGAACGGAAAAAACATCGGCCGGATTCAGAATAGTTGTTAGGTTGATAAAAATGACTTAAACGCCACCATTCGTGGCATTTTCTTTTAATGTCGATCTAATTTTCATGAATATACCTAAAGGTGCAGAAAATGATAACGGGAATAAAAAAATGATGGTTTGACATATTTACAAACACACAAAAGGGTGCTATTTTGAATATGTAAAACGCTTTACTAACAAATTTAGAGGGCGATATGAAAAAAATCTTTATTCTCGGCAGTTTAAATATGGACCTAGTTGTAAGCGCTCCCACCATTCCTGCTTCGGGAGAGACTTTGACGGGATCGTCATTTTTCATGAATCCTGGGGGAAAAGGTGCCAATCAAGCCGTTGCCGTTTCAAAATCTGGTGGCGATGCCTTAATGGTGGGTTCTGTTGGCACCGAATTTGGACAAGATTTAGTAACGACGCTTCAAGGTTATAACGTCGACACAAGATTTGTTAAAACAAATAATAAGATATCAAGCGGAGTCGCCTTGATTATCTTATCTAATAGTGACAACCGAATTATTGTCGATCCGGGCGCCAACGGACTGGTTGATGCAAAGCTTGTTAATTCTGCATTAGCGGAAGCCTCAAAAGGCGATTACTTACTATCGCAGTTAGAGGTACCCCTTAGCACGATTTCATACGCTTTTAAGAAAGCGAAGAAACTGGGGATGATTACTTGTTTAAATGTCGCCCCCGTAAAACCACTACCAAAGACCATCTATTCCGCAATTGATTATTTTTGCGCCAATCAAATCGAGGCCGAATTTTATACGGGCATCAAACCCGATATGAACGGGGCCACGATGAAAGCGGGAAAAGCATTACTCGAAATGGGGGTTAAATCGGTCCTTATCACCCTTGGTGTCCATGGATCTTTATTTATAAATGAACGGGAAACGATTAGGATGAATAGTTACCAAGTTGATTCCCTTGATACAACAGCTGCCGGCGATACATTTATTGGATCGTTTTTTGCCCGCCTAGCCGATGGAGCAACGCATCAAAAAGCGATGGAGTTTGCCTCGGGAGCATCTGCTTTATGCATTACGCGCCTTGGAGCGCAGCAATCGATTCCAACTCGTGAAGAAACCGAATCATTTTTAAGGAGCAAGCCATGCAAAAGAAACTAGCAACAATTAAAGATATTGCCACCCAATGTGGGGTATCGATGACGACAGTATCTTTAGTTCTAAATAATCGACCAAATAATTTTTCAGATGAAACAATCGCTCGCATTATCCGCATTGCTCACGATAACGATTATCACCCAAACGGTATTGCTAAATCGCTAGCGACTAGAAAATCGCACACAATTGGAATAATCGTGCCCGATATCAGCAATACCTTCTTTTCGGAATCGGTGAAAAGTTTGCAACTCGAACTTGATAAAAAAGGCTATGCCGTACTTTTATGTAGTAGCGAAGAAAAATTTGCTAACGATTATAAATACATTAAGTTACTCGCGGCGCGTCAAGTTGATGGCCTGATTTTAACCGTAGCTGCTGAAACAATGGCTAATAATAATTGGGTACAGATAAAAGACTTATTAGCCTCTTTAAAATTACCGACTGTATTATATGACCGTTATTACCCCGGAGTAGAACCAAAAGTGTATGTAGATAATAAGCAAGGCGCTTATGAGCTTACACAATATTTGCTTGAAAATGGACATACGGATATCGGCCTTATCACAGGACCACTCGATTTAATTAGCGCCCAAGGGCGTTTAGCTGGTGTCAATTTGGCTTTACAAGAAGCGGGATTAACTTTAAAACCAGAACATGTGATAAATGCAAATTACGATATTGAATCTGGCCGTCAAGGCGCCAAACAATTACTTGGGAATGTGAGCGCGATTTTCGCTTTCAATGATTTACAAGCTTATGGAGTCATGGATGCGGCCCGCGAAATGAACATGGTAATACCTCGCGATGTGAGCCTTGTAGGTTTTGATGATATTTTCTATTCGGCTGTACTTGATATGCGCTTAACAACCGTTAGCCAACCAATAAAAGAAATGGCTAAAGAACTCTGTTTTTTGATGATTAAGGCAATTGAAGATGACGAACCAATCAGCAACGAGATTAGTATCCCTGGAAAACTAGTGAGACGCGATAGTGTCGCCAAATTTAGGAGCATTAATGGCTAAAGCGATTCAACTTTTAAAACCTGATGGAACATTAATTCCTGGTTCATTTAAGAAAAAACGCCGACCATGGAATTATAACGATGTCATTCTTATAGCGATGGCCTCACTTTCGATTATTTTCCTCGCTGTTTTTGCCTATGCCCCGTTATATGGACTAGTGCTTGCCTTTAAAGATGGCGATGGCTACTTAAATATATTAAATGCTATTAAAAATGCTCCATGGAATGGTTTTGATAATTTCGTATATTTCTTAACTGATCCCGATTTCAAGAACATTATGTTTAACACAATCGGGTTGAATGTCTTGCAACTTATGATTAATTTTCCAGCGCCTATCATATTTGCCATTTTAATGAGCGAATTAATTGGAGACCGATTTAAGAAAGCAGTTCAGACAGTCACTTTCTTCCCGCATTTCATCTCCTGGGTAATATTTGGAGGCATTTTCCTGTCATTGCTCGATTACGATACCGGTATTGTCAATAATTTGCTGGTGGATTTGGGGATTATCAAAAATCCTGTTGATATCTTGGGTGAACCCAAATATTTCTGGGGTTTGATCATCACGACATCAATATTAAAAGGACTTGGTTGGGGCTCGGTTATTTATGTGGCAGCCATTTCGGGTATTCCTCATGAACTATATGAAGCGGCGAAGATTGATGGGGCCAATCGCTGGCATAAGATTTGGTATATTACGGTCCCTTCAATCATGCCAACGGTCACATTATTCTTCATTCTCTCAATTGCGGGTTTACTCAACAACGGAATTGAGCATTTGTGGGTGTTTCAAAATGCCAACAACATTGTTAGAAGTGAAGTGCTCGATACCTTTATTTATAAATTCGGTATTCCGAGATGGCGGTATAGCTATGCGACAGCGCTTGGCTTATTCAAGTCAGTCATTTCATTGTTCCTCCTTGTCACTGGCAATGCGGTTTTGAAGAAAATCACAGGGAAAGGAATCTACTAATGAAACTCATCACTTATTTTAAAAATGATTCAATCCGGGCAATCATTCGAAAGATTTTGTTATTCATTGTGATCTTTCTTTTAGCCGCGGTGGCCTTCTTTGCGTACACCTCGAATATTGAAATCGATGAAGGCACAGAAACCATGTATGCCATTTTGAGGACAATGCTATATATATCAGCGGCCTTGTCTTTAGTGTTCATTGCCCCATTAACATATGTATTTGTGCTCGACGCAGAAGCACGTAAAGAAAGAGCCAAAATTTATCGCAAATCGAAGTTAAATAAGCAGATACATACATTCGACGTGCTAAATTTCACGTTCATGCTTCTATTCATGATTTTAAGTATCTTCCCGATTGTCTATGTACTGGCCGGTTCGTTTAATCAAGGCCGGGATTACTCGACAGGTGGGGTATTCATCCTCCCGCGCTTATTCACGTTTGAAAATTATAAAGTCGTTTTGACTAACATGGGATTGTGGCGCGGCTATAGCGTGACAATTGCCCGCACTGTTATTGGAACGATTACGGCGCTTGTGTATACCTCGATTGTGGCCTATGCGATGAGTCGTAGCAATCTTAAGTTCAAGAAAATCTTTTATTGGATTAATATTTTGACGATGTTTTTCGGAGGTGGATTAATTCCATATTTCCTCATCATCCGCTCAATCGGTTTATATGATACATTCGCGGTTTATGTAATACCAGGTCTATATTCAGTTTATAACATGATTATTATTAGCAGTTTCTTTAATACGATAAATAATGAACTCCATGAAGCGGCGATGATTGATGGAGCCAGCGAATTCCGCATTTACTGGCAAATCTTCGTACCGCTTTCAAAGCCGGTATTGGCCACTGTTGCTTTATGGGTGGCTGTTGGACATTGGAATAGTTATTTCGATACGATGATTTTCACTAACAATCAGAATTTGCAGACACTGCAGTACTTCTTACTAAAAGCGATTCAAACGGCGACCCTTACCGAAGGAATGCCCGCCGAAATGATGGAACGTTTATCTCCCAAGACCCTTTCTTTGGCAGCGATCATTATCTCGATGATTCCTGTGCTCTTTTTCTTCCCCTTTATTAGGAAGAACTTCCAATCTGGCATCATGATTGGCTCATTAAAAGGATGAACCGTTAGTTAAAAAAATAAGCGAGGAAAACACATGAAACAAAAAATAATCTTAATTGGACTATTGGCACTACTATCGGGCGTTGTCGCCGGATGTAGTTCGTCAATGGATGCCATCTCAGGCGAATCAAACACGACATCGGATAATATGGCGAGTTTAACCTATCCTGATTTTGCGGAAACTCCCGCTGAAGGAAATAGTTGGGATTATATTCCTGATGGTACTGATCTCACCATCGATTGGTATGTCGATGTCGCCAGTTGGAACGCACCAACTGGTCTTGACCAAACAAGTCAAATAATCAAAGAGAAGACAGGTATTACCATTAATTTTGATACGCCGGTCACTGACGATGGTCAAAAGTTGGCCACTATGATTGCCGGAGGCGATTTGCCCGATGTCATTTCCATTCCAACGAGCCAAACCCAAACAATTACTGGACTTGCCCAACAGGGGTATGTTTACGATGTGAATACTTTGGCCCAAAAATGGGCTCCCTCATTATTCGAAAATCTACCGCAAGATGTGTGGGATTGGTGGGAATATGGTAACGGAAAAACTTATGGGATTCCCAATCACTATTACTCATATGCCGATGTCCCAGATGAACAACTACAACCAAATGGTGGCATGATGGTCCGTCAAGACATATTTAATGCTTGGCAAACGCATGTTTCCACTAACCTCAAACAAGCCGATAACAAAGTTCATTATATATCGTTATCGGGTTTAGAAAAATCGGTGGCTTGGCAAGGATATATTACCACTCCAGAAGGCTTTAAAGAAGCAGCTTTATGGGCATTGCAACGCTATGGCAGTACACTGACGACGGGACTTCAATTGGCGCAGTTCGGACCTAATGGTTCCGCCTCATTAACTTGGCTCGCCCAATTCTTCGCGGTGCCATTTGAAGATAATGATGGTAATCTCATCTACAATTTCACAAGTGATGCCTACGAGCAAATGCTTTATTATCTTAACGATTTGTATCTTTCTGGAGTAATTTCGCCCGCAAACTTCACTCAAAATTATGATGGTGCGGGTGGTGTCATTGCCGGAGGAAAAGCTTTTGCGACACTAGTTACTCCCCAAGATTATCAATTTCATTTTCTAACGGCAAAAGATTCGGGTTTCCCCTATGTGTCGATGTATATCACTAACGAAAATGGGGACGCTCCCGTATTAGGAGATATTCGCGGATATGGATATTTATTCAACCTAATCACCACTGACAGCAGTCGGCCCGATCTTATCATTAAACTATTTGATTTTTTAACGAGCAAAGAAGGCCAACGTTTAGTGACGCTTGGTCCTGAAGGCGTTACTTGGAATTGGACTGATGGTATTGATAGCGAAATCGTTTATACCGAACAATATCTAATTGAAAAAGCTAATTCGGCCACGGCAAAATATGGACTTTTGAGTTTCGATTTATTAATTAATTGGCAATATTACGACAACGTACAACCAAAAACTAATAATGGTAAAACCCAAGCCGACTTATATCGACTGAATCTAAAACGGCCCTTGACACCATATTCCTATGATCTTAATGCTTTGAATTTAGTGGTGGACGCTACTGATAGTCGCTTCCAAACATATAGCAATAATTTGACACGTATTCAAACGACGCTTGGCACGCTAGTTCCGCGTATTATCAAGGCGGCGAGCGCCACTGTTGCCAAAACAGAATATGATGCAGCAGTTGCCGCCATAACCGCACGTGGGTTAGAACTAGTAACCACTATGAATAACGAAGCCTTTTTAGCGGCCAAAGTAAAACTTGGAATTTCTCGCGCTTGGCCACCCGCTCAAGATGATTATGTCAATCCCTTAAATAGGTTAGAACCAAATGGTGATTTAACCAAGTATCGGACGTATTAATATGGAAAAGTTCAAAGTAATTCTCGACACCGATATTGGTGATGATATTGACGATGCCTTTGCGTTAGCCCTGATGCATTCGCATCCTGGCTTTGAACTAATTGGCGTCACCACCGTCTATCGCGACACTAAAGCGCGCGCTCAAATGGTGGCTAAATATTTCGACGCCGTTGGAGAAAAACATATTCCGATCCGCGCTGGAGAAAGCCTACCAATAAAAGAACCACTCAAGACATTGCCGAATGAATTAGATACATTGGGCAAGCCTTGCAGCTGGGATGAAAGTTACCAAGAGTATCCGGTAAATAAAGAATCGGCGGTTGATTTCATTATCAGCCAAGCGCACCGCTTTGCTCGTGAGATGGTTCTTGTTCCAATTGGGGCACTAACCAATATTGCCCGCGCGATTCAAAAAGACCCCACGATTGTCAAAAAGATTAAAAAAATCGTAATGATGGGCGGTTGGTTTACCAATCATGCCCCCGAGTGGAACATTATTGTTGATCCAGAAGCAGCCGATATCGTGTTTAGAAGCGGGATACCCATCGATGCCATAGGGCTTGATGTTACGCTAAAATGCACATTTGAAAGTAATCTCTTGGATGAACTATTCACGCGGACGGATTCACGAACCCAATTACTCGCCTTTTGGTTTAAAAAGTGGCAAGAGAGTACGAAATGCTCAAAAAGCGTGATGCATGATCCACTTGCTGTTGCCACGATTGTGGCTCCCGTTTGCGAATTCTCGGCGCGGCGTGTTCGCGTAAATCTCACATCATTAAGAGGCGCTACTGATGTACTTGATGTTGATGATAGTGATGGAAATATCATTTCTACTGCGGATACCATTAATCGCGACATGTTTTACACATTACTTAGGAAGGAGCTATTTAATTAGGAAACATTACCGCGATGGCGGTATGTTCATAGATTCCAAAGGAGGAAAGTATGGGACAAAGAATACTCAGATTGCGCTTGTTTGCTTTGATGGCCATCGGAGTCGTTGGGTCACTCGTCAACCCGCAGGCTCACGTTGATGTCAATGGCGAAGGCGCCTATCCGTTTAGAGCGGGTAGCGATGGGTTTGTAAACGGCGTTACCTGGACGGGACCCGCTTCTCAAACAGCAGATTATTGGCAGTTTTTCCAAGCTAGCTTTGATGGAGGTGTCCAAGACTTAACGTCTGCAGAATACCTCGCCGTCCAATATAAGGCCGATCTTGGCGCTCCAGGTTTGACATTTGGCCTTCTTGCCAATGGCGATCGCTATGGCACCGCCGGTGTTGCCGATAACATGGTTGAAGCTTCATTCATGGATGAAGATGGAACCATTACCAGTTTAGGCAACATCATGTACGGCGCCATTTGGGTGCCACAAGGCAGTGTTGGTGCAGTTTTACTTCCATTAGCGCAACTTGGTTGGCAGTGGAACAATAATTCAAGCACACTGGCGGCGATTTCAGCTTTCTACATTACGACAAATAGTTTACACAATTGGAATTGGGCATTTAGTCTTGGCGATATTGGTGTAATATCCACTACTGGAGATTACACATCTTTACTCGATTTAAGCGAGGGACCCAAGATGTCATCCTATTATTATGATTCCAATGTGATGACCTCCCTAAAAGTTATTACCGGTTATCCGTTAGCGACCGGCGAAAAAGCTTTTAATGGCGGTCAAAAGTGGATTGGCCCCGCTGCTGCATCTGGCGGCGATTCTTGGGAAGCGATGTTTGTCAATTTCACCGCGAAAGTCGATCTTTCGGCAGCCGTGTCATTAGCGATTCAATATCGCGCTGATGTTGGCGCTCCAGGACTAACATGGGGTATCCAAAACAGCGGCACACGCTATTCAACGCAGGTTGATGGTGAAAGCGTATCCTTCCAAGACGAAGGCACATTCACTCCTTATGAAATTACTAATGTACTTTATTCATCGGTTAACATTGCCGAAGGTAAGGTCGGTATGGCCATTATTCCAATGGCGCACCTCCACTATCAATTTGGCGATGCCATGAATGATTTGACGGGTATCGATAACTTCTTAGTGACGACGAACACTAAGTACAATTTTGCCTTTACAGTGTCAATTGGAGCTATCGGTTACTTTGATGCCGGTGGTGCCTATCATGAAATTACACGCGATTATTATTACAACACTGGTCCTAACACAACGATGGAAATTATCGATGTTCAAGACTGGCAAATCGCCACAAGCACCGAATACCCATTCCGTTTAGGCGAATTCGAAGCCTATAAGAATGGTAAAGTATGGGTCGCTCCCGCCACTGGCGCTGTTGAAAATGATTTCCAAACATTAGAAATCACATTTGATGCCGTGGCCGACATGAGCGAAGCCTCCTATCTCGCAATTCAATTTGCGAATACGATGGGCAATCCTGGTCTTACTTATAGCCTAAAGGCACCCGGCAATAACTATTCAATCGCTGGCGTACCTGATGGCGAAAAAGTTTACTGGATTCAAGAAGATGGCGATATTACTACAGCCGCGATAATTCAATACTCAGCAGCGACCACTAGTATTTCCGCTGGTGTTTTATTAATCCCGATGAGTGCACTAGGCGGCACAACTGATCCCGAACGGGCATCGTTAGCAACCGTCAGCAGCCTCGTGGTGACCACCAACCGCAAATACAACTACAACTTCCAAGCTAAATTTGGAGAAATTGGTTTCTATACTGGCGAAATTGGCGAAGTGGGAACAACCTTCACCAAAGTACTCGACTTAACTGAAGATAAATCAAGCCAGTTTGCAACTTCAGGGACCCTCTCCAATGAAACAAGCCTCATCCCCACAAGCGAACGCACTACCTATGGCGATTCGATCATTAACATCACCGGCACCGGCAAAAATCCATCCCACTTCGGTATTTGGACTGGTGGTTCTTATGGTGAAGTAGCGATGGTTGAAGATACTTATGGCGATATGGCGATGCAACTTAAAGCCACCGGCAGTAACCCCACAGGCGATGCTTATACGGCGATTTCGATTGCGGGCGCTGTTAATGGCTGGGCAGGAAATAACGGCGTGACCTTCTGGGCGCGTAATGATTCCGATGGCGAAGTAGCGTTTAACCTTGAGCTTGATTGCAAAATCACCGCTTCAGGCATTAGCGATCGCTTCAACATTAAACAAGGCCACCGCTTCTGGCTCTATGATGTGAATACCCAAAAAACCAGCATATATATGACAAAACCGACAGCGACGTTACCAGTTGGGTTTGAAGGCTGGGTCCGGATTCCATTCACGGCATTCTTCCGCGCTGATTGGAGCAATAACGGAGTGACAAAGGAAGTCTTTATGACTGAAGGTACCTCTGTGAGCTACCTTGCGATTACAATTCATTCGACCTCTTATCTCAACATGCCATTCTCCGTCAATAAGTTTGGGGCTTACGGAACAACACCGACTTGGTCTTCACCAATCGTCGCTGGAAATTCCATTCCTGACTTGATGGAATTGGAGGCTTAAGGAGAATAACATGAAAAAACAATTATTAATTTTTGCTGGGTTAGCCGCCGTTTTGGCTTTCTCATCATGCAAAAGCAGCTCAGTATCGTCTGAACCCTCCACGACGACGAGCACCACCTCGACGATTACAAGCGTCTCCACCACCTCGACCACAAGTGAAGAGCCAATTGAATACGGCTTACCAGTTCCGGCGACAGGCCATTACATGAAAGATGCCGATGTGATTGAAGCTGAAGATGGCGATCGCTTACTCGTCTATACCACAAATGCTGAATCTGGTGAAGAAGATAACGTCATCGCTATCCGCGAAGGCGTCTATAGCACCGGAAATGGTTACCTTTATGGCGAAGAACACGTCATTGTTACCCCATCCGCTAGCGGCTGGGATCAATATATTGGCGCCCCTTCGATTACTAAGGGAACATTTGAATACAACTCTGTCGATTATGCCTATCTATTAGCCTACCATGGCACCACTAGTGCTACCGAAGTGTCCAACTCCATTGGTCTAGCGGTAACTAATGATCCATTAGGCACTTGGTTTAAAGTCGGCTCCGCCCCTGTACTTGAATACGACGCTGATGTCTATGGCGAATCATACATGGGCTTCCATGCTCCTTCACTCATCAACATGAGCAAGACGAGCATGATTCGACTTTTCTATACTTGGGCCGATGCTTATGGTCACTATAGCTACTTTGTCGATTTCGATGCCATGAATTTGAATAGCATCGATCTATCAGGGTATGTCATGGTGCCAAATAACGGCAACTTAACAAGTGGCGATCCCGAGACGATGATTCCAAATGGCGATTTCGCCTACGATGGAGTCAACCATGACGTCTTTATGGTCAAAGATTATTCGCCGGCTGCCAGTCAACAACCACGCGTTTCCACGCGTATTGAGTTGGCGTATATTGCCGAAGATGAACTTTATACGACCGATCAAGGCGATGGTTGGGTGAGCCTAGAAGTCTACATTTTTGTAGACACCCCCGAAGGACTTTATGAACGGCTCTATTCTGGCGCGATTGTGTCCGATGAATTTGGCCACATGTTAGCGACCAGCCCGATTGAAGTTATTTATAACATTAGCGAGCTTGAAGCCGACAATCCTAATTTCTTATTTACCCAACAATTAGCGACGATTACTTATACCGCTAGTTAATCCTATGCGCTCGGGGGCAAGAGGCGACTTTTGCTCCCGAGATCGCTTCATATCGAGAAAGGACCAATATGAAACGACTTTTTAAACAATTGGTGACGTTGACTTTATTACTTCTGCCCATGGTTATTTCAAGTTGTGCTTCGAGTGGCGAAAGTAATAGTGAATCCCTCACCTCTTCGTCCTTATCCTCACTTACTAGCGAATATACAACGCCCTACGGTGGTATATACGCTAAAACGACGCACACGATTGATGGCGTCGATGTATTTCCTCAATTTGTGTTTTCAACTTTAACGCTTAATGATAACGGCACGTCGTTAATGGAAGACCTTGACGCTTTTGGGTTAAACGAACTCGAAGGTACTTATACATACACCGATAATTTTGTCGATGTGCTCGTCGGTTTAAAAACTTATAACTTTACCTATGAAGAAGCGACCCATACCCTCACTTATGTTGGGCGTGTCTCTAGACGCGATGTCGTTATAACTTATATTCGCGTAAACTTTGAGCGCCCGGACACCGTGGGCGATGTCAATTATGATGATGAATTATTTGGCGATGATTCTAATAGCAATTTCTATAATTACTGCCCAACGATTATGATGGATGGAAATTCAATCATGCACATTTGGTATTGTAGTAATGAAGTCAGTGGCAATGTCACCGATTATATTGCCTATCGCCGTGGCGATTTGCAAGCGGATGGCAAATGGATATTTAGCGAGAAGAATTTGGTATTAGAACCCACGCCAGGAACTTGGGATGAACGCCATACATGCGATCCATCCGTCATCAAAGGTTTATTTGAATACGGCGGCATTGAATATTCATATTTGATGGCGTATCTAGGATGCGTCACTAACGATTCAAGCCGTAATGAAGTGGGTATTGCCGTATCAATTAGTCCAGAAGGACCATGGATTAAATTAGATGATATTAATCCAATTGCCAATTATTACTCATCGCCCGAATATGTCGGTGACCGCTGGACATGGGGCTATGGCCAGCCGAGTTTAGTGTCCGTTGATAAAGCGGGACAAGTATTGCTTTTTTATACAAAAGGTATTGCAGCAGGAACCTTTGAAGCCGTCGAGCTTTGGGATCTTTCAGATCTTGACGCCCCAGAAAAACTTGAGGCTGCTAATGTGTCAAATGCAGGCATTGTCAATGCTTCGGGCGGGATTGATGTCATCAATAACGCCGATTTTGCTTATGATCCGTACTTCAACCGCCTCTATGTCATTAAAGAAGATTTTCCTTATGCCAGTGGTGAAGAGCCCACTTGGCTAACTGAAGCCAACACGATTCAATATATCAATCTAGGGGAGGATACTTATCCTGGAGAAGCCTTGTTTGGCGCGACGACCCTTCGATGGCAAAAAGTGGGATCGGTCGGTCCTAATGAAACCGGCTTCGCGCGCGTCCATAATTGTGGCCTCTTGACAGACCCCTATGGCTGGTTAATCAATCCTTTTCAAGTTCCCATCGTTTATACGATGAGCGATTTATCAAGCGATTATCCCGAATGGGAATCAGGCGGCCAATGGCCATCATTACACACTTATCGCCTGCATGGGTATGTATTGGAGTTATAGTCGTGAATCATAAACCGTTATTTGGAAAAAGTTTATATGGTAATTTCTATAATTACTGCCCCTCGATGCGGCTAGAAAACGATACGCTTCATGTTTGGTATTGCACTAATAAAGATAGTGGCAATATTACCGATTATATCGGATATCGAACAGGACATTTTGTTGATGGATTTTGGCGGTTTTCAAACGAAAAGATTGTGCTTGGACCAACAAAAGGAACATGGGATGCTCGGCATACATGTGACCCATCAGTCATTAAAGGAGCGTTCCAATTCAATGGTGAAGAATATCATTATTTAATGGTGTACTTAGGTTGCATCACCGATGATTGCAAAGATAATGAAACAGGAATCGCTTTTTCTAATAACATTGCGGGGCCATGGATTAAATTGCCAAACAATCCCCTTATTCCATTCATTAATTCGAAAGATTTTAAAGGGCCCCACATTCACTGGGGCTATGGCCAACCGAGCGTGGTCTCCGTTGATAAAGCGGGACAATGCATTATTTTCTATAACGTTGGAATAGAAGAAACATTCACACGGGCTGAACATTGGGATTTATCAAACCTCAATCATCCAGTAAAGATTCAAGAAGTGCGCATCATTGATGATGGATACATCAATATTGAAGGGAAGCCTGACGTAATTGGAAATGCCGATTTTGCATTTGATCCAATAACGCATTGTTTCTATGCAGTGGGTGATATGCGCGTACGTGGAAATGACGAACCGACTTACATTTCTAACGCGTTACCAGTGTTAATGACTAATCTATGTGAAGATGAAAAACATCCAATGGAAAGTCTATTTACAGAACAATACAAGTGGAAGAAGCTTGAAGTAATTGATGAGCATGTATCCAGTTTTGCCAAAAATCATAATCCGGGTATCATGACCGATATTTATGGCTGGGTTTATCATCCCAGTTTATTGCTTGTTGGCTACACTAGAAGTGATCTAAACAAAGCACATCCCAAAAGAGTTGGAATCTGGCCTTCGCTTCATACATATCGGATTTATGGTCATGAAGTAAAGTTGGATTAACATTAAAATGAAACGCTCTATTTATAAAAAAGTTGTTCTTCTTTTATTAATAGTCGCGCCCTTATTTGGTTGTACGAGCTCGGCTTCATTTGACTACACGACAGCGGCGGGAATTTATGATCTTGAGACAGCGACGCTTGATGATTTTGATATCACTGATGAATATAGCCTCTATCAAATCACGCTTCGCGAAGATAAGACGATGAATGTATTCATTAGTCAACTGGGACAAATTACAAATCGCGATTCCACTTATGTTATTGAAGAAACCGTCTTAACAGAGACTCATAATACCGAAATATTTGTCTATGAATATAACGCCATCGATACAACATTAACCTACACGATTGATGAATATGGACAAACCTTAGAAATCACGCTTCTAAAACGAATAGAGAATAGCGAACCCTTGCCCGTCGATTTTGAAGATGTATTGTTTGGAGAAGATATTGACGAGACAAAGAAATTTAACTACGCGCCCACAATTATTCGAGATACCGAAGGTGGCCAAGATGTGATTCATATTTGGTATTGTACCAATCGAAAAAGCGCCGTTATCATGGACCATATTGCCTATCGAAAAGGCGTTAAAAACGATGATGGCAAATGGCTTTTCTCGGAAGAAACAATCGTTATCGCGCCAACCGCCAATACCTGGGATTCGCGCCATGCATGCGACCCTTCGGTCATAAAGGGAACATTTGCTTGGGATCAAGAAGTATATAACTACATGATGGCGTATCTTGGCTGTGAGACTGACGATTATTCTAATAATGAAACGGGACTCGCGGTCGCTAAAGACCCTGAAGGTCCTTGGATTAAATTAGATCACCTGAATCCGATCGTGCCGTGGAGCCGTGATAACCCAAGTGGTACTTGGGGTACCGGCATGCCCTCGCTATTATCGGTGGATAAACAAGGAACCGTGTTACTTTATTACATGAATTCCGCGGTTGGTGTTGGAGTCGAAAAATGGAACTTTTCCGACCTGGGCGAACCCACACAAATATATCGCTCCCGGTTAATTAATAATGGACTTTTCCGACCCACCGGTGGCGCCACTTATATTAGCTATGTGGAAATGGCATATGATGAAGAACTTGATCGTCTCTATGTCCTTTCTGGTGGTGGAATTAAGGATCCACCCGATGGCACGAGAACATTAGTCAATTCGCACATGATGCTTGCCTATATTCCTAATCTTACAAGCATGGATGAAGTCGATAACGCCATGCTATCGATGAATTACACGTGGACCGTGGCCGGATATGCTGGACCCGAAGAAACAGATTGGCCACGTAATCATAACTCGGGAATCGTCACCGATCCATTTGGGCGTATCATCGATTCTAACGAAATCTGGGTCGTCACCTCGACTGGTTTAAATACATATCCATTCGATAATATTTATACATATCGCTTAAAAGGATATATCTTCGATTTATAAAAAAGAGCGGCCTTTTGCCACCGTTTATTCGATATCGTTTTTTAATAAGTAAGATAAAGCCACGAATGAATGGTCGCTTGTCTCCTCCTCGCGATTAGAAAAATCACCGGCATTTACCGTGTTTGCATTAACGATAAGATAATAGTCTTCATCATCGTTAAACGTCATCCAGGTATCTAGTAAGTTAGTGTTTGTTTGTTCTTCATAGACTTTGATTCCATAAGGAGTCATTTCATTTTCATAGTAATCATATTGGGCAACGTCTAGATTATACGTTAGTAATGTCGATTCGCTTAATGGTGCGAAGTTGTTAAAATCAGCTAGGCTATCGAGCACGGATTGCGGAACAACGAGCAGGTCACACTCGCCAATACCCACCGTTGCTAACGTGGCCGCATAATAGGCACTATCGGGAGCCATGGCCGTAATTGAAACTTTACGAATCCCATCAGCACCAAGATGATATTCGAGTGCGCTTTTCATATTCGTGTGATGACTTGGCACTGATAGAAACAAATGGAGTGATTCTAGATCCGTTGGCTGATCAAGGCGGTTGAAAAGAAGCGACCAAGCAATCGTGGAAACTCCAATGATTGCTAAGGGAATAGCAAAACCCCGTTTTGGCATGTTGTTAAATTGGCTCATAACCCATGATCACTTGTTCGGAAAGCGCTAAACGCAACGGTTTATTAATCTCGGGGCGCTTAATGTTTGTCCCATCATAGAAGTAGACTTCGATGATTGAAGAGTTCTCTTTGTCTAATGGACGAATGTGAAGAATTGTGAAAGTGAGTCCAAGGTATGTGATTGCTCCTGGGGCGGCATTTACAAATGTGCATTTCAAGATACGATTTTCATTATTGGATAGTTTAGCAACAACCATCTTCAAATGGTGAAGTGGAAGTATGCGCATTGCGATGAAATCATAGATCAATATTCCAGCTATAGATGTAACGACAATTCCTAGCGACATTGCTAAAAAGCGACCGATATCAAGTCTATAAATGATTAGCATTACGCTGGATACCAACCAAATGATAGTAATTACCGTAATGATCGGACCATATTTAATGAGTATTTGGCGATATTTTGTTCCAATTTGATCATCAAAAATTCTTGTCATACTGGCAATCCCTTTTCGAATGCGGTCACTTTCACAATTTCACCATTGTTCATTTCAATTAATTGGTCGGCGAGGAAATAAGCATCTTCCTGACGATGTGTAGACATAATAACATTCATGTTATAGCGCGCCTTAATATCTTTTATTATTTTTCTCAGTTTTTGCCTTGTCGGATCATCGATGTTGGCAAAAGGTTCGTCTAAAAGAAGAATATGCGGGCGTTTAATTAATGCGCGGGCAAGGGCTACAAGTTGCCGTTGACCGCCTGATAATACGCGCGGCTTTCGAGATAGCAGTAACTCGATTTCTAAAAGAGTTGCTACTTCTTGCACTCGTTTTCGCGTTTCTTCAATTGGTATATGAGCTACTTTTAGTGGGTAAGCGATGTTTTCAAACGAAGTCATGTTCGGGTACAAGGCGAATTCTTGGTTGACAAACGAGAGATTGCGCTCACTTATAGCAATGGGAGCGATGTCTTGGTCGTTAAAGAGAATGACCCCTTCGTTCAGTTCATAAATGCCGGCGATAGTTTTTAGTAACGTCGTTTTTCCGCAACCAGAGGGTCCGACGATGACCGCTAAAGAGCCATCAGGTATTTCGGCGGAAACTTTAAATAATGCCGCCACAGCCGTGGTT
Organism: Caryophanales bacterium UBA6120; assembly: GCA_002422535.1. GTDB lineage: Bacteria > Bacillota_I > Bacilli_A > RFN20 > CAG-826 > UBA6120. Next base: position 3,865 of record DIVY01000021.1, on the reverse strand, counting down.
TTATGGTCATCAACATAATATTTTGTAACCTGGTCAAGGGTTATTTTTGGCATTGTCGATATATTCCTTTGTCAAATATTTCGGGATGATGTTCCTTATTTATGACACGGTCAAACACCGAGAAGATAAATTCTTGAATAGCCAGAAGTTGTAGGGGCAGGATTATGATAAAAAGAATCGCCAATATGATGAAATATACGATGCCATTATATGAAAAGAATAGAGAAATCCAAGGCACGATGAATAAAATTACCGCTAATATTGTCTGAGGCGCGGTACGCATCGCTAACAAGAATGAATTTTTAACACGATGTTTAAAAGTAAGGTTATATAAATCGGTTTGAAATATGTCGTGAATCGCAATCAATATTAACAAGGCAAATAGAGCAATCGAAATTACTAAAGCGGCATCATAAAGCGATGAATCGGGAGCAAAATATCCATATCTAATTAAAAGTTGCATCACAAAATTAACGATTCCTAACGCCAAAGCCGTGATTGCTAACGATATTCCATTTTGTTTAATTCCTTGTTTGAAATCGAAACTAAAACTTACATGCTCTTGCCAAATTAAACGCCGAGTTACACGAATAATTCCAGCAAGACCAACAAATAGAACAACAAGAGCGGGAATCGCCAACACGTTACTAGTATTCATCGCTTCAAAAATTTGTTTAGCTGCTTCTAATTCAGTTATCGAAGCAATCGATAATTGATAATTGATATTAAATACAATGATGTTTGTTAAGCCAAGCAGCGCGATTAGAGGAAACGCAAAAAGCGTCAAAATTAGGCCGCTTAGGACGAGATCGCGCGTATGGTTTATAAGGCAATCAAACCAAGATTGAATGCGATTTCGTGGCAATTTCAATTTAATTATTTCATCGTTATAGTCGTGTTTTTCAATTGATTCATATTCCATCTTATTTATTATAAACCTTAGGCAAGAAATCCCGATGATGTTTTTTTATTGGCGTAACAAAAGACAAAAATATCCGCAACATATGTTAGAGAATATAAGAATATTTTTACGATAAATATGCTTGAAAGATTGACAATTTAAAGGTGTTGTAATAGTCGAGATAGATTGTCAAACGATTAAAATAATGAACATCTTCAATATCGTTTTCATAGTCCTCATAATGGACTTTGCGGTAATAAAAGAAGGCGGGACAATCGGCGTAAGAGCCTACATACTGCTCATAGGCATCCCGATATGCATCAATACGTGGATATTTTTCCAAATATTGTTCGTTCGGGTCATCTTCATGGCAAATCGTGTGCCAATACAGAGAATTCTGTTGCCACTGGATTGATTGATCGTCGTTAATGGCCACGATGCTGAAATAGTACTCAGGATGGAGCGCGCCCATGTTATTTCCCAGCCCTGCGCTCCAAGCAACACCAAGTGACCAATCATAATCGTAAGGAATGAAGGAGGCTTTATGGGTGAGCGGATGGAAATTCAAATATCAATTGTTCACATTCGTTCTTAAATCATCAGGATTTCCAGTCAGAGATGATAAAGCCACAAAACGTAAAAACGAATCAATATCGATGACCGCTTCTAAAGCCGCGACGAAATTTTGTCCTGACAAACCCTGACTTGTGCTTAAAACTTGAATCATATTCACAAGATCATGAGGCTGGCTCGTCTTTTTGTTTGTTTTTATGTTATATGTTGAGTGGTAGTCAATTGCGTTGTTTTCAACGCCAATCGTGACGGCGATGGGAACACCCTCAATTCCATTCGATTCAATGGTGTCATATGGACCCCAACTCCTTGAATAGTTCATTCAGAAATTAATCGGTCGATTACTCCGGCGGTGGCAAAAGCACGCCGTGAAGTGTTGCCTTTAACACGCCTACCTACGTTGTCATTGTGTAATTCACGTCGTTGATTTTTAAATGCAGTGTGAGGGGAAAGTATAGTTGATTTCGAGGATCATTGTTATCTTGACCGCAGTCACTATCGTTTGAAGAATCAAGCGAAGAAGTAATGGTACGATTGCTTCCAGTCGATGTTGAAGAAGGACTAAATGAAAATTGACAATTTGCTAAAGGGAACGAGATTGCCGTCGCGATTAGCTTAAAATTAAGTTTCATTTCTTGTCTCCAGCGTCAATCTTTTTTTGATTTTGATACGTTTTATCTATAATTTTTTTGACATGGATATTCCTAATTAACAACAACATACCCAACATCCAGTTATAATTAAATGTCACTTATTTATTATTTATTTAATTAATAAATAATTAAAAAAAATTTCTAGAAATGGTAATTATAGATTAAAAATATGGTATCTTACCTAATAGATTGAAAAAACATGAAGTACGAAAAGTTAACAAAAAAACAATTGCTTGAAAAAATAGCCGCTCTTGAGCGATTAGCTAATCAACTTTTTCAAGAACAACAACAGGAGAGTTCTCTTGATTTTTCTTGGTCGGGAAATCTTGGCCACTGGTATTGGGATATTCCCACGAACAACGTTACGTTTAATCCGCTTAAGCTTAAAGCGTTAGGATTTGATGTTCAAGAAGTAAAAGAACCAATCGGCTATGATTTTTTCACATCGAGACTGCATCCCAATGATTATGAACGCGTGATGGAAAATATGCGTTCTCATTTACGAGGCGATAGCCATGTTTACGAAGTTGAATATCGAATTCAGGCAAAAGATGGCACCTATAAGTGGTTTTATGATCGTGGCGCGATTACTAAGCGCGATGATAATGGGCTCCCATTATTATTGTCAGGAATCGTTTTTGATATTACTTCTCGCAAAGAATTTGAAGCGCGATTAGAGGAAGAAAAAGCCTCGTTAATAAAAGTGGCGATGACCGACGAAATGACTGGGGCGATGAATTACCGCGGCATCATGAATTTCATGAAAGAATTTTATAGCAACAATGAAGATGAAATCAATGTATCCCTACTAATGATCGATATTGATGATTTTAAACTCATTAATGACACTTATGGTCACCCGATTGGCAATTCTGTCATGCAAGAAATCGTATCTTTAATAGAAGAAAACTTACGACCAATTGATCGACTGGGTCGCTTTGGCGGTGACGAGTTCGTCATCATCCTGCCACACACTAGCAAAGAAAAAGCTTATTCAATTGGTGAACGGATTCGTAGTGTGATAGCCGAACATGAATTTCCCAATCATCTAAAAATAACCATCAGCGGTGGCGTTTATGAATTCCAAGGAGCCACGATTTACGACTTGATTCGTCAAGCCGACATCAATCTTTACGAAGCTAAACGGCAAGGCAAAAACCGCATTATTTAGAAATATTTTAATTATTGTTTTAGAGTAAAATCGCCGTGAAGGTGCTAAATTGGTTACTTCAAAGCGACGTCTCGATCCAATATTTGGCTCAAAGTGATCTTTTAAGCGTTTTATTCGAAAAATTGAAAAGTTTGAAAAAGGACGCACATGCTAATTGTTTGACATAGCGACTTTATGAATAGAGGAATGCCGTATGGGCAAAGGACATCTATTCTCCTAAATACAATTCAACGCATTGTTCACTCATATTTTAATAAAATTAGGGGTCAATCCATAAAGCGCAGATTTTTGCTTTTCTGTTATTAGAATATGCGTGTCGTGGCGATGGTTTAAATGATGAACACTCATGTTAAAATGACAATCCTTGCTTAGGCGAAATCGTTGATTCTAGCACGTCCCATCAATTTGATGACGGGAGCTTTATTTGCTCGTGGCAGCATAAACAAGGCCCAAAAAGTAGCTTGTTACACCGCTCTTACGGTATTAGAAATGATTAAAACATTGTTAGGTGACTAAGTGAATGCAACAAAAAAGTTGTTTTACGTATAGAACGCAATATTTCATAAA
>DIVY01000031.1 GCA_002422535.1 Caryophanales bacterium UBA6120 | reverse complement strand
GGTCTCCTCCGTGACAGGGAGGCATGTTAACCGCTACACCACTGATCCAGCAGTTACGCCTATTAATTATTAATGAAACATGCTTAAAAATCAATATAATTTCGCTTAGGCGTAATGTTATAGATTAGTTTAATAATTTTCGGCTTTGATTTCGAAATAAGATTGTGAATGGGCACAGACTGGACAAATTTTGGGTGCGGCTTTGCCAACATGAATGTGGCCACAGACACGGCATTTCCAAATGACGACATCTTCGCGAATGAACACTTGGTCCGCTTTGATACTGTCGAGCAATTTTTGATATCGTTCTTCATGTTCTTTTTCAATATTGGAGATGTTGCGGAACAGGGCAGCGATTTTTGGGAAACCTTCTTTTAAGGCTTCTTCGGCCATCGTCTTGTACATATCGGTCCATTCCATATGCTCGCCGGCAATGCAATCGGCAAGATTATCTTCAGTCCCAGCAATCTCGCCACCATGCAACTCTTTGAAGAAAAGTTTCGCGTGTTCTTTTTCATTTAGCGCTGTCTCTTCAAATAATGCGGCGATTTGTTCAAATCCGCCTTTTTTAGCAGCTTTGGCGTAAAATAAATACTTCGTGTGCGCTTGCGATTCGCCAGCGAAGGCTGCCATTAAATTGGCTTCTGTTTTTGATCCTTTGAAATCCATAAATATTCTCCTTTTGTTTTTAATTATAGTCGATTGCTACCATCTATTAAAGCCTAAAAAAGAAAAAAGCCCTACTGGGCTTTATAATTATTGGTTGCGGGGGAAGGATTTGAANNAGCTACCAGACTGCTCTACCCCGCGATATCCACCCTGTTTGGGCGCTAAAATATGATATCAAAAGTTGGAGTATAAAGCAAGGCTTTTTACTTAAGGTCGGTCTTACTGAACAGGAAGGCGCCTCCGACATTTAAGCCGGCTAAAAGGACGATATTTGTCCCTAAAACTTTAAATAAATATTGCGTTCCTTCGGTCGAATAGAAGTTAGTATAGTCGGTTGGATTGAAAAATGAAGTTGAATATTTTAAGAGTTGATATGGCAAGAAATAATCAAGCACAAGGTTTAAAGCACGCCGTGCATCCTCGGCTTCTTGGGCCTGCGAATATAAGTCAAATTGTTGCATGATTAGCATTTCAAATAATGCCTGAGATAATAACGCAAAGCCGACGATGAATGTTAAAAACACGAGCGAGACGATAATGGCGCCAGCCATGTTCTTGATCATCATGGCGATAAACGTCACAAAAGAAGTGACGACAAGAATTAAGAAATATCCAACGGCCCAATAAATCAGGAAATTTTCTAAATCGTGAGCGACGTTAGCATCGACGGGAAAGGGAATGAGCCAAATGAAACTCATAATCACGGCGTGATATATCATCATGCCGACAAGGGAGATGACTAACGAAGTAATGGCCATCGCCACATAGATTTCTACCTTGCTATATCCGGCGATTAGTTTATTTCGAATCGTGCCTTGGTTAATGTCTTTGGCAATAAATAACGATAGAAATAGACCAATGAGAATAAATGGCGTGCTGCTTACTTGGAAAGATACGCTGATGATGTCTTTTAATGTCATAAACCAATCGATTTCATGAGTATAGGGATCGATGTAATAAGACGAGCTCGCCACAACAATTTGTAATAAAGCAATAGCTACAATGATAATACTGACGGCAAGAAAACCTTTATCTTTAAATAAGCGCCGGAATTCCAGCCGTAATAATTTAGTCATGGTTAGCACCTATTATTTCCATGAAATATTGTTCGAGGTCTTCATTTTGTTCTTGAACGGATTTAACTTCAATCTCGTGTTTGCTTAATAGGGTAATCGTTTTAGAAACGTTTATTTCATCGCCAACGCGCACGCCATCGGTTAGTAGCGACACATTTTTGTAATCGCTGTGAATCAGGATATCTTGGGCACGTTTAGGGTCGTTTACCTTAAAGATTGATGCTTTGCGACATTGCTGATTTAATTCTTCGGCCGTAATCTCTTTAATCAACTTTCCTTTATCGATAAAACCATATCTAGTCGCTAGTTTTGATAGTTCGCTAAGGATATGCGATGAGATTAAGATGGTGACGCCTTTTTGTTCGTTTAATCGCATTAAAAGTTCGCGCATGTCACGAATTCCTTCAGGATCAAGGCCGTTATTTGGTTCGTCTAACACTAAAAAGTCGGGGTTAGAAATCATCGCCATGGCGATACCAAGCCGTTGCTTCATACCTAAAGAAAAGTTTTTAACTTTCTTGCGTTTGACCCCTAGAAGTTCGGTTAAACCAACAAGCTGAATCGTGTCATTAATGACCTGATCGACATTTTCCTTTATGCCGAGCAATGTGCATTGGCATCGAAGGTTATCATAAGCATTTAGACCCAAGTTTAGCGCCGGATTTTCCACAACCGCCGCCATGCGAGAACGTACCCGAATAAGTTTCTTTTTTTCGGTTTCCTCAAATAGCGAATAGGTGCCCGAAGTTGGTTCCGCGACTCCTGTAATAATACGAATCAGCGTGGTTTTACCCGCACCATTTTTTCCCACAAAGCCATAAATATCGCCTTGTTCAATCCGCATACTCACACCTTCAAGCGCATGGGTTTTGCGGTAGTATTTCGATAGATTTGTTGTTTCTAATATTTTCATAGGTCCTCAATTTACCAAGCATTATATACTTTTTCGGCAAAGCCTAAGACATTATCGATTTTTAATGGGCGCCCATTACTCATAATGGTGCCTGAGAAATAACCGAAAACCTGATTTTGAATCGATTTAATCACGAGTAAATTACTTCTAGACGAGCGGTTAAGTAGTGGCTTAAACTTTAAGTCAATGTCGCCACTCGCACTTTTAATGACCCATTCACCCATAAAGCAATCATGGCCTAAATCGTCTTGAGGAATCTCAAATACGACATCCTCAAGTTTTGTGGCATTCGCTCCCGCGGTGCTATCAATCGGCCGCTCATAAACGATATTCTCGCTAGCGGCGGAAGTATCTCCAAATCCATACCCTAAATTGGCTCCCACGACAAATTCTCCGCTATTACCAGAGAACGATAACCAATACCATGTATTCTTATATGGCCAAACGCCTCTTCCCCAATCAAGTACTCCTTGCGTTCCTTCAAAATCGTATGTGTCATTGCCAAGCGTGACCAGGCCTGAGGCTAAAAGATTATTCAGTTTGTAATTGTAATAAAAATAGCCCACTTTATTAAATGGCGTCGCAATGCAAAGACCAACTTTGTTTTTATCTTCTAACTTCAAATCGAACGATAAATCGTCTTTTCCATGAACTTTTTTCACTGTGCCATATAGGTGCCGGACATTTCCATTAACCTCAAATGTCATATCGTAATTTTTATTGACAACATGCGTCTTTCCCTCGCTAGGATGATTTGGTAATTTTATGTTTCCCATAGGAAAGAAACCAATAAATGAACGCGAATATTGAACCGGAACCTTAAAATTAAAAAAGGTGATTCCGATCATCGAAATATAGCCTAAATCACTAATGGTGATTGAAAGTCCATGATGAAGATTGCCGATGTAATAATAGTCCCATTCCTTGATGCGCCATTTAGGGGCTTTTATTTCATCTCGGTGATACGATTTTAATGGAGCATAAGCAAACCCCGGTTCTGATAATTGACCATTACTATCGAGCAATTTGCCCTTAATCATTTCATGTTGCATAATTTATACCTTTTATATTGTATATTACATTCATCGTTCATCAAATAAAAAACACCGGAATACCGGTGAAATTTTCTGGCGGAAGCTAAGAGATTCGAACTCTTGCGGGGCTTGCACCCCCTAGCGGTTTTCAAGACCGCCCCCTTCAACCGCTTGGGTAAGCTTCCTTTGGTGGACCCTGCAGGACTCGAACCTGCAACCAACCGGTTATGAGCCGGGAGCTCTAACCATTGAGCTAAGGGTCCGTCGTAATAATCTTAATATATGCGGCCCGTCTTGGAAATAAAAACCCGTAGGTATGACCAGCGGGTAGGGCATCGATAATGGTAGCTGCGGGGGGATTCGAACCCTCGACCTGCCGGGTATGAACCGGACGCTCTAGCCAAACTGAGCTACGCAGCCATGTAAATTGGTGGAGCCAAGGGGGATCGAACCCCTGACCTCCTGGTTGCAAACCAGGCGCTCTCCCAGCTGAGCTATGACCCCGTGGGATGCTCATTCCACGCCTCAATATAATATAGTTTTATTAATGTATTTTCAATATAAATAAACGGCAAGAAAAAAATGCAGTCTCCTGCATTTTGTTTTATGGCGCGCCCGACAAGAATCGAACTCGTGACCTCTAGATTCGAAGTCTAGCGCTCTATCCAACTGAGCTACGGGCGCCTATATTTTAAGATCGCCTGGGCCGTAAAGCTTAAGGCGGCGGAAAAGTAAATCGAGGAAAAACACTAAAATGATTGGCAAAGCGATTTGTAGCACTAAAATGCTTAGCCATGTCATTAAGCCTGGCCCCATCGCCGCATAAGTGGCAAATTGCCCCACGAGGCCACTAGTGCCCATGCCTGCGCCCACAGGATCGGTACGCGTCACAAACACCAACGTTGATAAAGGCCCAAGAATTGCGCTTACGATAATCGTGGGAAGCCATATTATTGGCTTTTTAAGGACATTTTTGAATTGGAGCATGCTTGTTCCAAAGGCCACGGAAACAGTCGTGCCGATATCGTTGTCTTTTCTTCCTTGAACAGCAAATCCCAGCATATTAACCGAACAACCAATAAGAGCGGCCCCACCAGCCAGTCCGCCGATTTGAAACGAAATAGCAATCGCGGCGCTGCTAAACGGAGACGTTAAAATCATCCCCATCAACACACTGACGAGCATTCCCATCAAGAATGGTTGTTCAAATTCCGTGACGCGGTTAACGAAAGCACCAATCGCCGTGGCAACTGAGCTAATTGGGTCAACGATAATAATGCCGATGCAATAACTGACGAGAATCGCAAATAGTGGTAGTAGCACGATGTCGAATGGCACGCGTTTTTTAAAGATGGCCGCTAGTGGCAAAAGCGTAAATATAACCGTGAAATAAGCAACGATGGGATCGGCTTTTCCCATCAAAACAAGCGAAGTGGCAATGCCTCCGGCAATCGCTCCACTGACAAGTTTTAACCCATCGAGTTTCATTGCTAAAGCGATACCAACGCCAATTCCAACACCCATCAGCGATTTCACAAATGTAGCAATCGCGATGATGACAGTCCCGATATGGACTCCACCAATGGAAAAGTCCATTAGTAAGCCAATTTGATTGAGGATCACCCCAACAATCAGGGTGGCAAATAAACCATACACCATGCCGTTCATACTAAGAATGGTGTAAGCGTATGTTCGTTTGAATAATGCTTTAATGTATTCGTAGACGCGTTTGAAGAATGATTTTATATTTTGTTTTGTGATTTTCATAGCAACAATTATTATACATATTAACAATCTTAAAAGTATGTTTTTTCAAAGTTTATTTACGCTTTTGATTTTTTAAAAATTTTAAGCAGTGAGGATGGAAACTAGAATAGTAAATGAATAATCTTTAACGTTTTTTCAAGTAAATCAGCAGGCAATCTTTCAATTGGCTTTAAGACTCTTACATGTGTGTCCATCGTTTTAACTTGTTCACACATGATTTGACCCTTTACTGTGGTTCGCTCGTCTAAATCGACATGTAAGGGATACTTGATGGGTCGTGTGGTAGTAATTGGAACAAGAATGGCAAGACCATTAGTCTTGTCGTGGTATATATCATTACTGACGACTAAGCCCAGACGTTTTCCTTTTTGCTCAGACTCGAGTGATAGGTCAAAATCAACAATGACGATGTCTCCTTGTTTTACCATTTTTCTAACCCTTTATCATCCGCGAATACAATCTTTTCTTCATACCTTTTGTCATATCCAACAAACAATTCATTGAGTGACTTGGGATTAAATTCAGGTTCTTTGGTCAATATAATTTCACGACCGACAATCTTAATTAAAAGTGGTTCACTCTCTTTGATATTCAGCACTTTTAAAATGGACGCGGGTATGATGATACCCCGACTATTGCCAATCCTCTTAATAAGTGTTCTCATCTTTTTGTTCCTCACAGGAATAGTTTTTACATTTGTTATAACATTATCAACTCTAGTAATTGCCTTAATTCTCCTCAACAAATAAACATTTGTATTATTAATTAATAAGTTAATCAATAAAAAAACATCCGCTTCCGGATGTTCAAATATCATGGTCGGGAAAACAGGATTTGAACCTGCGACCCTCTGGTCCCAAACCAGATGCGCTACCAAGCTGCGCTATTTCCCGAGTATGGCGCGCCCGACAAGAATCGAACTCGTAACCTCCAGATTCGTAGTCTGGCACTCTATCCAATTGAGCTACGGGCGCATGGGTGAAAGGCTTATATAATATAGCACGTAATGGCATTAATACAAGCCTTTTTTATTGATGGAGGTTCCTATCGGAGTTGAACCGACGATGATTGAGTTGCAGTCAATTGCCTTACCACTTGGCTAAGGAACCAGCCGGCGGAATGCCTTGGAAAAGTATAGCATTCACGCCGTGTTGTTTCAATTAGGGACCTTGCCTACTTCCGTTTCTTAGCTAAGGAGCGACGTCCACGTTTGCTTGTCTTTTTCTTGAAAAAGAAGAATAAGCCAACGCCGATACCCGCTAAAGCTACAACACCAACGATAATAATGGTGACTGGGTCAACTGTGGAAGTCTTGATGCGCGACCAAAGTTCAATAATCGCGGCATTGTTATCACCAAAGTCACGCATGACGGCGGAGCGTGTAATCGTTTCTTCATCGGGGTATTGGGTGTGCAGTTGCCGATTTTCAACGGTGGTTACTGTCATATCTGTTAAAGGATCGACCGTACCTGTGAAGAAGTATGATAAATCAAGCTCAAAGCCGCCGGTAGCATCTTCCATATCCATGACGCGATCAAGAACATCTTGACCGGCGATGAAACTTGTATAACCGATATAATCCATATTCAAAATGGCGATTTCCGGATTAGACACAAAGTTGACGAATTCTTGGGCTAAGCGTGTCTGTGCGCCTTTAGGCATCACAAAGCCATCAAACCAAATGTTTCCACCTTCTTCGGGGACAATAAATTCTAATTCTTTGCTTGATTCTTCTTCAACCAAATCCATCGAGTACACGGCATCGCCGCTCCAAGACACTTGCATACCGATTTTGCCACTGGCGATATCGTTTTTACCGGAGTCGACCTCAAGTCCATAACTATTGGCCTTTAATTCTCGTAAGGACTCTTCGACTAAAGCAATCGTGGCCGGATCGCTCCGATTGATGATGTCACTGATGGCCTGATTATACTCTGATGCCGTGATAACCGCGTCGAGGTAATCTTCCCTAGCGTCTAGTAATTCTTGGCGATAAACATCGATGACGCCAATCATATAAGTTTCGCGCATCGAATTTTTGATGGTAGCGGTTTTCGCGTAGTCAGGATCATAAAGAACTTCCCAACTTACAGCGTCCGCGGAATCGATAATGGATGGATCATAAATAATGCCTACGGTTCCCCACATATATCCGGCCGCATAATCGCTGACGGGCTCGCTTTCTACGAGCAGATTTTCAAAGATTTGTTTTAAATAAGGAGAGGCGTAATCGTTATAATAAGGCAAATAAGTATAACTACCATCAATTTCGCGATCATACTTTTCGAGCAAATCTTCTTTCATCATTTTCTGAATCATGTATTCGCTTGGAGCGACTAAATCAAATTGACGGCCAAGTTTTGCCACTTGGCTATAGGCCGTCTCATTCACATCATAAGTTGAATACTCGACTTTTACCGTTTGACCATAAGTAGCCAAATACCAAGTTTCAAATTGGTCGACGACGCTAGGCACATCTTCAGGGCTCTCTTGTTCATAAATATAACCGCCCCAGTTATAGACGCGTAGCGTCAAATCAGTTGTGGGGTTTTGCGGTTGACAACCGACGAGCAATCCAAAAGCGAACAGCGACCACAACCATGTTTTTTTCATCTATTTTTCCTCCTTGTGGAATGCATGATGTTTATGTTTTTCTTCGTGTTTGGTCTTATAGCCGTTAAAGGCAAAGACAGCGACAGCAAAGAGGAATATGAGTGTTGTTAAAGCACGAATTTCTGGGGGAATACCAATCCGTAGTTGATTTTCAACATAGGTCGATAAGGTATTGAAATTCGGGGCCTTTAGGAACAGGGTGATGATAAAATCGTCGAGGCTTAACGTTAAGGCTAATAAGAAACCGCTAAAGATTCCAGGGATGATTTCTGGAAGAACTACTTTCCATAACGCTTGGTTAGGCTTTGCCCCTAAATCAAGCGCCGCTTCATAAATACTTGGATCCATTTGCTGTAGTTTCGGCTTGACGCTTAAGTATACAAAGGCAACCGTTAACACAACGTGGCCGATTAATAATGTTAAGAAACCCGCCTGCCAGCCTAACACGATGAATAGAATGGCAAGTGATAACGCCATCACGATTTCCGCATTGATGACTGGAAGTTGCGTTATAATTTCCATCGTTTGTTTGGCCCTATTTCGCATGTAAAAAACACCGATCGCCCCAAGGGTACCAATAATCGTGGAAACCGTGGCCGAAGAAAAGCCGACAAGTAACGTATTAAATAACGCCGACATCGCCTGTTGATTTTGAAACAATTTGACATATAGTTCAAACGTAAAATAATCGTTTTCGGCGATAAAACCGACCGTTTGGCTCGATAAAAACGAGAAACCAATTAAAAGAAAAATTGGAGCATACATCAGTAAAAGGATGAAATAGACATAGCTCCTCGCGATAACCTTCTTTACCATATGGCCACCTTTTTCCCATCTTCTTTCGATGTGAAGCGGCGCGTAATAAAAATCGATGCCCCGATGATAATCAGCATCACTAGTGCCATAAAGCTACCTAGATTCCAGTTGGTTTTATAAGCCTCATAAATGGCTTCACCGAATAAAATAATATTGTAATCTGAAAGAATGTTAGGAATGACTTGTGAGGAAATCGTGGGCATGAACACCATCATCGCCCCGCTGACAATTCCCGGCATCGTCATTGGGATTATTACTTTGAAAAATGTTTGGGTGGGCGTGGCCCCTAAATCTTGGCTCGCTTCAATTTGGCTTTGGTCCATCTTTAACATCGTGGTGTAAAGTGGCAAAATCACGAATGGTAAATAGTTATAAACGAGGCCGACCATCACGGCAACACCAGGGGCGTTTCCGGAGTTAATCCCCATCCAATACAATAAGTCGCGTGTTGCCCATGTTCTTATCACAAAGTTAATCCACATCGGCATGATGAATAGCATGACGATAACGGCGTTTTTATTGTATTTTTTGTTAGCGAGTATTAACGCGATGGGATACCCAATTAATAGACATATGATCGTATTTAACACGGCATATAAAAAAGAGAGCAGTAACACGCCAGATTTTTCAGGACTTGCAAAAAATTGGTTGACCGCGTCAAATGAAAATTGGCCTTGGCTATTGGTAAACGCATAAAAAATGATGACAAACACTGGAAAAACGACAAAAAATACTAAAAACAGAATGTAGGGGATTGAAAGATATTTCCGTTGAAATCTAAACTTCATGGTCGCTTAAATTTCCCCTTACCTTTAGTTTAATTTTGCTCGCATCCACATTAATACCGACTTCTGTCCCCACTTCATAAGTATATTCAGTATCGGCAACATAATCTTCCTCTTCACTCGTGCGGGCGATGATTTGATAGTGATCGCCTTTCCAAACCGATTGAATAATATGGCCTCGCACTTGCCCATCATCCGCGTTTCCGTTAAATTCAATCGCCGTGAAGGGAATTTCTGCGGTCACTTCATAGTCCTTGAGGTTATATTTGATGCCTTTGGGACCGATTAGGTAATTGTTGTCATCAAGTTTTGATCCGGCGATAAGCTGCGTCACGTCAACATCAAAAACCGCATCAGAAATGACTAATTGATTGCGATCGTTAATCCAAGCTTCTTCATATTCGTTTTCAGAAAATTCTTTTTCCATGATATGAATGTCATCCGCATCAAACGTGATGCCATATTTATGACCAACTTCATAATTGTGAACATCCTGGACGACGACATCAGATTTGCCCACCATTAAGATATATTCATAATGAACGCCCTTAAAGACGCGACTAGCGACGATGCCATCGACAAAACCAAGGCCAGGTTCTACAAGATATAAATCTTCAGGTCGTAGAATTACATCAAGCTTTTCATTCGCGGGATATTTGTGTGTCGTATTTAAAGTGGCGCCTAGGAAGCGGAGTTTGTTTGGTCCTAGGCTTGTCGCGTTATAAATGTTGGATTCTCCGATGAAGTTAGCAACATAAGCATTGATTGGTTCATTATAAATGTCGGCCGGCTTTCCAATTTGTTGAATGACACCATCTTTCATAACGACGATGGTGTCCGACATCGTCAGCGCTTCTTCTTGGTCGTGCGTAACATAAATGAAGGTGATGCCAAGTTTTCGGTGCATTTCTTTCAATTCGAGTTGCATCTCTTTGCGCATTTTAAGGTCTAAAGCCCCTAATGGCTCATCGAGCAATAAGATTTCTGGGTTATTGACGATGGCCCGAGCAATGGCAACGCGTTGCTGTTGACCACCGCTTAAAGTTGTCACATCGCGGTCTTCAAAATCTTCAAGATCAACAATTTTTAACGCATTAAGCACTTTATCGTCAATTTCATCGGCATTGTATTTGCGATGCTCGATCACTATTTTGCCATTTTCAAGCGTGGTTTTGACATCGACTTTTTTAAGTCTTAGTCCAAAAGCGATATTGTCATAAACATCAAGATGCGGAAATAACGCATACCGTTGAAAAACAGTGTTTACAGGTCTTTGATAAGGGGGTAGTTTTGTGATATCGGCACCATTCAAAAGAATCGTTCCCTGATTGGGAATTTCAAACCCCGCAATCATCCTCAAAGTCGTCGTTTTGCCACATCCGGATGGTCCTAGAAAGGTAACAAATTCGCCTTTTTTTATTGATAAACTTAAATTATCAACGACGGTCGTTCCATCGAACTGTTTCGAAAGATTATTTAATTGAATGATAATGTCGTTACCCATGGCAACCTCCTAAAAAAAACGAAGACAAATAAGAACTACCACTTATTAGGGGGTCCCTTATTTGTCAATCAAAATATATATAAAAGTGCGGGTAAATGCAATGAAATTAATCATTATTTTTGAATATGTTTTTTCTCCGAATTTTATTATTTTTGACAATGTCCAAATCTCATCCTTAATTAACGACTGTTTTCATTGATTTAGACGCGGATTTGCTATAATTTTAATATGATGAAACACCCGCAAATATTGATACCTTTCTCTAGAACTTGGCGTCCCCTGCTCTCTGTTGCTACCGTTGTTATTTTAAGCGGGTGCCCGGCAGTGCTTGATCAAGTTGTTTTTACTGCAAGTTCCACTCCAATTAATACATCCACACAACTGGTTAGTTATTCGGAGTTTGAAACGATGGTGGCCAATACCGAAAGTTTCATTTTAACGATTACAAATCAAACTTGTGCTTGTACGGTGGAATTCATACCGCTTTTTAACCAGTACTTAACAACCATGAATATCCCCGGATACACGCTTGAATATACCCAAGTGCTTTATCAACAAAACAAACATGGATTACCTGTCACTGATGCCAATTCCCCAATCTTGACAGTGTTTGACCATGGGATTTTAAAATATTCACGAGCATATAAAGTAGGCGACGCTAACTATAATCGAACATTTACGAATTATGACGAGCTGGCGCGATATTTAGGGGACCGGATTGATGTCATTGTATCTTAAATATATTATCGAAGAACAATTAATTGACCTATTTAAGGGTAACAAACCCTTTATTATTGCCTATCTCCGCGATCATTGTCCTGATTCCATATATGGTTTTGACAATTTTTTATGGCCCTATGCCACTAATTACGAAGGTAATAAGGTCCTATATGTTTTTGAATTTGAGCGAAATGGCCATTATAATCTAGAAACAAAAACCTACCCGCTTTCCTATTGGCGGTTGCTGGAAAAATACTTATTATCGGAAACAAGCAATCCAATTCTAGGATTTGACAAAGGCCATGTCCCTAGTTTCCAATATGTGATTCCCAATGGAAAATTGCCCCCACTAGATCCCTCGGTTATTAAGGACATGTGCGTCATCTACAATGACGCCCGGGACGAAACAATCGATGACAAAGTCATTATCAAAAAAACCTTTTTTGATGGTAGGCGCCCGCTTAAGTATACCGATATTAATTTAAAAGGCCGCGAATTACCGGCCTGGAGAAGAGCGGAAATCGGCGTGTTTCATAATGAAGCAGCGAAAAAATTCTTCGACTACTACTTACCTAGATGCCCTTAATGCGATTAGTGACTTCTTGAGCTTTCCGGTAGATGTCTGCAATCGGTTCGCCCAAGTTAAACAAACCATTTTCATATAATATTTTGCCTGCGATAATCGTCATTTTAATGTTGCTTTTTGAACCAGCGTAGACGATATTTTTTATGATATTATTAATCGGTTGCATATTCGGTTGCTGCAGGTCAATGATTGTCATATCGGCATATTTACCAACTTCGAGAACATCGCTATCCACTAAACCCATCGCTTTGGCGCCTCCCACGGTCGCCATTTCAAGCAAGGTATACGGGTCAACGGCAACGGCGCTATTTAGCTTTGTTTTTTGTAACGCAAACGTCAGCATCATTTCCTTAAACATGTCGAGGCAATTGTTGCTCGCGGGACCATCCGTGCCAATCGCAAGGTTAATACCTTCGTCAATCATCGTTTGAATCGGGGCGATACCACTACCGAGTTTGGTGTTTGACCCTGGGCATGTGACGGCAAATAAACCCCGGCGCTTAAAAAGGGCGATATCTTCATGAGTCAAATGGACACAGTGAAACCCGCCACCGCCATAATCAAAAAGCCCAAGTTTCTCAAAATATTGAGGTGGGGTCATGCCATGACGCTGGATGCAACCTTGCACTTCGGCCTGCGTTTCGCTAATGTGCGTAAAAATCGGTGTTTGAAGTTCATGGGCAGCTTTTGCTAACTCCATCAGGATTTCTTCATTTGCGGTATATTCGGCGTGAAATCCCATGCGATATGAGACGAGTGGATGCCAATTGTTAATGATTTGGAAACTCTTCTTCATCTCCAAAACAGACTCTCTGAATTTAGTCACCGTTCCAAGTAAGACGGAGCGAAATCCCACATCAATAGAAGCGCGCGCGCCTTCTTCAGGATAGTAATACATATCAAAACCGGCGGTAATGCCACTTGTCAGGTATTCGGCAAACGCCACTTTGGACAAAATATAGATGTCTTCCGGGCGTAATTTTGCTTCGGATGGAAATACCGCTTCGTACAACCATTCATGCAGTGGTAAATCGTCGGCAAGGCTTCGCAAAAATGTCATCGGGGAGTGCGTATGGGCGTTTTTAAATCCCGGCATCAATACATTCCCATCCACATCGATAACGCGGTCAAACTGGCCTTCATGATTTATTGAAGGTCCAATATATGTGATGCGCGCATCCGTGGTGATCACATCTCCAATAAAAATCGGTTGGTCTTTAACCATCCTCAATATGCGTGCGTTTTTAAATAATAATCTCATGAGAAATTCCTTTTATTTTATGATATCATAACACATTGTGGCAAATATCAAATGTCACAAGCCGCATAAATTATGATAGTGATTAGGAATAATCTATAATATCAATATGATTAAAGAATTATTTAATACCAAGCTTTGCCTAAAAACGCGCATCCTCATTGCCATCAAAATGGTGATTGCGTTTGTGGTGGCCATTCTTATCGCCGAAGCGTTTGGCATTGCCTATACATACACTGCCGGCATTATCGCCGTCATTGGTTTAGACTTAACAAGAAAACGGGCGCTACAGGCGGCCATCATCTGGCTATTAGACTCTTTATTGGCGCTGGGATTATCGAGTTTACTATTTTTTCTTCTAGGCTACGAATTTTGGGTCTTAATTATCTTTGTAGCGGTCTTCATCCCCATCAGTTTCATGCTTCGCTTAAAGGATGGGATCGTGATTGCCCTTGTTCTTATTTCGCAAGTATTTTTAGAACAAGATCTCTCTTATGCCTTTAATGCCCTCTACATTCTTCTTATCGGCATTGGCGTGGCTTTCTTACTAAACCTTTATATTCCTAAAAGCGACAAGACCATCAATAAGTCGATTAAGGAAATCGATGACAATATCGATAAATTAATCCAAGACATCGCCCAAGGCGAGCCGGTTGATTTTACCCACGTCAAACAATTAATCAAACAAGCAAAAGAAAAATTATTCATTGACCTTGAAAACCATTATTATGTCCAAACGAATCAACGTGAAGACTATATTAAAATGCGGCGTGGCCAACTGATTGTCCTGGAGCGCATCGCCCCCATCCTTGAAGCAGTCGCCCCCATTCGGGAAAAACAAATCATCATCGATTTTTTAAATAAATTTGAAGGGCAGATTGGCATTACCAATAAGGCGAAAGAACTTCGGGAAGAATTACAAAAATTACTGCAATATTTTAAAGATTCGCCCTTGCCAAAAACACGGGACGAATTTGAACATCGTGCCGAACTGTATCACGTTTTATTACAACTTGACGAATTTCTTGATCTTAAAATGAAATACCACGATTTGTATTAGTATTTCTTATTTTGGAAACTTAGTTTAATTTCTAGCGACTATATTTGTTTTTATGATTCTTTTTAGTTAAGTTGGATTTTTTCCAATAAATTCTGTTTTGGCATTAGGGTAGGTAGGCATCGCCATTATGTTCATATTTTTTCCATAAAGAATGCTTGAATTTCTCACAGGCTTTAGCAATTTTCCTAAATTCATTTAAATAGTCTCCAAAATATAGTTCATCGGGATTAACTTCACTGCCCAGATCTTTCTTTTACGATAATGCAAGCCTCGCTAGTGTTACCCTCCCAAGTGGAATTACCTCTATTGGAAACGATATTTTCCATAACTATTGAGCCTTTACTTCCATCAGTCTCACCAAATGTTTGACCTCAATTGGTTCCTCGTTCGACTTTTGTTTGCTTTTGAACAATGTATTATTCATGGGGACCCGAACTTTAGCTGACTATGATACATCGACCACAATCGTAATTCCTGCCTCAGTCAATTCTTTGGGAACTTACGCTTTCATTAATTGTATGCATCTTACATAAATTAATATCGATTCGCTAATATGACTTCTAACTCTTCTGATGGCGGCTCATTCAATGAAGCCCTTGCGACAATGATTAGTGATCCAGCAGGAAAGACTAATCCTTCTTATTCAATTTTAACCAGTGTCACGGCCATTAGCCAAAATGCGTTTAGGAATAACCCACATTTAACCTCAGTGTACATTTTTAGCACAGTTACGACGATTGAAAGTTATGGCTTCTATTTATCTGCTAATTAAACAATTAATTCCCAAGCGAGCAAAAAACCTGTTTTATGGAATACTAATTGGAATCCAAGCAATCGCATAGTTGTTTTGGGGTAATATTATATGGCCTAAAATTTTCAAATTTTTGCTCATGTTCGAAACTAAAATGGCAAATAAGTTTTTAAATATTATTATCGTTCACCATTGAAAAATCCTATCTAAATCTTTTAAAATCACAGACATCGCGAATGAAACTTCGCCATTTAATTTCTGATTGACTACGCTTTTGCTCAGAACCAGGTATTCCCCACAAGTTTCGACTTCCCGGTTGATAGGTAAGCATCCCAATATTAATTGTGCCATTCTTGCTTCGATGCGATTTCCTTAGCAAAATGCGATAAATCGATTCGGTCGAAATATAAAAACCTTCTTTTTCCGTTCCATGATAGATACCATCGACGACGTAATTAGTTAAGAATCTTCCTTTTGTAATGCACCGCTCAATTATTGCCTTAATTATTTCATTTTCACTTAGTTCGTCACTAGCTTGTTTGAATCTTGTTTGATAGGCTCTTCTTAATTCGGCCGATGTAAATCTTGTCTTTCCCGTTCCATCAAAGGTGTTATCGCCAAAATGAAATAAAACAATAGTTTTCAATGTGACTTCACTTATGCCAATTGAACGTAAGAATGGTATAAAAGTAGCAATAGGCTCTGAGTGAAAAGAATTTGATGATCCGCTCTTGATCGAAATGTATTTAATGGTTTTGCCAATATTGATCGAAATATCAGCTTTTTGCTCGTTGTTTAATTTTTTTACTTCTAAGACGCCACTATGATCAGGAAATAAATTCGATAACCAGCTAGAAAAATGTTGAGGAAGTTGACTGATTTTTTTACCATCAAGCTTACTTATAATTTCATATTCATTCGCATGTCCATTATTTGCACCCATGAATAACCTCAATATATTAATAGATGCTGAAAATATTTTTTCACATACAAACCCCAAATCATTCGTCCCAAAGAAAAAACGACCCGAAGGTCGTTTATTTTGAATTTGTCTCAGTATTTCTCAAAGTATCGCCAGGTCAAGTAACCAATGTCACACACTGATCGCACACTTTAAACATTCTTAGGCGCCGGAAACCACTTGAAAGCATGATCATAGAGCCCATTCTTTGGCCCACTGAAAAAGCCAATCAGTGAAAGGCCTTTGCTTCAAAAACGTGTCATTTGAATGGGAGTTTCAACAAATTGATTTGCCAATGCCGTCGTTTTATTAATGATAATATAAAAGCGCCCCGAACATCAAAACTTAAGCAACATTCCAGTTCACGGGACGTCCATCAGGATTCCAGTTGGAATTCCAACCCGTGGGTTGTGATGCCGCTTGGCAATTAATGGTCAGTGAGGTGCAACTCAAAAAAGCAGAATCGCCCATCAAAGTGACGCTGCTTGGAATCGTGATGGATGGCAGCGAGGTGCACGAATTGAAAGCATTATCGCCAATCGAAGTGACACTATTCGGAATTGTGATGGACGTCAACGAGTTGCAAGCAGCAAAAGCTGCTTTGCCAATCGAAGTGACCGCATTTGGGACAACAAACGAACTAGCAGTTTGCCCGGGGCAATAAACATACAAGGTCGTTCCATCCTCGCTATAGAGATTGCCATTAATGGATTGATAGTGCAGATTTTCGCTGGCGACGTTGATGGATGTCAGCAAAATGCAAGAAGAAAAAGCATAATCGCCGATCGAAGTCACGCTGTTAGGAATCGTGATGGACGTCAGCGAAGTGCAAAAATAGAAAGCCAATTCGCCAATCGAGGTCACGCTGTTAGGAATCGTGATGGACGTCAACGAGGTGCACGTATTGAACGCCCCTAGGCCAATCGAAGTGACACTGTCGGGGATTGCAATCGATGTCAGCGAGGTGCAAGAAAAGAAAGCATAATCGCCAATCGAAGTGACACTATTTGGGATTGTGACGGATTCTAGCGCGGTGCAATTTTCGAAAATGTTATTGCTAATTGCCGTGACGCTGCTGGGAATCGTGATGGACGAAAGCCGAATGCAATAGTCGAAAGCCAAATCGCCGATCGAAGTGACGCTGTTGGGGATTGTAATCGAACTCAGGGCTTCGCAATGGCTGAAAGATCCTGTTCCAATTGACGTGACACTGCTCGGAATCGTAATCGAGGGCAACGAGGTACAACTTTCGAAAGCATACTCGCCGATTGAAGTCACGCTGTTCGGAATCGTGACCGAAGTCAAAGTGGTGCAGTTAGCGAAGGCGTTATCGCCAATCGAAGTGACGTCTTTTCCTGAATAACGACTTGGGATTGCAACTGCCGCCGATGACCCCGTATACCCACTGATAGAGTAGGATGGCTCATCAGGAACTAAAGTGAATTGAAGCCCTTCGGAACCCAAGTATGGGTCGATGGTGGCTGAGCAGGAATAGGTGAGAGTGAACGAGGTGATGCTCACGGTCTTGGTTTCGCTGGTATTCTCGACTTTAAAACTGTCGGGAAATTCGTTTCCGAAATTATAGGAACTCGTCGTGCTGTTGAGGGCCACCCCGGTGACGCGATAGCTGATGGCTCCACTTGTTCGATCTTGCCATCCATACGAGAGGCTGATGCCATTTTCGTCGCCAAAATCGAACGCGATGCCCGTGATCCCGCTGATGGGCGTGGTGTTATGAAAATATCCACTCGGGGCCACCGCCTCCCAGCACCCGTCCGCTGCGGTAAGATCGTCGTAAGTGAATGAAATCAGGTTTCCCTCAGTGGTGAGGGCCTCGCCAATCGCTTCCGTGGAAGAAGCCGCGAACTGGTTTTGAGACGGGGTAAATGACAACGAATAGGGCAAATCGTCGGCATCCACACCATTCATATGCGAAAGCCAGGCGCCAAAAGGATTGCCGACCGTATAAAGAACAAACGCGCAGCCAATCAAACCACAAATGGCCCAACTAAAAGTTCTTCCGTCCTTTTTATTCATATGTTTGAATCTCCGGTCCCCTTTTTGAGGAATCTTATATTTTTAATCATAGGATTGTGACAGCAAAAAAACAATATCCTCACCTCATAATTGGGATTAGTGGAATGCCTTTCAATGCCCATGGACAGTCATGGCGCTTAATATTTTTATTCTACTATTTACCGATTTTTTATATCGATTTGCCTTTTTGGGACGGCAAAAATTGGTTTTCTCCGATTTTATTTTTTTGCACACTACAACGTTTGAAAAGTTTTCGCAGTCTGCCTTCGCTTTCGATTCGTCCAAAAGAAAAAGCGCACTGAAATGCGTGTTTATCTTGTTTTTTGTCTCAGTATTTTCCAAATTTTCACAAGTAAAAACAACCAATCTCACATCGTGCCGTCGTTCGAAAAATAAATTTCACACAAGTTTTGCAAGCTAAAAGATTTTACGAACAAATGCTTTTATTAGTCTTTCTTGACTTTTCTTACTGCAATGATCAATCCTCACACCCCCGAAGTGAGACCAGCGACCAAACCTAAGATTGGAAACCACTTGCCAGCAATATCAGTAAGGTCGGACCCGGAAGAATCAATCGATACAATCAAGTTCAATGACCAAATAATAAACGCAGTACCTATGACTAGAAGAACCAATGCTAGAATAATTTTTTTCAACCTCATTCCCTTTTTTGATACATATGAAACGCATCTTTTATATTTTAATTGTTTTTTTGTTAACAAAACTTCACGACCATCTGAAATACTACTTTTGCGATTAATCCGTACAAACGTGATTGAGTCCTTTATCATTCGCCCCAAAAAGAAAACTCGCAAATTAATGCGAGTTTTTCCAATTTTTTGTCTCAGTATTAGTCGAAGTATCGCATGATCGTTTTTCCATTGTCACAGACATATCGCAAATCAATGTTCTAATGTCACACACGTATCGCATGTTTTAAACCTTTTTACGCGCCTGAAACCGCTTGATAACACAGTCATGGAATTGTTCGCCCAAAAAGGAAAACCCGCAAATTAATGTGAGTTTATCTGAACAGTTTTTTTAGATTACCTTGGATTATTTGTGAAGCTGTAAATATGTTCTTGGTTCTTTTACCAATAAAATGATTCTTCACTAAATTGTATTTATCCAAATTCAATACCTTATAGGCGAATTGAGATCCAATACTTCTAAAAAACTTTGACTCGATAAAAATCTCTTTCTCATCAACCATATCATCGACAAATTTTATTGCCTCATAGTTATCAAGATGCCAATGAGTGTACTGAGTGAATCTGCCATCAAGATAAATAACTGCTTCATCATATTGATTTGCATAAACTACTGTAAGTTTTAAGTGTTTGTGCAAAACAAAGGTTATGACTGTTCGATCTATATTAATCGAATATTCCAAGTTTGATTTCGTTCTAATTTTATCAAATAGTTTACATAGTTCTTCATCTAACTCGTACAAGTATTTATCTTTTACTTTATCCATATCATCATCCCTTTCTAAAAATAATTCTTACCTTAATTTTACACTACAAAACCAAAATCTCCTCATAAACATTGGCAATCGTGAAATCGGCTGATTTAGAAACGAAAAACAATGACCATAAATAATAAAGAGCCAAATGATGCCGACTAGGCTCAATAATTCAAACAAAAAAATGCTACCCCGATTGAGGTAGCATTTCAAGTGTTTAGAAATGGAAGGAAACGCCTGTTTTAATACAATGAATACCCCTATCGTTAACG